>NZ_FNDM01000002.1:0-164733 GCF_900100505.1 Bacillus sp. cl96
TGCCTAATGAAATAACCGTGTCTAACTTTTAGGGGTCACTTCAAGAAGCTTGCTCTTTTGTATTATAGTGATATTTTCTTTTCAAATATGAGGTCGAAATATTCAGGTTGTCCAGAACTGCCAAACGTAGGGGCAACAATCTGTACGAACCTCCAGCCATCTCTAGCATGTTCTTGAATAATTTCTTGGTAGTCTTCAGCTGGTTTTGAGCGAGTGAACCCCCAATGTAATTCGACTTTTACGAATTTATATTCAAACATTCAGATGCCCCATTTTATTGATAAGTAAAGTATACAATAAAAATTCATAGTAGCTTGTATCATTTTTTTCTCCCTCCCTTAATATATATAAAATTAGCAAGCCATATTGAGTGGATTTTCTAACGATAGGAAATGTGATTCTACTAAGAGTGAAATTCACGCGGGACGGACTCTTATAGGATTTGTAACGTATAGATACAGTCCTTTAGAGCGGGGATAAAAGGGGGGACAAAAGTGATTGAAATTTGCTTCGAAGAAAAAAATGATGCTATGCACGTATATAGACAATTGCTGAAAAGAGCGGAAGTGTTATATAAGGAAACGAGTGTGTATTTACAGGAACAAAAAGTGGTGATTCACATACCAGTACGTGAATCGAATTATATTGAAAAAATCTTATTGCCAGTAATGGTGTATTTCATTGTGAATGTGAAACAAAATGAGTGGATTTATACGATTTTAAAAGAAAAGTTTTTTTATGAAGAACAAGAAGAGTGTCATCAAATATTGCACATGGCACATGAGATTTTAAAGGGAAGAAGAAAAGGTGTAGCTCAGGATTTAACGCGTAACGCATTTGAGTCACATATTAAGTCTTCTTTAAATAATTGGCTTTGTGATCCGCTCTCATTCTCGTTTTCATCATATATCCGTTTTCGTCTTCGTACATATAGGGAAATGGTGGCTAAACTTGCGGAAGTGGCAATTGATGAATATAAGATGGAGCAAGAATACCAAATGTTCATTGAGACGCTTCGGCAACAAGTAAGTAGCCGTAAATCACGTTTGTCTTGCGTGCATCTTATTTTTGATGAAAGCTTTATCTTTTATGATGATAAAGGTAGACGTTTAAAACAGGAGAAGTTGGTCCAATATATAGATGAGGAATTATTAAAGCAAAATGATGTATATATTGATACGAAAGTAATTGCGCCGCTTCTTTCTATTTCGCCTAAAAAGATTTATTTATATACGAAAGAACAAGACCATAATATGATTATTACTTTGCGAAATGTGTTCCAAGAACGCGTCCAATTACATGGATTACATGATTTTGAGCGCAATGTGAAAAATTTAAAAAATAAAGGTAACGCCCTTGATTTTCTAAGTTTTTGAGCATATAATTACCTACATAAATGAAATATATTGAAATGTCATGATGAGGACATGAGTAGTTTTCTACGATTTTCAGAGAGGGAAGCCTTAGGGTGTGAGCTTCCTAGTACGGGATTATTACTTACCACCTCTAAACTTTAGCAGTGAACGGTTTTTCTAGTAATTGCTAACGGACAACACCGTTATGTTGAACTTGAGCAATTAACAATTATGTTAATTGGAACAAGGGTGGAACCACGAATTCAACACTCGTCCCTTTTTACGGGATGAGTGTTTTTTATTTTGAGAAAAAGAGGAGTGACCAGTGATGGCAGATGTAGTTAAAATTACTTTCCCTGATGGAGCTGTGAAGGAGTTTCCAAAAGGCGTAACAACTGAAGAAATCGCAGCTTCTATTAGCCCAGGCTTAAAGAAAAAAGCTGTAGCTGGAAAATTAAACGATGAGATGATCGATCTTGTTACACCAATCGAAGAAGATGGTGCAGTTTCTATCATCACATTAGATTCTGAAGATGGCCTATATATTTTACGCCATTCAACAGCCCACCTTTTAGCACAAGCGTTAAAACGTTTATATAAAGATGTTAAGGTTGAGCTCGGCATTGGTCCAGTAATTGAAAATGGCTTCTACTACGATATTGATATGGAAGAAGCAATTACAGTTGAAGACTTCAAGAAAATCGAAAAAGAAATGCAAAAAATCGTGAACGAGAACTTAGAAATCGTTCGTCATGAAGTACCACGTGCAGAAGCAATTCGTCGCTTTGAAGAAATCGGCGATGAGTTAAAATTAGATTTAATTAACGATCTTCCAGAAGATGCAGTTATTTCAATCTATGAGCAAGGCGAATTCTTCGACCTTTGTCGTGGTGTTCACCTTCCATCTACAGGGAAAATTAAAGTGTTTAAATTATTAAGCGTTGCAGGTGCTTACTGGCGCGGCGATAGCAATAATAAAATGCTACAACGTATTTACGGTACTGCATTCGTTAAAAAAGCGGAATTAGATGAGCACTTACGTATGCTTGAAGAAGCGAAAGAGCGCGATCACCGTAAATTAGGTAAAGAATTAAAACTATTTACTAATAGCCAAAAAGTAGGACAAGGTTTACCACTTTGGTTACCAAAGGGTGCAACAATTCGTCGTATTATCGAGCGTTATATCGTTGATAAAGAAGCAAGCTTAGGCTATGATCACGTATATACTCCAGTACTAGGAAGCAGAGAGCTTTATGAAACTTCTGGTCACTGGAACCACTACCGTGATGGCATGTTCCCATCAATGGAAATGGATAACGAAGAATTAGTTCTTCGTCCAATGAACTGTCCTCATCATATGATGGTTTATAAAAATGATATTCACAGCTACCGTGAATTACCAATCCGTATTGCGGAACTTGGAACAATGCACCGTTATGAAATGTCAGGTGCGTTATCTGGATTACAACGTGTACGCGGAATGACTTTAAACGATGCGCATATTTTCGTTCGTCCAGATCAAATTAAAGAAGAGTTAAAACGTGTTGTAAACTTAACTCTAGAAGTGTACAAAGATTTCGGTTTAGAGAACTACTCATTCCGTCTATCTTACCGCGACCCAGCAGATACTAAAAAGTATTATGCGGATGATGAGATGTGGGAAAAAGCACAAGGTATGTTAAAAGAAGCTATGGATGAAATGGGTCTTGATTACTATGAAGCTGAAGGTGAAGCGGCATTCTACGGTCCAAAACTTGACGTTCAAGTTCGTACTGCTCTTGGAAAAGACGAAACACTTTCAACTGTACAATTAGACTTCTTGCTTCCAGAACGCTTTGAATTATCATACGTTGGTGAAGACGGTAAACAACATCGTCCAGTTGTAATTCACCGTGGTGTTGTATCAACTATGGAACGTTTTGTAGCCTTCTTAATTGAAGAATACAAAGGTGCATTCCCAACATGGTTAGCTCCAGTTCAAGTACAAGTAATTCCAGTTTCTCCGCAAGTACATTTAGACTATGCGAAGAAAGTACAAGACGAATTGCGTCGTGCTGGTATCCGTGTTGAATTAGACACTCGTGAAGAGAAGATCGGTTACAAAATCCGTGAAGCACAAATGCAAAAAATTCCGTACATGCTTGTAGTAGGTGACAATGAAGTAACTGAAAACGGCGTAAACGTACGTAAATATGGTGAACAAAAATCAGAAACAATCGCATTAGATGCTTTTGTTGACATGATTAAAGTAGAAGGAAAACGATAAGAAAAAGCCGCGGTATACCGCGGCTTTTTTATGTAATATACTTGAGAAAAATTAGAAAAAATAACCATGTAACACTTATCATAAAAAAGTATTGCAAGTATGTTAGTTGTTTGTTACAATATTTCTTGTTGTTAGTAAAACACATCGCGTCTTCTTGACAGACGTCATGTCCTATGATAAACTCATCAAGGATAATAGAATATTGTTTTGTGGAACAAGTAGAAGCACCCGCTTCTCACCTGATGGACGCATTCGCAGTTAACAGGTAAATGTATTTCTTACTTAAGATTTTACAAGTGTGGGTGTCGTATGCCCGCACTTTTTTTGTTCGGGTTCTATGACTACAAAATATGTTCTGAGAAAACCTTGGAGGTGGCTTACTATTAGCAAGGATATGATGATTAACGAGCAAATTCGTGCACGTGAAGTACGTTTAGTTGGCGCAAATGGCGATCAACTTGGAATCAAGTCTCGTAATGACGCTTTAGACTTAGCTGCAAATCTTAATCTTGATTTAGTATTAGTTGCTCCAAATGCGAAACCGCCAGTATGCCGCATTATGGACTACGGTAAATTCCGCTTTGAGCAACAGAAGAAAGAAAAAGAGCAGCGCAAAAATCAAAAAGTAATTAGCATGAAAGAAGTTCGTTTAAGTCCAACAATTGATGAACACGACTTTAACACAAAACTTCGTAATGCTATCAAGTTTTTAGAGAAAGGCGACAAGGTTAAAGCATCAATTCGCTTTAAAGGACGTGCCATTACTCATAAAGAAATCGGTCAACGTGTTTTAGATCGCTTCTCAGAAGCTTGTGCTGAAGTTAGCACAGTTGAATCTAAGCCTAAAATGGAAGGACGCAGTATGTTCTTAGTTTTAGCACCGAAAAACGATAAGTAATAGATAGAGGAGGAAATACCTATGCCTAAACAAAAAACTCATCGCGGCGCTGCAAAGCGTTTCAAAAAGACTGGATCAGGTAAACTGAAACGTTCTCACGCTTACACAAGCCATTTATTCGCTAACAAATCTACAAAAGCTAAACGTAAACTACGTAAAGCTGGTGTAGTAAGCGCTGGTGACTTCAAACGCATTCGTCAAATGCTTGACAACTTAAAATAAGTTCGGCTGATATATAGAACAATTAGGAGGTAATATTATGCCAAGAGTAAAAGGTGGTACAGTTACTCGTCAACGTCGTAAAAAAGTAATTAAATTAGCAAAAGGTTACTACGGTTCAAAAAATACATTATTCAAGGTTGCTAACCAACAGGTTATGAAATCTCTAATGTATGCATTCCGTGACCGCCGTCAAAAGAAACGTGACTTCCGTAAATTATGGATTACACGTATCAACGCAGCAGCTCGTATGAATGGTCTTTCTTACAGCCGCTTAATGCACGGTCTTAAAAATGCTGGCATCGAAGTTAACCGCAAGATGCTTGCTGACTTAGCTGTTCATGACGAAAAAGCTTTCGCTGAATTAGCAACAGTTGCAAAAAACAACATTAACTAATTAATTAGTTGAAACCTTAGAAGAATTTTCTTCTAAGGTTTTTTTATTTGTATTCAAATAGAAGTTAGAAGTGAAAGAAATTCTAAAGATTAACGGCTATGTTGTTATCAATATGACAAAATCAATATAAAAGTTATAGCAGTATAGAAGAATATACATATGAAGTCAGGAGAATACTCCTGGCTTTTTTCAATTCTGCTCGTTTGGAAAGAAGAGTATCTTTCCTAGCTGAAACGACACTGCTATAATGGAAAGATGATATGGAACTTTCATCAGATGAACAATTTAAGAGCGATGACTGAAACGTATTTGTAAATTAAGGACAAGCTATTTTATAAAGAGTTAGATAGCTGACTTATTCATAAGAACTGAAACATAATAATGAACTTTGAGATGAAACAACATTGTTGCGTAAAATGCGATGTTGGAGGAGGACAATAGAATGGACTTACTACAACTATTTAAATTACAAAAAGAATTAGATGACCGTATTGCAAAAGAACATGACTTACAACCGAAAAAATTGTTAAAAGAAAAAATGTTAGCTCTTCTTGTAGAAATTGGAGAACTTGCAAATGAAACACGTTGTTTTAAATATTGGAGCAACAAACCAGCATCAGAACGTGAAGTAATATTAGAAGAATACGTAGATGGTTTGCATTTTATTTTATCAATCGGAATTGATTTAGGTATTGATAAAAACTTCCTATTCTATAAATGTGCACAGACGAATAAAACACAAGTGGAAATTTTCTTAGACACATATGCGAAAGTAATTCGTTTTACAGATCAACCATCTATTACAAACTATATTGAATTATTTACGAGCTATCTTCGACTTGGACAAGCACTTGAATTTGAACAAGAAGAGATTGAAAAAGCATATTTAGATAAAAATGAAGTAAATCATCAGCGTCAAACACAAGGATACTAATTTAATTTTTGAATATTTCAATTTAATTATTGTATAATGAATTGACTGAAGAAAAAGGAGGGTGTTGGCAATGACAAAATTAGACGCGACATTGACAATGCTAAAAGAATTAACAGATGCACGTGGTATTGCTGGTAATGAGCGTGAACCACGTGAAGTAATGAAGAAATATATTGAGCCGTTTGCGGACGAACTTTCTACTGATAATTTAGGGAGTTTAGTTGCGAAAAAAGTAGGGGAAGAAAACGGCCCGAAAATTATGGTTGCAGGTCATTTAGATGAAGTTGGATTTATGATTACACAAATCGATGACAAAGGTTTCCTTCGCTTCCAAACGGTTGGTGGCTGGTGGTCACAAGTTATGCTTGCGCAACGCGTGACGATTGTAACGCGTAAAGGAGATGTAACAGGTGTAATTGGTTCAAAACCACCGCACATTTTACCTCCAGAAGCTCGTAAAAAGCCAGTTGAAATTAAAGACATGTTCATCGATATCGGTGCTTCTAGCCAAGAAGAAGCGATGGAGTGGGGCGTACGACCAGGAGATCAAGTTGTACCTTACTTTGAATTCCAAGTGATGAAGAATGAAAAAATGTTACTTGCAAAAGCATGGGATAACCGAATCGGTTGTGCAATTGCAATTGACGTATTAAAACAATTAAAAGATGAAAAGCATCCAAATGTTGTATATGGCGTTGGAACTGTACAAGAAGAAGTTGGTCTTCGTGGCGCAAAAACATCTGCGAATTATATTAAACCAGATATCGCGTTCGCAGTAGATGTTGGTATCGCTGGAGATACACCGGGTGTAACGTCAAAAGAAGCACAAAGTAAAATGGGCGATGGACCACAAATCATTTTATATGATGCTTCTGTTATTGGACATACAGGTTTACGTGATTTCGTAGTTGATGTTGCTGATGAATTACAAATCCCGTATCAATATGATTCAGTAGCAGGTGGAGGAACGGATGCGGGTGCGATTCACATTGCTGTAAATGGTATTCCTTCTATGGCAATTACAATTGCAACGCGCTATATCCATTCTCATGCGGCAATGTTACATCGTGATGATTATGAAAATGCAGTGAAGTTAATTGTAGAAGTTATTAAACGTCTTGATAAAGAGGCTGTACATAACATTACATTTAATTAATAGAAAAAGCGAAGGAGCTTCTCCTTCGCTTTTTTATGTTTTAAAAAGGCCTTTCTAATCCTGCAGCAGTATGAGCCCCTAAAATAATTAAACGAGTTAATTGCATCGCCATAAAATGCGGGGTATATATCATCCCTCTTTTTAGCCATGACATAATCATTCCTAGGTGGGCACCAGTAACATAACTAATGAGAATATCGCGTGGAACCATTAGTTTTTCATCGTTAGGTTGTGAAATAGAGAGGCTTAATGTTAAATGCGTTTGAATTGCTTTCATCATCTTATACGTATAGTTTCCAGCAGCTTTATCACCAAGCATGACGTTATAGAAGTTAGTGTTTTCTGCAATATGTTCGAACAAGGCCAAAAAACTTGGATGTGGCGAATCAAATGTTAGTTGGAAATCTTCTTTATTTCTATTTCTCGGTTTAATTACTTCAGTTAGCTTTTCTAACATTTCTTCAATGCTTTTGTCTAGTAAGTCATATTTATCGTGGTAATGGCTATAAAATGTAGCGCGGTTTACAGGAGCGCGTTCTGCGATATGTTGCACAGTAACATTTTCAAAACCTTTTTCGCCTACTAAAGCGACAAAAGCATCCTGTATGAGTTGTCTCGTCCGTTTTACACGTGGATCATTTGTATTTTTAATAGACATTTTTATTTCCCCTCGTTTAATTTTCTATACTTAAACAACATATTGGTATTATATTGTTGTTTAAACGACATTTCATACGTAAATTGTCGGTTGTAGATTCAAAATAATTATTTATAATTATAAACGATAGTCCTTCAGAAATCAGCACCGCTCGCAGGTAGAGAAGTTTCGATTTACGCTGCAGATGGTGTGATTTTTTTGTTAAAAGGTTAATATAATTAACAATTAAACAATCTAAACAATAAGGACATAAATAGTTTAGAAAAAAATTATATGCGATATAAGGAGAGGAATGCAATGAATCAGTTTCGAAGAATGGTAATTATCAACATTATCACATTAATTGTACTAGTTGGCGGCGGTATTGGCGGTTATTACTATTACAATCAAACGGAAAATTACTTAAAAACAGACAATGCAAAGATTGATGGAAAGGTAATTCCGGTTGCTTCACCAGTAGCAGGTAAACTAACTGACTGGAAAGCTGAAGTAGGAAAAAATTATAATGAGAACGATAAATTAGGTACTGTTACTGTAGCGGCAGCTAATGGAGAACAAACAGTAGATGTAACAATTCCACAAAATGCAACAGTTGTACAATCAAACGCGACAACAAATGCTTTCGTTGGAGCGGGTAGCCCGATTGCTTATGCATTTGATATGAACAATTTATGGGTAACAGCAAACATTGAAGAAACAGATGTTGATGATGTTCAAAAAGGTCAAGATGTAGATGTGTATGTAGATGCATACCCAGATACAACGTTAACAGGAAAAGTAGAACAAGTTGGCTTAACAACAGCGAATACATTCTCTATGTTGCCATCAAGCAACGCAACAGCGAACTATACGAAAGTAACACAAGTAGTACCAGTTAAAATTTCTTTAGATCATAGCAAATCAGTAAATATTGTTCCTGGCATGAATGTGACAGTTCGTATTCATAAGTAAGGGGGAGATGAGATGTCCTCAATTGTAATTGCAGGATATGCACTATTTTGTATAATCGTCTTCTTCCTTGTAAATCGTCTTTTACGAAAGAAAAAAACGAAAATGGGAGAAGAACAAGTCCCAGCCGTAAGTAAAATAGAAGTAAGTAAAGTTGAAACAGAAGAGAAAGAAATTGAACGAAAGCAAGAATCGGAAATTTCTAATGTAGTTGAGTTAGAAACAGGAAAGCAAGAAGAAGTAAAACAAGAAAAAGAAGTGCCGAAAAAACAAATGTCTATGCCTGTAGAGAATGTGAACGTAAAAGCAGTTGTAGCTGTATTAATTCTCGGCATGTTCGTTTCTATTTTAAACCAAACAATCATTAACGTTGCATTACCTCCGTTAATGAATGAATTTAATGTATCAACTTCAACAGCACAATGGTTAATTACAGGCTTCATGCTTGTAAATGGTATTTTAGTACCGATTAGTGCCTTTTTAGTTTCACGATTTACGTATCGTAAATTATTTGTAGCAGCAATGTTATTCTTCACGGTAGGATCTATCATTTGTGCTACTTCAGGAAACTTTACAATGATGATGACAGGTCGCGTAATTCAAGCAGTTGGTGCGGGTATTTTAATGCCGGTTGGTATGAATATCTTCATGACGTTATTCCCGCCTCATAAACGCGGAGCGGCGATGGGATTACTAGGTGTAGCGATGATTTTAGCACCAGCTATCGGACCAACTGTAACAGGTTGGGTGATTGAAAACTATAGCTGGAACTTAATGTTCTATGCGATGTTTATTATTGGTTTAATTATTACGTTCCTATCTTTAAAATTCTTTACACTAGCTCAGCCGGTGTCTAAAACGAAATTAGATATATTCGGTGTGGTTAGTTCAAGTATTGGACTAGGAAGCTTATTGTACGGATTTAGTGAAGCTGGAAATAATAGTTGGACTAGTGCAGAAGTCATTATTTCACTTGTTATCGGTGTAATTGGTTTAGCGTTATTTATTTGGAGAGAGTTAACAACGGACAATAAAATGCTTGATTTACAAGTATTTAAATATCCAGTATTTACTTTTACTTTAGTAATTAATGCAATCGTTACGATGGCATTATTCGGAGGTATGTTATTGCTTCCAGTATATCTGCAAAACATTCGTGGCTTTACGCCAATTGAATCTGGTTTACTACTTCTTCCAGGATCATTAATTATGGGGATCATGGGACCAGTAGCGGGTAAATTATTCGATAAATATGGTATTCGTCCATTAGCGATAATTGGATTGGCAATTACGACGTATGCGACATATGAATTTACAAAATTATCGATGGATACGCCGTATAGCGTTATTATGACGGATTACATTATACGTTCAATTGGTATGTCATTCATTATGATGCCAATTATGACAGCTGGTATGAACGCGCTGCCGATGAAATTAATTTCTCACGGTACAGCAACGCAAAATACGTCAAGACAAGTAGCGGGTTCAATCGGAACAGCTATTTTAATTACACTTATGACGCAACAAACGACTGCTCACGTAGCTGATTACGGCAACATGTTAACAACATCAAACCCAATTTTAGTTGATAAAGTACACGGCATGGGTCAAAGCTTAGCGGCCTTAGCTGGATCAGCTCAAGCAGGAGACGCGATGAGCACACAACTATTATATGGACAAATTTCAAAGCTATCTGCAATTAACGGTATTAACGATGCCTTCTTAATCGCAACGATACTAGCAGGTATCGCTTGGGTGTTATCGTTCTTCTTACAATCAGGCAATAAACCAAATAGAAAAGCAGGGAATTAATTTCCCTGCTTTTTTGTCTTTTTAAAGAGTGAGATATAAAAAATGATAACCAGTTACGGAGCACAGCCCTGCTAGAAACAAAATTATCCCCATAGAACAAATACTCGATATTTGCCTGCCGCTTATAATAGCTAATAGTCCAGCTAAAGAGAAGAAGCACCAATATAAAGTTCCCGAAATTGGAACCATCCCCTCTAAATCTATTCCAGAACCTATACAAACGATAGGAACAACGATAAGTAATATGCTAATTAAACCAGCTATAATAGTGAGTGATTTATGATATTTAATACCATAAATAATTAAAAAAATACCAACGATAAATGCGCATAACATTAAAGTAAGAGCTAAAATCATCCAAGTTAATATTCCAAACACTTCTGTATTACCTCCGATTTGTAGGTTGCTAAAAAATATTATATATAGAATGAATCACCTACAGACATGAGCTCCCAGAAGATAACACCTAATATTCCAATGGTAAAAATAATGAATCCCATATTACGTATACTTTTAATTTTGGCTTGTACTCCACTTACCCCTGCTAATAATCCAGTTAAAGAAAATAGGGTCCAGTAAAGAGCAGTTGGAATCGGGAAAATTGTATCGATATGAATCCCTACACTTAAAAGAACAAAAGGTAGTGTGACAAAGGATAGGCTAAGTAGCCCCATTAAACCAACGAGTAATTTCCGATATTTAATCCCTGTTACTATTAAAAAAATACCACCAGCAATCCCGCATAGTAAGAGAAGTGGCGTGAAAAGCATCCAAATAATACTGAACATATGTAAACTCCTTTATGTGAATTAAGTTATATTTTACTACATGAGGTTTATTTTGGATATTATTAATGAGTATATATAAATTGAAGGAAATGGGTAATAACGATACGGATTATCAAAAACGCTAACCGCAGAAGAGTTTGAAGTTATGATAAAAGAGTAAAGAGAGGTATCGCGATGATACCTCTTTTTAACTCAAGAATGCCAATATGTTATTCATAATATGAAATAACATAGCTGGAATAATGGACTTTGTTTTTTTACATAAAATGGCCATTAATAATCCCATAAAGAAAGTAATTACCATTACCCCAAGTGAGTATGTATGAGCGATACCGAAGAAGAAACTTGTTACGATGGCTGCAATCCAAAATGGAAAGCGTTCTGAGAAGAAGCGAAGTATAAAACCACGGAAAATAAGTTCTTCAAAAATGGGTGTGAGTATTGCAAAGCTGAGAAGTAATAATATTTGATATTGCTTAAAGACGTCTAAGCTTAGTGCGGAAGATTGCTGCTTTGTTGCGTCTTGGAACACATAATTTAACAAGATGTAATTGAGTATGATGTTGATAACGAAGAAAAGAAGTAAGTATACGTATGTGCGCCATTCTTTCAGTGTTTTAAAGTTAAAAGATTTTAGTAGTAATTTTTTTGCGGGTTCGAATTTAAAAATGAAGAATAACAATACAGCTAGTTGTAATACGGTACTTGCAGTATTTGCAATAGATTCATACAGGGCAACTTGTTTTTTATCTGTAAGACCTGCTGTATAAATTGTTAATGGCATTGCGAGGAACATAGTAATAAGTCCAGTTCCAAAAAAGGCGAATAAAACAGAGCTAATAAATTGTCCCCATGACATCGAGTGTTTTTGTTCATTAGAAAGCTGTGTAACGGGTTGCATTTGTAAAATCACCTCTTTTATATTTGCATATTTAATTATAAAGTAAGATGTTTTTGAATGTAACATTTAAATATTACATATAAAGTGAAACTTTAATCATTGGGGAGGTTCATCCCCCACTGATTATCAGCCCTCACCAATCGGGCTTTTACGGGCAGTTGATTCTCCACCTAACTTCCTCGTCTTTGCTGAATTTCGAGGTGGGGGTCTTACTGCTCGTTAATGCGGGATAAAGGTTTATTTTCCATAAAATAATAAAAGAGGTATCACCCTGTAGTGATGCCTCTTTCTCATTGATAACTATGTTCTGTCTTGTTATTCAATTTTGCTTGCTCTATTTGCAATTCACGCTCTACCAATCGATCTAATTGCTGAATTGCTTTAAGTGCTTTTTCATAAGAAATTGTTCGATAATGATGCGCTCCGCCCGGTTCTTCATCTGCTTCGTCTGCCCATTTAATAATATTTTGAAGAGATGTTCTTTCAATTTCTTGTTCCACTAAGAAAGAATCTGTATGAAGAAGAATTGCAATAGAAATTTCTTTTGCTAGTTTTGGATGTTCTCCTAATCTAATAAGTAATTTATGTGCTCTTTCAGCGCCTTTAATTGCATGGATATCATTCTTTTTATATAAGTCATAATCCCATTCGCCGCCTGTGTACCACGTATGATGTCCGATATCATGAAGGAAGCCAGCTTTTGTGGCAGCATCGACTGAGGCGTGATGCTTTTTGGCTAGGTGAAACGCATGGTAAGCGACAGCGATCGCGTGGACCATTCCAGAACGGTTTACGTATTTTTGTGTAATGTGGTGTTTAAAAATTTGTTCAAGCGTAATACGGTGCATAAAACATTCACTCCTTTTATCTTATGGTGTATATGAAGAAAAATCGATCGGTTTAAATGTATTTTGAACATTGTACTCCATCATAGTTCGTTAGTAAAGTAGAAATGTTTAGGAGAAGAAAAAATTTTTCTGCAAAAAAATCACCTTAGCTTATGCAAAGGTGATTTTCAAATTGCTTATTTTTTTAATCCTTGCTCTAGTGTTTCTAACATTTCGTGCTTTTCATTTTCATCAGCATTTTTCCAAATGACTTCAAATAAAACGCCAAGACCTGGAAGCATTTTTTCTTCACCGCTTTGAATTGCATCGACGATTGTTTCTTGTAATTGATCTTGTGAATTTCCAGATACATTCGCTAATACGGCACCGCGTAAATTAAAACTCATTGCTTTCACCTCTTCTTCAGAATTGAAACTGACGTTAGTTTTTGTTCTTTTTTATGTAAATATGTATGAAAAATAGGCTATAATGATAAGACAAGAAGAGAGGGAAATACATATTATGAAAAACATTGATTCAGTACAAAATCCGCGTGTAAAGCAGTGGAAAAAGCTGCAAACGAAAAAAGAACGCGATAAAAAAGGTTTATTTTTTGTAGAAGGATTCCACTTAGTCGAGGAAGCTTTGAAGACAGGAATTGTAACAGAACTTATCGTTTCAGATCAGACAGACCTTCCGAAAGATTGGACAGTTAATGATGTGGAAATGTACATCGTACCTGAGGCGATTGTAAAAATACTTCGTGAAACAGAAACGACGCAAGGTGTATTTGCTGTTTGTGAGAAGCATGAGAAAGAAGTAGCTCTTACTGATGGGAAATTCCTTTTATTAGATGGCCTGCAAGACCCAGGTAATTTAGGAACAATTATTCGTACAGCTGATGCAGCTGGTATTCACGCCGTTGTGCTTGGAGAAGGTTGTGTTGATGTTTACAATAGTAAAGTACTCCGCTCTACACAAGGCTCTATTTTCCACTTACCAATTGTAAAAGGGAACTTAGAAGAATGGGTAGACAAGTTAAAAGAAAATAACGTTCCTGTATATGGAACAGCTCTTGAAAATGGAGTTCCGTATGGTGAAGTAACGCCGGCTGGCAGTTTTGCATTAATTGTAGGAAATGAAGGAAATGGCGTACGCCAAGAAATTCTTGCAAAAACGGATCAAAACTTGTATATTCCGATTTACGGCGGGGCAGAATCATTAAATGTTGCGGTTGCAGCAGGGATTTTAACGTATTATTTGCAAAGCCCGGTTGCGAACAAATAAAAAACTTCTTATAATAAGTTGAAGTACATTATATTAAAAGTTAAATAACGAAAAACGTTGATAGAGAAGAGTAGCTTACAAAATCGCCATATAGGGAGAGAATGTCGTAGACTGAAAGCATTCTTATGGTAGACGAAAGTGAATTCACCTCTGGAGTTGACGCCAGGACCATGTATATGTAAAGGCGTTCCGGTCAGAATTGATCGTTATAACTAATGAGTGGGCAGACATGTTCTGTCAATTTAGGGTGGTACCGCGAATTTACCTCGTCCCTTTTTGGGAGCGAGGTTTTTTTATTTTTAAAATTAGGAGGGTTCCAAAATGGAAGCACGTTTAAAAGAGCTAAAGCAAAAAGCGTTAGAGCTTATTGAAGAAGCGAAAGAGCTGAAAGGCTTAAACGACGTACGCGTAGCGTATTTAGGAAAAAAAGGTCCAATTACAGAAGTATTACGCGGCATGGGAAAATTATCAGCAGAAGAGCGTCCACGTATGGGAGCATTAGTAAATGAAGTACGTGAAGCGATTCAAACGCGTCTAGACGACAAAATTAGTAACTTAGAAAAAGCAGTAATTGAAGCGAAATTAGCTACTGAAACAATTGATGTTACATTGCCAGGTCGTCCTGTTGAAACAGGTTGTCACCATCCGTTAACGGCTGTTGTTGAGCAAATTGAAGATGTATTCATCGGTATGGGTTATGAAGTAGCTGAAGGAACAGAAGTAGAAAAAGACTACTACAACTTCGAAGCACTAAACTTACCGAAAGATCACCCAGCGCGTGATATGCAAGATACATTCTACATCACAGAAGAAACGTTACTACGTACACATACATCTTCTGTGCAAGCACGTACGATGGAAAATAATAAAGAAAAAGGCCCAATTAAAATTATTTGTCCTGGTAAAGTGTATCGCCGTGATGACGACGATGCGACGCATTCACATCAGTTCATGCAAATTGAAGGTCTTGTAATTGATAAAAACATTCGTATGAGTGACTTAAAAGGTACACTGCAAGTATTCGTGAAAAAGATGTTCGGTGAAGATCGTGAAATCCGTCTTCGTCCAAGTTTCTTCCCATTCACAGAGCCATCTGTAGAGATGGATATTTCTTGTATGATGTGTCATGGCAAAGGCTGCGGCACTTGTAAAGGAACTGGCTGGATTGAAATTCTAGGCGCAGGTATGGTTCACCCGAACGTACTTGAAATGGCTGGTTATGATTCAAAAGAATATCAAGGTTTCGCATTCGGTATGGGCGCAGAGCGTATCGCAATGTTGAAATACGGAGTAGATGACATTCGTCATTTCTATACAAATGATGTACGTTTCTTACAACAATTCAAACGAGCGTAAGGGAAGGAGAGGATAAGTATGTTCGTATCATATCGTTGGTTACAAGAGTATGTAGATATTAAAGATGTAACAGCACAAGAACTAGCAGACAAAATCACGAAAAGTGGTATTGAAGTAGAAGGCGTTGAAGTATTAAATAAAGGTGTAAAAGGTGTTGTAGTTGGTCACGTATTAGAATGTGAAAAACACCCAGAAGCTGATAAATTAAGCAAATGCTTAATCGATATCGGTGAAGAAGAGCCAGTTCAAATTATTTGTGGAGCTGCTAACATTGCAAAAGGTTTAAAAGTACCAGTTGCAAAAGTTGGAGCTGTACTTCCTGGTAACTTCAAAATCAAAAAAGCAAAACTACGCGGTGAAGCTTCTCACGGTATGGTTTGTGCTCTTCAAGAGCTTGGTATTGATGGAAAGTTAGTTTCAAAAGAATACGCAGATGGTATCTTCATCTTCCCAAGTGACGCTGAAGTTGGTGCAGATGCACTTGAAATTTTAAACTTACACGATGAAGTACTTGAGCTTGGCTTAACACCAAACCGTGCAGATTGCTTAAACATGTTAGGTGTTGCTTACGAAGTAGCTGCTATTTATGGCCGCGAAGTAAAGCTTCCAGCTATCGACTTACAAGAAACAGCAGAAAAAACTTCTGATTATATTTCTGTAAGTGTAGAAGCGAAAGAAGAAAACCCATTATACATTGCAAAAATGGTTAAAAACGTAAAGATTGGTCCATCACCAATGTGGATGCAAACTCGTCTTATGGCAGCTGGCATTCGTCCAATTAGCAACGTAGTTGATATTACAAACTACATTTTAATGGAATACGGTCAACCGTTACATGCATTCGATTACGATAAATTAGGTTCAAAAGAAATCGTTGTTCGTCTTGCAAAAGAAGGCGAAAAAATTGAAACGTTAGATGATCAAGAGCGTACATTACAAAGCCACCACCTTGTAATTACAAACGGCACGAAAGCTTTAGCTGTTGCTGGTGTAATGGGCGGGGCGGATTCTGAAGTTACAAATGAGACAGTAAACGTTCTAATTGAGTCTGCATATTTTGCAGGTCAAACAGTACGTCGTACATCAAAAGACTTAGGTCTTCGTAGTGAATCAAGTGCACGTTTCGAAAAAGGAATCGACCCAACACGTACATTTGAAGCAATTCAACACGCAGCTGCTTTAATGGCGAAATATGCTGGCGGTGAAGCACTTGAAGGTGTAGTAGAAGCTGACAACTTACAAGTACAAGAGCGTACAGTATCTGTTACTGCTGAAAAAGTAAACCGTGTATTAGGTACAAATATTTCTGCGAGTGAAATGGGTACAATGTTCACAAACTTGAAATTCCCATTCACAGAAGTAGAAGGAACATTCCACGTGAATGTACCAGCACGTCGTCCTGATATTACAATTTCAGAAGACTTAGTAGAAGAAGTGGGCCGTCTATACGGTTATGACCACATTCCAGTTACATTACCTTCTGGAACGATGACTCGTGGTAAATTAACATCAGCACAAACGAAACGTCGTAAAGTACGCCGCTTCTTAGAGGGTGCTGGTTTATATGAAGCAATCACGTATTCATTAACAAGCGCTGACAAAGCGAAACAATATATGGTTGAGCCAAACGAAAAGGCGCCTGTAGGTCTTGCGCTTCCAATGAGTGAAGAACGTAGCCAACTTCGTTTAAGCTTAGTACCGCAATTACTAGAAGCAGTTTCATACAATGTCGCTCGTAAAAACGACAGCGTTGCTTTATACGAAGTAGGTTCTATCTTCTTACCGACAGAAGAAGGAGAACTTCCGAAAGAAGAACAACATCTTGCAGGTGTTATGACAGGTCTTGCTCTTCACCATGCATGGCAAGGTGAGAAGAAAGTAGTAGACTTCTTCGTTGTGAAAGGTGTACTAGAAGGACTATTCGACGTACTTGGCGTTGCAAACCAAATCACATATGCACCAGCAAAACGCGAAGGTATGCACCCAGGCCGTACAGCTGACATCGTATTAGATGGCGAAGTAATTGGTTTCATCGGTCAATTGCACCCAGAAGCAGAAAAACAATTAGATGTGAAAAATACATTCGTATTTGAATTATCTCTTGTAAAAGTATTCGGTGCAGACGCTGAAGAAACTTACTACGCAGCAATTCCACGTTTCCCATCTATGACACGTGACATGGCTGTTGTAGTAACAAAAGAAACAAAAGCTGGTGAAATGAAGCAAGTCATTGCTGAAGCTGGCGGAGAACTTCTGAAAGACGTAACACTATTCGACTTATACGAAGGTGAAAAAATGGAAGAAGGCAAGAAATCACTTGCATTCTCTATGACTTACTTCGATGCAGAACGTACATTAACAGACGAAGAAGTAACAGAAGCACATAACCGTGTACTAACAACGGTAGAAGAGAAATTCGGTGCGGAGTTACGTAAGTAATTAGAAAATTGCCGGATATATTCCGGCAATTTTTTTATTGGGTTAGTTGTCGGACACTGTCGGTAAGTCGATATATTACAAAAATCGCTCATATATTTTCCGACACCTTGCATCTTTCTCTCGAATGTAGTACATTAATTTTAGTTTAACAAAATGAAAGACGATGATAAGGAAAAGTAGTATATACTATAATCCAAAGCGAGTCAGGGACGGTGAGAGCCTGATGAGGCGGTATATGTGAAGAACACCTTGGAGTTGCTAACCGAAATTGAATCTTGTATTCAAGAGTAGACTTAGACGGGAATCCGGCCTGTTACAAACCGGGAAGTATGTATTACATACGAGTTAAAGTTGGTCTTTATGACAAATTGGGTGGTACCGCGAAGTTTAACCTTTCGTCCCTTTATGGATGAAAGGTTTTTTTGTATTTAAATATATGAGCAAAGGAGAATTTCACTATGGAAAACACATTAGTAAAAAGTCTGTATAGAGATACAGAAAAGTATGCAGATCAAACAGTACAAGTATCAGGGTGGATTCGTAACTTACGTGATTCAAAAGCATTTGGTTTCATCGAATTAAACGACGGTAGCTTCTTCAAAAGCGTTCAAATCGTTTTCGATACAGAATTAGAGAACTTCAAAGAAATTGCAAAACTTCCACTTAGCTCTTCAGTTAAAGTAGAAGGTAAAGTAATTGCAACGCCTGGAGCGAAGCAACCATTTGAAATTAAAGCAGAAAAAATTGATATCGAGGGCTTATCAGATTCTGATTACCCACTTCAAAAGAAGCGTCATACATTTGAATACTTACGTACAATCGCTCACTTACGTCCAAGAACAAATGCATTCTCTGCAACGTTCCGCGTACGTTCTATCGCAGCATTTGCGATTCACCAATTCTTCCAAGAGCGTGGATTCGTACATGTTCATACACCTATCATCACTGGTAGTGATACAGAAGGTGCTGGCGAAATGTTCCGCGTAACAACGCAAGATTTAAATAACCTACCAAAAGGTGAAGACGGAAAAGTTGATGAGTCAAAAGACTTCTTCGGTAAAGAAACAAACTTAACAGTAAGTGGACAGCTGAACGCTGAAGCTTATGCATTAGCATTCCGTGATGTATACACATTCGGACCTACATTCCGTGCGGAAAACTCAAACACAACTCGCCACGCTGCTGAGTTCTGGATGGTTGAGCCTGAGATTGCATTCGCTGAACTAGGGGACGTAATGAACCTTACAGAAGATATGCTGAAATATGCAATGAAATACGTATTAGAGCATGCACCAGAAGAAATGGAATTCTTCAACAGCTTCGTTGATAAAACAGTTCTTGAGCGCATGAACAACGTAATTAACTCTGACTTCGGTCGCATCACTTATACAGAAGCAATTAAAGTGCTTCAAGAATCAGGTGCTGATTTCAAATACCCAGTAGAATGGGGAATTGACTTACAAACAGAGCACGAAAGATACTTATCAGAAGAAATCTTCAAACGCCCTGTATTCGTAACTGACTATCCGAAAGACATTAAAGCATTCTACATGCGTTTAAATGAAGACGGTAAAACAGTAGCTGCTACTGACCTTCTAGTGCCTGGCATCGGCGAATTAATCGGCGGAAGCCAACGTGAAGAAAGAATGGACGTTTTAGTAGACAGAATTAAAGAATTAGGTATGAACGAAGAGGATTACTGGTGGTACTTAGAACTTAGAAAATACGGCGGTACAAAACACGCTGGATTCGGTCTAGGTTTCGAGCGCTTCCTAATGTACATCACTGGCATGGCTAACATCCGTGACGTAATTCCATTCCCAAGAACTCCAGGTTCTTCTGAGTTCTAAAATGTGAAAAAAGCGAGAGGATTTCCTCTCGCTTTTTCTTTTGCATAGTTTATTACCCTGTAGCAAAAAGTAACGCGAAGGGGTGAATATAAATGAGTAAAAAAGTGAAAAAAGATCATTCAAGATCGGGCCTAGGTTCTCCAGAAGTAGAAGGACAAGGAACGACGACACATGAAACAGGTTCACATAAAGTACCTTCATCAAATAAGAAGCAGAAACGAAGCTAACATAAAAAAGGAGAGTCTTGGCGACTCTCCTTTTTTCATGTATTACATCTTCTTATCGTTAATTTCTTTTGTAATCTTATTTATGTCTTTGCCTAATCGATCTAAATAGAAAAACCACAGTAAACTCATGAACACGTAATAGATGGCCATCACGCCAAGATTATCAGATATATTTTCGAATGTGGATTTAGTAGTGAAAAAAGCTCCTCAAATGGTAGAAATAGTGAAGTAAGAAAGTGGGCCTACGAGGTGTACGAAAACATATAATATCTTTTTAACTTTTACAGCGTTCATATGAAAAACCTCCTTTTTCTAATCATACATTCAAGTTCCTCACAGAAGTGTTGTAGTTTTGCTGGATTATGTATTAACGAGCGAGCATCGTGTTTCCCGATAAATCTTCGAATCCGAAAGTTTAATAAGAAAGAGCGACCATAACGCTCTATTAGATCGTTGAACGCTCGTTGTTCACTTAGTAGCTGAATGTTTTCCCTAATTTCAAACTGCCTTTCGTGTGGATCGCCTAGTAAAATATTTAGAATCATTTGTAGAAGTAGCAATGGGGATCCCCTTCTATGTTAGAATAATCTGTATATTATAATTGTAACAAAACTATAAGGACAATAGTAGGGTGAAACAAAAAACAGGAGTTTGTAGGCTCCTGTTTTTGTCGATACTATCTTAATAAGCGAAGCGCCTTCTCCGTATTAGCGAAATGCAGTTTCACAAACTCAGGTAATCGTTCTTTACCAAGCTTTTGAATTAATTTAGCAGCGGCGATATCAACTTGTTTACCGGCACCTTTTGGCAGCGGCATACCAGCTTTTTTACTTAGTTCATCAAATTGTTTTACGAATGAGTAGCGAGCTAAAATGGAAGCGGCGGCAACAGCTAAATGAACACTTTCACCTTTCGTAGCGAAGTAAACATTTTCACGCTGTACCTGTTTTTGTTTTGCTAAATATTTATAGTATGTATCAGGTTGTGTGAATTGATCGATTAAGACGCCTTCAGGTTTTGTAGGTGCCATTTTAGCTAATAAGTTTGTAATAGCTTTATTGTGTAGTAAAGCTTTTAACTTACCTTGGTTGTTTCCTTTATCAAATAGCTCGTTATATTTTTCGTTATGAAGGACAAGAGAGCTATAAGGAACAACGTGTAGAAGTTGTTTCGCAATGGCAGTAATTTGATCGTCATTTAAGTTTTTAGAGTCTTTTACACCAAGTTCTTTTAGTAGTGGAATTTGCTTTGCATCCACATATACAGCAACGACTGTCATCGGTCCGAAGAAATCACCAGTACCAACTTCATCAGACCCTACAATAGACATTGTACCGATGGAAGCAGGCGGTGCATAACGGTGTGAATCAACAGATTTTTTTGCAGCTGTTTTCGGTGTTTGAGAGACAGTTTGCCAACGAGAAGCTTCTGCTTCAGCGCGGCCTCCTTGGAACATTACTTTTCCAGATTTATACGCTGTAATCGTGCAAGATGGTACCTTTGCCATGAAGATCCCGCCTTGCGGAGTTTTCGGGCTAAGCGAATGTTTATATTGTTGTTTCATGTCTTCAATTACTGTAGAATTTGTTTGAATTACGATAGAATTTGACATAATGGTCGCCCCTTTTTTTATATTGTTATTTTTATCATATCGGATTGTTCTTTCTGTTTCCATATTATGAAGGTTCATGGTATGATAAACTTTAGGATTCTGTACGTGATTGGAGGCCGGTGAGTTGTCACAACAAAAGGGAAAGAAAAGTCGAATTAATGTAGAAATCTATGGTCAGCAATATTCAGTTGTTGGCGATGAAAGTACAAGTCATATCCGCATGGTAGCAGCGATTGTGGATGATAAAATGCGCGAACTCAATGCCAAGAATCCTTCGCTTGACACGAGTAGACTAGCGGTATTGACGGCGGTAAACGTCATACACGATTACATAAAATTAAAAGAAGAACATGAGAAATTGAAAGAAAGTATGACAAAAAAAGGAATGGAATAACATGATTGATATTATTATCATTTTACTGCTTGTTATGGGATTTTTCCTCGGCTTACGCAGAGGGTTTATTCTGCAACTTGTAAAGTTAACAAGCTTTATTATCGCATACCTTGTTGCATACTGGTACTGTAAAGATTTAGCGCCAGCACTTGCGAAATTTATTCCGTATCCATTTGATAAAAACGTATCTGTTCCAGAATGGATTGATGCAAATAATATTGAGACAGTATTTTATCAAGCGCTTGCGTTTATCATATTGTTTATTATCACTAAAATTGCACTTTCATTACTTGGTAATTTGTTAAATATGTTTGCAGAAATACCGGTTTTAAAGCAAGTAAATGCGTTTGCGGGGGCAATCCTCGGATTTTTAGAAGTATATATTATTTTGTTTGTCTTAATTATCATTGGAAATATTCTTCCGATTGAACAAGTACAAACACCATTACAAAAATCATCAATTAGCAAAATAATTGTAGACGATACACCGATTCTATCTGAAAAGGTGAAGGAACTATGGCAGACAGGTAGCAGAGTATAACTTCTCTTTTTTCGGAAAGAGAAGTTTTTTTCTATGAAAGAAAGGCGGGGCAATGATGAAAGTAAATAAAAAACAAGTGATCAAATTATTAGAGACAATCGGGCTTTTTATGGAACTAAAGGGTGCGAATCCATTTAAAATATCTGCATTTCGTAAAGCGGCAGCAGCATTAGAAAGTGACGATCGTAGTCTTTCTGAAATTGAAGATTTCACAAAGATTCCAGGAATCGGAAAAGGAACAGCAGCCGTTATACAAGAATATATAGAATCGGGAACATCTGAAGTATTACAAGAACTTGAAAAAGAAGTACCAAGTAGCTTATTGCCGTTATTAAAACTACCAGGTCTTGGTGGTAAAAAGGTGGCTAAGTTATATAAAGAGCTAGGCGTTATTGATATGGAGACGTTAAAAGCTGCTTGTGAGGAAAATAAAGTACAAGCTTTAGCTGGTTTCGGTAAGAAGACAGAAGAGAAAATATTAGAAGCAATCGATCAAGTAGGCTCTCGTCCAGAGCGTTTACCAATTGCGATGGTATTGCCTATTGCCGGGGAAATAGAGGAGAAATTGTCGAATATTGCTGAAGTAATTCGTTTCTCTCGCGCTGGTAGTTTGCGCCGTGTTCGTGAAACAGTGAAAGATTTAGATTTTATCATTGCAACGACAGAACCAGCAGCGGTACGTGAGCATTTACTACAATTTGATAATATGATTGAAGTAATAGCAAGTGGAGATACGAAAGTTTCTGTCCGTCTTCAATATGAATATGATATTTCAATTGATTTCCGTTTAGTAAAACCAGAAGAGTTTATTACAACTCTTCACCATTTCACAGGATCAAAAGATCATAACGTAAAAATGCGTCAAATCGCAAAAGATAAAGGCGAGAAAATTAGTGAGTACGGTGTAGAGAACTTGGAAACAGGTGAAGTGAAAACATTTGAGACTGAAGAAGACTTCTTTGCTCATTTCGGTTTGCCATTTATTCCGCCAGAAGTGCGTGAAGATGGAAAAGAAATTGAATTAATTAAAGAGTATCCGAACTTAATTCAGTTTTCCGATATACAAGGTGATTTACATATGCATACAACTTGGAGTGACGGTGCTTTTTCTATTGAAGAAATGGTACAAGCGTGCCGTGCTCGTGGATATAAGTTTATGGCGATTACTGATCACTCGCAATACTTAAAAGTGGCGAACGGTTTAACGAAAGAGCGTCTTCGTGAGCAAGCGAAAGAAATTGAACGTATGAATGAAAAGTATCCAGACATTACAATTTTACGCGGAATTGAAATGGACATTTTACCAGATGCCTCGCTTGATTTTGATGATGAAGTATTAGCAGAATTAGATTATGTCATTGGAGCGATTCACTCTAGCTTCTCACAAGACCGTGAAACGATTATGAAGCGTCTACGTACTGCACTTGAGAATAAACATGTCACAATGATTGCCCATCCTACAGGACGTCTTCTCGGGCGTCGTGAGGGTTATGATGTAGATACAGATTTATTAATTGAACTAGCAAAAGAGACAAATACAGTTTTAGAATTAAATGCGAATCCGAACCGTCTAGATTTAAGCGCGAAATTATTAAAACAAGCACAAGATGCTGGTGTGAAAGTAGCGATTAATACGGATGCTCATACGCTTGAAATGTTAGAAGATATGGAAACAGGTGTAGCAGCAGCACGTAAAGGTTGGATTCAAAAAGATAACGTGATTAACACGTGGGATATTGAACGTTTATTAGACTATATTAAACGTAATAAGTAATACAAGGGGGACCTGCAACATGTTAGAAAGAACGTTGCGTGTATTAGAATACAATAAAGTAAAAGAACAATTACTTGAACATACAGCATCTTCACTTGGTCGTGACAAAGTGAAGCATTTAGTGCCGAGCACTGATTTTGAAGAAATTGTAGAAATGCAAGATACAACGGATGAAGCAGCGAAAGTTATTCGTTTAAAAGGTAGTGCACCATTAGGTGGTATTACGGATATTCGCTCAAATGTGAAGCGTGCAAAAATTGGGAGTATGTTAAGTCCAAATGAATTACTTGATATTGCAAATACGATGTATGGTAGTCGTAATATGAAACGCTTCATTGAAGATATGGCTGATAACGGTGTCGAGCTTCCGATTTTAGAAACTCACGTCGCTCAAATTGTATCTTTATATGATTTAGAAAAGAAAATTACAAATTGCATCGGTGACGGCGGTGAAGTAGTCGATAGCGCAAGTGATAAACTGCGTGGTATTCGTACTCAAATTCGTACTGCGGAAAGTCGTATTCGTGAAAAGTTAGAAAATATGACGCGCTCTTCAAACGCGCAAAAGATGCTGTCTGATTCGATTGTAACGATTCGTAACGAACGTTACGTAATCCCAGTAAAACAAGAATATCGCGGCGTATATGGTGGTATTGTTCACGATCAATCGGCTTCTGGACAAACGTTATTTATTGAGCCACAAGTCATTGTAGAATTAAATAATGCACTGCAAGAAGCACGTGTGAAAGAAAAACAAGAAATCGAACGCATCTTATTAATGTTAACAGAAGAAGTGGCAGTAGAAGCGGATATCGTTTTATCAAACGTAGAAGTAGTTGCAAATCTTGATTTCATCTTTGCGAAAGCTTTTTATGCGAAGCGAATTAAAGCGACAAAGCCGATTGTAAATAACGAGCGTTACATGGACTTAAGACAAGCACGCCATCCGCTTATCGATCCAGAAATAATCGTGCCAAATAACATTATGTTAGGGAAAGATTTCACGACAATTGTTATTACAGGACCGAATACAGGTGGTAAAACAGTTACGCTGAAAACAGTTGGTATTTGTGTGTTAATGGCGCAATCTGGCCTTCACATTCCAGTAATGGATGAGTCAGAGATTTGTGTATTCAAAAATATCTTTGCTGATATCGGTGATGAGCAATCGATTGAACAGAGTTTAAGTACGTTCTCCTCACATATGGTGAACATCGTTGATATTTTAGAAAAAGCTGATTTTGAAAGCTTAGTTTTATTCGATGAATTAGGTGCTGGAACAGACCCACAGGAAGGGGCTGCACTTGCCATTTCAATTTTAGATGAAGTATGTAATCGCGGTGCTCGCGTTGTTGCAACGACGCATTATCCAGAATTAAAAGCATACGGATATAACCGTGAGCAAGTTATTAATGCGAGTGTTGAGTTTGATGTAAATACATTAAGTCCAACTTATAAATTATTAATCGGTGTACCAGGCCGTAGTAATGCCTTTGAAATTTCGAAACGTCTTGGATTATCTGATCGCGTTATTGAGCAAGCACGCAATCACATTAGTACAGATACGAATAAAATTGAAAATATGATTGCGAAGTTAGAAGAAAGCCAGAAGAACGCAGAGCGTGACTGGAACGAAGCAGAAGCGCTTCGCAAACAATCTGAAAAACTGCATCGTGAATTACAACGTCAAATCATTGAATTTAACGAAGATCGTGATGAACGATTATTAAAAGCGCAAAAAGAAGGAGAAGAAAAAGTCGAAGCTGCAAAGAAAGAAGCAGAAGGCATTATTCAAGAACTTCGTCAATTGCGTAAAGCACAGCTTGCAAATGTGAAAGACCACGAGCTAATTGAAGCGAAGAGTCGTCTAGAAGGCGCAGCGCCAGAGCTTGTTAAGAAACAAAAAGTAAATGTGAAAAATACTGCACCGAAACAACAGTTACGTGCAGGTGATGAAGTGAAAGTATTAACGTTCGGTCAAAAAGGTCAACTACTTGAAAAAGTAAGCGATACAGAGTGGAGCGTACAAATCGGTATTCTGAAGATGAAAGTGAAAGAATCTAATATGGAATACATTAACACACCGAAGCAAACAGAGAAAAAAGCAGTTGCAACGGTAAAAGGTAGAGACTATCACGTTTCATTAGAACTTGATCTTCGTGGTGAACGATTTGAAAATGCAATGGCGCGCGTTGAGAAATACTTAGACGATGCCCAGCTTGCAAGCTATCCTCGCGTATCAATCATTCACGGTAAAGGGACAGGAGCACTTCGCCAAGGTGTACAAGATTACTTGAAGAAGCATCGCGGTGTAAAAACCTTCCGTTACGGTGACATGGGCGAGGGAGGCCTAGGCGTAACAGTTGTCGAATTAAAATAGAAAACAACGAAACAAAGGGGAAACCATTATATGTTTATGGACAAACTTGCAAAAGTATTGTTAGCTTGTTGTGGAATATTTTTGGTGATTGGGGTTATTTATTTAGTTGTTTTTGCGAAGTGAAAAAGCGTCAATCGTGGCAGAATGATATTGCCATAGATTGACGCTTTTAATATATGTGAAAAGGAATAGAACATGAAAATCAACCAATACATAAGCGAAGCAAAATTATGCTCCAGACGTGAAACAGATCGTCTCATTAAAGCTGGACGCGTGGCTATTAACGGCGAAATATGTACGCACGGTGCACTCGTAAGCGATGGTGATAGGGTAACGATTGATGGGCAAGTTATTGTAAAAGAAGAGAAAGAAAAAGTGTATATCGCATTTCATAAACCAGTCGGAATTACTTGTACAGCAGCCGATCATATTGAAGATAATATTATTGATTATATCAATTACCCAGAGCGAATCTTTCCAGTTGGGCGATTAGATAAAGCATCAGAAGGACTTATTTTATTAACGAATGACGGCGGCATTGCGAATCAAATTTTACATGGTGATCATGAGCACGAGAAAGAATATGTTGTCACAGTCGATAAACCTTTTACGGACTGGTTTATTGATGAGATGTCCCGCGGTGTAAAGATTAAAGATGGAATGACGAAGCCGTGCAAAGTGACAAGAGTCGATCAATCAACATTTCGTATCGTTTTAACGCAAGGAATGAACAGGCAAATTCGTAGAATGAGTCGTGCTTTCGGATTTACTGTAATAAAGCTAAAGCGAGTACGCATTATGAATATAGAGCTAAATGAGCTTGAAGTTGGAAAGTGGCGGAGCGTTACAGCTGAAGAGTTAGAAATTTTAATAGGGCAGTTATAGGGAGGAAAAATTTTCTCCCTATATTTTTTTGTCAGAAAAAATAAAACTATTGATTTTTTAAAAAATAGCCCATATAATAAAAAACAACAAGTTTCGACAAGATATTTTATAAAAGTAATGATGAGGACATGAGTTGTATTTTACGATTCTCAGAGAGGGAAGCCTTAGGCTGTGAGCTTCCTAATACGAAAAGACAAGCTTACCACCTCTAAACTTCAAGAGTGAACTGCATACATGATGCATTGTAATTCTTGGCGGATAAAACCGTTATCAATTTACACGAGCTATAAAATGAGCTTATTTCGTTATAAATTCATTTTATTAGAATAAGGGTGGAACCACGATTTCAACACTCGTCCCTTTATTAGGGACGGGTGTTTTTTGCGTTCTTTTACGGGGAAGTATGCTTGAAAGAGGATATGTGACGGATTTTAATTCAGAATATTTTGTTAATTTATTATTTTAGGAGGTTAGTAGAAATGAAATCATCTTTAAAGTTTTCAGAGATGTTTGCAATAAGTTTAATGTTATTTGCACTGTTTTTTGGTGCGGGTAATATGATTTTTCCACCAGCGTTAGGACAAGGCGCTGGAACAGACGTATGGATTGCGTTGTTTGGTTTTATCGTAACAGGCGTTGGACTACCTTTATTAGGAGTAATTGTTATAGCTTTAAAGGGAGATATTAATGAGCTAGCAGGACGTGTACATCCTATATTCGCACTTGTTTTTATCACTGCAATTTATTTATGTTTAGGCGTATTCGTAAGTGTGCCGCGTACAGGAACAGTAGCTTATGAGATGAGTATTGCACCGTTTTTACCAAGTGAGATAGCTGGTCAGTCATATCCACTTGTTATCTTTACACTTATTTTCTTTGCAGTCACTTTCTATTTAGCTTTAAATCCTTCGAAATTAGTGGGTCGTATTGGTAAAGTGCTAACTCCAATATTATTAGCTGTTATTGCAATTATCGTAGGTAAAGCACTTATTACACCAATTGGAGAATTTGGTGCACCGACAGAAGCGTATAGTGCTCCTCTCTTCAAAGGATTTATTGATGGATATTTAACTTTAGATGGACTTGCAGCACTGGTATTCGGAAATGTTGTAATTCATGCGTTAAAAGAAAAAGGCATTACAAATAAAAACAGTATTGCAAAAGTAACAATCTTTGCAGGATTTATTGCAGCGCTTGGTCTACTACTTGTGTATTTAGCACTTGCTTATCTTGGAGCTTCTAGTGTGTCACTTGGAATGGGCGCAAACGGAGGAATTATTTTAACAAATGTCGTGAATCATTTATTTGGTAGCTACGGAACTTTATTACTAGGGATCGCAATTACAGCAGCATGTTTAACAACTTCTGTAGGTATTGTTGCAGCTTGTGGTGATTACTTCTCTTCTTTATTACCAAAGCTTTCTTATCAAAAAGTCGTTTTCATTTTCTGTGTATTAGCATTTATGGTAGCAAACCTTGGGTTAACTCAGTTAAATGCATTAGCATTACCAATCTTAATCGCAATTTATCCAATTGGAATCGTACTTATCGTATTATCACTTGTTGAAAACTACGTTCGTCTTCCATTAGCGATGTATGTGGGCGGGATTGTAGGAGCATTTGCAATAAGTTTCTTTGATGGGTTACACAATGCAAACCTTCAAATTGCAGCGCTAGCACCTATTTTAGATAAGATTCCATTATATAGTGTAGGGATTGGTTGGTTAGTTCCAGGCATAATCGGTATAGGATTTGGTTATATAGTTTCTAAGTTTCGAAAGCAGGAAATTGCTGTAGAAAAATAGAGAAAAGAGGCTTTCTATAATAGAAAGTCTCTTTTTTTGTAAAAAAAGCCGCATATAGAGAAATTTAGATATTAAAAATTTTATACGTAATATAGTTGACAAAAAATTTATGAGTAGGCTAAGATTGACTTAGTTGTGGAAATATTGGAAGGGAAGTGAGGGAAACGGGGTTTCTATAACTATAGTGTTGTTATGGGAAGAGGTGAAAGAGGAGAAGAGGAGAAGAGAAAGTTTATTTTTTCGACTTACATTGAGAATGATAATCAATAAATACGTTTTATAATTTTTTCTCAGTTTCTATGCCTTCGTATAAGGAATAGGGTGAGATATTATTTTTAATATCGAATGAGAATGATAATCAATAACGCTTATGTTACATAAAAGAATGCTAATTAAATAATAGGTAGAAGAGATTATTTTTTTCTTGTGAATTGAGAATAATTATCATTTTCAGAAAAAGTGAAATGAAAGATAACCAAGGAGGAAACAAGAAAAATGAAAAAGGTTTCTGTATTACCCGCTTTTATTATAACGTTCGTATGTATGCTAGCTTTTCTTGTAATGCCATACGGGAATGCTTCAGCAAAACTAGCTGATGGTACTTACGATATTAATTACGTAATTCAAAAAGCGGAAAATGATTCAGCTTCAATGGCAAATGACTATTTTGAAAAGCCGGCAAAATTAATAGTGAAAAACGGTGAGATGAGAGTACAAGTTCCGATGAATCATAGTGCTTGGATTACAGAATTTAAAGCACCAGAGAACGGAAATTTTGTTGATGCGAAAGTTGTTAGTAAAGATGAATCGGCAGATAAAAGAACAGTAGAGTTTAAAGTAGATGATTTATCCAAACCGGCAGCTGTAAAAATTCATGTTGTTGTACCAAGTGCAAACTATGACCACCACTACACAATTCGTTTTGCTTTTGATGCAAATGTAAAAGCTGTAGGTGGCGATAATGGCGTAGCTGCTACAACAAAAAATAATGATCAAGCGAAAACAGATACACAAGTAAAAGAAGAGAAAACAAAAGTAGAGAGTAAGGAAACAGCTAAAGAAGTGAATAAAGAAACAAAAAATGAAAATGGAAAAGCTGAAAAAACAGATAACCCAAAAACAGGCGATGAAGCACGTATTGGATTGTTTGCAGCGTTAATTCTTATTTCAGGTGCTTTCTTAATTCGTAAAGTGAAATTGAGTAAATAAATCTTTTGAAGGGTGATGAATATATGTTTAAACAATTTAAAATGATTATTGCCGTATTTGCTGTTTTATTTACATTTATCGCAACACTAGGTTTACAAGATGCAAAGGCTGCTACAAAACTAGCTGATGGAAAATATAATATTGCTTTTACTGTATGGAAAGGCGATAAAGATGAATCGTCTAGAATGAATAGTTATTTTGAAAGCCCAGCAACATTAACAGTTAAAAATGGAAAACAATATGTTTCATTTAAAGTGAAAGATAGTGCTTCTATTAAAAGTTTCCAAGTAGAAAAAGATGGTCAATTTGTAGAAACAACCGTGTTAAGTGAAAACAAAAAAGATAATACTAGAGTTGTAGAATTTGAAGTTGCTGACTTGTCAAAAAAACTAAATGGCAAGGTGAAAATTAATATTCCAATTATTAATTATAATGCTTCGTATGATATTCGCTTTGTATTTGATGGGAACAGTATTAAATAATTTTCAAAAGGGAGAGTCGTTCCATTGAACAGGTATACAAAAATTATTGTTGCTATGTTTTTAATGATATTTACATTCGTATCAACATTACAACCACTTGCAGTTCAAGCAGCTACCAAGTTGGCTGACGGTGAATATTCAATTGGCTTCAAAGTTTTAAAAGATACATCAGATGAAGAATCGATGATGAATCAATATTCAGTAAGTCCCGGAACTTTAAAAGTGAAGGATGGGAAAAAGAAAGTATCCTTTACATTAACAAATAGTTCATGGATTACGAAATTTGAAACAGAAAAAGCAGGTAAGCTAGTTGCGACAAATGTAATTAGTGAAGATAAAGAAAAAGATACAAGAGTAGTAGAATTTGATGTAGAAGATGTAGAGAAGGTATTAAATGCAAAAGTAAAAGTAGATATTGATTTTTTAAATTATCATCATGAGTACGACGTTCGTATTGCATTTGATCAAAATAGCATTACACCAATTCATGTAGAAAAACCAAATGAAAAAGAGGACCCAGCTAATAAGCCAGATCCAAATGAAACTACCGATCCAGGTCAGAAGCCCGACCAAAAGCCTGACCCAGATCAACAACCAAATTCTAACACAATTACAGATGGTGCGTACAGCATTCCATTTAAAGTGTTAAAAGATCAAACAGATGAAGAATCTAAGATGAATAGTTACATGGTAAATCCAGGAGTATTAAAAGTAGAAAACGGTAAGAAAAAAGCAATTGTAACACTAAAAAGTAGCTCATTAATTAAAAATTTCCAAACGGAAAAAGATGGCGCATTTGTTGATGCAAAAGTAGTGAGTGAGGATAAGGAAAAAGATACAAGAGTAGTAGAGTTTGAAGTAAACGATTTATCTAAAAAACTAAATACAAAAGTATTTATCGAAATGGCATCAAGAAATTATAAGCAAATGCATGATGTACAACTTTTATTTGAACAAGATAAACTTGAACAAATTAAAAATGAAGAGAAACAACCAGAAGTAGAAAAACCAGAAGTAGAAAAACCAGATGAAAATAAAAAACCAGATGCTGAAACAATTAAAGATGGTGAATACAGCATCAATTTTAAGGCATTAAAAGATCAAACAGACGAAATTTCAATGATGAACACATATACAAAAAGTCCAGGTGTGCTAAAAGTAAAAGATGGTAAGAAGTATGTATCATTTACGTTAACGAACAGTTCTTGGATTACAAAATTTGAATTTGAGAAAAATAGTTCGTTTGTTGATGCAAATGTAATAAGTGAAGATAAAAAAACTGATACACGCGTAGTGGAAGTAGAAGTACCAGATTTATCGAAAAAGTTAAATGCAAAAGTAAAAGTAGATATCGATTCAATGAATTATCACCATTTTTACGATATTCAATTTGCATTTGATAAAGGTAGCATTAAGTCGTTAGATAACCAAGGTGAAAACAACAACCAAGGTGGAAACAACAACCAAGGTGAAAACAACAACCAAGGTGGAAACAACAACCAAGGTGGAAACAACAACCAAGGTGAAAACAACAACCAAGGTGGAAACAACAACCAAGATAATAACACAACAATTGATCCAAAAGCTCTTAAAGATGGTGAATACAGAATTGGCTTTAAAGTGTTAAAAGATCAAACAGATGAAATCTCAATGATGAACACATACACAAAAAGCCCAGGTGTATTAAAAGTAAAAGATGGTAAGAAATACGTATCGTTTACATTAAAAAATAGTACATGGATTACGAAATTTGAATTTGAGAAAAATGGTTCTTTCGTTAATGCAAAAGTGTTAAGTGAAAATAAAGAACAAAATACAAGAGTAGTAGAAGTAGAAGTAAACGATTTGTCTAAAAAATTAAATGCAAAAGTAAAAGTAGATATTGATTCAATGAATTATCACCATTTCTATGATGTTCAATTTGTATTTGATCAAGACAGTATTAAAGCCTTAGGGAACCAAGGCGGAAGCGACAACCAAGGCGGAAACGACAACCAAGGCGGAAACGACAACCAAGGTGGAAACGACAACCAAGACGGAAACAACAACCAAGGTGGAAATAATAACCCGAAAGTAATAGTTGATCCGAAAAATTTAGTAGATGGCCAATATGATATTACATTTAAAGTATTAAAAGATAAAACAGATGAGATTTCAAAGATGAATGACTATGTTGTAAATCCAGCGAAATTAATCGTAAAAGATGGTAAAAAATATATTGAGATGACGCTGAAAAATAGTGCGTGGATTACGAAATTCCAAACGGAAAACAATGAACTATTCGCTGATGCGAAAGTAGTAAGCGAAGATAAAAATGTAAATACGCGAGTAGTACAGTTTGAAGTAGAAGATCTATTTAAAAAATTAAACGCAAAAGTAAAGGTAGACATCGATGAGATGAACTACCATCATTTCTACGATGTGCAAATTCAATTTGATACAAATAATATCGGCGCGTTAGGAACTCTTAAAGAGGAACCGAAAAATGAACCGAAAAATCCAGTGACTACACCGAAAGTAGATAATGTAAAAACAGTAGGTACTCCTGATTTTAACCGAAATGCAGATGGTCAGAAGAAAAAAGAAGATACAAAAAATGATTCGAAAAAAGAGAAAAACTCAAAAACTGCAGATACAGCACAACTTGGTTTATATATGGTGTTACTGCTAGGTTCACTTGCTTTACTAGTTCGTAAATATAGAGCAGGTAGATTGTAATTTTTGGAGTCTTGATGCATATTCGCGTGCATCAAGACTTGTTTCATATTGTATGGAAAGGAGTGGTGATTGAGAGTGAAGAAAATTGCAAGTGTACTAATGGCTATCATTTTGTTAATGAGTATAGCTGGGTGCTCATCACCCAAAAAAGAAACAGCAAAGCAGGTAAAGAGTGAGAGTAAAGAGCGCGTTGTTGCAACAACAGTGGCTGTTACTGAAATTATGGATGCGTTAGAAGTAGATTTAGTTGGCGTTCCAACAAGCTCTAAAACTTTACCGAAGCGATATAAAGGTTTACCTGAAGTTGGGAATCCAATGAGTCCAGATATGGAAAAGGTAAAGTCATTAAAGCCTTCAGAAGTGTTATCTGTGACAACACTTGGATATGAATTAAAGCCAGTTTTTGATGGTGTGGGTATGAAAGCAAACTTTTTAGATTTAACGAGTTTGAAAAATATGCAAAGTTCTATTAGCGATTTAGGTAAGAAATATGGGCGTGAAAAACAGGCCGAAGCAGTAGTAACTAAATTAGATAAAAAGGTTGCTAGCATTCAAAAAGAAGTAAAAGGAAAGAAAGAACCGACAGTACTTATTTTATTAGGTGTGCCGGGAAGTTATTTAGTAGCAACAGAGCATTCTTATATTGGAGATTTAGTGAAACAACTAGGTGGTAAAAATATTGTGCAAGGTGAACAAGTAGAATATTTAGCTTCTAATACAGAGTATTTAAAGAAAGCTGATCCAGATATTATTTTACGAGCAGCTCATGGTATGCCTGATGAAGTTGTAAAAATGTTTGATAAAGAATTTAAAACAAATGATATTTGGAAACACTTTGCTGCGGTTAAAAATAACCGTGTTTACGATTTAGAAGAGCGTTTATTTGGAACGACAGGCAATTTAGCAGCAATTGAAGCGTTAGATGAATTGAAAAAAATGATGTATCCGTGATGCATTTTAATATAAAGGAAGAGTAGAATGAATAAAAAAACTTGGAGTTTCCTCATTGTTACTGCATTGCTTATTGTTATGACATCATTGTCAGCGATGAAAGGGAGTTTAGAAGTAGGTATTGTTGAACTTGTACAAGGGATATTTACAGGTGGAAATGAAGATGTTGAAGTCATTAAAGATTTACGTTTCCCGCGTATTATTATTGCGTTGTTCACTGGAGCGGCTCTCGCTGTTTCAGGTGTGATTTTTCAAGCTGTTATGAAAAATCCACTCGCCGATGCTGGGGTAATCGGTATATCTTCAGGAGCAAGTTTTATGACACTCGTTATTATTACGTTGTTTCCGCAATTCTTTTTCTGGACACCCGTATTCGCCTTTTTAGGTGGTGCGCTTGCATGTTATCTCGTTTATTCGTTTTCATGGAAATCAGGATTAAGCCCGCTTCGCATTATTTTAATTGGTATTGCCATTAATGCAATGTTTACTGGATTAAATGAATCATTCGTTACGATTTGTGGGTATTTTATTAAGAGTATTAAGCAAACGACGACTTCTAATATAACAATGAAGACGTGGGGCGATGTAGAAATAATGGTGACTTATGGAACGATTGGTCTTATTCTTGCTCTGTTCGTAGGAGCTTGGTGTAACTTATTATCGCTACAAGATAAGACTGCGAAAAACTTAGGCTTGCACGTGACGAGAGTTCGTCTTATTATTTCTGCCATTGCAGTACTCTTAGCGGCAGTATCAACAGCGATTGCAGGTGTTATTGCTTTTGTAGGATTACTAGTTCCGCATATTTCAAGACAATTAGTCGGTTCAGACCATAAAGTATTAATTCCATTTTCTGCGCTTGCAGGGGCGTTATTAATTTTGACGGCAGATACAATTGGAAGGTTAATTGTGCCACCTAACGAAATTCCAGCAGCAACAATTATGGCGGTTATTGGTGGTCCATTCTTAATATTTTTGCTTAGAAAGAGTGATAAAGTTCATGGAAATTAAAAATGTAACCTTTTCATACGATAACGTAACAAATCGTTTAAAGTCTGTTAGTAGTGAAATAGAAATTGGGAAAATTACAACAATCATTGGACCGAATGGATGTGGGAAATCAACATTACTTAGTGTCATGTCTAGAAACCACGCTCCTAGCAGTGGAGAAGTAATACTTGATGGGAAAGCGATTGGTGAATATAAACCGAAAGAGTTTGCTAGAAAGCTAGCAGTTGTCCATCAACAAAATGAGGCTCCAGCAGATATTACAGTGGAAAAGCTAATAAGCTTCGGGCGTATGCCATATAAAAATATATTCTCTCCGCAAACAGATGAAGATAGAGAAGCGATTGAGCGTGCACTAGTATGTACGAATTTACAAAGTAAGCGTGATAAGCCAATTTATGCTTTATCTGGTGGAGAGAGGCAGCGAGTTTGGATCGCGATGACATTAGCTCAAAATACACCAATGCTCTTCTTAGATGAGCCGACCACATATTTAGATATTTACTATCAGTTAGAAATATTAGAGTTAGTGAAAGAGTTAAATGAAGTGCATGGACTAACGATTGTAATGGTATTACATGATATTAATCAAGCCATTCGTTATAGCGACCATATTATCGTTATGAAAGATGGAGAAATCATTACGAAAGGTATTCCTAATGATGTAATAACAGAAGAAATGGTTAAAGCAATATATGGTGTAGATGTCATTGTAAAGCAGGATGAAGATACCGGATTGTACATGGTACCTATGGGAATCTAAAGGCTGAGCATAATCCGTTTTGAGGTGATAATTTGAATAGTAAGAAAGGACGGAAAAAGAATTCTTTTTTTCAACGCATACTTACAATTGTGTTTTTAGGAATCTTTTTCTATTCAATGTATGAGTTGGGCGGGATTTTCATGGATTATTATGAAAATCGTAAAGTAATGGCTGAGGCACAACATATTTATAAAAGAAGTCCAATGGAAGAAAAATCAGAAAATGGAGAGGTACGTAAACAGTTTCAGGATCTCCAGAAAATTAATCCAGAGATAGTCGGATGGATTACGATGGATGATACACAAATTAATTATCCAATCGTTCAAGCAAAAGATAATGATTACTATTTATTTCGTAATTATAAAGGTGAAGATATGAGAGCGGGAAGCATTTTTATGGACCATCGTAATGATGTGAAATCTCAAAATCGAAATACGATTTTATATGGCCATCGTATGAAAGATGGTTCTATGTTTGGTAGTTTAAAAAAAATGTTGGATGAAGACTTTTTTATGTCTCATCGTAAATTATATTACGATACATTATTTGAAGGATACGACGTTGAAGTTTTTTCAGTATACACGACAACAACGGACTTTTATTACATTGAAACGGATTTTGGAAATGATGCAGCATATGCATCGTTCTTAAAGGAAATTCAAGAAAAATCACTGTACAAAACGGATACGGAATTGACGGCTAATGATGAAATCGTAACACTTTCTACTTGTGATTATGCTCTTGATCCAGAGGCTGGAAGGCTAGTTGTACACGCAAAATTAGTAAAAAGAAATTAAAGAAAAAAGTATAGAATATGAGAAGTGATAGATAACGCTTCTCATATTCTATACTTTAAAAAAGGACTGTTCTTACTGTGCTGCAGCCATTGGCATACGTACAACTTTTACATCATAGTAAGCAATTTTATTATCAAGAATATATTCTGGCATTCCGCCTTGATGTGAGTGAGCATCTTTAAATGCAGCGCTCTTTGTCCAACCTTGGAAATCTTCTTTTGCATTCCAGCGAGTGCTAATTGTTACTTCATCATAATCAACTGTATTTTGTGTTAAAAGAACTTCTAGACCTAAAAAGCCTGGCATCGTTTCAACTTTACCTACTTTATTAAAACGCTCAATTAATTTATGCCCATTTCCCTTTGTAATTTTAGCTGTATTTGTAACAATAATCATGTTTATTCCTCCTATAAATGTAGCTATATTTTCAAGAACTCATATACATCAAATGATAATGAAAATCATTATCATTGTCAATGGTAAATGTGAAATATATAAGTTTTTTTCTATTATTTTGGACAGTGAGATTTTCATTTCAAAACGTAGTAAATATGTGGCGGTTAAGTGCGAGAATGAGCTAGTTGTACTAGCAAAGCAATAATATGGTATAGTGAAACGAGGCTGTTTTTTCAGTCTCGTTTTTCAAATGCTTCCTGTAGAGAAAGCATGCAAATGGAAAGGAAGTTATTATATGCGATTAGAAGTAACTGTAAAAATAAAACCGAAATTTATAAAAGAAATTAAAAGTGGATATCCGCTTATTTTAAAAGATGCGATTCAAAATTTAAATGATGTTCGTGAAGAAGGAACAATCATCAAAGTAGTAGATGAGAAGAACAACTTTGTCGGAAAAGGTTATTATGGAAAGCAAAATAAAGGATACGGCTGGATTTTAACGAGAAAAGAGAGTGAACCAATTAATCAATCTTTCTTTGAAAGTAAAATCAAATCTGCCCTACATAAACGAAAGCAATTTTATAAATCAAGTGATACGACAGCATTCCGTGTGGTGAATGGTGAAGGTGATGGTCTTGGAGGACTAATTATCGATTATTATGATGGCTACTACGTAGTAAGTTGGTATAGTGAAGGGATTTATACTTTCAGAGATGAGATTATAGCAGCTCTTCAAAAAGTAGCAAACTTTAAAGGGATTTATGAGAAGAAGCGTTTTGATACGAAAGGGAAATACATTGAAGGTGATGATTTCGTAGCAGGAGAACGCGGTGAGTTCCCGCTTATCGTAAAAGAGAACGGTGTGAACTTCGCTGTTTATTTAAATGACGGAGCGATGGTTGGTGTCTTTTTAGATCAGCGTAACGTGAGAAAACAAATTCGTGATAAATATGCGAAGGGAAGAACCGTGTTAAATATGTTCTCTTATACAGGTGCTTTTTCTGTATTTGCAGCGCTTGGCGGAGCAAGCAAAACGACGAGTGTCGACCTTGCAAATCGTAGTTTAAGTAAAACGATTGAGCAGTTTAGTGTAAATGAAATTGATTATGAAGCGCAAGATATTATTGTAGAAGATGTATTCCTTTACTTTAAATATGCAGCGAAGAAAAAGATGAAGTTCGATATGGTTGTGTTAGACCCTCCAAGCTTTGCACGCTCGAAAAAATATACATTTAGTGCAGCAAAAGATTATAAAAATTTATTAAAAGAAACAATTGCCATTACCGAAAATAACGGGATTATCGTTGCTTCTACAAATTGTAGTGCATTCGATATGAAAAAGTTTAAAGGCTTTATCGATACAGCCTTTAAAGAAATGAATGGCAAATATAAAATATTAGAAGAACATTCTTTACCAGAAGATTTCCGTACCATTGATCAATTTAAAGAAGGAGACTACTTAAAAGTAGTTTTCATCGAGAAAATTAAAGGTTAATAAAGAAAAGGAGCTCGAGTTTACTTGAGCTCCTTTTCTTATTGAACGATATTTTGTACTCTACCGACTTGTCCGTCCTGCAATCGCACTTTAATGCCATGCGGATGGGAAGGGGAGTTTGTTAAAATATCTTTTACAATTCCACGTGTTAATTTGCCTGTTCGTTGATCTTGTTTTAATACAATATCAACTTCAAGACCGGGCGCGATATTAGAACGTTTTTGTCCGTTCATTTACACACCTGTACGTCTACGTTGGTTGTTTGTTTTCTTTGTTTGTTGGTTTTGTAATTTTTTCGTTTCTTGGCTTTGATTTTTTGCATTTTGACCATTTCCATTTCCTTGCTTTTTCTTAGCAAGTTGTTCGCGCATTAAATCAGCTAAGCTTACTTTTTTGTTTTCTGACATGATAAGTCTCCTTTATATAAAGTTAATTATGAACAATCGTAGTGAATTTCATCATATCATTGTTAAGGAAGGAAGGGAAGTTGGTTTGAAAATTCATATATTTGTTTCAAGTCTGTAGTAGTTACGATACAATTGAGTTGTTAACGTTTGTAAAAAGGGGATAGACATATGTCACATCATATTTTATTAGTTGAAGATGATCTCTCAATTCAAGAGATGGTGGAAAAGTATTTGATAAAAGAGGGCTTTCAAGTAACAATTGCGTCTGATGGAGAAGAAGGCGTGAACACATATTTAAAAGGTTCATTTGATTTGATTATCCTCGACATTATGATGCCGAAGCTAGATGGCTTAGAGGTTGTACGAATCATTCGAGAAAAAAGTGCTGTTCCGATTTTAATGATGTCGGCAAAAGATACAGATGTTGATAAAGCTGTTGGATTAGGACTTGGAGCAGATGATTACATTTGTAAGCCATTTTCTATGATTGAATTAGCTGCACGTGTAAAGGCAGGTATTCGAAGATCTACGAAATATTCGGCTACAGAAACAACAGAAAAGATGATTCAAATTGGTGATTTAACGATTGATCCAATTAATTTTACTGTGGAAAAAAACGGGAAGCCTCTCAAACTTACTTTAAAAGAATTTGAGATTCTAAAATTGTTTGTAAAAAATCAAAATCGTGTATTTACAAAAGCACAAATATATACACTAATTTGGAACGAAGAGTATTACGGTGACGATAACGTTATTAATGTTCATATGAGAAGGTTGCGTGAGAAAATCGAAAGTGATCCATCTAATCCAGAATATATTAAAACGTTATGGGGTATCGGCTATAAGTTGGAAGTGATGTAATATGGTCAATTTGTTAATAAGTATTATTTTTATATTGTTATGTGTCATTTACATACAATATAAAATGAGAAAAAATAGTAGTAAAAATTTACGATACACATATGAAAAGTTAGAAAGTATTGTAAATGACAAAACAGGCGAGACGTTACTCGTTATGACAGATGATCTAGAATTGCAAAAATTATTAGTGGCAATTAATCAATTATTAGATGCAAAACAGAAAACGAATGCAGATCATGCAAAAGTAGAAATTTCGATGAGAAAAATGCTTTCAAATATTTCGCATGACTTGAAAACACCACTAACAGTTATTCTTGGATATACAGAAATGTTAAATAAGGATAAAACGATAAATAAAGAAGAACAACAAATATTACTTGAAAAAGTGCATACGAAAACACTAGAAGTGATGGAGTTAATTCATAAGTTTTTTGACTTGGCAAAATTAGAATCTGGTGACAAAGCAATTGAAATGACAAAAGTAAATATGAATGAAGTTTGTCGTGAGAAGATTTTATCTTTTTATGATTTAGTGACGGCGAAAGGGTTTCAAGTTCATATTGATATACCAGAAAGAAATATATATGCACTTGGAAATGTAGAAGTATTAGGTAGGGTATTGAACAATTTAATATCAAATGCAATTACATATGGAGACGATGGAAAGATACTGGGTATGACGTTAAGAGATGATGAAACGAATGTGTATATAGACGTATGGGATACAGGAAAAGGGATTGATGAATCTCATATTGATAAAGTGTTTGAGCGTATGTACACACTTGAAGATTCGAGAAATAGATTGTACCAAGGAAGCGGTTTAGGGTTAACGATTACGAAAAGACTGGTGGAAGCGATGGATGGAAAAATCCATCTTTCTAGTAAACCGTATGAAAAAACAATTTTTACAATTGTATTAACAAAGATACAGTTTTAGCTTGTAGAGCAGTAGATTCTACAAGCTTTTTTCAGCGTAAGGAATTTGTAAGAAACGGGTAAGAAAAAAGAGATTTCCGTTGTCTATTATAGAAATATAGAGTATTGCGAAAGGGGAAAGTAACATGACATATATATTAAAAACAAATCAGTTAACGAAAGTGTTTAAAGGGAAAGAAGTTATTTCCGGTGTTAACATGCATGTGAAAAAAGGAGAAATTTACGGTTTTTTAGGACCAAACGGTGCTGGTAAAACAACGATTATGAAAATGATTACAAATTTAATAAAACCGACGAGCGGTGAGATTGAAATTTTCGGTGAGAAGTTAACAGATACATCTTATGAAGTATTAAAGAGAATGGGGACGATTATTGAATATCCAATCTTTTATGATAAATTAACGGCGAAAGAAAACTTAGAATTACATTGTGAATATATGGGCTATTACGATAAAAATGAAATTGACCATGCTTTACATTTAGTGAAACTACAAGGGATAGATAATAAAAAAGTAAAAGATTTTTCATTAGGAATGAAACAACGACTCGGTATTGCAAGAGCAATCGTGACAAAGCCAGAATTGCTCATTTTAGATGAACCCATTAACGGTTTAGATCCAATTGGTATTAAAGAGTTACGAGACTTATTTAAAATGCTCTGCAAAGAATATGGCATTACATTATTAGTTTCTAGTCATATTTTAGGTGAGATGGAACTAATGGCGGATACAATTGGTGTGATTCAAAATGGAAAACTAATAAAAGAAGTTTCAATGAAGAGTATTAACGGAAAACAAACAGAGTATATTGAAATCACTGTTCCTGATGTGAAACGTGCAACTTATATTTTAGAAGATAAACTTGGTATAAAAAACTACAAAATAATGAGTGGAAACATGATTCGGGTTTATGATACGTTAGCGTCTCAGCAGGCCATTTCAAAAGCACTTATTATGAACGATGTGGAAATTGAAAGTATTAATAAGAAACATAGTTCCTTAGAAGAATATTTCTTAAATGTAATGGATGGAGAAGGTATTCATGCTTAATGGACTGTGGCTGAACCTGGTAAGTGGATTTATCGTAATGCTAATAAGTGGAATTTTATATTATAGAAAACCAGGGCGGAAATGGTTGTTCAGTGTACTAGTGATAGGAATGTTAAGCTTCGTTACTGCTGGAATTAGAATGTTAGCAGCGTAGAGACAGGTATATAAAGAATGGAGGCGTAATTTATATGTTTAAATTAATGAAGCTCGAATGGAAGAAACATAAATTATCTAGTTACTTTAAAGGGGTAGCAATTTGTATTATAGCAATTTTCGCTGCAGTAAGCCTTATGGCGTGGGGATCTAAGGTAGAGGATGATTTGATGTTCTCTAGCTATATGGAATACATGTCTTTAGCAAATATTCTTATTAGAATTACATTTATTATTTTTGCATCGGTTATTTTATCACGTTTAGTGATCGATGAATACAAGAACAAAACAATACAGCTACTATTTATGTATCCACTGCAAAGGAAAATGCTAATGAGTGCGAAATTAACAATTGTTTTTTGTTTTTGTTTTGTGAGCACGATTATCGCTACTTTCATTATTAGTTTGCTCATATTCTGTATGAATCCAATAATGGGACTACTTGAAACGCCTGTTACGATGGGGGAAATAATAGCTATCGTTCCAGCTACTATTATAAGTGCATTTATGATATCTGGTATTAGTTTAATTCCTTTATTTTTTGGAATGAGAAAGAAATCAACACCGACAACGATTACTTCTGCAGTAATAATTGGGATGATGATGAACAGTAACGTTGGTCCTGGAAATGGTCAAGTAAGTATGTTTGATTTTATAGCTATCCCAATCGTGCTCTGTTTATTAGGAATTTTCATTAGCTATCTATCGTTTCGTAAAATTGACAAGATAGATGTGGCGTGAAGCAAGCTTAAAACAAAAACGAACTGGGGTATGAATAGTGAAAAAAATGATAGTAATTGCAATATTATTCATTACAATTGCTAGTGTAGTTTTTGGTATTAAGGTATTTCAGGGGAAAGATTTTAAGAAAGAAAAGTCTTTTGATATAAATAATATAAAAGCAATAGAAGTAGACAATGAAAATTGGAATCTTGAGTTTAAAAGTACAGACGCTAATAAAATAGTAATTTCTGCTCAAGGTGAACAAGCGGATAAAGAGATAGATCCTGTCAAAATAGAAAATGATGAAAATAAAATTATGGTTAAGCAAAAACAAGAGGCGAACAAATTTTTTAATGGTTTTACGTTTAGGAAGAAGAATAGTATATGTATAGCTATTCCGAAGAAAGAAATAGATAAAATTGTATTAAATAATAAATCAGGTGATGTGAAAATAAGAGATATAGTAGTAAAAAGTATCGTGACGAAAGGCAAATCTGGGGATGGAATGATTGTAGGACTATCAGCCGAGAAAGGTGAATTCATATCGCAAAGTGGAGAGTTAGTTGTAAAAGATAGTTCAGTACAAGAATTAAATATAAAGTCTACGACTGGTGATAACTATATCACAAATGTAAGTAACTCAAATATGAACATCACTTCAACATCTGGGGAAGTATTGCTGAAAGATATGATAGAAGGAAAATCATTATTTATAGAAACAAAATCAGGGGATATTGGCGTACGGTATAAAGGTGTCCCGGCATCATTGAAGCTTATGGCTAAAAGTAATTCGGCTGACGTAATAGTAGATTTAAAAGGACTTAAGAAAGATAAAAGTACAGAAAAAATAAAAGTAGGAACGATTGGTGATGCAAAAAACAAAGTGGAGATTTTAAGTAAGACAGGGGTCATTTATATTGATTAAGTCTTAGGAGGAGGGAGGACTATCATGCTACGTCTTATGAAGCTAGAACTGAGGAAAATTAAACTTGGCTGGTACGTGAAGAGAGCAGTAATTGCAAATCTTGCTATACTGGCATTATTGATTTTTGTTAGCATCGTTTCTCAAATAGAGGGAGATCCAGAAATAAGAGATCCGCAGGCCATTTTGTTAATGGCTAGTTCAATAGTGAGAGCAACATTTATTATTTTTGGTGCTGTACTAATAGCTAAGTTAATAATTGATGAATATAAAAACAAAACAATATTATTGATGTTTTCTTATCCAATTAATCGAAAGAAAATAATGGTTAGTAAGTTGGCTATTACAGCAATATTAACATTCATAACAGTTATTTTATCTAATATTTTTGTAGTGGGAATTTTCATTGGAATAGATAGTTATTTTTCGATTCTTCCTAATTCATTCGCAGTAGATCAATTGATTCAAGAAGGGATAAATCTCGTTCCTTTAGCCATTGCCACTGCGGGAATAAGCTTAATTCCTCTATACTTCGGAATGCGTAAACGTTCAGTGCCAACTACTATTGTTTCGTCTATTATCGTTGTGCTAATCGCAATTAATAACCCACCAATATTTCCTATAGCGACCTTTCTTCCTCTTCAATTCGCATTTGCAGTGATTGGTGTGGCGATTGCTTATTATGGAATTAAAAATATTGAGAGGGAAGATGCAATATAAAGTTTCACATGAAACAAGTTACAGAAAAAGACAAGATGTGTAAACACCTTGTCTTTTTCTGTTGTTACATTTTAGGAGCTTCCATTCCAGCCGTAGCCCATTCTTCTTTTGCGGGACCATATACGCCAGGAACTGTTAAGCCGGCTTGTCGCATTAAAACCGTCATTTGCCCGCGGTGATGATTTTGATGATTAATAAGTGTCATTAAAAATATAGAATTCGGCATAGGACGACCAAAGAAGTCATTAATAGTTGCTAAATCTTTATCAGTCCATTCGCTTTGAAGTGCTTCAACAAAAGCCGCGTTCACTTTACGGTACTCATCTGCAATTTTTTTTGCAGAAGTTGGAACAGGATAATCTTTCGTTTCGCCTTCAAACTTTAGCCCTGTGCCAGATAGTATAACAGGAATTGCCGTCACGATATGCCAAGCAACTCTTCCTAAAGTCCAATGTTCAGGTGCAATTTCTTGTGATAAAGATGCATCGGTTAATGAATCAAGCATTTTCTGAGTAGACTCTGCTTCGTATGTCCATGATTGCAAGAAGCCGTCAATGGTTTGGTACATAGTTATCCCTCCTATTTTTGTTCATAGATTAAATTCGTGAGAGATAATATAATCCCTGTTCCACAAGAAATAATTAATTAAGCATTGCTACAATATGAAAACAATTGGAAAATATTTGTAAAAGTGTCAGGGAACGAATGTGCTCATTCGTATATATAATGAATAAAGAATGGGATAAAGAGTGGTGATAAGGGTGAAGGATATAGAAATAGTAGAAGGTCTTCGAAAACAAGATATGTTAGCATTACATACAGCAATTGATCGATATGGAGATTTAATTTATAAGGTAGTTCATAGTATTTTAGATACGGCACAGAGTAAGGTGTTAACGGTTGTATGTGTTTTTTATGGATCGTTATTATAATGAAGTTGATTTAAAAGTATGTGTATGGAATGAAGTAGCTTATATGAAAACAATATTAGACCGTAAAGGTGGAAGTGAGTTTCTGCATATAAAGTATAAAAATGATAAAGAATACGTATTATTGGGAAATGCTGATGATTACAGAGAGTTATTTCAAATAGTAGGTAGGTTGAAAATAGCGAATGGAATAGAATTGAGATTACAAGATAAGAAATTAAAGAGAAAGTTAACTTTAAAACGAAGTGTGCTCAATATAATCATGTATTCACTTGTTATATATATTATGTACAAAGCCTATATTAATTTTATGCCATAATAGGAAAAGACGGCTTCACATATATGAAGCCGTCTTTTAATTAACTTTCTTCCCACTCTTCCTCATCAACCATAAGAAATAAGGTGCTCCAAGTACAGCGACGACAAGACCAGAAGGAATTTCTTTCGGATATGCAATTGTTCGGCCGAGTAAGTCAGCAATGGAAAGAAGAATTGCTCCAAACAGTGCTGAGCAAACGAATAGTCTTTGATGGTTCATACCAACAACAATTCTTGCTAAGTGAGGTGCGACAAGGCCTAAAAAGGCAATTGTACCGACAGCAGCGATATTTACTGACGCAAGTAGTGTCGCTAGCACAATTAGAGCAAGACGTGTTTTATTTACTGGTTGCCCAAGTCCAGTTGCTAAATCGTCTCCCAGTACGAGAACGTCAAGTTGTTTTATTAAGAAAAAGATAATGAATACAAGAATTAGAGATGGATATAGAATGATATTTTCTAAGTGATTCCACCCTCTTGCATACGTACTGCCAGATAACCATGTTAAAGCAGCGGCAACATTCAAATTGGCTCTAACGATAAAGATTTGAATAATTGCTGAGCCAAGCGCAGAAATACCAATCCCTATTAAAGCGAGAGCTGTTGGACTAAATCCTGATTTCCAAGAGAAGAAGAGGACAATTCCAACTGCAAGTAGTCCGCCAATAAATGCACCAATTGGTAGGAAGAAACCAGGAAGTGCAGGAAAGACATACATAATCGTTAAAGCACCGACACCAGCTCCCGATGAAATACCAATAATAGAAGGATCGGCAAGTGGGTTTCGTAATATACTTTGGAAAACAAGCCCACTTATTGCAAGGCATGCGCCAGCAATAGCAGCAACGAGCATTCTTGGTAAACGAAGATTCATCATCATATTTTTGTCAAATTGTGTTAATTGACCTGATATAACATTAGTAATGCTTTCGATATAAGCGTTACTACCGATTGTAACACCAAGAGCAATCGTCACAATACAAAGTGTGATAGATATAATGATTACCTTTTTATAAGAGTAATAGCGGGAACTAGCTCCAGCTGCATTCGCACCGTTATCATTCATATATTGTTTCGACTTCATCATTCGATACACTAAGTAAATAAGCCAAGGAGATCCAATCATTGCTGTGACTGCCCCAACAGGAAGTTCTGCACCGGTTGGATCTATTAATCTACCGACAACATCTGCTCCAAGCAATAATACTGCCCCCCATAAGAAAGAAGAGAGAAGAAGAGTAAAGTGTTGACGGTATCCGATAAGGCGCATTAAATGAGGTGCAACTAAGCCGACAAAGCCAATTGGTCCAACAACAGTAACAATTACTGCTGTTAAAAAGATTGCAGCAATGAAGGCGATAAGACGTGTTACTGCTGTTTTTTCACCAAGAGAAATAGCAACATCATCACCAAGTAAGAGAATGTTGAGTTTACGAGACATAAATAGTAAAACTAGGAAAGAAATAATGATAAATGGAAAAGCAAATTGAACGCCATCCCAGTTATTTTGAATAAGAGAGCCAGCTCCCCATAAAAATAAACCAGCTGTTTCATTTTCATAGAAAAGCTGCATCGTTCCGGTAAAGGCAGAGAGCATTAATGTAACGACCATACCAGCTAATGCCATTCTAAGTGGGGTTCCCTTTTTTCCACCAGAAATACGGTATACAAATAAAGCAGTAATAGCACCACCGATAAATGTGAACAGAAGAGAATTAATTTGTAAATCTTTCGGTAAGAAAATTGTAGCCGCTACTAGAAAGAAATATGCGCCAGAGTGAATACCCATTGTACTGGATTCAGCAAGTGGATTTTTCGTTAACGTTTGTAAAATAACCCCTGATGCAGCAAGAGCGCCTCCAGCTAAAATGGCAATTACAGCTCTAGGTAATCGAAGCATGATTAAAGTTTGATGTTCTAGCGATTGGTTCGGTGAGATAAGAGCATCAATAATCATACTATAGGAAATGTTTGCTTGACCTTGTCCGATATGAATAAAGAAAAGGAGGAGCAAGAGAGCTGCTCCTCCTCCGAATACAAGACTTGCTCGAAGTGTATGTTGTAAGCTATTCATTGTGTAATCACTTCTTCGCTGTCATTACATCTGCTACTTGTGTTGCTAAAGATGTTGCAGACTCAGGACCACCGAAAATCCAAGTGTCGCCTTTTAATTTATACATTTTGTTTTCTTTTTTGAACTTTAATTCTTCCCAAGCAGGGTTGCCTTTTAGTTGCGTGTCAAAAATGTTATCTTCATCCGCTACAATGTAAATGAAGTTTGAATCTTGTACACTTTGTAATGATTCTACAGTTGTTTGTTTAAAACCATCTGGCTCAGATTTTCCTGCTTCAAAAGTATTTGTTAAACCTAATTTTTTTGTAACTTGTAAAGCTAAAGAATTGTCAGTTAAGATACGGAATGTTGGTACGTTTTTAGCAGTAAATGCTTGTGCCATTGCAATGTTTTTATCTTTTAAGTCTGCTTTCTCAATTTTTGCTTTTGCATCAGCGAATGCTTTATCCATATCAGCTAATACTTTTTTACCTTCTTCTTCTTTTCCAACTGCTTTTGCAATTTGTTTAAATGTTTCTGTCATTTCAGCAAAGTGATCGTTATTGCTTGTTGATGGATCAAACATAACTGTTGGTGCAATTTGCTCTAATTCATTTTTAATTGCTTTACCACGGAATGAAGCTGTAATAATTAAGTCTGGTTTTAAACGGCTAATTTCTTCTAAGTTTGGTTGTTGACGTGTCCCTACATCTACAACATCTTTACTCGGTTTTGTTTTTGTATTTACCCATTTATTATAATTCTTAATGTCTGCCATCCCTACTGGCTGAACACCAAGTGCTAATAAGTCTTCAGAATATACCCACTCAAGTACAACTACTTTTTTTGCTGGTTTATCTAACTTCGTTTCCCCTTCAGCGTGTTTAATTGTTATAGCTTGATTTTTATTGTCCGCTTTTGTTTCTTTTTTCTCCTCTTTTTGCTGTCCGCATCCAACAGCGAATAGAAGAACTACTATGAAAATACTGAGAATTTTCTTCATCTTCTGCCCCCAAATTAAGTGTTTTTTGTAACTAGTACCATAAGTGAAAATGGTTATCAATTACAACACCCAAATCATACTATGAGGATATTTTAAGTGTCAATATATTTTTAAAATTTTGACGAAAAATAACGAACTATACGGATTTTTATATATTATAGTCGCTATTTATGAAGAATAAGCCTCTTTACTAAAAATATTGGCGAATGTGGAAAGTTTAAATGGGAAAGTGGCTGTGTACGATAGTGTAATGTGTATTGTTAATAGTCTGTGGAGATAAGGCGAAAGTACAAGCAAAAGGAGAGTGAATCGCATGTAATAATTACTAGAATGTATGGAGGAAATCTGTGTTTTATCCCCAACTAGGCAAAGTATTTCTTTGTTATTTAGATAGGTGTTTTTTAAGTCGGTGATTGCGCTAAAAAGATCGAATGTAAAGGAAGTGATCAACATGTCTTCATGGAGCAATAACGTAAATGGATATTGTGGGTGTAATAATCAAAATGGTGTACATGTTGATTCATGCTGTTTTAGTTGCGATGGGACAGTTCCTAAGGTTGGCCCAACCGGTCCGACGGGGGCAACAGGAGCAACAGGCCCAACGGGGGCGACAGGAGTAACAGGCGACACAGGTCCAACGGGAGCGACAGGAATAACAGGGGCAACGGGTCCAACAGGAGCGACAGGAATAACAGGGGCAACGGGACCAACAGGAGCGACAGGAATAACAGGAGCAACAGGAGCAACAGGAGCAACGGGAGCAACGGGTTCAACGGGGGCGACAGGGGTAACAGGCGACACAGGCCCAACAGGAGCAACAGGCCCAACAGGAATAACAGGGGCAACGGGTCCAACGGGGGCGACAGGAGTAACGGGAGCAACGGGTCCAACGGGAGCGACGGGTCCAACGGGAGCGACAGGCCCAACAGGAGCAACAGGCGATACAGGTCCAACAGGAGCAACAGGCACAAGTATAACGGCAACATACGCATTTGCAAATAATACGTCGGGTACAGCAATATCGGTACTACTAGGTGGAACAAATGTCCCACTTCCAAACAATCAGAATATCGGTCCAGGTATTACAGTGTCTGGGGGGAACACAGTATTTACGGCTGCAAATGCAGGGAATTATTATATTTCATATTCAATTAATATAACGGCTGCATTATTAGTTAGTTCACGAATTACAATTAATGGGGCACCGCTTGCTGGGACTATTAATTCTCCTGCATTAGCAACGACATCATTTAGTGCGACAATTATTACGACTCTTGCGGCGGGGAGTGCAATTAGTTTGCAATTATTTGGTTTGTTAGCTGTTGCGACATTATCAACAACTACCCCAGGAGCGGTATTAACAATTATAAGATTAAGTTAATGACAAACTCTCTTACCCTTTTAAGAGTAAGAGAGTTTCTACATATAATAAGAAGTTAATGAAGTAAAGCATAGTTATATAAAAGTCAGAATATTATGATTGTAACGCTATGGTGACTATAATATAATGAAAATAACCATCATGAATGAACATTCATTTATTTTTTATGTATTTGAAGGGGGAATGAAGGTGGAAAAACCATGGTTGAAAAGTTATCCAGAGGAAATTCCGAGTACGGTTTCTTATGATATTCAGCCGCTTCATAGATATGTAGAACAGATGGCTTCTCGCTACCCAGAAAAGAAAGCGCTTCACTTTTTAGGGAAGGATATTACGTTTTCGGACTTCCATGATAAGGTGAAGAGGTTTGCAAATTATCTTCAAAAGCTCGGTGTGGAAAAGGGTGATCGAGTTGCTATTATGTTGCCAAATTGTCCGCAAGCTGTAATTGGTTATTACGGCACATTACTTGCGGGAGGTATCGTAGTACAAACAAATCCACTGTATACAGAAAGAGAATTAGAATATCAGCTTCATGACTCGGGAGCAAAAGTAATTCTTTGTCTCGATTTAGTGTTTCCAAGAGTAACGAATGTTCAATCTGCTACAAAAATTGAGCATATTATCGTAACTCGTATTGCAGACTTTTTGCCATTCCCTAAAAATCTATTGTATCCATTTGTGCAGAAAAAACAGTCGAATTTAGTTGTGAAAGTATCAGAGAGTGAAACGATTCATCTTTGGAATTCAGTAGAAAAAGAAGTGAATACGAATGTTGAGGTGCCTTGTGATCCTGAAAATGATCTAGCCCTTTTACAGTACACAGGAGGAACAACCGGATTTCCGAAAGGAGTTATGTTAACGCATAAAAACCTCGTCTCTAACACGTTAATGGGAGTTCAATGGTTATATAATTGCAAAGAAGGAGAAGAAGTCGTTCTTGGGGTTCTTCCATTTTTCCATGTTTATGGTATGACAGCTGTTATGAATTTAAGTATTATGCAAGGATACAAAATGGTCCTTATTCCAAAGTTTGATATGAAAATGGTTTTTGAAGCGATTAAGAAGCATAAAGTGACATTGTTTCCAGGGGCACCAACTATTTATATCGCTCTTTTAAATAGTCCGCTTTTAAAAGAATACGATATTTCTTCTATTCGTGCTTGTATTAGTGGATCAGCACCACTGCCAGTAGAAGTACAGGAAAAGTTCGAAAAAGTTACAGGTGGTAAACTAGTAGAGGGATATGGTTTAACAGAATCCTCTCCGGTTACACATAGTAATTTTTTATGGGAAAAGCGAGTGCCAGGTAGCATCGGAGTTCCGTGGCCAGATACAGAAGCAATCATTATGTCACTTGAAACTGGTGAGGCATTACCGCCAGGAGAAATAGGGGAAATTGTAGTGAAAGGTCCTCAAATTATGAAAGGATACTGGAATAAGCCAGAGGAAACAGCGGCTGTATTGCAAGATGGCTGGCTCCATACAGGGGATGTTGGCTACATGGATGAAGATGGATTCTTCTATGTAAAAGATCGCAAGAAAGATATGATTGTCGCGAGTGGATTTAATGTGTATCCTCGTGAAGTTGAAGAAGTATTATATGAGCATGAAAAAGTGCAAGAAGTAGTGACAATTGGAGTTCCAGATCCGTACCGAGGAGAGACAGTTAAAGCATTTGTTGTGTTAAAAGAAGGTACGGAGTGCTCTGAGGAAGAATTAAATCAGTTTGCACGTAAATATTTAGCGGCTTATAAAGTGCCGAAAGTATATGAGTTTAGAGATGAATTGCCAAAAACGACAGTAGGGAAAATTTTACGCCGTGTTCTAATAGATGAAGAGAAGAGAAAGAATGAGGATGAGCAAACGGGCTAAGGCCCTTTCTTTTTGAAAAAATAGGATTGACACTTTTCTAAATAGTCAGTATTATAAGAATATGAATGACTATTCATTCAGTCATCTTCTTGAAGGGGACAGTAAAGTGAAGAAAAATAGACCGAAATACAATCAAATTATTGATGCGGCAGTCATTGTGATTGCGGAGAATGGGTACCACCAAGCGCAAGTTTCTAAAATCGCAAAGCAAGCTGGGGTAGCTGATGGCACGATTTATTTATATTTTAAAAATAAAGAAGATATATTAATATCCTTATTCCAAGAGAAGATGGGAGAATTTGTCGAAACAATTCGTCAAAAAACAGCAGGAATTGAAAGCGCTGTATCGAAGTTATTCATGTTGGTAGAAACGCACTTCTTGCTGTTGTCGCAAAATGATCCTCTTGCTATCGTTACGCAATTAGAGCTAAGGCAGTCCAATCAAGACTTGCGCCTTAAAATAAATGAAGTATTAAAAGGCTACTTACAAGTTATGGATGAGATTTTAGAGACTGGTATAAAACAAGGTGAATTTCAAGCAGATTTAAATGTTCGCGTGGCAAGACAAATGATCTTTGGAACAGTAGATGAAGTTGTGACCAATTGGGTAATGAGCGATCATAAGTATGATCTGGTCGCACTTTCAAAAACGGTACACGGGCTACTTATTGCAGCTTGTGGTTATCGTCAATAATGGGAGGGATCATGTTGAAATTCCTATCTGTAAGAGTTGAAGATCATATCGCGGTGGCGACGTTAAATCACGCACCAGCGAATGCGATGTCTTCACAAGTTATGCATGACGTTACTGAATTAATTGATCAAGTGGAAAAGGATGATAACATTCGTGTTGTTGTTATTCACGGTGAAGGACGTTTCTTCTCAGCAGGAGCAGATATTAAAGAATTTACATCTGTTACTGAAGCGAAGCAAGCAACAGAATTAGCACAGCTTGGACAAGTTACGTTTGAGCGTGTTGAAAAATGTTCAAAACCAGTTATTGCGGCAATTCATGGAGCGGCACTGGGCGGCGGCCTTGAGTTTGCTATGTCTTGCCACATGCGCTTTGCAACTGAAAGTGCAAAACTTGGTTTACCTGAATTAACACTTGGATTAATTCCTGGCTTTGCAGGTACACAGCGCTTACCACGTTATGTTGGGAAAGCGAAAGCTTGTGAAATGATGTTAACAAGTACACCAATTACTGGTGCAGAAGCATTAAAGTGGGGACTTGTTAACGGATTGTTCTCTGAAGAATCTCTTTTAGATGATACGCTTAAAGTTGCAAAACAAATTGCTGGAAAAAGTCCAGCAACAACTCGTGCTGTACTAGAGTTATTGCAAACGACAAAATCGTCTCATTACTATGAAGGTGTACAACGTGAATCACAAATTTTTGGTGAAGTATTTACGAGTGAAGATGGAAGAGAAGGTGTAGCCGCATTTTTAGAAAAGCGCAAACCTTCATTTAGTGGCAGGTAGTTCAATTATTTTTTTAATATAAATTAACAGAAAATTAAAATTGATAGAATCTTTCTGAAAAACAAGGGGGTAAATGGAATGAACATCTACGTACTCATGAAACGAACATTTGATACAGAAGAAAAAATCGTAATTAAAAACGGTGCAATTTACGATGGCGAAGCGGAATTCATCATCAACCCTTACGATGAATATGCAATTGAAGAAGCAATTCAAGTAAGAGACGCACAAGGTGGAGAAGTTACAGTTGTAACAGTCGGTGGCGAAGATAGTGAGAAAGAACTTCGTACTGCATTAGCAATGGGCTGTGATAAAGCGGTATTAATTAATATTGAAGATGATGTAGAAAATGGTGACCAGTTCACGACAGCAAAAGTGCTTGCTGAATATTTAAAAGATAAAGATGCAGATTTAATTTTAGGCGGAAACGTTGCAATTGATGGTGCATCTGGACAAGTAGGACCACGCGTAGCTGAAGCGTTAAATATTCCGTATGTAACGACAATTACAAAACTTGAAATTGACGGTACAAATGTGAAGATTGAGCGTGATGTTGAAGGTGATACAGAAGTGATTGCAACTTCATTACCAGTTTTAGTAACAGCACAGCAAGGTTTAAATGAACCGCGTTATCCATCGCTTCCAGGTATTATGAAAGCGAAGAAAAAGCCGCTAGAAGAATTAGAATTAGATGATTTAGATTTAGAAGAAGATGATGTGGAAGCAAAGACAAAAACAATTGAAATCTATTTGCCTCCTAAGAAAGATGCAGGAAAAGTGTTACAAGGCGAGCTGCAAGATCAAGTAAAAGAACTTGTATCGTTGCTCCATACAGAAGCGAAAGTAATCTAATAAAATACGAAATTATATATGCAGGAGGGAAAATCTATGGCTCGTAAAGTATTAGTAATGGGTGAAGTTCGTGATGGATCGCTACGTAACGTTTCTTTTGAAGCGGTAGCAGCAGCAAAAACAATTGCAGAAGGCGGTGAAGTAGTAGGTCTTCTAATTGGAGACAGTGTTGCCTCTTTTGCAAATGAATTGATTCATTACGGTGCAGATCGCGTTGTGACAGTTGAAAATGATAAATTAAAATCATATACATCTGATGGTTATGCACAAGCGTTTTTAGCTGTACATGCTGAAGAAAATCCAGAAGGTATCGTTTTTGGACATACGGCACTTGGTAAAGATTTATCACCAAAATTAGCAGCGAAGCTTGAAGCTGGTTTAGTTTCTGACGTAACTGCTTTAGAGGTTGAAGGTGGAAATGTTATCTTCACTCGTCCAATTTACTCTGGTAAAGCATTCGAGAAGAAGATTGTAACAGACGGCATCTTATTTGCGACAGTGCGTCCAAATAACATTGCAACTCTGGAAAAAGATGAGTCTCGCAGCGGTGACGTATCTTCTATCACAGTTGATGTGAAAGATTTACGTACAATCATTCAAGATGTTGTCCGTAAAACAGCAGAAGGTGTGGATCTTTCTGAAGCAAAAGTTATTATCGCTGGTGGACGTGGTGTGAAGAGTGAAGAAGGCTTTAAGCCATTAAAAGAGTTAGCGGACGTACTAGGTGGCGCTGTTGGGGCATCTCGTGGTGCTTGTGACGCTGAATACTGTGATTACTCATTACAAATTGGTCAAACTGGTAAAGTTGTTACGCCAGACTTATACATTGCATGTGGTATTTCTGGTGCGATTCAGCATTTAGCAGGTATGTCTAACTCAAAAATAATCGTTGCGATTAATAAAGATCCAGAAGCAAGTATCTTTAAAGTAGCTGACTATGGTATTGTCGGTGACTTATTCGAAGTTGTACCTCTTTTAACAGAAGAGTTTAAAAAGTTAAAAGTACATTCATGATTTAAGTACCCTTGAGTTCCAAGTGAAGTACCTCTATATATAGAAAAAGGTGAGAGATCCCCTGTCTCTCATCTTTTTAGTATTTAATCCGTATTTTTATATAGTATAAAGGAACATTTTTTTGTTACAATACATAACGATACATATTATTCGCCACGTATATAAGTTAATGATATACTCTTGGTAGAATATACTTGAAGGAGGAAATAAAATGGCAATTGTAAACGCAAATGACCAAAGCTTCGCAGCAGAAACTAGCGAAGGTGTTGTATTATTAGATTTCTGGGCACCTTGGTGTGGACCTTGTAAAATGATCGCTCCTGTATTAGAGGAAATTGATGCAGAACTAGGCGAAAAAGTAAAAGTAGTAAAAGTAGACGTTGATGAAAACCAAGAAACTGCTCGTCAATTCGAAGTAATGAGCATTCCAGCTCTTTTCGTATTAAAAGACGGTAAAGTAGTTGATCAAGCGTTAGGTTACAAACCGAAAGAAGCGTTAGTAGAATTAGTTTCTAAACACTTCTAAAATAAAAAAAGCTACCATTTGGTAGCTTTTTTTATTTTCTTTTTTACAGTCTTTCCGTTACAATAAAAGAACGTATGTTGGGTGTTTGGGCATAGTATGTTTTCAAGGGAAAATAAAAATGCTAAGTATGTAGAAATGGAGGGAGACGAGTGCACGAACATTTGAAAGAGAAGTTGGCTATTTTACCAGATCAACCTGGTTGTTATTTGATGAAAGATAAGCAAGGAACGGTTATATATGTCGGAAAGGCAAAAGTGCTTAAAAATCGTGTGCGCTCGTACTTTACTGGTTCACATGATGGGAAAACACTGCGGCTTGTAGGAGAAATTGTTGATTTTGAATATATTGTAACCTCTTCGAATTTAGAAGCACTTATTTTAGAGTTAAATCTAATTAAAAAATATGATCCGAAATATAATATTCAATTAAAAGATGATAAAACATATCCTTTTATTAAAATTACGGCGGAGAAGCAACCGCGCTTACTCATTACTCGAAACGTAAAAAAGGATAAAGGGAAATATTTTGGTCCTTATCCAAATGCACAATCTGCTCATGAAACGAAAAAACTGCTAGATCGTATGTATCCACTTCGGAAATGCACGAATATGCCAGATAAAGTTTGTTTGTATTATCATATGGGTCAATGTTTAGCGCCTTGTGTGAAAGAAGTGACGGAAGAACAAAATAAAGAAATTGTAGATGAAATTATTAAGTTTTTAAATGGTGGACATAAAGAAGTTCGTTCAGAACTAGAAATAAAAATGTATGAGGCCTCAGAGAAACTAGAGTTTGAACGTGCAAAAGAGTTGCGTGATCAAATTGCTCATATTGATGCGATTATGGAAAAACAAAAGATGATTATGAGTGACTTAGTAGATCGTGATGTGTTTGGATATGCAGTGGATAAAGGATGGATGTGTGTTCAAGTTTTCTTCGTTCGAAAAGGAAAGCTAATTGAACGTGATGTTTCTATGTTTCCAATTTACGATGAACCAGAAGAGGGTTTTTTAACGTTTATCGGCCAATTTTATGAAAACAGTAGTCATTTTAAGCCGAAGGAAATTGTCGTTCCAGGAAGTATAGACTCGGAATTAGTAGAGCGCTTTTTAGAAGTGGAAGCGACGCAGCCGAAACGTGGTAAGAAAAAAGACCTTGTAGAATTGGCAAATAAAAATGCGAAGATTGCTCTTGAAGAGAAGTTTTACTTAATTGAACGTGATGAAGAACGAACGATTAAAGCGGTAGATCATTTAGGGAAGCAGCTTGGGATTGAAACGCCGTATCGTATTGAAGCGTTTGATAACTCAAATATTCAAGGAACAAATCCCGTTTCTGCAATGATTGCTTTTATCGATGGGAAACCGGCGAAGAAAGAGTATCGAAAATATAAAATTAAAACGGTTCAAGGGCCAGATGATTATGAGTCTATGAGAGAAGTTGTGAGGCGCCGTTATACAAGGGCGCTTAAAGAAAATTCACCTTTACCTGATTTGATTATTATTGATGGAGGAAAAGGCCATCTAGCGGCTGCGAGTGATATTTTAGAGAATGAGCTCGGATTATATATTCCGATGGCAGGTCTTGTAAAAGATGATAAACATAAAACCTCCCATTTAATTATTGGGGATCCACCGGAACCTGTGATGCTTGAGAGAAATAGCCAAGAATTTTATTTATTACAGCGTATTCAAGATGAGGTGCATCGATTTGCGATTACATTCCATCGTCAATTACATGGGAAATCTGTCATTCAATCAGCATTGGATGATATTCCAGGAATCGGTGATAAACGGAAAAAGGTATTGTTAAAACATTTTGGTTCATTAAAGAAGATGAAAGAAGCTTCTATAGAGGAATTTGTCGAAGCGGGTATGCCGAAAAATGTCGCGGAGACGATTTATACGTATTTAACAGATAAGAAGACGTTGTAGTTTACAACGTCTTCTGTTTTTTGGTATAATTTCTGAAGATTTAAAATAAACTCATCTGAATGAAAATACAAAAAAGTCAACTAAACTGATATGTCTAGTTGACTGTAGGTAATGCTTACACTTCAATGAGATCTTTTATATCCCATTTTACAAGAAATGTAATAGAGTCAGAACGTTTTTTCTTTTCTTCGTATGACTCTGCAACGACGTTCCGTTGCTTTTGGATTTGTTCAGCGATGAATCCGGCTTCTAGTTGATAAGAAGAATGTCGTTTTTGTTTTTGACGTTCTGCGATGAGTGTGCCTTTAAGTTGGAACTGCATTTCACGACGCTTATGTTCAACAATGCTTAAAGTGCCCCAGCCGGCCTTTTCAAAGAACTGAATGACTTCTTCAATTGTTTCTAGCGGATATTTTCTTGCAAGGTTTCTACCAGACCAGTATAAAATACCATCTAAATCGTTGCCGATTAAATCAGGTAGTAATTCTTCACGTAGCAATTCATAAGCGAAGGCGTTCAATGAAACATCTTCTAAAGATGTTGTATCGATTGTATTTTTACTCACAATATTCCCCTCTTTCTATAGGGATTATTATATAACATTTCACATTTATAAAAACAGATTTTTCTTTAGGAAAATCTGAATATATAAGAAGAAAAAAAGAATTGGCAAATTATATGCAAATTATGTATACGTTTTCTTGACGCTTCGACAAAAATAGGAGTAAAATGAACTTGGTATCAAATTATGCTGAAATATTTCGAATAATTTTTTCAGTTTTTCTTATGCCAATAGTGAAAAAACATTATTGTCATAAACTAATCTGAAAACAGCAGTCAAACATTCAAGGGGGGTAATGGGGACATGAAAGGCCGCGAATATACGTTTCGTAAGTGGCACTCATTAATGGGGGTCATCCCGGTTGGTGTCTTTTTGACGCAACATTTAATTGTAAACAACTTTGCAACACGAGGAGCAGAGGCTTTTAACAAAGCTGCAGGCTTTATGGAGCTCCTTCCATTCCGGTATGCGCTAGAAATTTTCATCATCTTTTTACCGATACTGTACCATGCTATATATGGCTTATATATTGCATTTACAGCTAAGAACAATGCGGTTTCTTACGGTTATTTCCGTAACTGGATGTTCGTCTTCCAAAGAATTTCAGGTATCGTTACGCTGATCTTCATTTCTTGGCACGTCTGGGAAACTCGTATTCAAGCAATGTTAGGTAAAGAGGTAAACTATGATATGATGGCAGATATTTTAAACAATCCAGCTATGTTTGCATTCTACTTAGTTGGTGTTGTTTCAACAATTTTCCACTTTGCAAATGGACTATGGACATTCTGCATCAGCTGGGGAATTACAGTATCTCCACGTTCACAAAGAATCTCTACTTATGTAACATTAGCTATTTTCTTAGGTTTATCTTATGTAGGTGTGAGTGCATTATTAGCGTTCATCGATCCACAGCTAGCAAACCAGTAAGGAGTGGGAGAGCATGAAAGGGAAACTTATAGTAGTCGGCGGTGGCTTGGCTGGCTTAATGGCAACGATTAAAGCGGCAGAAGCAGGAGTAAATGTTGAACTGTTTTCTTTAGTACCAGTAAAACGTTCACATTCTGTATGTGCTCAGGGCGGAATTAACGGTGCCGTAAATACGAAAGGTGAAGGGGATTCTCCATGGATCCACTTTGACGATACAATTTATGGTGGAGACTTCTTAGCGAACCAACCACCAGTTAAAGCAATGTGTGAAGCAGCACCTGGTATCATTCATTTAATGGACCGTATGGGTGTTATGTTCAACCGTACGGAAGAAGGACTTCTTGATTTCCGTCGATTTGGTGGAACGCAACATCACCGTACAGCATTTGCTGGTGCAACAACTGGACAGCAATTACTTTACGCATTAGATGAGCAAGTACGTCGTCACGAAGTAGCAGGACTTGTAACGAAATATGAAGGTTGGGATTTCTTACGAGCTGTTGTTGATGATGAAGGTGTGTGCCGAGGAATCGTTGCACAAGACTTACAAACTATGGAGATTAGAAGTTTCGGAGCAGATGCCGTGATTATGGCAACAGGGGGCCCTGGTATCATTTTCGGAAAATCAACAAACTCCATTATCAATACAGGTACAGCAGCTTCTGCTGTATATCAACAAGGCGCATATTATGCAAACGGTGAGTTCATTCAAATTCACCCAACGGCAATTCCTGGAGACGATAAATTACGTCTTATGAGTGAATCTGCACGTGGTGAAGGTGGACGTGTTTGGACATATAAAGATGGTAAACCATGGTACTTCTTAGAAGAAAAATATCCGGCTTACGGAAACCTTGTACCTCGTGACATCGCAACGCGTGAAATCTTTGATGTTTGCGTAGAGCAAAAACTAGGTATTAACGGTGAAAACATGGTGTACTTAGATCTTTCTCATAAAGATCCAAAAGAACTAGATATTAAACTAGGTGGAATTATTGAAATCTATGAGAAATTTACAGGGGATGATCCTCGTAAACTACCGATGAAAATCTTCCCAGCTGTTCACTATTCAATGGGCGGACTATGGGTTGATTATAAACAGATGACAAACATTCCAGGTTTATTTGCAGCAGGTGAGTGTGATTATTCTATGCACGGTGGTAACCGTCTTGGTGCGAACTCACTATTATCAGCAATTTATGGTGGTATGGTAGCAGGACCAAACGCAATTGAGTATATGAAAGGTCTTTCTAAATCATCTGATGCTGTTTCATCTACTGTATATGAGCAAAATGAATTAATCGAAACAGAGAAATTTAACAATATTTTAACGATGGATGGTAACGAAAATGCGTATGTTCTTCATAAAGAGCTTGGAGAATGGATGACAGATAACGTTACAGTAGTTCGTGAAAATAAAAAATTATTAGAAACAGATGCGAAAATTGAAGAATTAATGGCTCGTTACAAACGTATTAACATTAACGATACAGCAAGATGGAGTAACCAAGGTGCTTCATTTACACGCCAACTTGCAAATATGTTTGAGTTAGCACGTGTTATTACAATTGGCGCATATAACCGTAATGAGAGCCGTGGGGCGCATTACAAACCTGAATTCCCAAATCGTGATGATGCAAACTTCTTAAAAACTACGATGGCAAAATTTGAGGGAGAAGGAAATGCACCAGCATTCCATTACGAGGACGTTGATATTTCGTTAATTAAACCGCGTAAACGTGATTATTCTTCAAAACACGATGTAGCTGCTAAGGGTGAAGAGAAGGGGGATAAACAACATGTCTGAGAAAACAATCCGCCTCATCATTACGAGACAAGACGGGCCAGATGCGCAAGCGTTTGACCAAGAGTTTGAAATTCCATATCGTCCGAATATGAATATTATCTCAGCACTTATGGAAATCCGTCGTAATCCTGTTGATTCAAAAGGGAACCAAACAACTCCGATTGCCTGGGATATGAACTGCTTAGAGGAAGTATGTGGTGCATGTTCGATGGTGATTAACGGAAAACCACGTCAATCATGTACGGCACTTATCGATCAATTAGAGCAACCAATTCGCTTAAAACCGATGAAGACATTCCCGGTTGTACGTGACTTACAAGTTGATCGTAGTCGCATGTTTAATGCTCTAAAACGCGTTAAAGCGTGGATTCCAATTGATGGTACGTATGACCTAGGTCCAGGACCAAGAATGCCTGAGAAAAAGCGTCAATGGGCTTATGAGCTTTCAAAATGTATGACATGTGGTGTTTGCTTAGAATCATGTCCAAACGTAAACAGTAAGTCTGACTTTATTGGACCAGCACCGTTATCACAAGCTCGCTTATTCAACTCACATCCAACGGGTGAAATGCATAAAGCAGATCGCTTACGTGCAATTATGGGAGATGGAGGACTAGCAAACTGTGGTAACTCTCAAAACTGTGTGCAATCATGTCCGAAGGGTATTCCTTTAACAACTTCAATTGCGGCATTAAACCGTGATACAACAATTCAATCGTTCAAAGATTTCTTTGGTAGCGATAATAACTATTAATAAATATTGCCTCTTCATATCGAAGAGGCAATATTTATAACTTTATTTTTCTGTTTATTCTGTTTATTTCAAGGTGAAAAGGAGAGATAACAATGAAGAGGATTTCTTATATTGAAGACTTTGAGCAATGGGAAAGTGGTTTTTCGTTTTACAACCCTGTAAAGGTTCGTTTTGGTGAAGTAGATATGTTTGGACATGTAAATAATGTCGTTGCTTTTACTTATTTTGAAGAAGCTCGTATTGCGTTGTTTAAAGAACTTGGATTTATGCAAGAGTGGACACATGCATCATCAGAAACGATGATCGTTGTTGCGGATTTACAATGTAATTTTATTAAGCAAATATATTTTGATGAACAGCTGAAGGTGTATGTAAAGGCAGGATCGGTCGGGAATTCTTCTTTAGATTTACATTATATGGTGAAGAATGCAGCAGGAGAGGTTTGTTTAGTAGGTCGCGGAATGATGGTTCAAGCTTCGAAAAAAACAGGAAGAGGCGAACCATGGCCTGAAGAATGGAAGAAGAAATTACTACAATAATAGAGTGAAAGAAAAATAAGAGAGCAATTTGCTCTCTTATTTTTTGTCTTCCATCGCTTCTTCTAATGTTAAGTGATGTTTATATAGGTATGTAGCGTATGGATTACCAACGTAGCGTAAGTGCCATGGTTCATAGGCATATTCTGTTGTATCTGTTTTATCTTCTAAGTAACGAATGACAAAGCCGAATTCATGAGCATGTTCCGCGACCCATTTTCCTTCTGCTGTCTCTCCGAAGATAGGCTCTAATTGAAATTTAGCTGATTTTGAACTAATATCCATTGCTAAACCCGTTTGGTGTTCACTTGTACCAGGAATTGCGCTTACCGAATTAGCTTCGGCTTTTCCTTGACGTCTAACGTATGTATCATGCAACGATTTTTGGCGTTTGTATGAACGATAACCAGATACAGCTGTAAGATCAAGCCCTTCTTTTTTCGCAGCTTTGAACATGTTTTCAAGTGCCTCGGCAGCATCTTTGCGCAGCAATGTTTTTTCTTTATCTTTTGGACTAATAAATGGTACATTTGGTCTCGTTAAGTCTTCAGGAATGTATCCATCTGGTAGTTTTCGATGTTTATTAATTAAGACAAGATTAGATTTTGGATTTGTTACAACTGAAAAGTCATTGTCTATTTTCTTTGCATTATGATCAGCTTTTGGAAAAGCAGGAATCTCTTCTTTTTTATGGTTATTATGCTTTTGACTTTCGACAGCTTTTGCTTCATTATGTAGTGGTGTTTTAGAACCAAAGTAAGCGAAAGATGTGATCCCGATTACAATAGTAGTGGCAGAAATAATTATTATCTTTTTCATGATGCCTTGTAATCACAGTCCCTTCTTCATAAAATGTGTATTGTTTTTTTATTATAAATCTAGTTTGTTGGAAAAGGAATATAAGAGTCATAACGTAATAGAAATGCAAAGAAAATGTCAGAAAATGTGTGAATTTGTAGTATTTTTTTATATAATTCATTTCTTATCTTTCATGATTTGCATTTTTTATGTAATATATATACATAAGAAGATGTAGCGATTATCGAGAATAAAGAACTTCTTGTATAGACTAGGAGTGAATGGGAATGGATTTTGCAACAATTATTGGACTTATTTTAGGATTTGTAGCAGTGGTAGTAGGGATGGTCGTCAAGGGCGCTGACGTAACAGCCTTATTAAATCCTGCCGCAGCATTAATTATTTTTATCGGTACATTTGCTGCAGTATGTATTGCATTTCCGATGAATCAACTAAAAAGGGTTCCAAAACTATTTAAAGTTCTTTTTGGTTCAAATAAAAAGGATTTAAGTTATGAACAGTTGCTAGAATTATTTGTTCATTGGACATCTGAAAGTAGAAAATACGGTATTTTGTCTTTAGAGCAACAATTAGACAAAATTCAAGATGAATTTCTTTTGCGCGGTATGAAATTTGTGATTGATGGCGTATCCGCAGAAGATTTAGAGCAGATTTTGGAATCTGAATTAGAAGCAATTGAAGAAAGACATGCAAAGGGAGCTGCTATTTTTTCACAAGCGGGTACGTATGCACCGACATTAGGAGTTTTAGGTGCTGTTATCGGTCTTGTAGCTGCGCTTGGTAACTTAACTGATATTGAAAAGTTAGGTCATGCTATTTCGGGTGCGTTTATTGCAACGATTTTTGGTATTTTTTCAGGTTATGTATTATGGCATCCATTTGCAAATAAGTTAAAGCAAAAATCTTCAGCTGAAATTGAGAAAAAACGTTTAATCATTGATTGTTTATTAATGTTACAAGAAGGTACATATCCGTTTATTATGAAGAACCGCATTTTAGGTGCACTTTCTGCAACTGAGCGTAAAAAGCTAGAAAAAGGAGCAGAAAAAAATGCGGAGTAAGAAAAATAGAAGAGGCAAAAAGAAAAAACATGATGAGCATATCGATGAAACGTGGTTAATCCCATATTCTGATATGTTAACGTTGTTATTTGCATTGTTTATCGTTTTATTCGCAATGAGTAGTATAGATGCTGCGAAGTTTAAACAGATGGCAGTTGCTTTTCGAAGTGAATTAGCTGGGGGAACAGGTAACAAAGAATTTTTAAGTGATCAAAAGCCAAATGATGAAAAAGAATTATCAGCAAGTAGCCTTGAGGCAGAACAAGCAAAAAAACAAGAAGAAGCTAGAGCTAAAGAAAAAAAAGAGATGGATGAATTGAAAGCATTACAAAAAAAGATTGATCAATATATTAATGAAAAACAATTATCTTCTTCTTTTCAAACTAAATTAACTGAAAAGGGATTAATGGTGACAATATTAGAAAATATACTGTTTGATTCGGGGAAAGCAGATGTGAAATTAGAATCTTTAGGGATTGCAAAAGAGATGTCTAGCTTACTTGTTTCAGCGTCACCTCGTGAAATTACAGTATCGGGTCATACGGATAATGTCCCTATTGCCAATGCGCAGTTTGCGTCGAATTGGGAATTAAGTACGCAGCGGGCAGTTAATTTTATGCAAGTATTACTGCAAAATAAAGAATTACAACCAGAAAAATTTAGTGCGATTGGATACGGAGAATACCGTTCAATTGCTCCAAACGATACACAAGAAGGAAAGGCAAAGAATAGACGTGTGGAAGTATTTATCTTGCCTTTAACAGAGAAAGTAAAATAAAAGAGGATGGCGAATGCCATCCTCTTTTATTTTACATCAAATGATTTTAAGTTGTCGCGACGGATTTTATCTTTTTCTGCATCTGATTTTTTGAAATCATAATCATATAAAGCGCCTTCCCAATCGCCATACATTGGATTCGGGAAAATAATGAATTTCTCACCAAATTGTGCTTTTGAATCTGCTACTGTTTGGTTACGATCTTTTACAGATTTTCCATCAAAACCTGTGAAATCAGATAAGTTATCACCGAAGAATAAGACAATATCATGGGTTTGAGAAACGAGTTCACGGCGTTTTTCTTTTCCTTTTTCTTTCGGATCTTGTAGTAATATATGTTCTTTCGTTGCTTGAGGAGCACCTACACGCTCAAGATTTTTAATTGTTGCATCTAGTTGATTCGTTTTACGATTTGAGATGTAGTAAATATCTACACCTTTAGACTCTGTATATTTTAAGAAATCAATTGCGCCTGGAAGGGCTTCAGCCTCAGCTTTGTTAATCCAATCATCCCATTTGTAAGGATAGCCTTTGCCTGTTTTTACGCTCATTGCCTGATGAGGACTGTTATCTAAAACAGTTTCGTCTAAATCAAGCACGATAGCAGGTTTTTTCTCTGTCCCTTTTGCAAGAATTGCATCAAGCTTTAATTGACCAATGTTGTACCCTTGGTAGTAAAGTGCTTTCGTTTCACCGGCTGTTTGATACCATAAATCAGCCATTAATTGTTGTTCTGTTAATTTTACTTTCTCTTCTTTCGCCACTGTTTTCTCTGGTGTTCCTGAACATGCTACAAGTGATGTAGATAGAACCGCTACAGATAATAAAGTGGTAATGCCCCTCTTCATCTTCATATGTATCCTCCTTGATGTTAGAAAATCATTTTATATTATATATTAAAATATAATATTTTTATATGAACATTTGCATATTGTCTTTTGTATATATAGTAGTATGTCCTATATTAGAAAGATGAGCAAAATAATAATAGCTGTTTTGACAAGTTTTATTGTCGTAATGACAATTATAATTGACAAAAAGAACTTTGTTATTTACAATTTTAACTAAATAGAACAAATGATGGATTCATGACGATGTTTACATATAAGAGGATGAAGCGTGGTGCTATATTTTGTCTTGAATAAACATAGTCTTTGAAAGAGAGTACGAATGATACTAAAGGGGAGGCTTTATACTTGAGTTTACAAATTCAAAACTTAACGAAACAATTTGGGGAATCAAAAGCAGTTAACGGTTTGCAAATTTCGTTACCAAAAGGTGAAGTACTAGGGTTACTTGGACGAAATGGTGCAGGGAAAACAACAACAATCAAAATGCTTCTCGGATTATTAACGCCTAATGAAGGTTCGATTACATGGGATGGAAAAGCATTTGGAAATAGTGGTGTAACAATTGGGTATTTACCAGAAGAAAGAGGTTTATATACAAAAAGTAGAGTAATAGATCAGCTGCGATATTTTGGTAGATTAGAAGGAATGTCGAAGAAAGAAGTGGATCACGCTATTGATCACTGGTTAGAGCGTTTAGCGATACCAGAATATAAATTTAAAACGGCTGGAGAGCTTTCAAAAGGGAATCAGCAAAAAATCCAATTAATTGCTGCTCTTCTTCATAATCCGGAACTTCTCATTTTAGATGAACCATTCAGCGGCCTTGATCCAGTTAATGCTGGGATGTTAGCTAGTATTATTGAAGAACAAGTACAGAGCGGAAAGACGATTATTTTATCAAGTCATCGTATGGAACAAGTAGAGGCTTTTTGCCAACATGTATGTATTTTGAAAAAAGGTGAAGCAGTCGTAAAAGGACAGCTAAGTGATATTAAGAAAGAATACGGTTTCCGTAATTTAACGATTGAAGATACAGTAGAGAATGAAAAGGGATTAGAAGCTATACATGTATCGTATGAAAAACAACAAGGCCTTCTTTATGTGAAAGTACAAGACGATGCGGAAGCTCTCAAGATTTTGCAACAGTTGCAAGAGCAAGGTGTTAGCTTACGACAATTCAAAATGTTAGAGCCGACGTTAAACGAAATCTTTGTAGAGAGGGCGAAATAACGATGCGTAAATTTTCTCACGTATTTTCATTTTATTTTAGGGAAGCGTTTTTATCTAAGAAATCATTAATTACGAGTGCGATTTTATTTTTAGTTGTGTTTGGGATTTTTGCATTTAATCATTTTACTTCAGGCGATGATAAAAATAAGGATAAAGATAAAATTGCAGTTGTAGTAGAGAGTTCCACATATAAAGTACAAAAAGATGAGCTAAATAAGCTATTGCCATCAGCAAAAATAACAATTGGTTCAAAGGATGATTTTGATAAACTGCATAAGCAAGTAGAAGAAGGCGATTTAGATGGTCTATTCCATGTGACGGAAAAGGGTGGGGCTCCATCGATTACATATATGTATAATGGATTTCCAAGCCAAGCAACTTCTGCAATTATGGCAGGATATTTAAAGCAACAATATACGATGGTGACGATTGCCAAAAATAATGTTTCACCAGAAATTGCACAGCAATTACAAACAGAAATTCAAGTAAAGCAAGAAGCGATAAAAGATCGTACATCTTCTTTCGGAATTGCCTATTTCTTTACATTTGCTTTATATATGTTTATTGTAGCGTTCGGAAATACAATCGCAATGAATATTGCATCTGAAAAGGCGTCACGTGTAATGGAAGTAATGCTTCCGAAAGTGAAGCCTCTTACGATGATGTATGCGAAAATTTTAGCGGTTGTTTCAACGGCGTTATTGCAACTTGTCGTATTGGCGTGTGGTTATCTTATTCCATATTTGTTAGGTTGGGTCGATTTAGAAAGTGCCTCACTATTTGGTATTCCAATTGACTTTACGAAATTAGATGCAAAAGTTATCAGCATGTTTCTTGTTTATTTCATTACGGGATATTTACTTTATGCGATGATGTATGCTGCTGCTGGAGCTGTCGTATCTAAGACGGAGGATTTACAAGCTGTATCTTTCCCGGTAATGATTTTAATTATGGCTGCATTCTTTATTAGTATTAAATCATTAAGTGATCCGAATAGTACTATCGTTGTTGTAAGTTCTTACGTTCCATTTTTTACACCGATGGTTACCTTCTCACGTATTGTAGCTGGTGAAGCAGGTATGCTAGAAATTACGATAACATTAGCAGTCTTATTGGCGACAATTGCAGTATTAAATGCTGTTACAAGCCGCATTTACGTAAACGGCGTAATGAATTACTCAGATAAAGTGAAATTTAAAGATTTAGCGAAATTTATAAAGCGTCAATAATGAGAGAAAAGCATGATTTCCTATTGAAATCATGCTTTTTCTTTATGTATAAATTAAAAATAGTATATAATAATAAGAGTCGTCTTTTAATAGAATGAATAAAAAGGAGGGTGTGCAGATGGGGATTAGTAGTCGTTTTACAGTAGGTGTTCATATGCTGACATTACTTGCGATAGATCGAAACTCTCGCTGTACCTCTGAATGGATTGCCGGTAGTGTGAATACAAATCCAGTTGTGATTCGTCGCATTACAGGAATGTTGAAGAGAGCAGGACTTGTTGATGTACAAGCTGGTAAAGGTGGTACGACACTTGCTCGAGATTTAGAAGAAATTACATTACTTGATGTATATAAAGCAGTGGAAGTTGTAGAAGAAGGACAACTATTTTCCTTCCATGAAAATCCCAACATTGAATGTCCAGTAGGAGCTAATATTCAATCAGTATTAGAAATTATTTTAATGCAAGCGCAAGAAGCGATGGAAAACGTACTTGCAAATGTAACGGTAGATCAATTAGTTACAAATTTAAAGTCTAAAATGAAAGAATAAAAAAAGCGAGCTTCCTCATAATGAGGGCTCGCATTTTTTTATTCAGAAATATTGAAAATTCTATTTTTCAGTATTTAAAATGAATTTACCTACGATAGCTGCGAAGATACCACCAAGAATTGGTGCTACGATGAATACCCATAGTTGAGAAAGTGCTTCTCCACCAACAAATAAAGCTGGTGCGATACTACGAGCTGGGTTAACAGATGTTCCAGTTAACGGAATTCCTAATAAGTGAATTAAAACTAATGTGAAACCAATTACTAGTCCAGCTAAAGAAGAACTTCCTTTTTTACCTGTTACAGCAACGATAACTAAAATAAATACGAAAGTTAAAATGAACTCAACTAAAAATGCTCCAGATAAACCAAGAGTTCCGAAACCATTTTGTCCTAAATTATCTAAAGGTGTTTTAGCAGATTTTAAAATTGTTACTAACGTTGCAGTTCCTAATAAACCACCTAAAATTTGAGCTAATACATAATAACAAAGTTCCATAGCGTTCATTCGTTTGTTGATGAACATAGCTACTGATACTGCTGGGTTAATGTGACATCCAGAAATTGTTCCGATGCTATATGCCATAGCTACAATAGATAAGCCGAAAGCCATAGCGATTCCTAATGTTCCAATTCCTTCAATTCCGCCGCCAGTGACAGCTACTCCAGTTCCGAATAATACAAGTACAAATGTACCAATAAATTCAGCGATTGCTTTTTTTAACATAATTTACCTCCTATTAATGCGCATGAAACGTATTATAACATAAGTTTTAGTATAAACAGCCAATGAAATACTATTCTGATAAGGCGAAATAGGGGGACAATAAAAAAGAGTATGGTTCATCTCTATAGAACCATACCCTTTTTTTATGCCGATTTTTTCTGTTTAACGACTGGAACAGAACGGTTTAAAATACTATTTGCAACCATTCCTAACATGATAATAATCATTCCGATGAGAGAAAGTCCTCCAGGGAGAGAACCATTTAAGAAAATGATTTCTCCAAGTACGGTAAAGACCATCGTTCCAGCTTGTGTTGCTTCAACAGCTCCAAGTAGAGCGAGGTTATCTTTTGCTAAGTCAGTAGCAAAGAAAAATGTCATCGTTGCAATAACGCCGGAACATAATGCTAACAAAAATCCTTGAAGCATTTGGTTGGATGTTGGAATGCCAGTAGTAGAAAATCCGTATATACCAAGCAAGATTGTTATAGGAAGACTTCCAATTGCCATTCCTAATACACGTTGGAACGTATCAAGGCGTCCACCAACAAGCTCCATCATTTTTCGGTTACCGAACGGATATAAGAAAGCGGCTAATACGACAGGTAAAAAACCTGAAATGAACTGAGTCATTGTAATATGGCCTGCGGCAGTTGCTTGCATACAAATTACACCAAGTAAAATAAATAATGCAACATATAAGCTACGAAGTGGAATTTTTCCGCGTACAAGTTTCGTACCTGATTTTGTTTCTATTTTCACGAAAAATAGTGGTGATAGTAGTAAACCAGCTAAAATCGTAACTTGCCAAGTTCCAGCAACGAGCCAAGCTGGAGAAAAGACAGCTGAGAAACTTAATAAAGAATAAAAACCAATACCGGCAACAGAACCCCATCCGATCCATGCCAATGGATGTTTTTTTAACTCTTCCCATAATCCCCTAAAGTTTTTGCGAAATAAAACGATAAGGAATAAAATAGGAAGAGCAAATAAAAAACGGAAGGAAGCTGTCCAAGCCCAGCTCGTTCCAGATACATTCATTGCTCTATTAATAATAAAGGTTGCAGAAAAAAAGGCCGATGATAAAAGACCTAATAAAATTGCGCGCATGAAGTATAGCACTCCTTTCGAAAATAAATAATTATGTATAGTATGATATACTTTTAATTGTTAAAAGTAAACTATTTTATACTTTAAGGTGGTTTTATATATGAAAGAAAATGAAGATATGCAAACGAAAGAAGTCATTCAACAAGTTGGACAGTTATTGAGACAAATTCGAAATGAACAGAAATTAAGTTTAGAAGAATTAGCCCATAAAACAGGAGTTAGTAAATTAACATTAGGAAAGATAGAAAGAGGGGAAACAAATCCGACACTAGCTGTCATTTGGAAAATAACGAAAGGGTTATCAATTCCTTTATCCAGATTAATGGTTGCTGGAGAACCTGTAGCTGTTGCGCGCTGTGGAGAAGGATTTGCAGTAGATGAAGGACAAGCGTGGCATTTAGAAACGATGTTCCGTTATACGAAAGAAACAGGGATGGAAATGCACCGTGCTTGTTTACGATCAAATAGTATATATGAGCCAGAAGCTCATCATGAAGGTGCGATTGAGCTTGTAACGGTAATGAAAGGGAAAGTGTCTATTCAAGTGGAGAATGATGTATACGAATTAAATGAGTTTGATTCCATTCAATTTGAAGCGAATAAGAAGCATATTTATAAAAATGAAGAAGAAGAAGTGGCGGTATTACATTTAACGATGAAATATTCTTCATGAAAAAATCACCTATAGGATTCTATAGGTGATTTGCTCTTCTTAAGTATGTGAAATGATGCCATTAGTACGAACGTGGCATAAGTAATAAACAAATGAAATAAACTAAAAATCCTGTCCCAAAACATAAAACAGCAATAACCCAAATGATACGAATAAGAGTAGAGCTAATATCAAAATATTCTCCTAAACCACCACATATACCAAATAGCATTTTATCAGTTTCGGATTTACATAACCTTTTTGACATATTCCAATCAACTCCTTTTTATATCAAACTGCATACTTTTATTCTATATGGAAATTTATGAGAAGACTATGGGGTTGTATTACATTTTTTTTGTGAGAAGCGATCGTATTAATTGTCTTAATTTTCAGTGGATATTAAACTTGTAGTTATGAGGTGATTTTTAATAAAGGGTGGGGAAATAGAGATGACAGTATATTGGTTGACTAACGTAATGCTTGAATCAGGATATACATATGAAGAAGAGAGAATTTCACAAACAGAAACAGAATTATGCAGTTTACTTATTGAAGATGGTCGAATTAAAAAAATTATAAAAGGGATTGTTCAAGAGGAAGATATAGTAACTTTTGATGCTAAGAACTTATTAATATTGCCAGCTTTCAAAGAGATGCACATTCACATTGATAAAACATATTATAGTGGCCCATGGAAAGCTTGTATGCCAGCAGAAAGTATTTTTACACGTTTTAATGAAGAAGAAAAAATTTTACCAAAGCAATTAGCGACTGCTCAAAATAGAGCGGAAAATATGCTAGAGTTACTACTGCAAAATGGTGCAACGAATATTAGAACGCATTGTAATGTTGATCCAATTATTGGGCTTGGTAATTTGGAGGCGACGTTAGCGGCATTAGAAACATATAAAAATCGAGTATCTAGTAGAATTGTTGCGTTTCCGCAACATGGATTATTGCGCAGTAATTCTGTGCAACTCGTGAAAGATGCGATGCGTATGGGTGCCCATCTAGTCGGAGGAGTAGATCCAGCTACAGTGGATAATGACATTGAAAAGTCATTACATACAATTATGGATATCGCAGTCGAATTTAATGCGGATGTTGATATTCATTTGCACGATGCGAATAATCTTGGAACGTTTACGATGAAGAGATTGGCAAGTTTAACAGAAGAAGCAGGATGGCAAGGCCGTGTAACGATTAGTCATGCACTTGGACTTGGTGGTGTTACTGATAAAGAGGCTGAAGAAGTGGCAGAAAGACTCGCAAATGTAAATATTGATATTACTTCAACAGTGCCAATTGGTAAACAAGTAATCCCAATTCCGTTATTAGATAAAAAAGGTGTTACGGTTTCATTAGGCAATGATAGCATTACAGATCATTGGTCACCGTTTGGAACAGGTGATATGCTTCAAAAGGCGAATCGATTAGCAGAGCGTTTTGGGTGGAGTGACGAAAGGTCTTTAGGAAAAGCACTCCGCTTTATTACAGGAGGAAAAGAAACGTTAAATAAGGAAGGGAAGCGAGTATGGCCGAATGTAGGGGATGAAGCGAGCTTTGTTTTGACGAATGCGACATGCGCTGCTGAAGCAGTAGCGCGTCAAACAGAAAAACGTTTAGTCGTGTATAAAGGAAATATTGTTGTTGGAAGTTTAAATGAGGTGGAATTAAATAATCTTGTGTAGAAGAATCGTTTAAATATTTTGAGGAGGGTTCTAATGGTGAGGATAGAACTCTTCTTTTTTATTCTTACAATATATTTTTATAGGAAAGCTAGAAGGGATGAAAAAATTGGACAATCAACATAACCAAAATCATATTATGGGAACTTTACAATGGTTTATATTTTTATTAGCAAATTCAATCGCACTACCAATTGTCGTTGGCGGATTATTTCATCTTACGACGGAAGAAATATTTTATTTAATGCAGCGTACGTTTTTTGTAGTTGGTATATCTTCTTTTTTACAAGGATGGCTTGGGCATAGACTACCAATTGCGGATGGGCCGGCTGGATCTTGGGTTGGTGTATTTACCGTACTTGCTTATGCAACGGCCGGACAAGATCAATTACATAGTACACTGCAAATTTTAGAATTAGGAATGATAATCTCCGGTATTATTTTAATAGGATTAGGAGTAACTGGTTTTATAGGACGTATTTTATTTTTATTTACGCCGCTTGTGACAGGGACGTTTTTACTTTTATTATGTTTACAATTAAGTGGTGTGTTTTTAAAAGGAATGTTAGGAATTACAGCTACTATTTCTCAAATCGACGGATTTACAGCAATGATCGCGTTTAGTATATTTCTGTTCGTTATTATACTATCTAATTTTGGAAAAGGCTTTGTCAAAAGTTATGCAGTTTTAATAGGATTAATTAGTGGGTGGATTATTTTTCTCATTGCAGGAAAAGTGACAATCCCATCTCAAGTAACTCATTTTGTGCAACTTCCACATATATTTGCTTGGGGACTTCCAAAATGGAATACAGGTATGGCTGTATCAAGTTTTGTTATGGTATGTATTTTAGTTTCGAATACGGTGGCAGCTATTATAGCAATTAATCAAGCAACTATTCATAAAGCGACTATTGAACAAAAACAGTTGAAAGATGGAACATGGGTTGGGGGGATTTCGCATATCATCTCTTCTGTATTTTCAACTGTAGGTGTCGTTCCGTTACCAGCAACGGCAGGATTTATACGTTTAACAAAACAAAAATATATCCGATCGTTCTTAATGGCATGTGCGTTACTAGTCGTAATGTCTCTTTTTCCAAGTATTATTCGTTACTTAGCATCTTTACCATCAGCTGTCGCATCGGCTGTTTTAATGGCTTCGTTCGTACAGTTAATTGGAATTGGATTTAATAATATAAAACAAGTGCCGATGAGTGAAAGGAATGTAACGATTTTAGGCGTTGCAGTATTATTTGGCAGCGGCGTTATGTTTTTACCGTCTGGAGCACTCCAATCCTTGCCGTCTGTTATGCAATATATATTCGGTAATGGTTTATTCGTAGGTACGGTTGTAAGTATATTGCTAGAACAAATATGGCGCGTTGGAAAGTAAGTGGATAAAAAGAGTGTACGCACTGTATAAAAGTCTAAAATAACATAGGAAATAAAGCCCATTTTCATTCACCACCTGCACATTTCGTTCATACAATATCTTGACTAAATAAACACCCAACTTACACATACACAGCTCTGGCTTAAGCAAGGAGGGTTATACCAGTTGAAGGAAAAAGCGTATCAATCTAAACCTTTACTCACAAAGAGAGAGAGAGAAGTATTTGAATTGCTGGTTCAAGATAAAACAACGAAGGAAATTGCAGGTGAACTTTTTATAAGTGAAAAGACAGTTCGCAACCACATCTCAAACGCAATGCAAAAGCTAGGGGTTAAAGGACGTTCACAAGCAGTTGTGGAGCTTCTTCGTATGGGAGAGCTCGAATTATAAGAAAGCAGCCGACTTTTATATAAAAGTCGGCTATTTTTTTGTTTGCTTCACTTGCTATATGAATGATAAAAACGTTTCATACATAAATAGGTAATAAGGAGGGGATATGTTGAAAAGGATACTGTTAGTTTCAACAAGTGCTCATGATATGAATGGACACCCGACTGGTTTGTGGCTTGAAGAGCTCGCAGCTCCTTATCATGTATTAAAAAAGGCTAAGTTTGATGTTGATATTGTGTCAATAAAAGGCGGGAGAGTACCTATAGATAGAGTGTCTATTCCGAATGGTATACCTCGCGAATTCAAGCATGTAGCTTCTTTATTGCAAAATACGAGGCCGATTTCAAATGTTCATTTTTCGGATTATGATGCGGTTTTATTTGGTGGTGGGCACGGGGCGATTGTAGATTTTCCAGGTAATCCATATGTAGCAAATTTGATTGAGAATATGTATAACAATAACCGGATTGTAGCGGCTGTTTGTCACGGAGTAAGCTCTTTAGTCGGTGTGAAAAATAAGGATGGCTCGTTTTTTGTTGCGGGTAAGCGTATAACAGGTTATACAAACGATGAAGAAAGAGCTGTACATTTAGAAAAGCGCGTTCCGTTTTTGCTAGAAAGTAAGTTGAAAGAAGAAGGAGCTTTGTTTTATGTAGCCCCCAATTTTACGCCGCATGTAGTAGTAGATGGTCATTTAATTACAGGACAAAATCCACAGTCTAGCGTGGAAATAGGTAAGGCTATAAAAAGGGCTGTAAATAAATTATAGAAAAAGTACCCGCTACTAACAAAGGTAGTGGGTATTTTTATCCCTCTATTTGCCGGGCAGTAGGACCCCCGATTGGTGAGAGCTAATAATCAGTGGGGATGAACGCCCCCCCACTGATTAAAGTTTCACTGTATTCTAAAATTCCCGTCTCGAAATTGGTTTGTAACCGTCCAGTTGGTAATAATTGATTATAGTTTTTTATGTATAGTATATGAAAATGTAATAAACTAAAAAGGCATAGTGAGTATAATAACTTCATTTATAATCATTCGTGAATTTGCTATACTATTTTGTATGGACAAAAGGGGAGGCTCTTTTAAATGAGAAAAGTCGCATGTGCAAATACTTATATTAATAAAATAAAGCCCATTATTAGAAAGACAAGTTTTAGCCAATTGAAAATAGATGAAATTGCGAAATATATGGATATTAGTAAAGCTACTTTATATAAACGTTTTTCTTCGAAAGATGAAATTATTGAGGTGGTAGTAGAGGATTTCATGAACTATCTACTCGAAGGTGATGCGGATAATCAAGATGAAAGTATGTCATTTACAGAACGTTTCCAAAAGACGTTTATCCATTCTTTAAAATGTGTGACATATATTTCGGATGTTTTTTTGCAAGATTTGAAAGAAGCATATTCGCATTTGTCGGATCAATTAGTCGCTGCCCAACAAAATCGTAACCATAATTTGCAAATGTTTTTTGAAGCGGGTATGGAACAAGGTTATTTTAATAAAATGAATGCACAATTATTTATGGTACAAGATGATGTGATGTTAAGACGTATTATAGATCATTCTTTTTGTATTCAGTACGATATTACGTTAAAGAAAGCGATACTTGATTTTTATCAATTAAAGAAGTATCAACTTTTTAAACCAGAGTATATAGAAGCAATTGATGATTCTGAAATTGAAAAAGAAGTTATTGCTATTTTGCAAATGATTTCGTAAAAAAGCAGATCTCCCTTAATAGAGGAGAATCTGCTTTTTTAGTACATATTATTTTTGCAACTGTTTTAATACTAATTCGGCTACTAGACCACCTGAAGCTGGGTTTTGACCAGTGATAACACGATTATCTTCTAGAGCATAAGCTTCCCACGGTTGCGCGGCTTTTTCGTAAAGTCCTCCATTTTTAATGAGTTCATCTTCTGTTAAAAATGGAACGAATTGATCTAATTCAGCTAATTTTTCTTCTTCATTTGAAAAGCCTGTTACCTTCTTACCGCTAATTAAACGATCCCCATTGCTTAATGTAATATGAAATAAACCAGCAGCTCCATGACAAACCGAAGAAACAATTCCGCCGTTTTCATAAATATTGCGGCTAATATTTTGAAGTTCTTTATTTTCTGGGAAGTCCCAAATAACCCCGTGGCCACCTGCGTAATAAATAACAGCGTAGTCTTCTGGATTCACTTCACTTGGTTTCATTGTAGAACCGAGGCGATTCATAAACTCTTTCTTTTGATACCATTCCCAATCGATACTCTCCGCCATTGCTAAACTATGTGGATCAATTGGTGTATAACCGCCTTGTGGACTGACGTAATCAACTTCGTAACCCGCTTCTTCTACTTTTTTTACGAAATGTACAGCTTCACCAAGCCAAAGTCCGGTAGCCCTATTTAAATTTGGGTATTTTTCTACGCTTGTTAATACAACTAACATTTTTCTCTTCATCATAATCCTCCTATAATGTCTCTTCTATATAAAAGTTCTGTATGCGTTTCATTTTATTAAGTTAAAAAATGTAAATTTGAATAATCATGCCAGTCCTCCTTATATCGGCTTCGAAATTAGTGTATAATAACTTTTGAACAAAGTAAACTAAAAAGACTTAATTAGTTTACTTTGTATATTTTTCGTTGACAAACTGTAATGCTGAAACTATGATAGTTCCATGAATATCGAACAACATACGTGTTTCGTTTCGAATTCAATTTATCGCGCGATAAATTAGCAACTTTTACACATTTAATGAAGTTGTTTAGTGGTGATACAACATTTAAATAAGTTCATTTTTTTATCTATAGTTTGATAGTTTTAAAATTGCAATCAGGAGAGTGTTACACATGGGGAAAGATATAAGAAACCATTCGAAATGGTTTGTTTTTACATTATGTTTTATTGTTTTGTTAGGACCGATGAACGCTGTGTTATTTAATGTAGCGCTAGAGGATATTGCCAATGATTTATCAATTAGTCAATCGAAAGTAAGCTGGGTTGTAGTAGGGTATTCCTTAGTTGTCGGTATTGGTTCGATAATATATGGAAAGCTGGCTGATCGTTACAGTGTAAAAAGACTATTAATTATTTCTATTATCATATTTGTAGCTGGTTCTATTGTTGGATTTGTGAATCAATCTTATGAAATTATCATTTTCGCAAGGTTAGTGCAGGCGAGCGGCGGAGCAGCGTTTATTGCGCTTAGTATGATTGCGGTGGCGAAATTAGTTGCTCCAGCTAAAAAACCAGGTGCGTTAGCAATGATTAGTTCTTCTATTGCATTAGCGGTTGGTATTGGACCTTTAGTAGGTGGGGCAATTACAAATACGTTAGGGTGGCCGTATTTATTTTTATTTATGGTTATTTCAATGATTGGTATTTTCTTACTCGTAAAATTTATGCCAGAAGAGGCGCGACATACAGATGAAGTGTTTCGCTTTGATTTCATTGGAGCAGTTTTATTATTTGTATTGATTACGACCATTTTATTAGGAGTGAATATTAATAGTTGGCTTTTTGTGTTATCTGTTGTTTTTCTATTTTTATTTAAGGCTCATATGAAGAGAACGGAGTCGCCGTTTATTGATATTGAGTTATTTACAAATAAACCATTACTTCGTTTAATAGCGGTCGGATTTATCATTAATGTGGCGTTATGTGCTAGTTTATTATTATTACCATTACTGTTAGGAAGAGGACATGGATTGTCTCCATTCGTTATTGGAATTGTATTGTTTATTGCATCTCTCTTTGGTATTGTATCTAGTTTTATTACCGGAAAGATTATTCCTTCGTTTGGGAATGTGAAGATGATGTATGTAGCTTCTGTAGTTATGATCATTGGCTTTTTAATTTTAGGGATTATTCCGGACGGGAACTTACTCTTTATTTTATTTGCGGTTATTTTAACATTTATGAGTTATTCGGCAATTCAAGTATCATTAAACACATTTATCCCGAAAACATTAAATCCAGCTAAAGTTGGAGTCGGTCTTGGTTTATATAATTTAATTAACTTTTTCGGTATGGCATTTGGACCAGCTGTAGCGAGCAAAATTATGGAATCTACAAATAGTTATCGATTGAATTTTATTTTGATCGTCATTTTAATTGCTGCTCATTTCTTCTTATTAATGGGAATGTCTTCTTTTCAAAAAAAGATGGAGCAATGAATATGCACTTTATATAGAAGAAACCGACTTTCTTATAGAAGGTCGGTTATTTTTCTATCTTGCAAATTACGAAAAAAAGGAGCAAAATAAAAAAGGTCCTAGTCTATACATGGGAAAATGAAAATTTTCATACAGAAGCATTTGAAGTGAGCGAACTTAAAGTGTGTAAAATATAATGATAAACATAAAAGATGATGAATGAGAAAACGGGTGATGAAGTTGAATAGAGCAATCGGTGTTATCGATTCAGGAGTTGGCGGTTTAACAGTAGCGAAGGAATTAATTCGTCAGTTGCCGAAAGAGCGTATCATATATTTAGGAGATACAGCACGTTGTCCTTATGGTCCACGTTCTCGAGAAGAAGTACGTCAATTTACGTGGGAAATGACAGAGCATTTACTAGATTTAAATATTAAAATGTTAGTTATTGCGTGTAATACAGCAACTGCAGTTGTATTAGAAGAGATGCAAAAACAATTACCAATTCCAGTAGTAGGAGTTATTCACCCAGGATCACGTACAGCTTTAAAAGTGACAAACACGTATCACGTTGGGATTATTGGAACGATTGGAACGGTGAAAAGTGGTGCATACGAAGAGGCGTTAAAGTCTATTAATAACCGTGTTATGGTAGAAAGTTTAGCTTGTCCACCTTTCGTTGAACTTGTAGAGAGTGGGAATTTCGAAAGTGAAATGGCGTATGAAGTTGTAAGAGAAACGTTGCAACCACTGAAAAGTACCGATATTGATACACTTATATTAGGGTGTACACATTATCCGATTTTAGGACCTGTTATTAAAAAAGTAATGGGAGATAAAGTGCAACTAATTAGTTCTGGTGATGAAACAGCACGTGAAGTAAGTACAATCTTATATCATAGTAAAATGTTGAATGAAGGAGAAGAACAAAGCGATCATCTCTTCTTAACAACAGGAAAAATAGGCTTGTTTAAAGAAATTGCATCAAAATGGTTCGGTCAACCGATTGAAAATGTGAAGCATATTCATTTAGAAAAAGAATAATAGTAGAATTTATATAAGTGAGCTCCTGAGAAATCAGGAGTTTTTGTTTTATCTTGCTATTTGCTAGGGAGTAAGACCCCTGTTGATTAAAGTTTCAATTTATAAGAGGCGCAGCTTGTTCTAAAACGTGAAACAGCTCGTATACATAATAGTACAAACTTAGATTTTAGGGGGGGAATGGCATGCCTAAATCCACTTTTAAATGGGTTGTTGGTGCTACTGTGAGTGCTGTTTTACTAACAGGGTGTGGCTTTATAAATCAAGAGAAAGCAACTGAACAAATTGATCCGCCAAAACAAGTTACGTATACAGAGGGTGGGAAGAAAGAAGTAGCTAAAAAAGATAAGCAAGGGCAAATGGTAAATAGAGAACTATACCTTGTTGATAAAAATGGTTATGTTGTACCACAAACGTTAGCTATACCTACTCCGAAAGCAAATGAGACTGTGAAGCAAACGTTAGAATACCTTGTGAAAGATGGACCGGTAACGAATTTATTACCGAATGGGTTTCGTGCAGTCATTCCGGCGAATACAACGATGACCTTAGATTTGAAAAAGGACGGAACGGCAGTTATTGATTTCTCTAAAGAAATGAAAAACTATGCGAAAGAAGAAGAGCGTCAAATCGTTGAATCTATAGCTTGGACGTTGACGCAATTTACAGAGATAAAACAAGTGCAGTTCCAAATAAATGGTGAGAAATTGGCAAAGATGCCGGTTGGTGGTACACCGCTTGGTGAAGGAGTGAGCCGTGCAAATGGTATTAACTTCGATGATGAACAAGTAGCAGATGTAACAAATACAAAACCAGTCACACTGTATTTTATGGCGCAAAATAATAATAAACAGCAATACTACGTACCAGTCACACGCCGCGTTGCGGAAGGTAAAGAAAATGACTATGCAACAATTATAGATGAACTTGTAAAAGGTCCGATCCATCAATCGCTCCTGAATGATTTTAATCCAGGCGTTAAGCTTATTACGAATCCGAAATTACAAGACGGAAATCTTACATTAAACTTTAATGAAAATATATTTGTAAACCCAGATAAAAATATGATCTCAAATTACGTATTGAAGTCGTTAGTTTTATCTTTAACAGAAAAGAAAGGTGTGAAAAATATTTCTATTGAAGTGAATGGAAAAGCAAATCTTATAGATGAAAAGGGCGGAAAGTTAATAAAACCTGTAGATCGTCCAGAAAACGTGAATACAGGTAGTTTTTAATCGTCAATAATTTGATATACTTAAGTAAGAAAGGAGAATTGCTTTTTGGGTTCTCCTTCTTTTATTGTATACATATCATACATTTAAATTTGGCTATACTAACGAGTAGTAATTAAGAGGAGGTTATTTTTATGCGAGTAGATGGTAGAGAGAAAACAGAATTACGCCATATACATATTCATACGAATTATTTAAAACATCCAGAGGGATCTGTATTAATTGAAGTTGGGGATACAAAGGTGATTTGCTCAGCAACAATTGAAGAGCGTGTACCACCGTTTATGCGTGGAGAAGGAAAAGGATGGGTAACAGCTGAATACGCGATGATTCCGCGTGCAACAGAACAACGTACGATTAGGGAGTCAAGCAAAGGGAAAGTAACAGGGCGTACAATGGAAATCCAGCGCTTAATTGGACGAGCATTACGTGCGGTAGTTGATTTAGAAGCGCTTGGCGAGAGAACAGTTTGGATTGACTGTGATGTCATCCAAGCAGATGGTGGAACGAGAACAGCTTCTATTACAGGTGCATACGTAGCGATGGTATTAGCGTTTGAGAAGTTATTACAAGCAGAAAAAGTATCTAAAATTCCAGTAAAAGATTATTTAGCAGCAACGTCAGTAGGGATTGTTGAAGAGCAAGGTGTTGTTTTAGATTTAAACTATGCAGAAGATTCTAAAGCAGACGTTGATATGAATGTAATTATGACTGGAAAAGGTCAGTTTGTTGAAGTGCAAGGAACTGGAGAAGAAGCGACGTTTAGTAGAGCGCAGTTAAATGAATTACTTGATGCAGCAGAACAAGGCATTTTCCAACTGATTGATATGCAAAAAGAAGCGTTAGGTGACATCGTATCTCATATAGAGTAGAGGTGGAAAGTATGAAACAAGTTGTTGTAGCGACAAAAAATATGGGGAAAGTACGTGAATTTGCTGAGTTATTTGAGCGATTTGATTTAGAAGTGAAATCATTACACGATTTTCCTCATATTGAAGAAGTCGAAGAAACTGGTGAAACATTTGAAGAAAATGCGATCTTAAAAGTGGATAGTTTGAGTAGACAGTTGAATGCAATTGTAATTGCGGATGATTCAGGTCTTATTGTAGATGCGTTAAATGGGAAACCAGGCGTGTATTCAGCTCGTTTTGCTGGAGAGCCAAAAGATGATCAAGCGAATATTGATAAAGTTTTACAAGAATTAAATGAAATACCGTTTGATAAGCGTAAAGCTCGCTTCTACTGTGCATTAGCAGTAGCTTTCCCTGAAGGTGATAAAAAGCCTGTCATTGTAAACGGGACATGTGAAGGATTTATTTTAGAACAACGCCGCGGAGAAAATGGCTTTGGATACGATCCGATCTTTTATGTGGAAGAATACAAAAAAGCAATGGCGGAATTAAGTTCAGATGAAAAAAATGCTATTAGTCACCGCGGACGTGCTCTTCGTAAGCTAGAAGAAAAAATCCCTGAATGGTTTTTAGGAGAATAAGGGAGAGAGATTGATGAAAGCTTTAATCGTAAGCGATAGTCATAGCTCTGTGAAGGAATTACAGCAGTTAAAAGAGAAGTATGAAGGGAAAGTAGATATCATGATTCATTGCGGTGATTCAGAGCTAACACCTGCTCATGAAGAGCTGCAAGGTTTCCATGTTGTAAAAGGAAATTGTGATTATGCTAACTTTCAAGATGAAATTGTAACTGATGTAGATGGAATTCGCTTCTTAGTTGTACATGGGCATCGACATAATGTAAAAATGACATTACAAACGCTAGCGTACCATGCTGAAGAGGTGGGAGCGCAAGTTGCATGCTTCGGACATTCTCACGTATTAGGTGCGGAATTAATCGAGGGCGTTTTATTTATTAATCCAGGCAGTATTTTATTACCACGTCAGCGTGTAGAAAAGACATTTGCTTTATTAGAAATGGATGAAAATCAAATGGAAGTTCGTTTTGAAACGTTAGACGGACAACTAGTTGAACAGGCAGTTTTTAAAAGAGGATAAGAAAATTTATCCTCTTTTAAAAAAGGTGTTGACTTTATGTGTGGTTATACATATAATAAATATTGTCGATAGGGCAACGGCGCTAACGAAGAAAAGAAAATAACATATGCGGGTGTAGTTTAGTGGTAAAACAAGAGCCTTCCAAGCTCTGGTCGAGAGTTCGATTCTCTTCACCCGCTCCATGTCCCAGTAGCTCAGCCGGATAGAGCATACGCCTTCTAAGCGTACGGTCGGGAGTTCGAATCTCTCCTGGGACGCTAAAAAAACCTTGTTATCAAAAGATAACAAGGTTTTTTGTTTGTCTAAAATTTGATGTTTGGGTTATAAGTGTAGTTCATGCTTAATATTTGCGACCTTTCCTTTGATATTAAGCAGTTGCATATGTACTTTTTTTCTTAAATAAAAAGAGCGCCATTTATGCGCCCTATTCATCTTATTTAATTTAAAGAATTAATAGGTTTATGATGGAACTCAAATCCATATCCAGATTCTCTTAATTGTTTACTTGCAATATTATAAAATTCTTTACCATTCTAGTACGGTTGAGCAGCAGTTATCGGAACTTATCCCCGGCAGTGTGTTACAATTAATAGAAGCGGAAAATGAGAATCTCCAATTGACTGGACCTGTGATTGGTTAGATGGTTTAAGAAGGTCGTATAAAAAAGGGAGATGGCGCAAAGATGGCGAGATCAAATGAGAATGATTTAACGGAGAAATTGGCAGAAGGCCACCGAAAATATGGTGATGGCAATTTTACAGTACAGAACATCGGTGATGAAACTAACCCGAATTGGACTGTCGTAAAAAATGTGAGGAAGGGATCGGCAGGCATTCGCGAAGGAGAAGATATATTAAGACTGCGATCAAAATATATAAAATAGTACGGAAATGGGCGGAGCGGGAGTTCGAATCTCTCCTGGGACGCTAAGAAAACCTTGTTATCTTTTGATAACAAGGTTTTTTGTGTATTTGAAATTAGTTGTTAATAAACTTCTCAAATACAAAACCATAATCTTTCACATTATATTGTTTCTTCGTATCAACAAGCCAGTTAAAGGCAATCTCGTTCATTTCTTTAAATTGCTCTGCTAAATTTACTTGTGCGTTTGAAATGCGGCTAAAGGCATTAGATGCCATATCTAAACTTTTATGTGCATATTGTAATGTAATATCGTTGTCGTATGAAATTTCTTCGATTTTAAGTAAAGCCTTATACAAATCTTTTAATTCTTCAATATGTTTTTTATGAACATCAATTGAGTAATGTTCATCGCCCATTTGAAACTTAATTTCTACATCTAAATCAATCGTTCCTGCAGTTTCGAGTGCTACGTTTTTAATTTGATATTTACTATAACGAAAGCGGCGTAGTGTACGTTTTTTACTTGTTGCGCTTGTACCGTCTAAGTGAATTAACCCTTTGTTTGTGAAGCAATATTCATCTGATTTCGATTTAATTAGAAAGTAAATTTTCTCTCCATCTTCATGCATTACATAATCATCGGCATCGACCTTATCATAGTCTTTAGGTGTAATAACAGAACCTACATCGCTTAGTCCTAATACATCTGCGGCCATTTTTTTAAACATATATAATCCCCCTTGTAAATTAAATTCTTAATTGTATAAAAATATATTAACATGATTTTCATCCTTTGTTTTCTTGTAATACGAAAATATCTGAAGGTAAGTTAAGAAAAGTAATGAATAATTATTTTGATCCTAAATTATTTAGTAAATCTATTAGTTTAAGATTGGATTCTCCGAAAAATAACCAAGAGAAAAAAGTTAATTTTGCAAGTGATTATAGAGAAATTCCGTGAAAGCACCTCAAGCTATGTGAGGTGTTTTTCTATCCTCTTTTGAAATCTTACAATTCTGTAAGGTAACTGTAAGGTAGTTCGATGGTAACAAATTGCTAATCTTTTATAATGAAGATAACAACGATAAAACGAGGAGGCAGAAATGATGAAAGGATTAGTTGTAACGGGCTTAACGGTTGCTTTTGGATTTGTAGCATATGAGAAATTAACGTATGTAGTTGATGTTGTGAAACATTTGATTGCTTAGAGAAAACAGCCATGAGAGGGAAAGGGAATGAGTGAATGAATGGAATGGTTATTTGGAATTATAGGTACTTGTAGTGTAGTGTTATTGTTCTTTGTCCCAAGTGGTATACTTAGTTCGACAACAAGTTTGTTCTTCTTAAGTTTGTTTGCTTGTACGATGCTTATTATTATGTTTTTAATGAAGCGAAGTAAACCAATCTTCTATTTTAGCATGATTGTTATGGCAATTATTGTTCTCCAAATTATTACCCTTGTAATATACCCCACAATTATAAAAGCTTTCCATTAATGATGAATCCTCTGCGCTTGTTGCTGGGGATTTTTATTTGTACAATTTTAATTTTTAGTAGAGATTTATTCGTATTGGAATGTAAAAATTAAATATTTTTATATTTCAAACAAATAGTTTTGGGATGTTGTGTTCTCATTACGCATTTGATATATTTACTTTGAACATAATTAAAATCAAGAAAAAGAGGCGGACGTATGGATAAAAAAGAAAATACGGTCGTATTGTTTCCACAACTATCAGAGCGCTATATTGATGAAGGTTTTTTAGCGCTGAAAGAGCGGAAGTTCGAAGATGCATTGCGCTGCTTTGAAATATTACGTCAGTATAATGCGGAAACGGAACAAACGGAATTAGCTTCAGTTATTTGTTTACTCGAATTAAAACGTATGGAAGAAGCGAAAGACAAATGTGAACAGTTGCTTAAAACAGGAGTTGTCTTATTTGGTGATATTCTTGAAACGTACGTGACTATTTTAGTTCAAACAAATGATTATGAAGGTGTTATTGAAACTGTTGAAAAGGTTTTACAAACGAAAGATATAATGCCTGATCAAAAGGAAAAATTAGCGCAACTTGCTTTATTTGCAGAAGGTATGCTCAATGAGGGAGATGCATCGCTAGTCGATTCAAATTTTGAGTTGGATGAGTTTACTAATGAAATTTTTGGAGAAAACTTTGGACAGAAGCTAAGAGCGATTCAGCGACTTTCGTTAAAAGACTTAGATCTTGCATTACCTGTTTTAAAGAAATTTTTAATAGAAGAAGAGCAACACCCCTATTTGAAAACTTCTATTTTGTATAAAATGATAGAAAGTCAGGTAGAAGAGGAAATAGAGGTAGAAAAGTTTGGGAATACGATTAAGGTAATTCCAGCATTTACAGGTCATAATGAGGAGCAATCCAATAACATTATACATAAATTATCAAGTCGATTAGAGCAAAATTATCCCGATATATTTGAAGCAATGGTTACATATTGGAAAGAATTGCAAATTAGCGTTTTCCCATTTGCTCTATTAATGGATAAAGAAGAGATTTGGTCAGCTGTTTTAGAGAGAATTGGAAGAAAGCGTTTCGGATTGGCTATTGATGAAGAAGAGCTTATGGCAGCATACAATATCGAATTGGAAGAGTTTCATATTGCCTATCAATGGTTATTACGTGTTGAAAGAGAAGGATATTTGCCCGTATAATTATGAAAAAGAATCGTTCAGTTCTTGAAACGAGCATATTCTATGTTATAATGTAAGGGTTGCAAAAGGCAGAAAACTGCCTGTTTGTAAGAGAAGAGAAGTGTAATTCTCTTACTTAATATGTTTCATATTATTCTCGAACAAAATATACCGTAGTTGTCTTCTGGGCAATTAGTAGATTGGAACATTATATCTGAAAGCTTTTGCTAGAGGATTATTTGTGTATTTGTTATTTCAAAAAAGAGATAATGAAGATCTTAATCTATAGAGGTATGTGCATACATTATTATAGTTGGAGGGAAAGAATAAATGTCTACAAAATGGGAAAAATTAGAAGGTAACGTTGGCGTTTTAACAATCGAAGTTGATGCTAAAGAAGTAAACAACTCTATCGACGCTGCGTTCAAAAAAGTAGTAAAAACAATTAACGTACCAGGTTTCCGTAAAGGAAAAATGCCTCGTCCATTATTCGAACAACGCTTTGGTATTGAATCTTTATACCAAGATGCTTTAGATATCATTTTACCAAAAGCATACGGTGAAGCGATTGAAGAAGCTGGTATCTTCCCAGTTGATCATCCTGAAATCGACATCGAGAAGTTCGAAAAAAATGCTAACCTTATCTTCACTGCAAAAGTTACAGTGAAACCTGAAGTTAAATTAGGTGAGTACAAAGGTTTAGCAGTAGAAAAAGTTGAAACAACTGTAACTGACGAAGATGTAGAGAACGAATTAAAATCTTTACAAGAACGTCAAGCTGAACTAGTTGTTAAAGAAGAAGGAACTGTTGAAAACGGTGATACAGCTGTAATCGACTTCGAAGGTTTCGTTGATGGCGAAGCATTTGAAGGCGGAAAAGGCGAAAACTACTCTCTAGCAATCGGTTCTGGTACATTCATCCCAGGTTTCGAAGAGCAAGTAATCGGTCTTAAATCTGGTGAGTCTAAAGACGTTGAAGTATCATTCCCAGAAGAGTACCATGCTGCTGAATTAGCTGGCAAACCAGCAACATTCAAAGTAACAATTCACGAAATCAAAACAAAAGAACTTCCTGAGTTAAACGACGAGTTCGCTAAAGAAGCAGACGAAGCGGTTGCAACTCTTGATGAATTAAAAGCAAAACTTCGCACAAACTTAGAAGAAGGCAAAAAGCACGAAGCTGAGCACAAAGTACGTGACGAAGTAGTAGAATTAGCTGCTGCTAACGCTGAAATCGAAATTCCAGAAGCTATGATCAACACTGAGTTAGATCGTATGGTTCGTGAATTCGAGCAACGTTTAAGCCAACAAGGTATGAACCTTGAGCTTTACTACCAATTCACAGGTACTGATGCTGACAAATTAAAAGAGCAAATGAAAGAAGATGCACAAAAACGTGTAAGAATCAATCTTGTTCTTGAAGCTATCATTGAAGCTGAAAACATCGAAGTTACTGAAGAAGAAGTAACTGCAGAAGTTGAAAAAATGGCTGAAATGTACGGTATGCCAGTAGACGCTATCAAGCAAGCTCTTGGAAGCGTAGACGCTTTAGCTGAAGATCTTAAAGTGCGTAAAGCTGTAGACTTCTTAGTAGAAAACGCTGCATAATAAAATAACAAGGCACGATTAAAATCGTGCCTTGTTTTATAAATATAGAAATATATTTATAAAACTTTTCGATGGAGAAGGAAAAGTTCCTTTACAAGTCGAATATACATATTTCAAAAGTTTTAAAAATTTTTTATTTGTACATAACTAGTCATATTATTTGTATTTCTCGCCACGTAGTGACATAATATGTATTTACATACGATACATTTATCGTGTACATACGAAGGCAAGAGGTTAGCACTTTGTAAGGGGTGTGAAAATATGTTTAAATTTAATGATGAAAAAGGGCAATTAAAATGTTCTTTCTGTGGTAAAACACAAACGCAAGTTCGAAAGTTAGTGGCAGGTCCAGGTGTTTACATTTGTGACGAGTGTATCGAACTTTGTACTGAAATTGTACAAGAGGAGCTTGCGAAGGACGAAGAAGTAGAATTCAAAGATGTACCGAAACCGGTAGAAATTCGTGAAATCTTAGATGAGTATGTCATCGGGCAAGATAGCGCGAAAAAAGCACTAGCGGTAGCGGTATATAACCATTACAAACGCATTAATTCTAACAGCAAAATTGATGATGTAGAATTAGCGAAGAGTAATATCGCACTTATCGGGCCAACAGGTAGTGGTAAAACATTACTGGCACAAACTTTAGCGCGTATTTTAAATGTTCCATTTGCAATCGCGGACGCAACATCTTTAACAGAAGCTGGATATGTTGGGGAAGATGTAGAAAATATCTTACTAAAATTAATTCAAGCAGCTGATTATGATGTAGAGAAAGCGGAAAAAGGAATTATTTATATTGATGAGATTGATAAAGTGGCACGTAAGTCCGAAAATCCATCAATTACACGTGATGTATCTGGTGAAGGTGTGCAGCAGGCACTTCTGAAAATTTTAGAAGGTACTGTAGCAAGCGTTCCACCTCAAGGTGGTCGTAAGCATCCGCACCAAGAGTTTATTCAAATTGATACAACGAACATCTTATTCATTTGTGGTGGAGCGTTTGATGGCATTGAGCCGATTATTAAACGTCGCCTTGGTGAAAAAGTAATTGGATTTGGTTCTGAGAAGAAAAATGCTGATGTGAATGAGAAGCATGTTTTATCTCACGTATTACCAGAGGATCTTTTAAGATTTGGTTTAATTCCAGAGTTTATCGGTCGTCTTCCAGTTATTGCGAACCTAGAGCCACTTGATGAAGATGCTCTTGTTGATATTTTAACGAAACCGAAAAATGCACTTGTTAAGCAATTCCAAAAATTATTGGAGCTTGACGATGTTGAGTTAGAGTTTGAAGAAGGTGCACTAATCGAAATTGCGAAAAAAGCAATTGAACGTAAAACGGGTGCTCGTGGACTTCGTTCTATTATTGAAGGCTTAATGCTTGATGTAATGTTCGAACTTCCATCTCGTAAAGATATCGAGAAGTGTATTCTTACAAAAGAAACAGTAGCTGATAATGAGCCGCCAAAATTGGTGTTACAAGACGGTACTGTACTTGATACAAAAACATCTGCATAATGCGAAAGGGAAACAGCAATTTTTATAATTGCTGTTTTTCTTTATGTTTAGCTACGTTCCTCCGCGGAAATACTAAGAGATAAAATATTGCGGGAGGAAATAAATAATGAGCTGGACAAATATATTTTTAGTTGTTCAACTTGTTTTTGGTGTAATTGTCGGATTGTATTTCTGGCATTTACTTCGAAATCAACGAACACAAAAAGTTTCAATTGATCGAGAATCGAAAAAAGAATTAGAACAGCTTCGTAAAATGCGTGAGATTTCTTTAACAGAGCCGCTAGCAGAAAAGGTGCGTCCTACAACCTTTTTAGATATTGTAGGGCAAGAGGACGGAATTAAGTCGTTAAAAGCGGCTCTTTGTGGTCCGAATCCGCAACATGTAATCATATATGGCCCGCCAGGTGTTGGGAAAACAGCGGCAGCACGTCTTGTATTAGAAGAAGCGAAACGAAATCCTAAATCTCCATTTCGTACGAATGCAACATTTATTGAACTTGATGCGACAACAGCTCGGTTTGATGAACGTGGTATCGCAGACCCTTTAATAGGTTCGGTGCATGATCCGATTTATCAAGGTGCTGGGGCGATGGGGCAAGCAGGTATTCCGCAACCGAAAAAAGGTGCTGTAACAGATGCACATGGTGGTATTTTGTTTATTGATGAGATTGGCGAGCTCCATCCGATTCAAATGAACAAAATGTTAAAGGTGTTAGAAGATCGAAAAGTATTTTTAGAAAGTGCGTACTATAGTGAAGAAAATACGATGATCCCAACATATATACATGATATTTTCCAAAAAGGCTTACCGGCAGATTTTCGCTTAGTTGGAGCAACGACACGTTCGCCAGAGGAAATTCCTCCTGCTATTCGGTCACGTTGCTTAGAAGTATTTTTCCGTGAATTAGATACGGAAGAAATTCAAAAAGTAGCGAAAAATGCCGCGGAAAAAGTGGAAATGCAAATAGGTGAAAATGGTATTGAAATGATCGGGATGTATGCAAGGAATGGACGAGAAGCGATTAATCTCGTGCAAATCTCTGCTGGTATGGCGATAAATGAAGAACGTTCTTTCATTAAGGATGAAGATATAGAGTGGGTTGTTCACTCAAGTCAGCTTACACCGAAATATGAAAAGCGCATTTATCCGATTCCAAGGATTGGTCTTGTAAATGGTCTTGCTGTATACGGACCAAATACAGGTGCGTTATTAGAAATTGAAGTAACAGCAATCAAGGCGAAAGATAAAGGATCGGTAAATGTTACCGGAATTGTGGAAGAAGAAAGTATTGGTAGTCAAACGAAATCGATTCGTCGTAAAAGTATGGCGAAAGGCTCTGTTGATAATGTATTAACAGTACTTCGTTCTTTAGATGTGTTGCCAGAAGGATATGATATACATATTAATTTTCCAGGTGGTATCCCGATTGATGGCCCTTCTGCAGGAATCGCTATGGCAACAGGTGTATATTCTGCGGTACACCGCACGTATGTAAATAATGAAGTAGCGATGACAGGGGAAATAAGTATACACGGAGAAGTAAAGCCTATTGGTGGCGTATACGCAAAAATAAAAGCTGCGAAAAAAGCGGGAGCTAAGAAAGTCATTATTCCTGCTGAAAATATGCAACCATTTTTGTATACGATCAAGGGAATTGAAATTATTCCTGTCCGTAAGTTAAAAGAAGTATTTGAGTTAACGTTTATGCAAGAAAATATGCATAGAGAGCTAGATGTACATACTAAGGTAGACGAAACTGATGCACAATCTATGTAAAAATAAACAATAATAAAATTTGCCAGACTCCGTTTAAGTTTGTATGCTTAATCGGAGTCTTTTTTCTTTTCGTGAGGTAGAAAAACAAGCTATTTACAATTGCGCGGAATCTCAGCAATTGCATCTAGGTGTATTGTAATATAAAATAGTTGAACAGGAGTTTAATTTATTATGGAGGTGCTATGTCTAGTATGAATACGAACGAAAGAATCGTGCCCCTCCTACCATTAAGAGGCGTTCTCGTATATCCAACGATGGTTTTGCATCTTGATGTAGGACGTGATAAATCGATACAAGCACTAGAGCAGGCGGCAATGGATGAAAATATCATCTTTTTAGCAATGCAAAAAGAAATGAATATCGATGATCCGAAAGAAGATGACATATATAGTGTAGGTACGGTGGCGAAAGTGAAGCAAATGTTAAAATTGCCGAACGGTACGCTTCGTGTCCTTGTGGAAGGTTTACATAGAGCAGAAGTAATAGAGTTTATCGAAGAAGAAAATGTAGTACAAGTGTCGATTAAAACGGTAACTGAAGAAGTAGAAGATGATTTAGAAGAGAAAGCTCTTATGCGTACGTTACTGGAGCATTTCGAACAATATATTAAAGTTTCGAAAAAAGTTTCAAATGAAACATTTGCAACGGTAGCTGATGTGGAAGAACCAGGGAGATTAGCTGATCTAATTGCTTCTCACTTGCCGATTAAAACGAAGCAGAAACAAGAGATTCTAGAGATTGTATCTGTAAAAGAACGATTACAAACACTTATTTCAATTATTCAAGATGAACAAGAGTTACTTAGCCTAGAAAAGAAAATTGGGCAAAAAGTGAAACGTTCCATGGAGCGCACGCAAAAAGAATATTTCTTACGTGAGCAAATGAAGGCGATTCAAACTGAACTTGGCGACAAAGAAGGCAAGGGCGGAGAAGTAGAAGAACTTCGTGAGAAAATTGAACAGTCAGGAATGCCGGAAGAAACAATGAAGGCTGCGCTGAAAGAATTAGATCGTTATGAAAAGTTACCAGCAAGTTCTGCGGAGAGTGGTGTTATTCGCAATTATATTGATTGGTTATTAGCGCTTCCGTGGACAGAGGCAACAGAAGATATAATTGATCTTGCTCATTCGGAAGAGATTTTAAATAACGATCATTACGGTCTTGAAAAAGTGAAAGAGCGTGTACTTGAATATTTAGCTGTACAGAAGTTAACGAATTCATTAAAAGGACCTATCCTTTGTTTAGTAGGCCCTCCTGGGGTCGGCAAAACTTCGTTAGCGCGTTCAATTGCAACATCATTGAATCGTAACTTCGTCCGTGTATCTCTTGGTGGTGTGCGTGATGAATCTGAAATTCGTGGTCACCGCCGTACATATGTTGGAGCAATGCCAGGACGCATTATTCAAGGTATGAAAAAGGCGAAAACAGTTAATCCAGTCTTCTTATTAGATGAGATTGATAAAATGTCTAACGATTTCCGTGGAGATCCATCAGCGGCATTACTTGAAGTATTAGATCCAGAACAAAACCATAACTTCAGTGATCATTACATTGAAGAACCATATGATCTATCAAAAGTTATGTTTGTAGCAACTGCTAATACACTTTCAAGTATTCCAGGTCCATTACTTGACCGTATGGAAATCATTTCGATTGCTGGCTATACAGAACTTGAAAAAGTACACATTGCTCGTGAGCATTTATTGCCGAAACAATTAAAAGAACATGGCTTACGAAAAGGTAATTTACAAGTGCGTGATGAAGCGCTGCTTGAGATTATTCGTTATTATACACGTGAGGCTGGTGTTCGTACGCTGGAGCGCCAAATTGCAAAAGTTTGCCGTAAAGTAGCGAAGATTATCGTTACAGCAGAACGTAAACGTATCGTTGTGACAGAGAAAAAGATTGTTGATTTACTTGGTAAACACATATTCCGTTATGGGCAAGCTGAAAAAACAGACCAAGTTGGTATGGCAACAGGTCTAGCTTACACAGCAGCAGGCGGCGATACACTTGCCATTGAAGTTTCTGTAGCGCCAGGAAAAGGGAAACTAATTTTAACAGGGAAACTTGGGGATGTTATGAAAGAATCAGCACAAGCTGCGTTTAGTTATATACGTTCTCGTGCAGAAGAGCTTCAGATCGATCCGAATTTCCATGAGAAAAATGATATTCATATTCACGTTCCAGAAGGAGCAGTTCCAAAAGACGGACCGTCAGCAGGTATTACGATGGCAACGGCACTTATTTCTGCGCTAACAGGTATTCCTGTAAGTAAAGAAGTCGGTATGACAGGTGAAATTACACTTCGTGGTCGTGTATTACCAATTGGTGGTTTAAAAGAAAAAACATTAAGTGCTCACCGCGCAGGCTTAACAAAAATTATTTTGCCAGCAGAAAACGAGAAAGATTTAGATGATATTCCAGAGAGCGTAAAAGAAAACCTTACGTTTGTGCTTGCATCTCATTTAGATGAAGTATTGGAGCACGCATTAGTAGGAGTGAAACAATGAAAGTAACAAAAGCAGATATTGTAATTAGTGCTGTTAAACCAGAACAATATCCAGACAGTGATTTACCAGAAATTGCATTAGCAGGTCGTTCAAATGTGGGGAAGTCTTCCTTTATTAATAAAATTTTAAATCGTAAAAAGTTAGTACGTATTTCTTCTAAACCAGGAAAAACGCAAACGCTGAACTTTTTCTTAATCAATGAGATGATGCACTTTGTTGACGTTCCAGGTTATGGATATGCGAAAGTATCTAAATCGGAGCGCGCTGCATGGGGGAAAATGATTGAAACGTACTTTACAACGCGTGAACAATTAGACGCAGCTGTATTAGTAGTTGATTTACGTCACCAACCAACAAGTGATGACGTGATGATGTATGATTTCTTAAAGCATTATGAAATCCCAACAATTATTATTGCGACGAAAGCCGATAAAATTCCGAAAGGGAAATGGCAAAAGCATTTAAAAGTTGTAAAAGAAACGCTTGCTGTTGAAATTGGCGATGAAATTGTTCTATTCTCTTCTGAAACAGGACTTGGAAAAGAAGAAGCGTGGAAAGCAATTCATAAATTTACAAAAACAAAAAACGCGTGACGAATGTCGCGCGTTTTTGTTTTGCTAAATTTTTTAGCGTACGTTTAATGTAACTTCAATATTTCCTCGTGTTGCTTTCGAGTAAGGACATACACCGTGAGCCGCTTCTACAAGTTCTTGTGCTTCGCTATGTGAAACGCCAGCCACATGTACATCAAGTACAGCAGATAGGCCGAAACCACCATCTGTATCTTTTCCGATAGAAACGTGAGCAGTTACTTCTGTACTTTCTACTTTCACACGTTTTGTACGAATGACAAGTTGTAATGCACTATCGAAACAAGCTGCATAACCAGCTGCAAATAGTTGTTCTGGATTTGTTGCTTCTCCGCCTGCACCACCTAGTGCTTTCGGCATTTTTACATCAAGATTTAATATGCCATCATCTGAAACTACTTTCCCATTTCTTCCACCTGTTGCTGTTACTGAAGCAGTATATAATTTATCCATATTTATTCCCCTTTTCCATCATTAATTGTTTTCATTGTGTCAATCAGTTTATTTAGTTGAATTAATAAAGAGCGATATTCTTGCTCTGTAATTCCTAAGTTTGTAGCCATCGTTGTCGGTAATGAACAAGCCTTTTCCTTTAAATCTTTGCCCTGTTCTGTTAATTCAATACAAACTTTTCGCTCGTCTTCTTTGGAACGAACACGTTTTACAAGTTTTAATGATTCCATACGTTTTAACATAGGTGTTAACGTACCAGAATCTAAAAATAGACGTTCTCCAATTTCTTTTACTGTTAGTCCATCTTGCTCCCATAGTACGAGTAAAGTAATGTACTGGGGATACGTAATACCCATTTCTTCTAAATAAGGTCGATAAAAACGAGTAACCTCTCTAGAGCAGGCGTAAATAGAAAAACAAAGTTGGTTATCTAGATGCAAAGAGTCTTCTGTCATAAATAACTCCCTTCTAATTAAGTTGTGCACAATTTAATTTTGTAAAACTAATATAACGAAAAAGAAATGCAATGTCAAATACATTGTATTGAGAAAGTCTTTGTTACATTTTGGAACAATCATACATATTTTCCTTCATGATGAAAGAAGATAGGGAAGATGATGTTATAATTTATATGGAATAGTTTCCATCACTTGATTATGAGGGCTTTTTTTGGTAACGTACAAATAGAGTTATTAATTTATAATCATTATAAAGTAGAAATTTTTTTATTAGTGTTACTGAATCTCCTTTATTACATACGGAGAATAATTAAAAAATAATCGGTTGTTCACACGATTGTCAGATTCATAAGAGGAAAGTTGTATTATGATAGTAGATAAAGTGATAAAACGGGTGAAGGGGGACATGCTGCGTGCATATTCTTGTTGTTAGTGTAAATTATCGAACAGCCCCTGTAGAATTTCGTGAGAAACTCACATTTCAGGCAGCAGAACTAGAGCGAGCGATGACTACATTACAAAATCAAAAGAGCGTGTTAGAGAATGTCATTGTGTCAACTTGTAATCGCACTGAGATTTATGCTGTTGTCGATCAATTACACACGGGACGGTATTATATTAAGAAGTTTTTAGCTGATTGGTTTCAGCTTGAAATAGAAGAAGTCGCGCCATATTTAACTATTTTTGAACAAGATGGTGCAATAGATCATTTATTCCGCGTAACGTGCGGTTTAGATTCAATGGTAGTCGGAGAAACGCAGATTTTAGGTCAAATAAAAGATAGCTTTTTAGAAGCGCAACAAGTTAAAGCAACAGGCACAATTTTTAATGAATTGTTTAAGCAAGTCATTACATTAGCAAAACGTGCCCACTCAGAAACAACAATCGGGGAAAGTGCAATGTCTGTTAGTTATGCTGCTGTTGAGCTTGGAAAGAAAATATTTGGCGAGTTAACAGATTGTCATGTGCTTATTCTTGGTGCTGGTAAAATGGGCGAACTTGCACTACAAAACTTATATGGAAGTGGTGCTCGTAAAGTAACAGTTATGAATAGGACGCTTTCGAAAGCAGAAGTAATGGCTGAGAAATATATGGGACATGCAAAATCGTTAAGCGAATTACAATGTGCATTATTAGAAGCAGATATTTTAATTAGTTCAACTGGTGCATCTGAGTATGTCATTACGAAAGAGATGATGACAAAGGTGGAGAAAATGCGCTCTGGTCGTCCATTATTTATGGTTGACATTGCAGTGCCGCGTGATATTGATCCAGCGATTGATGAGCTAGAAGGTTCTTTCTTGTATGATATTGATGATTTACAAGGAGTAGTGGAGGCAAACCGTGCTGAGCGTTTGAAAGAGGCAGAGAAAATTCAATTTATGATTGAAGAGGAAATTGTTCTATTTAAAACGTGGTTAAGTACACTTGGTGTTGTTCCATTAATATCAGCTCTTCGTGATAAGGCACTTGCAATCCAAAGTGAAACGATGGTAAGCCTAGAGCGAAAAATACCAAACCTTAGTGATCGTGAGAAAAAAGTTATTAGTAAGCATACGAAAAGTATTATTAATCAATTATTAAAAGACCCAATTTTAGTAGCGAAAGAAATAGCTGCTGAAGAGGGAGCGAGCGAAAAATTAGCGTTATTTGCAAAGATTTTTGATTTAGAAACGGAAGAAGTAGAGAGTCGTGCGGAAGAAGTAGAACATAAAAGAGTGTGGACACCATCCGTTCCATCTTTATAATTTGGAAGGATGATCGGATGAGTTTTTTTAATAACAGTATTATTTATCATATTGCAATTATTTTATATGCTTGTAGCATTAGTTTATATTTTATAGATTATTTCCAAAGTAACCGAAAGGCGAACCGATTTGCTTTTTGGTTACTTGCGATTGTATGGGTCCTGCAGTCTATTTTTATGTTGCTTAGAGCTACAGATTCAGAAACGAATCCTATTTTAACTTTATTATCAGGGATTTATTTTTATGTTTGGTTATTGATTACGATGTCGTTAGTTATTAATCGATTTATGAGAATTGACTTTTTAGTCTTTTTTACAAATGTTGTAGCATTTGGCGTAAGCGCTTTTTCTATTTTTACACCGCTCGGAAAGATGTCGCCAGTACTTGCGGAACAATTAGTTTCAGAACTTGTATACGTGCATGTCGGTATGGCAATTATTTCTTACGCAACGTTTACTGTATCGTTCATTTTTTCTATTATGTATTTATTGCAATATCGCCTATTAAAAAAGAAAAAATGGAATGCGAGATTAAGAAGGTTAGGGAATTTACCGAAGCTAGAATCTATGTCTTACGGATTAAATTTATTTTCTGTTCCATTTTTCTTACTAGCAATTTTATTAGGATGTATATGGGGATATACAAAATTGGATAATTTCCATTGGTATGATACGAAAGTAATCGGATCTTTTGTCGTTCTATTTGTGTATTGCACAGGTTTATATTTACGAGCGGCAGATGTGTTGCAAGGTAAGAAAATTGTACAGTGGAATATCGGATCGTTTCTCGTAATGCTAGTAAACATTTTTCTATTAAGCAGTTTGTCCAATTTCCACTTTTGGTATTTATAATGAGGAGAGAGAATTATGCGCAAAATTATTGTAGGATCACGAAAGAGTAAACTAGCATTAACGCAAACAAACTGGTTTATTGATCAGTTAAAAGCCTTAGGTCTACCATATGAATTTGAAGTGAAAGAAATTGTCACAAAAGGTGATGTTATTTTAGATGTTACTCTTTCAAAAGTAGGCGGAAAAGGCTTGTTTGTGAAAGAGATTGAACATGCGCTACTTACGAAAGAAATTGATATGGCTGTACATAGTATGAAAGATATGCCGGCCGTACTTCCAGAAGGATTAATGATCGGTTGTACACCAAAGCGTGTTGACCCTCGTGATGCTTTTATCTCAAAAAGCGGAGCGTCGTTTAAAGAGTTAGCAGAAGGCGCTATTTTAGGTACGAGTAGTTTAAGACGTAGTGCACAGCTACTCGCTGCGAGACCAGACTTACAAGTGAAGTGGATTCGCGGAAATATCGATACACGTTTACGTAAATTAAAAGAAGAAGATTACGATGCAATTATTTTAGCGACAGCAGGATTACAAAGAATGGGCTGGGATAATGAAGTTATTACAGAACATTTAGATGAGACGTTATGTGTACCTGCTGTAGGACAAGGTGCATTAGCGATTGAGTGTCGTGAGGATGATAAGGATTTATTGCAGTTGTTAGCGCATATTAATGATACGATAACAGAAAGAACAGTGGCAGCGGAGCGAGTATTTCTTCATAAACTTGAAGGTGGATGCCAAGTTCCAATTGCTGGATATGCAACCCTTACAGAAAACGATGCAATCGAATTAACAGCTCTTGTCGGCTCTATGGATGGCTCTGTTTTATTAAAAGAGACAGTAGTGGGTACTAATCCTGAGGAAGTAGGGTTAGAGGCCGCGGACCGTTTAATTAAACAAGGCGCCAAAGAACTCATTCTTGCTGCAAATAAGGAGCAACAATAAATATGAACGCTCTCGCTGGAAAAACGGTATTGATTACACGTGCCCAGCATCAAGCGAAACAAATGAGTGTAGCAGTGAAAGAAAAGAGCGGAATTCCATTGGAAATTCCGCTTTTGCGTATGGAAGGTATGTCTCATACGCAAATTCAACATATTGAAGAGCAGCTACATTCATACGACTGGGTTATTTTTACGAGCAGAAATGGTGTAGCTTTCTTTCTAGATAGTTTAAAAAAGAAACTACCGCTAACCATTAAAATCGCTGCGGTAGGTGTGAAAACAAAATTAGAGTTAGAAAAAAGGGGCTATCAAGTTCATTTTGTTCCGACTTCATTTGTTGCAGAAGCATTTGCAGAAGAGTTTCTAAAAGAATTAAGTGGAAACGAACGTATTTTATTTCCGAAAGGGAATTTAGCAAGAGAGGTAATTCCGGTTGCACTTCGGGAAATTGGTGTTTCTCTAGATGAGCTAATCGTATACGGTACGAAAGTGAATATAGAAAAAAAGCAAGAACTTATAGCAGCATTGAAGTTAGGGAAAGTAGACATTATTACATTTACGAGCCCTTCAACTGTTACTAGTTTTGTTCGTTTACTTGAGGGTACAAACTGGAGAGAATGGACAAAAAAATGTACAATTGCTTGTATAGGACCTATTACGGAAAAAGAGGCAAGTCTTTATTTTCCGTCTGTTATTGTGCCGAAAGAGTACACTGTAGAAGCATTACTACAATATGTTTGTGAATCTATAAAATGAAAGAATGGGGATAGAAATCTATGAACTCTTTACAATTTAATCGTCATCGTCGTTTAAGACAAAGCGGGGGCATGCGTGCACTTGTGCGTGAAACGTTTTTACATACGGAAGATTTTATTTACCCTATTTTTGTATTAGAAGGTGAAAATATTCGTAATGAAGTTCCTTCTATGCCGGGCGTATATCAAATGTCTTTAGATTTATTGCAAGCTGAAATGCAAGAAGTTGTTGATTTAGGTATTCGTTCTGTTATTGTATTTGGTTTACCTGCTGAAAAGGATGAAGTTGGATCATCAGCATATTGTGATCATGGAATTGTACAACGTGCTATTCAGCAAATTAAAGGTGATTTCCCTGAGCTAGTAGTAGTTGCAGATACATGTTTATGTCAATTTACAAGCCATGGTCATTGCGGTGTAATTGAAGATGGGATTATTTTAAATGACGAGTCTCTTGCAGTTCTTGCGAAAACAGCTGTAAGTCAAGCGAAAGCAGGAGCGGATATTATTGCGCCATCAAACATGATGGACGGCTTCGTAACAGCAATTCGTCATGCATTAGACGAAAATGGTTTTGGACACGTGCCAGTTATGTCGTACGCTGTGAAATATTCATCAGCATTTTATGGACCATTCCGTGATGCTGCGCACGGTGCACCGCAATTTGGTGACCGTAAAACATATCAAATGGATCCGGCAAACCGTATGGAAGCATTCCGTGAAGCAGAATCAGATGTAATGGAAGGTGCAGATTTCTTAATCGTAAAACCAGCTCTTTCTTACTTAGATATCGTTCGTGATGTGAAAAATAACTTTAATTTACCAGTTGTCGCTTATAATGTAAGTGGTGAATATTCGATGATTAAAGCGGCAGCGCAAAATGGTTGGATTAATGAAAAAGAAGTTGTTCTTGAAAAATTAATTAGTATGAAACGTGCAGGGGCAGATTTAATTATTACGTATCATGCAAAAGATGCAGCAAGATGGTTACAAGAAGGAGGCGCTAAATAATGAAAAAGTTTGATAAGTCAATTGCAGCGTTTGAAGAGGCGCAAGACTTAATGCCTGGTGGCGTAAATAGCCCGGTTCGTGCCTTTAAGTCTGTTGGGATGAATCCGTTGTTTATGGAGCGTGGAAAAGGCTCTAAAGTATATGATATCGATGGGAATGAATACATCGACTACGTATTATCATGGGGTCCTTTAATTCATGGTCATGCAAATGATCGTGTTGTAGAAGCGTTAAAATCTGTTGCTGAAAGAGGTACAAGCTTCGGTGCACCAACAGAAATTGAAAATAAATTAGCAAAACTTGTTATTGAGCGCGTGCCATCAATTGAGATTGTGCGTATGGTTAACTCTGGAACGGAAGCAACAATGAGTGCACTACGTTTAGCTCGTGGTTATACAGGTCGTAATAAAATCTTGAAATTTATTGGTTGTTACCACGGTCATGGTGATTCGTTATTAATTAAAGCTGGTTCTGGTGTGGCGACTTTAGGTTTACCAGATAGTCCTGGTGTACCAGAAGGTATAGCGAAAAATACGATTACAGTAGCTTATAACGATTTAGAAAGCGTAAAATACGCGTTTGAACAATTCGGTGATGATATTGCTTGTGTAATTGTAGAACCAGTAGCAGGAAATATGGGGGTTGTTCCTCCGCAGCCTGGATTTTTAGAAGGTCTTCGTGAAGTAACAGAACAAAACGGTGCATTGCTTATTTTTGATGAAGTAATGACAGGGTTCCGAGTAGCTTATAATTGTGGCCAAGGTTATTATGGCGTAACGCCTGATTTAACATGCCTAGGTAAAGTAATCGGTGGTGGTTTACCGGTAGGAGCATACGGTGGTAAAGCGGAAATTATGCGCCAAGTTGCGCCAAGCGGACCGATTTACCAAGCTGGTACTTTATCAGGTAATCCACTTGCAATGGCGGCAGGTTATGAAACGTTAGTACAGTTAACGCCAGAATCATATGTAGAATTTGAGCGTAAAGCTGAAATGTTAGAAGCTGGATTACGTAAAGCAGCTGAAAAACATGGCATTCCGCATCATATTAACCGTGCAGGCTCTATGATTGGTATTTTCTTTACAGATGAACCCGTTATTAATTACGATGCAGCAAAATCTTCAAACTTAGAATTCTTTGCGGCTTACTATCGTGAAATGGTAGAACAAGGTGTATTCTTACCACCATCTCAATTCGAAGGTTTATTCTTATCGACAGCACATAGTGATGCAGATATTGAAGCAACGATTGCAGCAGCTGAAATTGCAATGTCAAAATTAAAATAATGTATTAGAGAAAAATCGCTCTCCATAAGGGGGGCGATTTTTTTTATTCATAAAGTAAGCTTCCCACACATAAATCTGTAATGACATATAGTTTGGGAGGGGGAAAAGAAGTGGCTACAGATCATTCGTTACGATTTTCATTAAAAGAATCTGTTTGGTTCCAAAAGGGACAGGAAGTCGAAGAACTTTTGTCAATTTCGTTAGATCCAGACGTTGAGATAGAAGAGCTTGATCATGAAGTAATCGTGAGAGGGCAATTAGATTTAACGGGAGAGTATGTTGCACGAAAAGATGATTCGGCGTATTCATTAAGAGAACTATCGCCAGCAAAGTCAATTGATTATGTAGAAACAAGGGAAGATGGGGTTAATGAACTTGTTCATTCCTTTCCGCTTGAAATATCAATTCCGAGAAATCGAGTGAAAGTAATTGAAGAGCTATATGTATCAATTGAGGAATTTGATTATGAATTAAAGGAAAATGGTTGCTTACAATTATTAGCGGATATATCTATTAGCGGTTTGTGTGATGAAGAGAGAAACGAGGATGAAGCTGAAGAGGAAGAAACGGTGTATGCCGAGTTAGAAGAAGATTCAGCGCAAGAGGACGAAAATAGACCGGCGCCGCATGTAGAAGAACCAGCATATAAGGAATCAGATGAGTGGGAAGATTACGCATTTGAACCGTTCCAATTAGAGGAAAGAAAAGAGCAGGAATTAGAAGAAGAGAAGATAGAGGAACATGAATTTGTGGAGCGTGAAGAGGAGCAAGAAACAACGCCGCAATTTGAACTGTTCGGACGAAAAGATTTCAAGAAAGAAAAAGCGAAAAAGCAGGAAGAACAAGAAGAAGAGTACTCACAGCGAGATGAAAATGCGCTTTATTTAACAAAATTATTTACGAAAGAACCGGAAGAAGAATTTACAAAGTTAAGAATGTATTTCGTGCAAGAAGGGGATACAATTGAATCTATTGCAGACCGTTATGAAACGTCTGTACAAAATTTATACCGTGTCAATCAAACAGAAGATATATTTTTAAATACGGGGCAAATTATTTATATTCCCGTTTCAAGGGTAAAGGCGAAATAAGGAAGTGAGTGTTTTCACTCACTTCCTTTCTTAGAGGCTATGTTTTGAATAGAAAGGGTTATTCGTATGGATATTGAGTTGCGAAATCACTATGAACCTATCGTGAGGCAATATAGATTAGATACGCAGCATATGGAAGAGCACGGAAATGTAATGAAAATTTATACGAATCAAGGTCCATATGCACTCAAGAAAATAGAAGGCAGAAAGTTAGAGCGGAATAACTTTCTGCATCATATTCAATATTTGAAGGAGAAAGGTTTTTCAAATTATGTACCTATATATCATGCGACGGATGGAAGTTATATTTTAAGTGACGGGACGTATAATTATTATTTAATGCCTTGGTTAGAACGTGCAGAAGGAAACGGTGAGGACAATGATCAATACCATAAAATGTTTCAGACACTTGGAACGTTGCATCAAAAAACTGTGAAGGAAGAAACGTATACGGAAGAAGATTTAGAAAAACATTATACAAGTATATCCGATCGTTGGGAAAATGATGGTGAGATGTTAGAAGAGTTTCTCGTAGAATCTGAATCAAAATGGTATATGTCCCCGTTTGAATTGCAATATTGTACGTACTATCATCATGTAATGAGAGCGCGTGAATTTGCAACGAAGCAATTAAATGAGTGGAACGATGCGATGAAAGAAAAGGAGAAAACGCGTATTACTTTTGTGCATGGTAATGTGTCACTGAATCATTTTTTATTTGACTATGAACGGAATGGCTATTTTATTAGTTTAGAAAAATCGAAGTTTGCAACGCCTGTGCAAGATATAGTAGGTTTTTATTCACGGTCTTTAAACACATATCCAATCGCAAGAAGTGATCGGTTTGAATGGTTTCAAATGTATCAAAAAAATTTCCCTTTTACGAAAGAAGAGCAACTACTTATGTTTGCGTATATGACGTATCCATCGCAATTTATTCGGCAAATCCAGTCTTATAAGAAAAGAAGAGATAATCGTAACGAGGAAAATGAACTGCGCGGAGTAAAGAGTTTGCAACAATCGCATTGGCTCGTTAGCAATATAGAATATTTCCTGTCACAATTACAAGCTGCCCAGCAAGGGAACGGATAAAGTAAACATTCCCCGCTGATGATTAGCCTTCACTAATTGGGCGTTTACGGGCACCAGGGCTCCCATCTAACTTCTTTGCTTCAGCTGAGTTTTGAGGTGGAGGTCTTACTGCCCACAAATAGCGGGGTAAAGAAGATAAGTAGAGGATTCTACTTATCTTCTTTTTGGCACCAAAAGCTGTAGTTTTAAATTTATCTTGACGAATAAGGTTTCGTTTTTTACACTATTGTATATAATAATTAACAATCATATAAATGCCTTGAAGGGGAAGAGTATAACATGAAACGTCTTCAGAGAGGAGAATCATTAGCTGGGAGATTCTCTAGATAGTTATGTTAGAAGGTAGCCCTGGAGCATCTTTTCTGAACGGAATAGTTCTTATTAGGAAAAGACGGATTTGTCCGTTATCAAATTAAGAGTATAAGCAAATTATGAATTTGTTTGTAAATAAAGGTGGTACCGCGATGTCCCTCGTCCTTTTTGGATGAGGGACATTTTTTATTTTAAGGAGGGAAAATAATGTCAAACACGGAAAAGAATTTACCAACTAAATATGATCATATGTCCGTTGAAGAAGGCCTTTATCAATGGTGGCTTGAAGGCAAATATTTTGAAGCAACAGGAGACGAGAAGAAACAACCGTATACAATTGTAATTCCACCTCCAAACGTAACTGGTAAGTTACACTTAGGTCATGCTTGGGATACAACTCTTCAAGATATTTTAACTCGTACGAAGCGTATGCAAGGATACGATGTACTATGGCTTCCAGGAATGGACCATGCTGGTATCGCAACACAAGCGAAAGTAGAAGGAAAACTTCGTGAAGAAGGTATTTCACGTTACGATCTTGGCCGTGAAAAATTCCTTGAAAAAGCTTGGGAGTGGAAAGAAGAGTACGCTTCTCACATTCGTCAACAATGGGGGAAAGTTGGTTTAGGACTAGACTATTCTCGTGAACGCTTCACATTAGACAAAGGTTTATCAGATGCGGTTAATAAAGTATTCGTTCAATTATACGAAAAAGGCTTAATTTACCGTGGTGAATATATCATCAACTGGGATCCAGCAACACGTACAGCTCTTTCTGATATTGAAGTAATTCATAAAGAAGTTCAAGGTGCATTCTACCATATGAACTATCCGTTAACAGATGGTTCTGGTCACATTCGTCTTGCTACTACTCGTCCAGAAACGATGCTTGGTGATACAGCAGTAGCAGTTCATCCAGAAGACGATCGTTACAAACATTTAATCGGAAAAACAGTTACACTTCCAATCGTAGGCCGTGAGATTCCGATTATTGCTGATGAGTACGTAGAAAAAGATTTCGGAACGGGCGTTGTAAAAATTACGCCAGCTCATGACCCGAATGACTTTGAAGTAGGTAACCGTCATGACTTACCACGCATCTTAGTAATGAACGAAGATGGATCGATGAACGAAAAAGCTGGTAAGTATAACGGTATGGATCGTTTCGAATGCCGTAAAGAATTAGTAAAAGACTTACAAGAAGCTGGCGTATTAGTAGAAATCGAGCCACATATGCATTCAGTAGGTCATAGTGAGCGTAGCGGTGCGGTTGTTGAGCCTTATTTATCAACACAGTGGTTCGTAAAAATGGCTCCACTTGCTGAAAAAGCAGTAGCGCTTCAACAAAAAGAAGAAGAAAAAGTAACGTTCGTACCAGAGCGTTTTGAAAACACATATTTACGTTGGATGGAAAATATTCATGACTGGTGTATTTCTCGTCAATTATGGTGGGGACACCGTATTCCAGCTTGGTACCATAAAGAAACTGGTGAAGTATACGTAGGTACAGAAGCACCAGCAGATATTGAAAACTGGAATCAAGATAACGATGTACTTGATACATGGTTCAGTTCAGCATTATGGCCATTCTCCACACTTGGTTGGCCAAATGAAGATTCAGCAGACTTCAAACGTTACTATTCAACAGATGCACTAGTAACGGGTTATGATATCATCTTCTTCTGGGTATCTCGTATGATTTTCCAAGGTTTAGAGTTTACAGGCGAGCGTCCATTTAAAGATGTATTAATTCACGGTTTAGTTCGTGACGAGCAAGGTCGTAAAATGAGTAAATCTCTTGGTAACGGTATTGATCCAATGGATGTTATCGAGAAGTACGGTGCAGATGCAATGCGTTTCTTCTTATCAACAGGAAGTGCACCAGGTCAAGATTTACGTTTCAGCATGGAAAAAGTAGAATCTACTTGGAACTTCATTAATAAAATTTGGAACGCATCACGTTTCGTATTAATGAACATGGATGATATGAAGTATGAAGAAATCGATTTAACTGGTGAAAAATCAGTTGCGGATAAGTGGATCTTAACTCGCTTAAACGAAACAATCGAAAGCGTAACACGTAACATGGATAAATATGAGTTCGGTGAAGCTGGTCGTTCATTATACAACTTCATTTGGGACGATTTCTGTGATTGGTATATTGAAATGGCGAAACTTCCACTATACGGTGAAGATGAAGCAGCTAAGAAAACAACTCGTTCTATTTTAGCTTACGTATTAGATCAAACAATGCGTCTATTACACCCATTCATGCCATTCGTAACAGAGAAAATTTGGCAACATTTACCGCATGAAGGCGAGTCTATTACAGTAGCTGCGTGGCCAACAGTTCGCGAAGATTTACAAGATACGGAGGCTGCGGCAGAAATGCACCTTCTAGTTGATATCATTCGCTCTGTTCGTAACATCCGTGCAGAAGTAAATACGCCAATGAGCAAAAAAGTTCAAATGCAAATTAAAGCAAAAGATGAGGCTGTACTTGCTCAACTTACGAAAAACAGCTCTTACATTGAGCGTTTCTGTAACCCAAGCGAATTAACAATTCAAACAGACTTACAAGCGCCAGAAAAGGCAATGACTGCAATCGTATCAGGTGCAGAGTTATTCTTACCGTTAGCTGATCTTATCAATCTTGATGAAGAGAGAGCTCGTCTTGAGAAAGAACTTGAGAAGTTCGATAAAGAAGTAGAACGTGTACAGAAGAAACTTTCTAACCAAGGTTTCGTAGCGAAAGCTCCTGCAGCGGTTATTGAAGGAGAGCGTGCGAAAGAGCAAGATTACCTAGAAAAACGCGAAGCAGTTCGTCAACGTCTAGCAGATCTTGAAAAGTAAAAATGTTTTTAGAGACTCACTATATTGGTGAGTCTCTTTTCTTTGCGTATAATAGAACTATGAAAGTTGTCTTTTGAAAGGGGAAAAATATACGTGATACATACATACGAAGAAGCGATAGGGTGGATCCATAGCCGATTGAAATTTGGAATTAAGCCAGGATTAGAAAGAATGAGATGGATGTTAGAAGAACTTGGAAATCCAGAGCGTCATATCAAATGTGTTCATCTTGCTGGTACAAATGGAAAAGGTTCAACGTTAACATATATGCGTTACATGTTAGAAGGCGCGAAATATAAGGTAGGAACGTTTACCTCTCCTTACATCGAATCATTTAATGAACGCATTAGTGTGAATGGAACACCAATTGCAGACGAAGAGATTACTGAACTTGTAAAGCTGGTAAAACCAGTCGTGGAAAAACTAGATGAAACGGATTTAGGGGAAGCGACAGAGTTTGAAATTATTACTGTTATGGCGATTTGCTATTTCGGCAAATTCAATTTCTGTGATGTTGTTTTATTTGAAACAGGGCTTGGTGGACGTTTTGATTCTACCAATGTTATACACCCTGTTCTCACGATTATTACGAATATCGGTCACGATCATATGCATATTTTAGGAAATACACTAGGAGAAATTGCATATGAAAAGGCGGGGATTATTAAGTCTGGCGTGCCGGTAATTACTGGTGTACAAGATGAAGAAGCTTTGCAAGTCATTCAAAATGTTGCAAAGGAAAATCATGCAAACTTATACGAGATGGGCAACCATTTTACAGCATTACATAAACAGTCTAGTGAAGATGGAGAACAGTTCGATTTCACTTGTCCTTTCGCCTCTTTTGAAGATGTGCGAATCACAATGAAAGGCAGCCACCAAGTAGGAAACGCAGCACTTGCGCTTATGGCAGTCATGTATGTAAAAACATACTTATCATTTTTAATTGAGGAAGAAGAAATAAGAACTGGATTACAGGAAGCGTATTGGGTGGGGCGCTTTGAAAAACTGCAAAGTAATCCAGATATTATTATAGATGGTGCTCATAATCCAGAAGGTATCGAAAGCCTTGTGAAAACAGTAGAAGCGCATTACAAAGATAAAAATGTAATAGTGTTATTTACTGCCCTTGGTGATAAACAATTACATAACATGGTAGGCCAATTAGAAACCATTGCAGATGAAATTATTTTTACAACATTCGCCTTTGATCGTGCTATTTCTGCTGATAAGCTTGCATCATATTCACAGAAAGAATCAAAATTAGTTTTTGAAAATTGGAAAGAGGCAATTGATACAAAAGTTGAAATGATAGCAGAAAATGATGTTTTTATCATAACAGGTTCTCTTTATTTCATTTCTGAAGTACGAAAATATATTTGCGAGAAAAACTAGATAGTCTTTGCTATCTAGTTTTTTTGTTCTACAAATGAAGTCAAATGCATACATATAAGATAAATATATAGGGTTATTTGGCGAATTCCTCTGACAAATATCTCGTTTTTTTATGAAATGAATATGATATGATGCGGACAACGATAAGAGGTGAGGTGTGAGTGTATGGACAAGCAATCACGAACGATCTCAGTGAAAGTGAATGGAACAGAAGCGAAGTATGAGGAAAAAAAGAAAGATGAATTTGAATGGATGGTAGTAGAAAGTGAACGACCGAAAAATGTTGTTCCGTTTCAAAAAGCGAAATCAATGTCTGTGGAAAAATACCGAAAGAAGTGGAGTAATACATTAATTGTAATCGTTGCAACTGCAATCATTATCGGTACGGCGTTTGGAATGGGGATGCTTCATTTACTTACTGGACAAGGAACGACAGGAGGAAGTGAAGTGACAGCTTCAAGGCCGACTGGAAATGGAGAATCAAAGGTGGGTGGAACGGCAGAACAAACACCAGCACCGAAAGAACAAAAACAAAAAGCACAAGTAGGAACGTCATTGGATCCAATGAAATTATTTTTTGTTCAAGGGGGGCTTTATTCTTCTGAAGAAAAGGGACAGGCAGCTCTTGAAGAATGGAAAGGCAATGGGGGCATTGGTGCTTTGAGACCGAGCGGTGATAAGTATGCAATAGTTGTTGGTATTGCTAGCGATGAACAGTCTATAAATCAATTAATGACTAAGTATAAAAATGATGGTGTCTCCGTTTTAAAAAAGAACTGGGATATAACAGATAAAGCATTGCTGAAAGATGATAAAGAAGTAGGAACATTTTTAACAAAAGTGCAGCCATTATACACTCATTTAGCAAAATATGCTTCTAGCGTACAAGTTGGTGGAAAAAGCAGCGCAAAAGATATAGAAGTAATTGAAAAAGAATGGAAAAAGGTTGAAAAAGAAGGGAAAAGTATGAAACAAGAAGAAGCAAAGAAACTGTATATGTATACGTCGGTAGCTGTACAAACAGTAAAAGATGGGAAGATGGATAAGGAATCTTTGGCGAAATTAAATCAAGTTATTATTGATGGTTTACTCTCGTATGAAAAAATTGTTTCGTAGAAAGTGAAATGATAGGATAATAAAATGAGTAAGAAAGAAGTACATGTACTTCTTTCTTTTCTTTTGAATTTAGAGCAAAGTGCTTTCTCTATGACAGGAATATAATCGTATGCAATAAAGAAGTGTTATTTTAGTTAGAGAAATTAATATTTCTTTCATTTGTGGGCAAACTATTCCTTTGATACGATTAATATAAATTGTTCTGCTTCATGTGAGAAAGGAAGGAGAAAATATGAGAAAAATAATTTTAGCTTCAGGGTCACCTCGGAGGAAGGAATTGCTTGAGTTAGCTAGTGTGCCATTTGAAATCGTTGTAAGTGAAGTAGAGGAAACAATTGGTGCATATTCATCGCCTTCTGATATTGTAATGTCGCTTGCCTTGCAAAAAGCATCAGCGGTGGCAGAAAATAATAGTGATCACATTGTGTTAGGTGCAGATACAATTGTTACATATGAGTCGCGTATTCTTGGTAAGCCTTCTAATGAGGATGAGGCGAAAGAGATGTTGCAATTACTATCAGGGAAAACACATGAAGTGTATACAGGTGTTGCAATTATAGCAAAAGAAAAAACGGTTACTTTTTATGAGCGTACAGAAGTTACATTTTGGGAGTTAACAGAAGAGGAAATTGATACATACGTCGCGTCGAAAGAACCTTTTGATAAAGCCGGTAGTTATGGGATTCAAGGTAAAGGATCTATTTTCGTTCAAAATATTCAAGGGGACTACTATAGTGTAGTTGGCTTACCAATTGCACGTCTCGTTCGGGAATTAAAACAATTTGATATTGATGTAACCCATGCGTAAAATTGCATGGGGTTTTCTTTGAGAGAACAAATAAAGGGGTGGAGAGATGAACGGTATTCGTGATGTTGTAAGAGAAGAACAGCCACGGGAGCGTTTATTGTTAGAAGGTGCTGGAAGTTTATCAAATCGAGAGCTTCTCGCAGTGTTACTCAGAACAGGTTCTAAAGAAGAAACAGTTTTAAAGTTGTCAGATAAAATTTTACATCAATTTGATGGCTTACGTATGTTGAAAGATGCAACATTAGAAGAGCTAATTAGTATACATGGTATTGGGATTTCAAAGGCATCGCAACTTATGGCAGCCTTTGAACTAGGCAGAAGAATGGTACGTTTAGAATATCAAAATAGATATAGTATTCGAAGTCCAGAAGATTGTGCGAAATACATGATGGAAGAAATGCGTTTTTTACAACAAGAGCATTTTGTTTGTTTATATTTAAATACAAAAAATCAAGTTATACATAGGCAAACGATCTTTATTGGAAGTTTAAACACGTCAATTGTACACCCGAGGGAAGTTTTTAAAGAAGCCTTCCGTCGTGCAGCAGCCTCTATCATATGTCTTCATAACCATCCCTCAGGAGATCCCACGCCGAGCCGTGAAGATATTGCAGTAACAAAACGCTTAGTAGAATGCGGCCAGATTATCGGAATTGAAGTGCTTGATCATATTATAATAGGTGACCATAAATTCGTGAGTTTAAAGGAAAAAGGTCATATTTAAGACTATGCTTTTTACTTATTTTGTTTTATAATGTGATTTATGAGTTTTTTGTAGAAATTTATCTACAAAAAGGATAAAGATATAAAAAACGTACTGTTTTTATAATATAAAGTAAGAAAAAATGAGTCCGTGAAAACAAGAAAGGAAGATAAATAATATGTTTGGATTTGGTGGATTTACTCGCGATCTTGGAATAGACTTAGGAACTGCGAACACGCTTGTATATGTAAAAGGAAAAGGTGTAGTTTTACGTGAACCTTCAGTAGTTGCGTTACAAACTGATACGAAACAAATCGTTGCTGTAGGTAGCGATGCAAAACAAATGATTGGTCGTACACCAGGGAACGTTGTGGCACTTCGCCCGATGAAAGACGGTGTAATTGCTGATTATGAAACAACTGCAACAATGATGAAATATTACATTCAACAAGCTCAAAAATCAAACGGTTTCTTCTCACGTAAGCCGTATGTAATGGTATGTGTACCATCTGGTATTACAGCTGTAGAAAGACGTGCAGTAATCGATGCGACTCGTCAAGCGGGTGCTCGTGATGCTTATCCTATCGAAGAGCCATTTGCAGCAGCAATTGGTGCAAACTTACCTGTTTGGGAACCAACTGGTAGTATGGTTGTTGATATCGGTGGCGGTACAACAGAAGTTGCAATTATTTCTCTAGGTGGTATTGTAACAAGCCAGTCAGTCCGTGTTGCTGGTGATGATATGGACGATTCAATCATTCAGTACATTAAGAAAAGCTATAACTTAATGATCGGTGAAAGAACAGCTGAAGCATTAAAATTAGAAATTGGTTCTGCAGGCGAGCCAGAAGGTATCGAGCCTATGGAAATTCGCGGTCGTGATTTAGTAAGTGGTTTACCAAAAACAGTACTAATTCAGCCAGAAGAAATTGCAGATGCATTAAAAGATACAGTAGATGCGATTGTAGAATCAGTTAAAAATACGTTAGAAAAAACTCCACCTGAATTAGCGGCTGATATTATGGACCGCGGTATCGTATTAACAGGTGGCGGGGCATTACTACGTAATTTAGATAAAGTAATTAGTGAAGAAACGAAAATGCCAGTTCTTGTTGCAGAAGATCCATTAGATTGCGTAGCAATTGGAACAGGTAAAGCATTAGACAATATCGATCTTTTCAAAACTGCTGCTCGATAATATTGCAAAATAAAAATCAGTGAAATTAAGAGGGTGTGAACGTGCCACAGTTTTTCTTAAACAAAAGATTAATTGTTTTGTTGGTTAGTATTATTCTTCTCGTGGCATTGATTGGAATCTCATTGAAAGAACGGAACAGTTTAACATGGCCAGAGCAGTTTGTTAAAGATACTGTCGGTGTTGTAGAACGTGTATTCCAAAAGCCAGCGAAATACGTAGCTGGATTCTTCGAAAATGTAGAGGATGTAAAGCGCACGTATGAAGAGAATAAAGAATTAAAAGCAAAATTAGATAATTATGCAGGTCTATCAGGGAAAGTAAAACAATTAGAAGATGATAACAAGAAGTTACAAGAGCTAACTGGTAAAAAAGAGTTAAATAGCGGGTATACTGAAATTCCAGCTACTGTTGTTTCTCGTAATCCAGATAAATGGTACGATTTAATTGGAATTGATAAAGGGGCACAGCAAGGAATTAAAAAAGATATGGCTGTAGTAACTTCACAAGGGTTAGTTGGAAGAGTGAAAAGTGTATCTCAGTTTACATCATCAGTAGAATTACTAAGTTCTATGAGCCGAACAAATCGCGTTTCTGCTATTGTACAAGGGCAAGAGAAAATCTTTGGATTGATTGAAGGTTATGACAAAGAAAAGCAATTACTTCTTTTCACAAAGATTGGCTCTGATGCACCGGTAGAGAAAGATCAACTAGTTGTAACATCTGGACTGGGTGATATTTTCCCGAAAGGTCTTGTAATTGGAAAAATCGTTGAAGTTCAGCCGGATGCATATGGCTTAACAAAAACAGCTTATGTAAAACCTGCCGCTGATTTAAATGACGTAGAGCATATTACGGTTGCTAAACGTGCAACACCTTCAGCGCCATTAGAATAGGAGGAGAAGAAGAGATGATGAAGATATTAAAAAGAGCAGCTCTTCCTCTTTTGCTCCTTTTTGTGTTTCTATTTGAAAATATGTTTGCTACTGTTGTTCCAACGGATGTATTTTGGAAAGACAGCATAGCAGCACCGCATTTCTTTATAATCGTCTTATGTTTTATCACAGTGTATTATAGTCCGGTCCAAGGGATTTATTACGGACTATTATTTGGCTTCTTATTTGATACCGTATACACAGAACTTGTCGGGATATATATTTTTGCTTATCCGATTTTAGCTTATTTAGTATATAGTGTGATGAAAGTACTACAATTGAATTTATTTATTGTTGTTTCTATCATATTAGCTAGCGGTGTAGCACTAGAGTATTATGTGTATGGATTCTTAACTTTATTAGGACGTACTCATATGCCAGCGTATGTCTTTTTCACAGATCGTCTCCTTTCTACTTTATTGTTAAATGCTATTTTCTTATTGATAGTTTGTTTCCCACTGAGACGATATATAGTGCGTCTTTCAAAAGCGATGGAAGAAAAAGAAAAAAGGATTTTCTAATTTTATGTCGAATTGAATCGGTGGGGTGAACTTTAGTGGAAGAAAAAAAGCAACAAAATGTAACGATAAAAGGGACAAAAGATGGGATAACGCTTCATTTAGATGATTGTTGTTCATTCTCAGAATTATTGATGGAATTAGACGAAAAACTTTCTACACATTACTACGATGGTGATGGGCGCTCTTTAATTGAAGTGCATGTGAAAGTAGGAAATCGTTATTTAACAGAAGTCCAACAAGAAGAGATTCGTACGTTAATTCGTAATAAAAAGAATCTTGTTGTGGATTCAATTGAAAGTGATGTTATCACTAAAGCAGAAGCAATAGCTTGGAAAGAAGAAACAGAAATTGTCCCTATTTCCAAAATTGTTCGCTCTGGACAAGTTTTACATGTAAAAGGAAATTTGTTGTTAATTGGAGATGTTAATCCAGGCGGAACGGTTATCGCTGGGGGGAATATTTTTGTCGTAGGATCATTAAGAGGAATTGCACATGCTGGGTATTATGGGGATTCGGATGCTGTAATCGCTGCATCTGTTATGAACCCGATGCAACTTCGAATTAGTGATGTGGCAATGCGGGCTCCGGAAGAGAAAGAAGACGGAGCGGAGGCGGCAGAATGTGCGTATATTAATGAGAACAATCACATTGTTGTCGATCGCCTGCAACTTCTCACTCATCTTAGACCTAATTTAACAAAGTTAGAAAGGGGAATTGTATAGCTGTGGGAGAGGCAATAGTAATTACATCTGGAAAAGGCGGAGTAGGTAAAACTACTACATCTGCGAACATTGGTACGGCCCTAGCGTTATCTGGAAAGAAAGTGTGCTTAATTGACACAGATATCGGTCTTCGAAATTTAGACGTAGTAATGGGGCTGGAAAATCGTATTGTATTTGATCTTGTTGATGTCGTTGAAGGGCGTTGCCGTTTACCTCAGGCTCTTATTAAAGACAAACGTTTTGATGATCTTTATTTATTACCTGCAGCACAAACGAGTGATAAATCAGCGGTAACACCTGAACAAATGGATGAATTAATACAAGTATTACGTCAAGATTATGATTACATATTAATCGATTGTCCTGCGGGGATTGAGCAGGGATTTAAAAATGCGGTAGCTGGTGCGGATAAAGCAATCGTTGTTACGACTCCAGAAGTATCCTCAATGCGCGATGCGGATCGTATTATTGGGCTTTTAGAAAAAGAGGATATTGAACCACCCAAACTTGTTATTAACCGTGTACGTAGTCATATGCTTCATGAACAGGATATGTTAGATGTTGATGAAATTGTACGTACATTGTCAATCGAGCTTCTTGGTGTTGTCGAAGATGACGATGAAGTTATTCGAGCTACAAATACAGGTGAACCTGTGGCGTTGCAACCAAGCGGAAAAGCAGCGTTGGCTTATCGTAATATTGCAAGACGCTTGTTAGGTGAGAATGTACCATTACAAGCATTTGAACAAGAAAAGGTATCGGTATTTGCAAAGGTGAAAAACTTCTTTGGAATCCGTTAAGAGCACTTCGCACATATGCGAGGTGCTTTCTTTTTTCTTCACACGAATATCTTTCTTTCTTAGCTCATACATATGTACAAACTGTATACAACTGTTTCTAATGAAATTAGCTTAACGAAAGAAAGGAGACAGTATGAAGAATAGACGCGTAGAAGAAATTAAAAAGCGGATTGCAAAAAGGAAGGCCGAGCAAGAAAGGATGGAGGAAGAGCAGTATTTTAACGGAGGGAATTTTGATAGTGAAGCAGTATTTATTGAAGATGGAGAAAAGGAAATGCATCCTTTATTTCGAAAGGAAGTCTTTTTCTTCAAAGTTTTATTATCAGCAATATTAGTTCTTTCGGTTGCTATTTTATATAAGAATGCTCCTTCTTCATTCAATGGAGCTAAAGCTGTTACAGAAAAAGTGATGAAAGAGGAATTTCAGTTTGCTACTGTAGCGAAATGGTACGAAAAGCAATTTGGAAAACCGCTTGTATTCTATTCGCCGAACGAGAAAAAAGAAGGAAGTATTCAGCAAAAAGATTATGCAATTCCTGCTTCTGGAAAGGTAATGCAAGGGTTTCAAAAAAATGGCCAAGGTGTATTTGTCCAAACAGCTACAAATGCAAAAGTGGAGTCAGTAAATGAAGGGTTAGTTGTTTTTGCAGGCAAGAAAGAGGAACTTGGAAATACAGTTCAAATTCAACATGCAGATGGTACAGAGTCATGGTATGCAAACTTAAACGATATGTCAGTGAAATTATATGATTACGTTTCAAAGAAACAAAAAATTGGAACGGTGAGTAATGATACAAATGATAAAAATGGAAAGTTTTATTTCGCGATAAAAAAGAATGAGAAATTTATTGATCCGATCCAGGTGATATCATTTGATTAAATATAGGGACGTTTTAACGAAAATTTCCGTGCATCCATTATTTTGGGTTATTATTGTCATTGGTATTTTTACTGCGCGTTTTAAAGAGTTACTACTGTTATTTTGTATTGTTCTTATTCATGAACTTGGGCATGCTTTTGCAGCAGCACACTATAATTGGCGTATAAAAAGAATTCAGCTTTTGCCGTTTGGTGGCGTTGCCGAGCTTGAGGAACATGGTAATAAGTCATTGAAAGAGGAACTTGTTGTCGTAATTGCAGGACCGATTCAACATGTTTGGATGATGCTGGTAGGTTATATGTTGTTCAAAGCTGGTTGGCTGAATGCAGATTTATATTATTTCTTCATGTGGAATAATATAATTATTTTAGCATTCAATTTACTTCCTATTTGGCCGTTAGATGGCGGGAAAGTATTGTTTAATGTATTATCATATCGTTTCCCTTATTTACAAGCACATGAAAAGATGATGCAATTGTCATGTGTTTTTTTTAGTGTAATATTAGGATGGCAGTTACTTTGGAATAGTAACAATATTATGATGTGGGTACTACTCATATTTTTAGCAGTGTCATTATATCAAGAGTGGAAACAAAGACGGTATGCATTTATGCGTTTTTTATTAGAACGTTATTATGGAAACAAAAGAGGAATCGAAAAGATTGCACCTATTGAAGTGCAAACGGAAGATCGTTTATATACGATCTTCACAAAATTTCGTAGAGGATATAAGCATTCTATTATCGTCCGTGGAAAATATAAAGAGCATTACACATTGGATGAAAATGAATTGCTCTATGCATATTTTACTGAAAAACGAACAACTTCATCAGTTGAAGAATTAATCGGTTAGTGTTGACGATAGCACTAACCTTTTATTATTGTAAAAGCAAAGAAGATTATAAAGTGAGGAAATAATTTTGAAAACGTTATATGTGAATTACGCTGGTTCGGAAAAGCGCGTTGCAATTGAAGAGAAGAAAAAGATTGTTGAGTTTTTATGGAAACGTAATGAAGAGCAAGAGATTGTTGGGCATATTTATGTTGGACGTGTCGTAAGAACAATTGCTGGAATGAATGCAGCTTTTGTAAACATCGGTTTAGAAAAACATGCTTACCTTTCATACGATGATGTACCATCTTCTTATCGTATACATGAAGGGCAAGCGATACTCGTACAAGTTGTGAAAGAGGCAATTGATACGAAAGGGCCTAAATTGACAGCGAATATAGAATTTACCGGGAAATATGTCGTTTATATGCCGTTTGATGAGATGCGCGCTGTTTCTCGAAAAATAAAAAATAATAAAAGAAGAAAACAGTTACTCCAAATTGAAATAGAGGGAACGGGGGGGTACATTTTCCGTTCTGCTTCTGAAAAAGGAGCAATTGAAGAAATACAAGCTGAAATGCAAGGATTACAACAGTTGTATGAAGAGTTAAAAAGAAAAGAGGGTCAAGGAAAGGTGCCGTTATTACTTCATCGACCGGCGACCTTTTTAGATCGTGTATTTCAAGAGAACCCAATTGAAACAATTGAAAAAGTAGTTGTAGATACAAGAAGTATAGTAAAGGAATTAGAAGACAAAGTTGGAAAAGAAAAAGTATCTTTTTATAATGAAAAGTCTTCGATGTTTAACCATTTTGGAATAGAGCGTGAGATTGAGAAAGCACTCCAAAAAATTGTTTGGCTTCCAAATGGTGCTTATTTAATTGTAGAACAAATGGAGACGATGACTGTAATTGATGTGAATACGGGCAAGTTTACGGGAAAACAAAATTTACAAGATACAGTACTTCGCACAAATGAGCTAGCCGCTGAAGAAATTGCACGCCAATTAAGACTTCGTGATATTGGTGGTATGATATTAATTGATTTTATTAATATGAAAAAAAGAGAAGATAAAGAAAAGGTAAGAGAATGTCTCATAGCTGCTATGCAAGATGACCGAACATATACAAGGGTGCTCGGTTTTACGGAGCTAGGGATTTTGGAAATGACACGTAAACGTAAAAAGCATTCTTTACGGGACGTATTATTAAAAGAGTGTGTACCTTGCAAAGCGACGGGTTATGTGATGTCGCATGAAACAATTGCGTATGAGTTAGAGAGAGAACTAATCACATATGGCAATATAGAAGATGAAGCAGTATTAATCGCTGCGCCTAAAGAACTGCAAAAACAGTTTTTGCAAAAAGGATTACAAAAAAATATTCCATTTGAAATTTATTTCAAAGATGATATTATCGAAAAGTATGCTATCGTTCGTTTTGGAAGTAAAAAAGAAATTGTAGAACGGAAAAAATAGTTAGCAGAACATTTATTGACAACCGTCTATGATTCATGATAACATCTTTATGTTATAGTTTATAGCACCTAAACGGCTATATGCTACAACCGCACAAGACAGGTTCCCTAAAGGCATTTATGTCTACCTCGTTTTTGGCGAGTCTTAGTAATTAAGAGGAGGTGCAAGTATGTACGCAATTATCGAAACAGGTGGAAAACAAATTAAAGTTGAAGCTGGTCAAGCAATCTACATTGAAAAATTAGATGTTGAAGCTGGTGAAACTGTTACTTTTGACAAAGTTCTTTTCGTTGGTGGCGAAAACGTTAAAGTTGGTAGCCCAGTTGTAGAAGGTGCAACAGTTACTGCGAAAGTTGAAAAACAAGGTCGCGCTAAGAAAATCATCGTTTTCAAATACAAAGCGAAAAAGAACAATCGTAAGAAACAAGGTCATCGTCAACCTTACACTAAGCTAGTTGTTGAAGCTATCAACGCTTAATTCTGGTTAACATGATTAAAATTACGATAAGTCGCACGAAATTAGGAAGTATCCAATCATTTAAAATGACTGGACATGCCGATTATGCGCCACATGGACAAGACCTTGTCTGTGCTGGAACTACAGCGGTTGTGTTTGGTTCTATAAATGCAGTGGAAGAACTTTGTAATGTGCAAGCAACTATTGAACTCGGAAGTGATGGCGGATTCTTAACGTATGAATTGCCTAATGATTTAGACGTTCATGCAGCAGAAAAAGCACAAACGCTTTTAGAAGGATTAGTTGTTTCGCTTAAGACGATCGAACTTGATTACGGAAAGTATATCCGTTTAATAGAAAAAGTGCAGGAGGTGTAACGTATGTTAAGATTAGATCTTCAGTTTTTCGCATCTAAGAAAGGTGTAGGTAGTACAAAGAACGGTCGTGACTCTCAGTCAAAACGTCTTGGTGCTAAACGCGCAGATGGTCAAACGGTTACAGGTGGTTCAATTCTTTACCGTCAACGCGGTACAAAAATTTATCCAGGTGTTAACGTTGGTCGTGGTGGCGATGACACTTTATACGCGAAAGTTGACGGCGTAGTACGCTTTGAGCGTCTTGGTCGTGACCGCAAACAAGTGAGCGTATATCCTGTTGCTCAAGAAGCATAAGAACTCACGGAAAACTCTAACCTGAGTGCAGGTTAGAGTTTTTCTATATTAAGGGGTATCTAAATGAATGAAAAATGGACAATTATAGATGCATTGCGCCATTCAAGACATGATTGGCTCAATCGTATGCAGATGGTGAAAGGAAACCTTTCCCTTGGAAAAGTGGAAGAAATTCATAGTCTCATCGATCGTTTTGTCCAAGAAGCGAGACAAGAATCCAATCTGATGGGGCTATCAATGCCTTTATTTTCAGAGTGGATTTTAACATATAATTGGAAACAGCAGCCGTGCTTATTGGAGTACGAAGTATTAGGGAAATTACATAACTTATCTCACTTAGATGAGACTGTATGTACATGGACGAATCAATTTTTCTCGATGCTTCAGCATAGTTTAGACGTATATGTTGAAAATTATGTTTGTATCACAATTGAATGTGACGCGGATAATGCTCGTTTCTTTTTTGATTTTCGTGGTAAGCTAACGAGTGTAGAAGAACTACAGAATTGGCTTGCGACCCAAAACAATAAATGGTATTCCATTTCTTATACAGTGCGAGACGAAGAAGTCTCAGTTATATTACAACCAATTGAAAAAAGTGTGGTGAAATAATGTTTGTAGATCAGGTCAAGATATATGTAAAAGGCGGCGACGGTGGTAATGGTATGGTTGCGTATCGTCGTGAGAAGTATGTACCAAAAGGTGGCCCAGCAGGTGGCGACGGAGGTAAAGGTGCAGATGTTGTTTTCGTAGTTGAGGAAGGCTTACGTACATTAATGGACTTCCGCTACCAACGTCATTTCAAAGCTGATCGCGGTCAGCACGGAATGAGTAAAGGTCAGCACGGACGTAAATCTGAAGATTTACTTGTAAAGGTTCCGCCAGGAACAGTAGTAAAAGATGAAAAAACTGGTCAAATTCTTGCCGATTTAGTAACGCATGGACAAACTGCTGTAATTGCAAAAGGTGGCCGTGGTGGCCGTGGTAACTCACGTTTCGCAACAGCTACGAACCCAGCGCCAGAAATCGCTGAGAACGGGGAACCAGGTCAAGAGCGTGATGTTATTCTAGAACTTAAAGTACTAGCAGACGTTGGACTTGTTGGATTCCCAAGTGTAGGTAAATCTACATTATTATCTGTTGTATCATCAGCGCGTCCGAAAATTGCAGAGTATCACTTCACAACAATCGTTCCGAATCTTGGTGTTGTTGAAACTGGTGATAACCGCAGCTTCGTTATGGCTGACCTTCCAGGACTAATTGAAGGCGCACATGCTGGCGTCGGACTTGGACACCAATTCTTACGTCATATTGAGCGTACACGTGTAATCGTGCATGTTATTGATATGTCTGGTTTAGAAGGCCGTGATCCATATGAAGATTACGTAACGATTAATAATGAATTGAAAGAATACAATCTTCGCTTAACTGAGCGCCCGCAAGTTGTTGTTGCAAACAAAATGGATATGCCAGATGCAGAAGAAAACTTACAAGCATTTAAAGAGAAAGTGGGAGACGAAGTAAAAATCTTCCCAATCTCAGCTGTAACAAGACAAGGTGTTCGTGACTTACTGTTTGAAGTAGCGAACTTAATAGAAACAACACCAGAATTCCCAATACATGAAGTTGCGGATGAGTCTGATACAAGTGTAATGTACAAATTTGATACTGAAGGTGTTAAATTTGAAATTACACGTGAAAGTGATGGCACGTTTGTTATCTCTGGTTACGATATCGAGAAAACATTCAAGATGACAGACTTCTCACGTGATGAATCTGTACGTCGTTTCGCTCGTCAAATGCGCGGAATGGGTATTGATGAAGCGCTTCGTGCACGTGGTGCAAAAGACGGAGATATTGTAAAAATTCTTGAATATGAATTTGAATTTATCGATTAAGACTGCCGAAATACGGCAGTCTTTTTTTATATCGTAAAAATCGGATTTGTATAGGAAAAAATCCCCACTAATTAAATTTTCAATTTATAATAAAAAGGGGAGTGGTTTTTAGAAGAATTTTTTATGGGGAGAAAACGAACATGTATAAAATATTAATTGTAGAAGATGATGAGAAAATCGCGGGAATATTAGAAGAGCATTTAGAAAGATATGGATATCAATCATTTAGAGCAAGTGATTTACGTCAAATAAAAGATGAGTTTGTAAAAGTGAATCCTCATCTCGTGTTACTTGATATTAATTTACCGTACTTTGACGGTTTTTATTGGTGTCGTCAAATTCGTACTGTATCGAATGCGCCAATTATTTTTGTTTCTGCAAGAACAGGAGAAATGGACCAAGTAATGGCGATTGAAAATGGCGGCGATGATTATATTACGAAGCCATTCCATTTAGATATCGTAATGGCAAAGGTGAAGAGTGCGCTTCGCCGTGGTTACGGAGAGTATGCTTCTGCTGCTGAGAGTGATTGTTTAGGTGTAAATGGACTGTTGTTATTCCCGTCTCAGCATATTGTTGAGTGGCAAGGACAACAAACTGAACTGACAAAAAATGAGTTTTACTTATTAGAGTGTTTAATGAAACAGGTGAATCAATATGTAACGCGCGAAGAACTGTTAGAAGCTCTATGGGATGAAGTAGCATTTGTGGATGATAATACATTAACCGTAAATGTAAAACGTGTAAGGAAGAAACTAGAGGAGTTAGGCATTAAAAATGCAATTGTAACGAAACGTGGATATGGTTATGCGCTTCTTACGGAGTGGGGCGAAGGGCATGAAGGTTAAAATTTACCTCATGGACCGCTTTTCTTTAATTCTTTCTTATATTGTTAGCCTTTGTTTATTTGGGCTCGTTTTACAGTTGCAAAGTCTTTTAGAAAAGCGATCCATTGATTGGAGTACATGGTTATATGGACTTTTATTAGGAACAGTTGTGTTTACTGTATACCTCATTTACGATTACCGAAAACGGATTGTGTTTTTAAAGAGGATTGAAAAGTATGTTACTGGTGGAAATACATTACATGACTCTTTACTTATTGATGAATCTTATACATCAGAGCAAGAAATGGTCGTTGAATCTTTTACGTTATTAAGACAGCAATATATGAATGAAGTTCATAAACAGCATGCGAAAGAGCAACAGCAAATGATATTTATGAACCAATGGATTCACCAAATGAAAACACCAGTATCTGTTATTGAATTATTGCTGCAAAAGTTTGGCAAAGAGCATCGTGAGGCAAGAGCAACAGTTGAAAGTATTCGTGAAGAAAATAACCGTATACTAAATGGTTTAGATTTAGCGTTACATATGGCAAGACTAGAGCAGTTTGCGAAAGATTATAAGGTAGAAGTAGTAAATGTTATAGATGTCGTGCGAGGTATTATTAATGAAAATCGGAAATCCTTCATTCAATCGTCTGTATTTCCGAAAGTTATGTTTGAAGAAGATACTTGTATGGTTGCCTCTGATAGAAAATGGCTAAGTATTGCTATAGGTCAAATTGTTGTAAACGCAATTAAGTATACGAAAATTTCAGCGGCAGAGAAAAAAGAAATTCAATTTCAAATTGAAGAGAAAGACCAAAAGGTGTTATTACATATTAAGGACAATGGAATCGGTATTCCAGAGCAAGATGTAAAGCGTATATTTGATCCATTCTTTACGGGGGTAAATGGCCGTAAAACGAGAGAAGCGACTGGAATGGGGTTATATATTACGAAGGAAATTTGCGATAATTTACATCATGGAATGTATGTTCAATCGGCTGAAGGAGAAGGGACAACATTCACGTTCCAATTTGCAAAAGATGAAGAATATCATACATTGATGAGAAAAATGACAAAACTGTAAGATAACAAAACGTTTTGTAAGGGAAATCACTCGTTTCTTTTTCTTATTTTTCTTATAGTAAATGTAAGAAGAAAACACGTAGGGGGATTAGAAATGAGTGTTCTTGAAGTAAAAGGATTAACGAAGGTGTACCAATCAAAAGGTTCAGTAGCGACGACTGCTTTAAACGATATAAATTTTAAAATAGAAGAAGGCGAATTTGTAGGGATTATGGGTCCTTCAGGAAGCGGGAAAACGACGCTTTTAAATTTATTAGCAACAATTGATAAGCAAACTTCAGGTCATGTGCTTGTAAATGGTGAAGAAATTAATCAAATGCGTGCTGCAAAATTAGCGGAGTTTCGCCGTACACATTTAGGGTTCATCTTTCAAGATTTTAATTTACTTGATACGCTATCGATTAAAGAAAATATTATTTTACCTCTTGTAATGGCGAAGAAATCTGTAAATGAAATAGATGCAAAAGTGCTTGAGATTGCAAAGTTCTTAAATATTGAAGAAATATTAAATAAAAAAGTATACGAAGTATCTGGGGGACAACAACAACGTGCAGCAGCAGCGAGAGCAATCATTCATGAACCGACGTTAATTTTAGCAGATGAGCCAACTGGAAACTTAGACTCGAAGTCAGCGAAATCGCTAATGGGCGCTCTGCAAGATTTACACGAGCAAAAGAAAGTAACGATTGCAATGGTTACGCACGATCCAGTAGCGGCTAGTTATTGTGAACGTATCCTTTTCATACGCGATGGGGAAATTTTCTCGGAAATACATAAAGGAAGAATGAAACAAGCCTTTTTCCAAGAAATTCTGGACGTACTTGCGATGCTAGGAGGAGAATATCATGAACTTTCGCCAGCTCGCGCTTAATAACGTAAAAGGAAATTGGCGTAACTATAAAGCGTTTCTTATAAGTAGTTGTTTATCGATTGTCGTATTTTTCATGTATGCTTCTTTTATTTATCATCCAGATGTCGTAAGCGGTAATATTAGTATGAGAAAGATGATCACAAAAGGATTAGAATCGATGAATTATATTGTGGTCATCTTCTCGGCACTCTTTATTTTATATGCAAATTCAACGTTTTTACGAGCAAGAAAAAAAGAGTTTGGTCTACTAACATTAATAGGCGGAACGAAATCGCAGCTCGGCCGAATGATTATATTAGAGCAACTGATGTTAGGTAGTATTGCAATTGTAATTGGTATTGGGGTTGGAATGCTTTGTTCAAAATTATTTTTCCAAGCGTTAAGCGTATTATTGAAAATAGATAAGACACTTCCACTTGTTTGGAATAGTAAAGCAGTTCTTATTACAGCTGGCGTATACTTTATCCTATTTTTAATCCTATCATTGTTTAGCGTTTGGACGGTAGGACGCTTGCAAATTATTGATTTATTAAGAGAAGCTAGAAAGCAAAAAGTAGAGCCGTTTGCATTTACATGGTTATGTGTAGTTGGTATAGGATGTATTATTGTTGCATATGTACTTAGCTTCCAAGTAACGTTTCTGAATTTCCTCATCCTCTTTTTACTGGTGGTAGGACTGACAATTGGCGGAACGTATTTATTATTTACACAAGGTAGTACAGTTGTATTAAAAGCATTACAAAAAAGAAAGCAATCTTTCTATACGTATCCAAATATGTTTGTTCTTAGCAATCTTATTTATAAAATGAAAGATAATGCTCGTTTTCTATTTGTAATTTCTATTATTACGGCGGTAGTATCTTCAGCAGTAGGTACACTGTACGTATATTTTGAAAATATGAGTGCGAAAACGGTAGAACTTACACCACATGCTATTTCATATGAGGAAAAGGGGTTAAATACGCATAATCTTATTAATGAAGAAAAGGTACAGGAGCTTGTGAAGAGACACGGGTTTGAAGATGCGCGAAAAGTAACCTACGTTAAACTACCGGCAACACAGAAAATAACGTTGTTTAATAGTGAACATGAAGTACCGATGACGATTATTTCAGAAAAAGAATATAATGCAGAAGTGCGCAAACAAAAGAGAGAGCAACCTACAGAAGTTCATAATGCACCAGGTAGTGCAACGATGGTTATGGTTGATATGTCAAATGAACTGATGAAGATAGATCGTACGAAACCGTATGAATTTACAATTAACGGGCAAAAGCAGTCTGTTCAATTAAATAATCCAACGCAGTATTCTGTTTTTAATGATAGTGAATATCTTATTGTAAATGATCAAGATTTTGAGAAATATGCAAAACTCGTACCAGATGAAGAAAAGACGAAATATTACGGTTATTATATCGAGGATTGGAAAAATACAGAAAATCTTGTATTAGATTTGAAAAATGAAATTGCACCAGAAAAGCAAGGAGAATTGAGAAATTCAGTGTTTGCGTATAAGGATATAAGAGAAGGTGGAGCAATTACAATGTTCATCGGTTTCTTCGTAGCGGTACTGTTCTTCTTCTTCGCTTGTAGTATGACATATTTTAAATGGTTTAACGATAAAGAACAAGATCGTATTCAATTTAAATCGTTAAAGAGAATCGGTATGACAGATAAAGAAATTCGCAAAATTGCGATTCGACAAATGGGAGTTATCTTCTTTATCCCAATTTTAATCGGTTCCATTCATAGTGGAGTTGCTCTTCATACGTTAGGGAAAATGCTTTATATTGATTTATGGAAATCAGGTGCGCTTGTAATTGGAGCATACATTTTAGCTTCTGCCATTTACTTTATGATCGCGCAAAGAGGATATTTAAAACACGTAAAAAGCTAGGGGAACCTCTAGCTTTTTGCCTATGTAGTAAGTTACAGGAGGACGATAGATGAACATTTGGCAACTAGCGCTGCAAAATATAAAAGGAAATTGGCGTAATTATAAAGTGTTTTTCTTAAGTAGTTGTTTTGCAGTATTTGCTTCTTACGCATATATGTCTGTCATTGTGCATCCGTATATGCAAGAGACGATGTGGTATCAAAACGTACGTTGGGGACTTATCATATGTAATGTTATAATCATTTCTTTTTTCGTCATATTTATTTTGTACTCTACTTCTATTTTCATAGAAGCACGTAAGAAAGAATTAGGGTTATATATGTTAATGGGAGCAACGAAATCTAACGTAATAGGAATGATTATGACCGAACAAATTTTAATCGGGGTCTTCGCGAATATTTTCGGTATTGTGCTCGGTATGATATTTTTAAAACTCTTTTTTATGGTATTTAGTATGTTACTGGGGCTTCCGAAAGAACTCCCTGTGATATTTGACGTAAGGGCGATTGGTGTAACATTTATTACATATATGGTCGTTTTTATTTTGTTATCTTTTATAAGTGCTTTACGTATATGGAATATAAAAATCATTCGGTTATTGAAAGAATTTCGAACAGATAAAAAAGAGAAGAAAACATCAAAGTGGCTTTGTTTATTCGGTTTTGCTTGTTTAGTGGGCGGGTATGCGTTGGCGCTACAAGTGACGATGACTACGATAGCAATATACTTTTTCCCTGTGTCTATACTTGTCTTTTTTGGAACGTACTTTTCTTTTACACATGGAGCTACCCAAGTGTTAGAAATGATAAAGCGAAATAAAAAGATTATGTATACATATCCGTATTTATTTATAGTGAATCAATTGTCACATCGAATGAAGGAAAATAGTCGCTTTTTCTTTCTGATGTCTATGGCAACGACGTTTGTAGTTACAGCAACAGGTACGGTGTTCTTATATTTTTCTAGCATGCAAGATATGTGGCGAACTGGAGGGGTACACTCGTTTTCGTACATAGAAAAAGGTATTTCTACTCATGAAGTCTTTGAGGAAGGTGCGGTTGAAAAATTACTGCATCACTATGAGTATGATGATTTTCAATATATGAGTTTTGTTGGAGTTTATGCATCCTTTCAGTCTAATAAGGGAGAAACAACAATAGTACCGCTTATAAAAGAAAGTGAATATAACCAAGAAGCAAGGAAACAAAGACAGAAAACGTATCGTCCTAAAAAAGGTACAGTGACACTCGTTTATTATAATAAATACAATAATTCGAATGTATATAATCAAAAAGAGATTCAATTGCAAGTAATGAATCAACCATATCAATTCGTATTTAACGGCCAGAAAGAAGGGATTCAATTTAACTATCATCCTTCGTACATTAATGGTCTGTTCTTCGTTATGAATGATAAAGACTTTGACAGTATAGCAAATCAGGTTCCTGATTCTGAAAAAATGATATATAGAGGCTACACATTATCAAATATCGAAAAGACGAAGAAATTAAATGAAGATTTACGGAGACATATAAAACAAGATAATAATAATGCATTTCGAAGCAATATGGAGTTGTATGTAAATATGAAAGAAGTCGGCGATATTACTCTATTTGTAGGCTCATTTATTAGTATATTATTCTTTCTCACTTCATGTAGTATCGTGTATTTTAAATGGTTCCATAATATTGCATCGGACCGAAAGCAGTATGGTGCACTCTCTAAACTTGGAATGACGAAGGAAGAAGTATGGAAAATTTCTCGTTGGCAATTATGTATGCTATTTTTTGCGCCAATTATAGTAGGGAGTATGCATAGTGCAGTTGCATTATATACGTTTCATAATACGCTTTTTATGGATGGATCATTAAGAAAAGTAGGTTTGTTCATTCTGTTTTATATCGCAGCATGTATCATTTATTTCTTCTTCGCTCAAAGAGAGTATAAGAAACATTTAGACTAGCGAATGCTAGTCTTTTTTAAATATTCGAAATTTACATAGAAGAATATAAAAAAGTATGGTATAACAGTAAGAAAACGAAAAAGAGGGGAAAAGACGATGATTCGAGTAGGATATTTAGGACCAGAAGCAACATTTACAAATATGGCGGTGAGTCGTTTTTTTCCGGAAGCAGAGCATGTACCGTATCGAACGATTCCAGATTGTATAGATGCAGCTGCAAATGAAAATGTAGACTTCGCAGTTGTACCGTTAGAAAATGCAATAGAAGGTTCAGTGAATATAACGGTTGATTACCTTGTACATGAGCAGCCGCTTTCCATTGTAGGAGAAATTACAGTACCAATTCAGCAGCATTTACTTGTACATCCTCAGTATGCAGAAGTGTGGGAAGAAGTATATGCAGTGCATTCTCATCCGCATGCCATTGCACAGTGCCATAAATTTTTAAATGAAGAATTAAAAGGAGTAACTGTTCGAGATATGACATCTACAAGTGCTGCTGCACAATATGTGAAAGAACATCCTGAAGAGAAAATTGCCGCTATTGCAAATGAAGCGGCTGCAGAAAAATACGGATTAACAATTGTGAGACGTAGTATTCATACGCATAAAAATAATCATACACGTTTCTTAGTACTCCATAAGAAAAAGAAAGCAGTACTCCCGAATAACGGAGAGAACCGCGGAGAGAAAACGACGCTTATGATAACGTTACCTGCAGATTATGCAGGTGCCCTATATCAAGTGTTATCAGCTTTCGCATGGAGAAAATTAAACTTATCAAAAATCGAATCGCGTCCGATGAAAACAGGTCTTGGAAATTACTTTTTCTTAATCGATGTCGATAAAGCATACGATGACGTATTATTGCCAGGCGTAACGATGGAACTTGAAGCACTCGGTTTTTCTGTTACTGTGCTGGGGAGTTATTCTTCTTATTGGTTGTAAGATGTAGATGGAATGTTGGTGTTTGTCTAATCGTCAATATCATTTCATTGCCTAATATATTTTTTAATAGATTAATAAAATCCCACCTGCAGAAGGTGGGTTCTTTATTTTAACTTCGCAAGACGATCTTCTAATTGACCACGCCAAATATCAGCTAGTTCTGGAACAGCAAGAATCTTCTCGATGCCATCTTTATCTTTTCTATTATGAAAATAAATTTCGTTAGAGAATAAAACGGAAACATTGCTTGATGGACGTTCTAGTAATGTAATTTTTGAATCTTTACGTACAGTACCTTCTTGAAGAACGCGGCATAGGTAGCCAGTAAATCCAGTTGCTACAATACGCGGCAGTATGCCAGGGATGCCAAGACGTTTTGAAATTGTGCTACAAGGTACGCGAGCTTGCGTTACTTGAATGATTGCTTCGCCTAGTTGATATGTATCTCCGATGCATACGTCATGCTCTAACATATTTGTTACGGTAATGTTTTCGCCAAATGCGGAAGCTGGAAGTGTTGTTTGAAATTCTTTTTCCCATAGTGCGTAATGCTCGTGTGAGTACACACAAACTGCGCGATCAGGTCCACCGTGGTGTTTTAAATCTGCTACATCATCACCAAGGAAGCCATCTTTTGATAGGAAAGCTTCTTCGGTAAGTTCTTTACATATACCGGTAATCATTTCTTTATCTTCGCCATATTTCATTTGTTTCGGTTTGCCAATGCTAAAGTGAACGAGTTCAATTCCCATATTTGATCTCCTTTACGATTGATTACAATATTATAGCATTAAAAAAGCACAGAGAATGATAAAAACTCTGTGCTTTACATTAATAAACGAGAAATCCTGCTTTATCTAACGCCTCACAAGCAGCATCTAATTTTTCTTTAGAATCTGCCTCGATTGTATGTAAGTGAATACCATCTGTTAGTTGTGAAAGATAGGAAGCATTTGTGTTTTCGATTTTTTGTAAATATTGCTCTACATCAAAGCGATTGCTTACCATAATGGAGGCTGTTAAGTCACCGTATACAGGATGCTCAACTTTTACGTCTTTAATCGTAACGCCATGGTCAACAAGCATTGTAAGTTCCTGACGTACTTCTGCTGGTTTATGTTGGCATACGATTACGCGTTCAAAAGTTTGTTGTTTCTCTTGTGGCTTTAAATATAAATAGCCTTGAGCAGTTGCAATAATTGGTTCGTTTCGTGCTTTAAGCAAGGAAATATCTTGCACGATAACTTGTCTACTTACGTTCGTCTTTTTCGATAGTTCATTCCCCGATAACGGTTCATTTGCAGCAAGAAGCCACTGGAGGATAAGTTGTCGTCTTTCTTCACCTAAAATCTTTTTTTGTTCATTTTGTTTCATTATGATTTAACACCTCTATAAAATTGATTTCCAATTGTGTGTAGTGCATGAATAGTAGTATCAATTTGATCTTTCGTTGTTTGTTGTCCGAAAGAGAAGCGGACATATTGTTTTGCCTCTTCATACGTTTTTCCAATTGCAAGCATAGTTTTCGAAGGTTCTTGTTTGCCGACTTGGCAAGCACTTCCGGTGGAAATGGCGATACCATGGCGATTACATTCTAGCATAGTATATTGACCTTCTATTCCTTTTATTGTAACCCCAACAATATGTGGTAAACAAGAAGTAGAATGACCTTCTACTGTAATTTCTAGTGGAAGTGTTTGTATTTGCTCTAAAAAGTAGGATCGTAACTCTTTAAAACGTAAACTTTCTTCCCATTGAGTTTTTAATATATTTTCAGCAGCTGTTAAAAAAGATGCGATGCCGGGAACGTTCACTGTACCTGGGCGAAATCCTTTTTCGTGAGAAGTTCCTGGAAATACTTGTTCCCAGCGAGTTTGCGGATTTATGTAGCAAGCGCCGACACCTTTTGGTCCGTATATTTTATGTGCTGAAACAGAAAGACTATCAACCCCCATCTCAAAAACATGGATAGGCAGTTTACCAAACGTTTGCACACAATCCGTATGAAATAAAACATTATATTTTTTTAAAAGTGCCCCGATTTCTGTAATGTTTTGAACGGTTCCGATTTCAGAGTTTCCATGCTGTATACTTGCTAGCACAGTATCTTCCGTAATAGCTGCCTCTAAATCTACTAAACAAATGAGTCCATTTTTATCAACAGGAATTTCAGTGATCGTATAGCCTTTTGATTTTAGGGATTGAAAATAACTTCGAATGGATGCATGTTCCATAGGTGTCGTAATAATATGCTTCTTATTTCGGGCCTTTAGAAGTGATTGGATCGCAAGATAGTTCGATTCCGATCCACCACTTGTGAAAAATACTCCTTGTTCTTTTCCTCCAATCATTTCCGCAAATGTTTTTCGGCAAACTTGTAATAAAGAAGAAGCCGTTCCTCCAATATCATGTAAACTTTGTTCATTTCCGAAGTATTGCGATGCTGCTTTCATATATGTTTGTAACGCTTCCTCGCTCATAGGTGTAGTAGCTGCATAGTCAAGATATATCATCATGTAAGTTCCTCTCTCTAGTAAGAGTTACATTTCTTTTACTTTTTAAATGGTAGTGAAAATAAGAATTAAAAAAAACTCTTGTCATTATTTTAAAACTATGTAAATATAGGTGTCAAGACAGTTGAAAAGTGTAAAGTAGGAGGCAACAATTATGCCAAGCGCAGATGTCTTAATTATTGGAAGTGGCGTTGCGGCACTTCGTGTTGCAAAAGAGATTTGTCACGAAAAGAATGTGATTATTATCACAAAGGAGACGAAACGTAATAATAATACACATTTAGCTCAAGGTGGAATTGCCGCAGCGGTAGCTACATACGACAATCCTAATGATCATTTTGAAGATACGCTAGTAGCAGGGTGTCATTATAACAATGAAGAAGTGGTCCGTTATTTAGTCGAGGAAGGACCGAAAGAAATTAATAACCTTATTGAAAATGGAATGAAATTTGATGGAGATGAAACAGGTCCTCATCTTGGAAAAGAAGGAGCGCATCGAAAACGTCGTATTTTACATGCAGGTGGCGATGCAACAGGAAAGAATTTATTAGAGCATCTTATTCAAGAAGTAGCTCCATACGTTACGGTAGTGGAACAGGAAATGGTGCTCGATTTTATTATAGAAAAAGATAAATGTGTTGGGGCTTTAACTCGCAACAATAAAGGAGAATTGAAACGTTACAATGCAGATTATACGGTGTTAGCTTCAGGCGGTATTGGCGGTTTATACGCCTTTACTTCTAATGATGAGACGATTACAGGCGATGGACTTGCAATGGTGTACCGTGCAGGCGGAGAGCTTGTAGATTTAGAGTTTATACAATTTCATCCGACGATGTTATACGCGGGTGGGCGTTGTTCTGGTCTTGTGTCCGAAGCTGTTCGCGGAGAAGGAGCTGTCCTTGTAAATGGAAAAGGGCAGCGTTTTATGATGGATATACATTCCGAACAGGATTTAGCGCCTCGTGATGTAGTCGCAAGGGCTATTCATGAACAGCTACTTGCGGGTGAAAAAGTGTACTTAAACATCGAAATGATTCAAAACTTTGAACAACGCTTTCCGACCGTGTCATCGATATGTAAAACAAATGGAGTCGATATAAATAAAAAACTTATTCCAGTCGTGCCTGGTACTCATTTTCACATGGGCGGCGTGAAAACGAACTGTGATGGAGAGACGTCTATTCCGAACTTATACGCAGTCGGTGAAGTAGCTTGTAACGGGGTTCATGGTGCAAATAGATTAGCGAGTAATTCATTATTAGAAGGTCTTGTGTTTGGAAAAAGAATCGGACGACACATTTTATCTAGAGAGACAAAAGAAAAGGTGAACATGCTAGCCGAAAAGGAAGCAAAGTTTATCGTTCTGAATCATTTACCGACGAAAGAAGAAATACAAAAATGCATGATGAAATATGTTGGGATTGTGCGAACAGAGCAAAGTTTATCTTATGCGAAGAGATGGCTTAGTAAGTATGGTGTTCGAAATATGATATTACAACATGATGTTCTTACGAATGAAGAGATAACGCTTATTAATATGTTAACGGTTTGTGAGCTTATAGTTGTGTCAGCCTTGCAAAGAGAAGAAAGTATTGGCGGGCATTACCGGAGTGATTATCCAGATAGAAATATAGGAAAGAAAGAGATTGTTCGAGTAAAGAGAAAACGACAACTTGTGTAATGAGGGGAAGAGGGGCTTTATGAACACGATAAAAGTTAAAGAAGCATTAAATCGATTTTTTTTAGAAGATATAGGGGAAAGAGATGTAACATCTCAGCTTATTTTTCCAGATAACTTGCTTTCGAAAGGAACGTTTCTTGCGAAGGATACAGGGGTCTTTGCAGGACGTTTAGTAATTGAATCAGGATTTAAATTAATTGATGAGAGAATTGAAGTAGAGCTTCATAAAAAAGATGGGGACCTTGTAGAAAAAGGCGAAATCATTGCAACTGTGCAAGGTCCAATTGCATCGTTATTAACAGCAGAGCGCGTTATATTAAATGTTATTCAGCGTATGAGCGGAATAGCGACGATGACGCGTAAAGCGGTTCTTGCTTTAGATAGCAGTCATACTCGCATTTGTGATACGCGAAAAACGATGCCAGGACTACGTATGTTTGATAAGCATGCAGTCGTGTGCGGCGGTGGATTTAATCATCGCTTCGGTTTATATGATGGTGTCATGATTAAAGACAATCATATTGCGTTTGCTGGTTCTATTACAAAAGCTGTTACATCAGTGAAAGAGAAGTTAGGACATATGGTGAAAGTAGAAGTAGAAACAGAAACTGAGGAACAGGTGAGAGAGGCTGTTGCTGCTGGTGCTGATATTATTATGTTCGATAATCGTACGCCAGATGAAATCCGGGAGTTTTCAAAAATTGTACCAAGCGCTATCGTTACAGAAGCTTCAGGGGGCATCACAATTGAAGATTTACCGAAATACGGAAAAACAGGGGTAGATTATATTTCACTTGGAGCGTTAACACATTCAGTGAAAGCACTTGATATTAGTTTCAATATTGAAGGATAAGGAAAGTGGCTTAGAGGGGAGAAACGTATATGAGTATTTTAGAACAAGTACAGCCAATTGAAACGATGTTACCAGAGCGTTATTACACGATGTCAACGGAAGATATGGAAAAGCGTGTTCGTGAAATTAAAGAGAAAATGGGGAAAATGTTATTCATTCCAGGGCATCATTATCAAAAAGATGAAGTGGTACAATTTTCAGATGCAGCAGGGGATTCACTTCAGCTTGCACAAGTTGCAGCGAGCAATAAAGACGCAAAATATATTGTGTTTTGCGGGGTGCACTTTATGGCGGAAACAGCAGATATGTTAACGACAGATGATCAAGTTGTCATCTTACCAGATATGCGTGCAGGTTGTTCGATGGCGGATATGGCAGATATTGAACAAACAGAAAGAGCATGGAAAGAGCTCACGAAATTATTTGGAGATACGATGATTCCGTTAACATATGTGAACTCTACAGCTGCAATTAAAGCGTTTTGTGGTCGTAACGGAGGAGCAACAGTAACATCTTCTAATGCAAAGCAAATGGTATCTTGGGCGTTTACTCAAAAAGAACGTCTCGTCTTTTTACCAGACCAACATTTAGGGAGAAATACAGCGTACGATTTAGGTATCCCGTTAGATAAAATGGCAGTATGGGACCCACACACAGATTCATTAGAGTACGATGGGGATATAGAAGAAATTCAAGTAATTTTATGGAAAGGGCATTGTTCTGTTCATCAAAATTTTACAGTGAAGAACATTGAGAGCGTACGAAAAAATCATTCTGATATGAATATTATTGTACATCCAGAATGTTGTTATGAAGTTGTAGCTGCTTCAGATTATGCAGGCTCAACGAAATATATTATTGATATGATTGAATCAGCGCCATCTGGTAGCAAATGGGCGATTGGTACAGAAATGAATTTAGTGAACCGAATTATTCAGCAACATCCAGATAAAGAAATTGTTTCACTTAATCCATTTATGTGTCCGTGCTTAACGATGAACCGAATTGATCTGCCTCACTTATTATGGACACTTGAAACGATAGAAAGAGGAGAAGAAATTAACGTTATTAGCGTAGACAAACAAGTAACGGCAGAAGCGGTTCTTGCATTAAATCGTATGTTAGAGCGTGTGTAAAGCAACGGTATTCCTGTTGCTTTTTTTCATACATATAATCATAACGAGAACGAAATGGGCATACATTGTTTTGAAGAAATCATTGTGGTTCTTTATGCTTATTCCGCTTCGAATGATATTGAAAATCGAAGAAGTGATAAAAGTGAAAAGAAGTTAATGTTATTTAGAAAGAGTTACTTCATGAGATTTGTTACTTATAGATAAGTTATACAGGAGGGGGAAAATTTGAAAATTCATATCGTGCAAAAAGGGGATACCCTTTGGAAAATTGCGAAAAAGTACGGAGTGGATTTTGACACGTTGAAAAAAACAAATACACAACTTAGTAATCCAGATTTAATTATGCCAGGTATGAAAATTAAAGTGCCATCCAAGAGTGTTCACATGAAACAACAGGCTGGAGCAGGTTCAGCGCCTCCAAAGCAATACGTAAAAGAAGTGCAGCAAAAAGAATTTGCAGCAACACCAACTCCGCTTGGAATAGAAGATGAAGAAGAAGTTACGTATCAATCAGCACCAATTACACAGCAGCCAGCTATGCAACAAACACAAAAAGAAGTGCAAGTAAAACCGCAAAAGGAGATGCAGGTAAAGCCGCAAAAAGAAGTACAGGTGAAACCACAGAAGGAGATGCAGGTAAAGCCACAAAAAGAAGTACAGGTGAAACCGCAAAAAGAGGTGCAAAAAGAACAGCCAATTCAAAAAGAAAAACCAGTTGAAAAACCGTCTGTTATTCAAAAACCACCTGTGATAGAAAAACAAAAACCGGCGGAAAAAGAAAACACGAAGTTTTCGGTAAATGTATTACCGCAGCCGCCACAACCACCAATAAAACCGAAAAAAGAATATAAAATTTCAGATGTAATAAAAAAAGGAAGCGAGTTAATTGCTCCTCAAATTAGTAAAATGAAACCTAACAATATCATTTCTCCGCAAACGAAAAAAAACAATATAGTATCGCCGCAAGTGAAGAAAGAAAATGTAGGAAATATAGTATCGCCGCAAGTGAAGAAAGAAAATGTAGGAAATATAGTATCGCCGCAAGTGAAGAAAGAAAATGTAGGAAATATAGTATCGCCGCAAGTGAAGAAAGAAAATGTAGGAAATATAGTATCGCCGCAAGTGAAGAAAGAAAATGTAGGAAATATAGTATCGCCGCAAGTGAAAAAAGAAAATGTAGGGAATATAGTGTCACCGCAAGTGAAAAAAGAAAATGTAGGGAATATAGTGTCACCGCAAGTGAAAAAAGAAAACGTAGGGAATATAGTATCGCCAAATGTATCGAAAGAAAATGTAGTTATTCCACAAGTCATACCGCCAAATATTCAAATGCCAAATATTCAAATGCCAATCATGGATAACAACCAACCACCGAATATAATGCCAATCATGGATAACAACCAGCCACCGAATATAATGCCAATCATGGATAACAGCCAGCCACCGAATATAATGCCAATCATGGATAACAACCAGCCACCGAATATAATGCCAATTATGGATAACAACCAGCCGCCGAATATAATGCCGATTATGGATAACAATCAAATGCCGAATATGATGCCGATTATGGATAACAATCAAATGCCGAATATGATGCCGATTATGGATAACAATCAAATGCCGAATATAATGCCGATTATGGATAACAATCAAATGCCGAATATGATGCCGATTATGGATAACAATCAACCACCCAATATGATGCCCTATCAAATGCCGTATCAACAGCCCATGATGCCGCCGAATCCGTATTATCAACAACCAAATCCATATCAAATGCCATATCAGCAAGGAGCGCCGTTTGGACCGCAATATACGTCTATGCCAAACCCGAATATGATGCCAATGGATAATAATATGCCGCCGCTTGTGCAGAGTGAGGAAGATTGTGGATGCGGAGGAGAAAGTAGACTATATAGTCCACAACCAGGCGGTCCGCAATATGCGAATCCTTTATATTACCAACCAACTCAGTCTGCATATGCACCACAGCCAGGAACGATGTATTATCAACCAGATCCACCGAATGTATTTGGAGAGCCTGTTTCAGAAGAAGAGGACGAAGAAGAAGTTTAAAAAGGCGGGAGTATTCCCGCCTTTTTTACATTCCTGTTAATTAAGAAAATGAAGTTTTTTTATGAAGTGCTAGAAAATTCCCAGTGAAATATTAACAGTGTAAAAACCTTCTCGGTTACTCATCATAAGAGGGAGCTTTTCAGTAGAGAAGCTCATTCTAACAGAGGGGGTTTTTGTATTGAATACGAAAGTAAAAGTGATTGCTGCTTCTTTGTTAGTTACCAGTGCATTAGCTGCATGTGGTACACCGAAAGATAACAATGCAATGGATGGACGTAACTACAATTACGAGCGTACATCTTATAATGATACACACCAGTATCGTGATAATGTGACACGTAATGATCGTTATACAGATTATGTAACATATAGAAATGGTCGTAACGATACAGGATACAATTATTATCGAGATGTAAATTACAATGGACAAATTGCTAATCCGCATCCAACTCGTAATATTACAATGAACAATTCATACATTAACAATGATGGTAAAACAGCTGAAAGAATAACAAATCGTGTGAAACGTATGAATAACGTAGACCGTGTGTCTACAGTTGTATATGGAAACGATGTAGCGATTGCGGTAAAACCACGTAACACAGTGACAAATGAAACGGCGATGGCTAACGAAATTCGTCAAGCTGTTGCAAATGAAGTTGGAAACAGAAACGTATATGTTTCTGTAAGAAATGATATGTTTACTCGTGTCGATGCAATGAGTACGCGTCTACGTAACGGTACAGTTACAAACGATTTTAATCGTGACATAGTGAATATGTTCCGAGACATTCGTTACGGTTTAACTGGTACAGTGCGATAACAAAACAAAAGAGGAAGGGATAGCCCTTCCTCTTTATTCATCGTTGTCTTGTAAGCGACGTTTTTTAATAAAATAACTAACGGAATAAGAAACTAAAAAGCATATGAAAAGAATACTACCTGTTGAAATAGCTTCAAATAGAGGTCTTTCTGGACTGAAAATAATATAAATAATAGCCGTAACGATTCCTACAATAAGGGAGTGGAAGACAAGTTTGTAATAAGGAGTTAACTGTATTTCCTTTTCGCCTTCTTCTACATCGATTGAAACACTTAACTGTAAATAAGCAAGTAAAATACTTGTAAACATAAATAATAGCCACAATGGAGATTTCGTAATTTGATCAATGCCTTCAGTGAAACCGATATAGCCTAAAATTCCAACTACGCCAATGTATTGAAAAAGAAAGACAATACGTATGTTTTTTAACATTTGAAGAATGAGGCGTTCATCCTTTATTTTTTTCATAATATTCATCCCCTGCTTATTATGATTTCGCTGTCACATTAATTGTAATATATATATTGCAATTATCAATTTATAATTTACATAAAATAATTTGGATGAAAGAGGAAATAAAATATTTTTATAAACATGTTGCACTTATACTTTATTAATGTTATATTAGCAAAGCGATGAGCTAATTTACGTAAGACGAGAGATATGCTTAAGTGCTAAACACGCGAATGTGGTCGCCTGGTCTCTCGCCGTAAACGCATCAAGACGCCTGCTTTGCAGGCGTCTTTCATTTTATATAAAAGTAAATGATACATGCAGATGAGGTAAACCCTTATCTGCATTTTTTATTTTTCGAAAGAAATGTAATATGGATAAAACCCCCATTTCCGGAAAAACTACTAATGAAAGTATGATCTTGCCTAAAAGAGGTGAACGGAAATGAAATGGATACTGATTGCGATGCAAGCTTTCGTTATGATGTTTTGTTTCGTTTATGGAACGAATGTGAAGGCGGAAGGGCCAGTACCAGAAGTAACGAAAAAAGAACCTGAGGTTACAATTTTATTAGAGCGTATGTATGTTGATGGCGAAGTAAGCGAAGAAATACTTACAGAAAAAGTGACGGATTTAGAAAAGTTTTTACAGCAGTATAAAGAATGGCAGCTCGTTGATCGTGATGATGTACAAATTGTATTGCAAAAGAAAGTGGATGATATTTCTCCGTTATTGAAAACGAGCGGGTATTTTGGTGTTTCAGAGGAAGGGATATTACAAATTTTCAAAGGTGTACCGAAAAGTGATAATGCGATCCATTCTTTCTTTCAAATTGATATGAAAAAGCTTGAGAGCTATGAACGTGCGAAATTGAAACGTGGCATTCGTATTAAATCAAAAGAAGGTTTTGTGAAGACGATTGAAAAAATGAAGCAATACGCAGTTCAAAGTAAGAAAAAAAGCAGCTCATGGTGAGCTGCTTTTTTTCTTATTTGTTTTTAGCTAAAATTTCTTTTGCTATTTCATCAATTAGCATATCTTTTCCGATTGGATTGAATGCTTTCGTATTGAAGACTTCATTTGATACTTCATATACGTGATTATTTTTAACTGCTTTATTGTCTTTCCAAACGGCACTGTTTTTGTAGTCTTCGTAAACTTTATCAGCTTCGCCGCCGAAGTTTACAATAAACATTTGGTCAGGCTGGAATGCAACTAGACCTTCTAGTGATACTTGCGCCATCGTTTGTTTTAAATCCGTACCTTTTGTTGCTGGAAGTTTTAAGTCATTAAAGATGATGTCACCGTATCCGAAGCTACCGTATACACGGAAGTTTTGTGGTGTAACTGCAACGAACATAAAGTTCTCATCTTTTGTTTTCTCTTTAATTTTTTTAGATAAAGAGTCTGCTTTCTTATCGTAGTCTGCAATCCATTTGTCTGCTTTCTTCTCTTCGTCAAATAGCTTACCTACTTCTTTAAACTTACCACGCCAGTCTTCTAAGTTTGTTTCTAGAACAACTGTAGGTGCAACCTTTTCTAGTTGATCATAAATTTTTAATTGACGGTTGTTTAAAATAATTAAGTCTGGTTTTAAAGCAGTAACAGCTTCTAAATCAACTTTAGGTGCCCAGTACCAACCTACTGCTTTTACTCCATCTAACTTGTCTGTTAAGTGATTTTGGATTTTATCTTTATATGTATTTGCTGTACCAACAGGTTTGTGTCCAAGAAGTAATAGTTCTTCTGTTGATCCAGATAAGTCAACAATTCTCTTTGGATTTACTGGAATTGTAGCTTCACCTTTAGCATGTTTTACAACTTTTGTTTTCGGTTGTTCTTTTGCCTTCGATTCTTCTTTTTGAGAAGAACAGCCAACGATAGAAAGAACAACGAGCATAATAGTAAATAAAATAAATAGCTTACGTTTCATCCTGATGTAACCCCTTTAATTAGTATTGATAATCATTATCGACTTCTGTATATTAAGGTGCTTTAACCTTTCTGTCAATGGAAAATAACAGAAGTTTCAAGTGGAGAACATTTGTTGGGGCAGTCTCGCTTTTCTATCATTAAATATGTTAAAATGGAATACATGATTTAAGAGGGAGAGATCGTATTTTGTTTGAATATGTTACAGGTTACGTGGAGTATGTAGGGCCGGAATATGTCGTAATTGATCATAATGGAATTGGTTATCAAATTTTCACACCAAATCCGTATGTATTTCAAAGAAGTAAGCAAGAAATCCGTGTCTATACATATCATTATGTGAGAGAAGATATTATGGCACTTTACGGGTTTAAAACACGTGAAGAGCGTTTATTATTTACAAAGTTGTTAGGCGTGTCTGGCATTGGGCCAAAAGGAGCTCTTGCAATTTTAGCTTCTGGTCAAACAGGACAGGTCGTTCAAGCGATTGAGCATGAAGATGAGAAGTTTTTAGTGAAATTCCCAGGCGTCGGAAAGAAAACAGCACGCCAAATGATTTTAGATTTAAAAGGAAAACTAGCAGATGTCGTACCAGATGCATTTGTTGATTTATTCTCAGACACAGAACGTTTTGATGAGAAGAAAGGTTCATCAGCTGAGCTTGATGAGGCACTGGAAGCTCTCCGCGCACTTGGATACGCAGAACGCGAAGTTTCTCGTGTTGTACCAGAGTTATTAAAAGAATCATTAACGACGGATCAGTATATTAAAAAGGCACTTAGTCTTTTACTAAATGGTAAGAGGTGAGTATAATGGACGAACGTCTCCTTTCAGGGGAATCTGCATATGAAGATGCGGATTTAGAATATTCATTACGGCCACAGACGCTCCGTCAGTATATTGGCCAAGATAAAGCAAAACATAATTTAGAAGTATTTATTGAAGCGGCGAAAATGCGTGAAGAAACGTTAGATCACGTGCTTTTATATGGACCACCAGGTCTTGGTAAAACGACGCTTGCGAATATTATTGCCAATGAGATGGGCGTTAATGTTAGAACAACTTCAGGTCCCGCAATTGAAAGACCAGGAGATTTAGCTGCTGTATTAACAGCGCTTCAGCCAGGGGATGTATTATTTATTGATGAAATTCATCGTTTGCATAGATCAATTGAAGAAGTATTGTATCCTGCGATGGAAGACTTTTGCCTTGATATTGTAATTGGAAAAGGGCCTTCAGCACGTTCTGTACGCCTAGATTTACCGCCATTTACATTAGTTGGAGCAACAACACGTGCTGGAGCATTATCGGCACCGCTTCGTGACCGCTTCGGTGTACTTTCAAGGTTAGAGTACTACACAGTAGATCAGCTTTCTGCGATTGTTGAACGTACAGCAGAAGTATTTGAAGTTGAAATCGATTCGTTAGCTGCATTAGAAATTGCAAGACGTGCTCGTGGTACACCTCGTATTGCGAATCGTCTTTTAAGACGTGTACGTGATTTCGCGCAAGTTCGTGGTAACGGAACGGTTACGATGGAAATTACACAAATGGCATTAGAATTGCTGCAAGTAGATAAATTAGGTCTAGATCATATTGATCATAAATTACTGCTTGGTATTATTGAGAAATTCCGTGGCGGTCCAGTTGGATTAGAAACGGTTTCAGCAACAATTGGAGAAGAATCTCATACGATTGAAGATGTGTATGAGCCGTATTTATTACAAATTGGCTTTTTACAACGAACGCCAAGGGGCCGAATTGTAACGCCGCTTGCGTATGAACATTTCGGAATGGAGATACCAAAAGTATGACGGAGATGCCAAAGCTGCTTATTACAGCCGGGATCTTACTCATCGTTGTTGGATTAGCTTGGAAGTTCATTGGAAGGCTTCCAGGCGATATTTTTGTGAAAAAAGGAAACGTTACCTTTTATTTTCCTATCATTACATGTATTGTGTTAAGTATTGTATTATCTTTTATTATGTATATAATAAATCGATTTAAATAAGAAATAGGTGGATATAGCTATGGATATAAATCTGTTTGATTTTCATTTACCAGAAGAACTTATTGCACAAGTCCCGTTAGAAGATCGTGAAACATCAAGATTAATGGTGTTAGACCGTGAAACAGGTGATATTGAGCATAAACATTTTACGGATATTCTTTCTTACTTACATGAGGGGGATTGCTTAGTTTTAAATGAAACGAAAGTTATGCCTGCTCGTTTGCACGGTGTGAAAGAAGATACAGGCGCGCACATTGAAGTACTTCTTTTAAAACAAGAAGAAGGTGATAAGTGGGAAACGCTTGTAAAGCCAGCGAAACGTGTAAAAGAAGGAACTGTTATTTCTTTTGGCGAAGGGAAATTAAAAGCAACTTGCACAGGAACTGCAGATCAAGGTGGACGCCAGCTTGAATTTTCATATGATGGCATCTTCTATGAAATTTTAGATGAACTTGGGGAAATGCCGCTTCCTCCATATATTAAAGAGACGCTGGAAGATCGCGATCGCTATCAAACAGTATATGCGAAAGAAATCGGTTCAGCAGCAGCGCCGACTGCGGGACTTCACTTTACAGAAGAGTTACTTGAGAAGTTAAAGCAAAAAGGCGTTCAGTTAGCATTCATTACACTTCACGTAGGACTTGGAACATTTAGACCAGTTTCTGCAGACACGATTGAAGAACACCATATGCACGCAGAATATTATCATATGTCTGAAGAGACAGCGGATTTATTAAATCGTGTGAAAGAGAATGGTGGACGTATTATTACTGTAGGTACGACATCAACTCGTACGTTAGAAACAATTGCAACAGATCATGACGGTAAGCTCTGCGCCGCTTCTGGATGGACAGATATTTTCATGTATCCGGGATATGAATTTAAAGCAATTGATGGTTTAATTACAAACTTCCATTTACCGAAATCAACATTAATTATGCTTGTAAGTGCATTTGCAAATAGAGATAATGTACTTCATGCTTATAATGAAGCAGTAAAAGAAAAATATCGTTTCTTTAGCTTCGGTGATGCAATGTTCGTTGCATCTCACGCTAAAATGAGAAACAAATAAAAGGAGTAAGTTATGACAGCAATTCGTTATGAATTTATTAAGACATGTAAACAAACGGGTGCCCGTTTAGGTCGTGTGCATACGCCGCACGGTTCATTTGATACACCAACATTTATGCCAGTTGGTACACTTGCAACAGTTAAGACAATGTCACCAGAAGAATTAAAAGCAATGGATTCTGGCATTATTTTAAGTAATACGTATCATTTATGGCTACGTCCAGGTCATGAAATTATTCGTGAAGCAGGCGGCTTGCATAAATTTATGAACTGGGATCGTGCAATCTTAACAGACTCTGGTGGTTTCCAAGTATTCAGTTTAAGTGACTTCCGTCGTATTGAAGAGGAAGGCGTTCACTTCCGTAATCACTTAAATGGAGATAAATTATTCTTATCACCAGAAAAAGCGATGGAAATCCAAAATGCATTAGGTTCAGATATTATGATGGCATTTGATGAGTGTCCACCATTCCCAGCTACTTTTGAATATATGAAGAAATCTGTAGAGCGTACGAGCCGCTGGGCAGAACGTTGCTTAAAAGCGCATGAACGTCCGCAAGATCAAGGTTTATTCGGTATTGTACAGGGCGGGGAGTACGAAGAGCTTCGTCGTCAAAGTGCGAAAGATCTTGTTTCAATGGACTTCCCTGGTTACGCTGTAGGTGGTTTATCTGTTGGTGAACCGAAAGATATTATGAACCGTGTTCTTGAGTTTACAACACCACTTCTTCCAGATAATAAGCCTCGTTACTTAATGGGTGTAGGTTCTCCTGACTCGTTAATCGATGGCGCAATTCGTGGTATTGATATGTTTGACTGTGTACTTCCAACTCGTATCGCTCGAAATGGTACATGTATGACAAGTGAAGGTCGCCTTGTTGTAAAAAATGCGAAATTCGCAAGAGACTTCGGTCCGCTTGATCCAAACTGTGATTGCTACACATGTAAAAACTACTCACGTGCGTACATTCGTCACTTAATGAAATGTGATGAAACGTTCGGAATTCGTTTAACGTCTTATCACAACCTTCATTTTCTGTTAAACTTAATGGAGCAGGTGAGACAAGCTATTCGTGAAGACCGTCTTGGCGATTTCCGCGAAGAGTTCTTTGAACAGTATGGCTTTAATAAACCGAATGCTAAAAACTTCTAATACATAATTTAAAAGGAGGAACAAAAGATGAATGCAGGTATGATGAATATCGTTATGATCGTTGCGATGTTTGCGATTTTCTATTTCTTATTAATTCGCCCGCAACAAAAACGTCAAAAAGCAGTTGCTCAAATGCAAAGTGAGTTAGCAAAAGGTGATGCTATCGTAACAATCGGTGGTTTACACGGTACAATCGAATCAGTAGATGAGACAAAAATCGTTATTAAATCTGGTGGTTCACACTTAACTTTCGATCGCAATGCGATTCGTGAAGTTGTGAAAAACTAATGTGGAAGGCCCTGCATGAAATGTGCAGGGCCTTTTTTAGTTACTTTGCTTTGACATATTTACACCGAAAATACCACCGAGTGTACTCGCCCCCATTAATGCTAATTGATATAGTAATTGTGAGTTCGATAAGGTTTGAGAAAAGCCTAAATAGTTAACTAGAAAGACGAGTATAGTGAACGTGAGCCCTGTTGTGAAACCTACTAGCCAACCTTTTCCTTGAGCCTTTTTGCCGGCAGTAAATCCAGACATAAGCATAGATAAAAGAGCGAGTATAAAAATAGTAACGGTTAATGTCCCTTCATTTATATTCGTAAACTTTAATAAAAGAGCCATAATCATACTAGTAATAGATGCGAGAATTAGTAGCGTAACAATACCGAAGCCAATTGCAGTTGATAATTTTTTCGTTCCATCCATTTATGCATTCCCCCTTTTTAATACAAGCATATTTTCCTTTTGCTCAAGTTAGACTAGTTTCTTTTTTATAGGGGAGTCTATACGTAAAAAAGGAGATGTAGAAATGGAATGGATATCGGTAATTGGACGGACAATGCTTTTGTATATCATCATCTTAATTATTTTTCGTCTTATGGGTAAACGTGAGATAGGAGAGCTAAGTGTATTAGATTTAGTCGTATTTATTATGCTTGGAGAAATGGCTGTAGTAGCAATTGAAAATACCGATAAATCACTTTGGCATCAATTAGTTCCGATGACTTTTCTTATGTGCATACAAATCATTTTGTCAGTCATTTCATTAAAGTTTCAACGATTTCGGCATTTAATAGAAGGTGAACCAGCAATTATTATTAATGCGGGAAAGATTGATGAAAAAAAGATGAGAAACCAACGATATAATATTGATGATTTAATGATGCAATTAAGAGAACAAGGAGTTGGAGATATTCGGGATGTAGAATATGCTATTTTGGAACCGTCTGGGAAGTTATCTGTCTTTCAAAAACAAAAAAATAAACAAGATACATTGCAGTTTACGCTTCCTCTTATTATTGATGGAGAAATTCAATCTAGTCATTTACAAATGATTGAGCATACAGATGAATGGCTTATTGAGAAATTAAAAAACTTAGGTTATAACGATATAACACAAATTTTATACTGTAGTTTTCAAAATGGACAATTTTTTGTTGATGTAAAAGAAAATTAGAGACTTATCCTTTGGAAGAGTAAGGATGATTAGTATAACTAATAATCAGTGGAGATTACCCCACTGATTAAAGTTTCACCTTATTTCAAAAATGAAAGCTTACGAATGATAGGGAGACGACTTAACTCTTCTTTTCGAATGAGTTTGAAAGTGAAGAGAAGTACGATATAAACAATTGTTGTTAAAGTGATTTCCCATAATGTTTGTATGCCAAGGGAATGAGAGAAAATAATATATTTATGAAGATAAAAACCGAAGGCGCCTGCGATACCGATGGCAAGTCCGCCGAAAATATAGTCTTTTGCGTAAATGGTAAATGTAATCTTTTTTAAAACAGTAGCGTAGTGAAGAAATGTTACTGTTACAATATTTGCAGCAATAGCAAGTGCAACCCCCATCATTTGAAACTCTGGCCTTGATGCTAGTACAAAAATAACGATTAATTTCACGATGGCACCAATAAATGTATTCATCATTGCGGCTCTTGCTAAGTTTAAAGCTTGCAAAACAGAGGTAAGTGGACTTTGGAAATAATGAAATAAAAAGCAAGGCGCAAGAAGTTGAATGAATGCTGTTGCGCTGTCTGATCCATACATAAGAGTTAAAACAGGAGAAGCGAATACGTATAATATAACGACAGACCATCCGCCGGTAATTAATGAAATTCGAAGTGCTTGTTGTAAACGGTGCTCTACTAATTTATGTTGTCTTTTTGCCATTGCTTCACTAATAGAAGGAACGAGCGCTGTAGAGAGAGCGTATGTAATAAAGGCAGGTAGTGATAGGAGCGGGAATGCATAACCGTTTAATATACCGTATTGCTGGGTTGCAACAGAAGCAGCGACACCAGCGATTGCTAAGCTTTGCATAACGACAATAGGTTCAAAAAAATATGAAACGGAGCCGATTAAACGACTTCCTGTAGTTGGAAGGGCAATATCCATCAGAGAATAAAATGTCCCTTTGCTTTCCTTTACAGTAGTGAAAAATCCAGAGCGTATTGATAAATGTTTTTCTCGCTGAAATAACGTGAGTAAAAATAATAAGGATGCAACTTCACCGAGAACAGCTGATAACATAGCGCCGGCTGCAGCATATTCTATGCCGTAAGGTAAAAATAATTGAATGCATATAGCGATAATGGTAATGCGGACGACTTGTTCTAGAACTTGCGCATAAGCGCTAGGTTTCATGTTTTGTTTCCCTTGAAAGTAACCACGCAACACAGAAGAAACAGCAATAACAGGAACAACGGGCAAAATGGCCATTAATGGATAGTAGGTTCTTTCGTCGGTTAATAATGTTTTTGCTAAAATAGGTGTGAGGAACATAATTCCGATTGTTAAAATGATACTAATAACGGATGTAACAGCTAGTGATACGGTTAATATTTTTTTAACTCTTTGTTTATCGTTCACAGCTTCCGCTTCTGCTACAAATTTTGCGATTGCGACAGGAAGACCAATTTGTGTCAATGTAATTGCTAAAATGAATGTAGGAACGGCCATCATATAAAGACCAACGCCTTCTTCTCCTAAAATACGTGCCATTACTATGCGGTTGATAAAGCCGAGTATTTTTGTAATAAAGCCGGCTATCATTAAAATAAATGCGCCTTTTAAAAAGCTTTGTCTCGTCATGTTCTTCTCCTACCTTCTCAAAATCAATGGAATGATTTACAATAATTTATATGCACGTACGAGACAAGAATGACAAGCATTTAAGAGAGTGAAGTATGATAGTGCTCTTGAAAGTAGTTATTGCTGTCCATTAGAGCGGGAATAAAAGCGACTTTTCGTGCGAAATAAGAAGGAGATGTTATAGATGTTAGATAGAGAGGCTTTGGTAGAATCATACCGCGGACAGTTACAAGTCGTTTTAGAAAGTAAAGTAGAAGAGTTTCAAATGTTCGGCTACGACAGAGTGACAGATGATGACATTTGGAAGTTTCTTAAAGTAAAAAAGTGGAAGAAGATAGACGGCGATGTTAGATTGTATGAATTAGTTAATGACGTATTAACAGTAAGTGCTAATGAATATATGACATATTTAACTGTTGAAGCATATCAAGCGCCACTTTGGTCATTTGATGAATATGAAAATAAATAACTGACTGCAATTGGTTTGTTCTTCCTTTTGCAGTATAATGATAGGTATTGATAATCAGGAAATAATTATGTCTAAGATCATATATAAAGGAGGTAGTGAAGAGAGAAAACAAATAATGAAAGTGCAGGTATCGTGAAAACGTACCGGCACAGCTAGTGATGAGCTAGCAAAATTATAGAAAGGAAGTCTACTAACTAGACGTATGCACACGTGTAAAAGTGAATCGTAAGAGATTTATTTAAAGTGTTAGTAGCGGAAAGAGGGTACATATGGCAAAGCGTGGTACGAGAATTGCCGCCTTTTTCCTCATCGTTTTATTAATCGGTGGAGTAATTGGTGCGGCAGGAAAAGACATAGCAAAAGGAATTAGTCTAGGACTAGACCTTCGCGGTGGTTTTGAAATTCTGTATGAAGTAAAACCAGCCAAAAAAGGTGACAAAATCGATCGAGACGTACTTGTAAGTACAGTAGGTGCTCTTGAGAATCGTGTCAATGTTCTCGGTGTAAGTGAGCCGAACATTCAAATCGAAGGGCAAGATCGAATTCGTGTACAGCTTGCTGGTGTACAAGATCAGCAAAAAGCACGTGAAATGTTATCAACACAAGCGAAATTAACATTCCGTGATGTAGATGATAATCTTCTTATGGACGGAACGGATTTAAAAGGCGGCGGAGCGAAGCAAACATTTGATGAGCAAGGCCGTGCGAGCGTAGGTCTTACACTAAAGAGCGCTGAAAAATTCCGTGAAGTAACTGAAAAAATTTCAAAAATGCCACCACCAACGAATTTAATGGTAATTTGGCTTGATTTTGAAGAAGGAAAAGATTCGTACAAAGCAGAATCTGCAAAACCGAATCCGAAGTTCTTATCAGCAGCAACAGTAAACCAAGTATTTAACCAAGCTGAAGTATCTATCGTAGGTGGAAACTTCACAGTTGAAAGTGCGAAACAACTTTCATCTTTATTAAATGCAGGTGCACTTCCTGTTGATTTAAAAGAAATGTATTCAACATCTGTTGGAGCGAAATTTGGTCAACAAGCGTTAGAGCAAACGATTTTCGCTAGTGCGATTGGTATCGCTCTTATTTTCTTATTTATGCTTGTATTCTACCGTTTACCAGGACTTGTAGCGGTTATTATGTTAGGTTTATACATTTTCGTTACATTACTTGTCTTTAACTGGATGCATGCAGTTCTTACGTTGCCAGGTATTGCAGCGTTAGTGCTCGGGGTAGGTATCGCAGTTGATGCAAATATTATTACGTACGAGAGACTGAAAGAAGAGCTGAAAATTGGTAAGTCAATGATGTCGGCATTCCGTGCTGGTAACCATCGTTCATTAGCAACAATTCTAGATGCAAACGTTACGACTCTTGCAGCAGCTGGTGTGTTATTCGTTTATGGTAATAGCTCTGTAAAAGGATTTGCAACAAGTTTAATCGTAAGTATTTTAGTTGGTTTTATTACGAACGTATTCGGTACTCGTTTCTTACTAGGTCTACTTGTAAAGAGCCGTTACTTTGATAAAAAACCAGGATATTTTGGTGTGAAACAAAAGGATATTATTCCATTAACAAAAGGTGTAGTACATCCGCCAACGAGATTTGATCGTATTAATTTCGTAAATATCGGTCATAAATTCCTTATCTTCTCGATTGTAGTTGTAATTGCGGGTGCAATTATCTTACCAATTTTCAAATTGAATCTTGGTATTGACTTTGCGAGTGGTACACGTATCGACTTGCAATCAAAACAAGCCGTTACTGTGTCTGATGTTCATAAAGATTTTAAAGAATTGAACATTGATGTGAAGGAAGAAAATATTGTACCGACTGGAGATGACAATAAAGGTTTCGCAGTTCGTACATTAGGTGTTTTATCAAAAGATGAAATTGCGAAAACAAAAACATTCTTCCACGATAAATATGGTACAGATCCAAACGTAAGTACAGTTTCACCGACAATCGGTAAAGAAATTGCACGAAATGCATTTATCGCAGTACTGATTGCTTCTGCGGTTATCATTTTATACGTAAGTATTCGTTTCCGCTTTACGTATGCGTTATCTGCAGTACTTGCATTATTACATGACGCATTCGTTATGATTGTTATGTTTAGTATTTTCCAACTAGAGGTAGACTTAACGTTTATTGCTGCAGTACTAACAATCATCGGTTATTCTATTAATGACTCGATTGTTACATTTGATAGAAACCGTGAATTATACAAACAGAAAAAACGAGTGCGCGATATAAAAGATCTAGAAGAAATCGTAAATGCAAGTATTCGCCAAACGCTTGGTCGTTCGATTAACACCGTATTAACAGTGTTATTCCCAGTAATTGCACTGCTTATCTTCGGTAGTGAGTCACTACGTAACTTCTCGTTTGCGTTACTTGTTGGATTAATTGTAGGTACGTACTCTTCTGTTTTCGTTGCCTCTCAAATTTGGTTAATGCTTGAAAACCGTCGTTTGAAAAAGGGAAAAAACAAGAAGAAGGTTGAGAAAGTAGAATCTGAACCGCAAGTATAGAAAAGATGATGTCTCTTTATGAGGCATCTCTTTTTTCGTTTGTGGATACAATAAGATAGCAACTTTTTAACAGAAAGAAGATGGAAGAAAGTGGTGGTGTTATCGCTGTTTTTGTTAAAATAAAAAGATAGGTTAAGAAAAGAAGGGATTTTAATTATGGAAAAAGATGAACGTTTTAAACAGGCCGAGTTTGGTGCTATTGTCGGGATCGTTGGTAATATTATATTAGCGATTGTAAAGGCGGTAATTGGTTATATTGGGAACAGTAAAGCGCTATTAGCGGATGCCGTGCATTCTGCATCAGATGTAATAGGTTCGCTAGCTGTACTTTTTGGATTGCGAGCGGCAAAGCAGCCACCTGATGAGGATCATCCGTATGGTCATGGTAAAGCGGAATCGATTTCAGCGATTATTGTTGCGGTATTATTATTTATTGTGGGACTTGAAATCGCGATTTCGTCTATAAAAGCTTTTTCGCAAGAACTAGAACCGCCGAAAGGAATTACGATATTTGCTGTTGTTCTTTCAATCGTCGTGAAAGAAGGAATGTTTCAATATAAATTCCGATTAGGGAAAAGAGTAAACAGTGATGCAATTATTGCAAATGCATATGAGCACCGTTCGGATGTATTTTCTTCAATTGCAGCTTTAATCGGTATTTGTGCAGCTATAATAGGTGGTAAGCTTGGTATAGACTGGCTTGTATACGCTGATCCAATTGCGGGATTAGTTGTTTCACTTCTTGTTGTAAAAATGGCATGGAGCATTGGAGCGGAAGCAATTCATGCAACGCTTGACCATGTTCTTCATGAGGAGGATGTTATTCCGCTTAGAGAAGCAGTTCTTCAAGTAGATGGTGTGAAAAAAATTGGTTCTTTATATGCACGGGAGCATGGTCATTATGTTATTGTCGATATTAAAGTGTCCGTAGATCCATACATTACTGTAGAAGAAGGACACCGTATTGGAAAACATGTGAAAGAAATACTTATGAAACAAGATAATGTACAAAATGTATTCGTACATATAAATCCGTATTCTCCAAATTAAACATCATTAACATTTTAGTATATAGATATTGCATCGTAGTTTGCATTATATTGTCACCCCTTAATCTGTCTTGTATAATGAACAGGTTAAGGGGTGATTTCGTGTTACAACCGAAGACGCGTTGGAAAGAAAAAGAATATAATGACGAGCGAGTGAGTGAATTAGCAAGTAAATTACAGTTATCGCCACTTGTCGTTTCGTTATTCCTCGGTAGAGGACTCGATACAGAAGATAAGATTTTAGATTTTTTAAATACAGAAAATCAAGAATTTCATGATCCATTTTTATTAGAAGGAATGGATAGAACGGTAGAACGTGTAAATAAGGCGATTCAAAATGGAGAGCAAATATTAATATTTGGTGATTACGATGCGGACGGAGTAAGTAGTACGACAGTTTTATATCTTGCTCTTCAAGAATTAGGTGCAGAAGTAGAATTTTACATTCCAAATCGTTTTACAGAAGGGTATGGACCGAACGAAGAAGCATTTCGTTGGGCGCATAGCGCAGGGTTCTCGCTAATTATTACTGTCGATACTGGTATTGCAGCGGTACATGAAGCGAATGTAGCGAAAGAGCTTGGAATAGATCTAATTATTACAGATCACCATGAGCCACCGCCAGAATTGCCAGAAGCACTTGCGATTATACATCCGAAATTAGATGGCGGTGTATATCCGTTTCACTATTTAGCTGGTGTAGGTGTTGCGTTTAAAGTTGCGCATGCACTATTAGGCCGTGTACCAGAACATTTATTAGAGATCGCAGTAATCGGTACAGTAGCCGATTTAGTATCACTTCATGGTGAAAATAGGTTGCTAGTGAAACGCGGTTTAAAACATATGCGTATGACGAGAAATATTGGTTTGAAGGCATTGTTTAAAGTTGCTAACGTTTCGCAAAGTGAAATTACCGAAGAGAGTATTGGTTTCTCAATTGCACCTCGTATTAATGCGGTTGGGCGTTTAGAAGATGCTGCGCCGGCTGTACACCTTTTATTATCAGATGATCCAGAGGAAGCGAAAGAGCTAGCTGAAGAAATTGATGAGCTGAACAAACTGCGAAAAGATATTGTAAAGCAAATTACAGAAGAGGCTATCGCTGAAGTGGAAAATAACTTCCCACCAGAAGAAAATAAAGTATTAGTACTTGCGAAAGAAGGCTGGAACCCAGGGGTAATTGGAATTGTTGCTTCGAAATTAGTTGAACGTTTTTATCGTCCGACGATTGTATTAAGCATTGATCCTATAAAAGAAACAGCAAAAGGCTCAGCACGTAGTATTGCAGGATTTGATTTGTTTGCAAATTTATCAGATTGTAGAGAGTTATTACCACACTTCGGAGGGCATCCGATGGCAGCGGGAATGACGCTACATATGAATGATGTAGATGAATTACGTCGCCGCTTAAATGAACAAGCAGATGCAATTTTAACAGAAGAAGATTTTATTCCAATTACAGCAGTTGATGTTTTTTGTAAAGTAGAGGATGTAACGCTAGCGGCAATTGAAGATATGCAAAAACTAGCCCCGTTTGGTGTTGGAAATCCGAAACCACGTATTGCAGTAAAAGATGCAGAGTTAGAAAGCATTCGCGCAATCGGATCAGATGGCTCTCATTTAAAAATGGCTCTTCGTGATGGACAAGCAACACTGGATACAATTGGATTTGGCTTTGGTGCATATGCGAAAGAAATCTCTCCAGTTGCAAAAGTATCTGTAATAGGAGAAGCGTCTATTAATGAATGGAATAACTTTAAGAAGCCACAACTAATGGTACAAGATATTGCTGTAGAGGCGTGGCAATTATTTGATTGGCGTAGTATGCGTAATGCAGAAGCAAATTTAGCAGAACTTCCGAAAGAAAAAATAACAATGGTGTATTTTTCTGAAGAGGTATTGAATAAATTTTCTTTAGAGAGCTATAAAGAAAAGCTCATGCATGCTTCAGAAGTAACGCATTTAGATGATCAATATATCGTGTTACTTGATTTACCAAAAGGAACAGATGAATTACGTGAGCTATTTAAGGTAGGATTCCCAGCGCGAATTTATACGCTATTTTATCAAGAGAATAACCACTTATTTAGTACAGTTCCGACGAGAGAACACTTTAAATGGTACTATTCTTTCTTAAGCCAAAAAACACCATTTTCTTTAAGACAATATGGAGAACAACTATGTCGTCATAAAGGTTGGTCAAAAGATACAGTAAATTTCATGACACAGGTGTTTTTTGAGTTAGAATTTGTTACAATAAAAGATGGCGTCATTTTTATGGCAGACAAAAAACAAAAGCGTGATTTAATTGAATCGAACACATATCGTGAGAAAATGAACCACTTACAATTAGAAAAAGAATTGGTTTATAGCACATATCAGCAACTATATACATGGTTTGAAACGATTCGTAATCATAAAGAAGTAGAACAGTTAGGGTAAAGGATTTGTATTTACAAACCTTTTAGATCTGAGGAGGATTCAGAAATATGGATTTCAAGCAACATATCGCAATTGTACCGGATTATCCGAAAGAAGGTATTGTGTTTAAAGACATTACACCTTTAATGAATGACGGTAAAGCATACAAAGCAGCAACAGATGCAATCGTTGAGTACGCAAAAGAAAGAGATATCGATGTTGTAGTAGGACCAGAAGCTCGTGGTTTCATTATCGGTTGCCCAGTTTCTTATGCGTTAGAAGTAGGATTTGCGCCAGTTCGTAAATTAGGAAAATTACCACGTGAAGTAATTACAGTTGACTACGGTAAAGAATATGGTAAAGACGTTTTAACAATCCATAAAGATGCAATTAAGCCAGGTCAACGCGTATTAATTACAGATGATCTATTAGCTACAGGTGGAACAATCGAAGCGACAATTAAGTTAGTTGAAGAGCTAGGCGGAGTTGTAGCAGGAATTGCATTCTTAGTAGAACTTACTTACTTAGATGGTCGTAAAATGTTAGATGGTTACGATGTATTAGTATTAGAAAAATACTAATCACTATATAGGTAAAACTACGGTGATAAAAAGTACCCGTGAATCTCTTGGAGAGGAGCGGGTACTTTTGTATAATTGAACAAAAAATTATGGTGAAATGTCAGTAAAATCTTTTCCTTTTCACAATTCACAATCATTGGGTTATAATGATAGAATATAATTTATTCTATTAAATAAAGATAAAGTCAATTTTCAATAAAAGGTGATTCGATGGCAAATGAGCAGGTACTAACAGCTGAACAGGTACTCGAGAAAGCAAGTCAATATTTAGCGGATGAAGATATTGAGCTAGTGGCACGTGCCTATGAATATGCACGTGATGCGCATAGCGAACAATATAGAAAATCGGGTGAACCGTATATTATTCATCCGATTCAAGTTGCAGGTATTTTAGTTGATTTACACATGGATCCAGCTACGGTATCAGCAGGTTTCTTACATGATGTAGTGGAAGATACAGAGATTACATTAGAAGATATTGAACGGGAATTTAACAAAGAAATTGCTATGCTTGTTGATGGCGTTACAAAGCTTGGGAAGATCAAATATAAATCTCACGAACAACAACAAGCAGAAAACCATCGCAAAATGTTTATTGCAATGGCTCAAGATATTCGAGTTATTTTAATTAAACTAGCTGATCGTCTTCATAACATGCGTACATTGAAACATTTGCCTCAAGAGAAGCAGCGTCGCATAGCGAATGAAACGTTAGAAATCTTTGCACCTTTGGCACATAGACTCGGAATTAGTACTATTAAATGGGAGCTAGAGGATACGTCACTTCGCTATTTAAATCCACAACAATATTATCGTATTGTAAATTTAATGAAGCGTAAACGTGCAGAACGTGAAGAATATTTAGACGAAGTAATGACTGGTATTCGTGAGAAATTAAAAGAAGTTGCAATTCAACCTGAGATTTCTGGAAGACCGAAACATATTTACAGTATTTATCGTAAAATGGCACTGCAAAATAAGCAGTTCAATGAAATTTATGATTTATTAGCTGTACGTGTCGTTGTAAATAGTATTAAAGATTGTTATGCTGTGCTTGGAATTATTCATACGTGCTGGAAGCCGATGCCAGGTCGTTTTAAAGATTATATTGCAATGCCAAAAGCAAATCTATATCAATCTCTTCATACGACTGTAATTGGACCGAATGGTGATCCACTTGAAGTGCAAATTCGTACGAAAGAAATGCACGAAATTGCAGAATTCGGGATCGCGGCACACTGGGCATACAAAGAAGGAAAAACAGCAGAAACAACAGGTACATTAGAGAAGAAACTCACATGGTTCCGTCAAATATTAGAATGGCAAAATGAAGCTTCTAATGCAGAAGAATTTATGGAGTCATTAAAAATTGATTTATTCTCTGACATGGTATTCGTCTTTACACCGAAAGGCGATGTAATGGAATTACCACTTGGATCTGTTCCGATTGATTTCGCGTATCGTGTCCATTCGGAAATTGGGAATAAAACAATTGGTGCAAAAGTAAACGGGAAAATGGTGACGCTGGATTATAAATTAAAAACAGGCGACATCATTGAAATTTTAACGTCGAAACATTCATATGGCCCAAGCCAGGATTGGGTAAAACTTGCTCAAACATCTCATGCGAAAAATAAAATTCGTCAATTCTTTAAGAAACAACGTAGAGACGAAAATATTGAAAAAGGCCGTGAACTTGTTGAAAAGGAAGTACGTGGTCTAGAGTATGAGATGAAAGAAGTATTGGCGCCGGATAACTTAAAACGCGTCGCTGAGAAATTTAACTTTGCAAATGAAGAAGATATGTTTGCAGCAGTTGGATATAGCGGAATTACAGCTTCGCAAATTGTTACGCGACTAACGGACAAGTTCCGCAAACAACGCGAAGAAGAAGAAATTGTTGAAGTTAAAGAAGTCCGTAAACCGATGAAAATTCGAAAATGGGATTCTGGTGTAAAGGTAAGCGGTGCTGATAATTTATTAATCCGTTTATCGAAATGCTGTAACCCAGTTCCGGGCGATGATATCGTTGGGTATATTACGAAAGGCCGAGGTGTATCAATTCACCGCCGTGATTGTGTAAATGTTCATACAGAAGAAGCTGTAGAACGATTATTAGAGGTAGAGTGGGAAGGTAGCCCTGAAAAAGAAATTGAGTATAACGTTGATATTGAAATTTCAGGTTACGATCGCCGCGGTTTATTAAATGAAGTACTGCAAGCTGTTACAGAGACGAAAACATACATTTCAGCTGTTTCTGGTAGAAGTGACCGTAATAAGATGGCAACAATTAATATGTCAATCTCGATTCGTAACTTACAACACTTGAAAAAAGTAGTAGAACGCATTAAACGCGTTCCAGAAATTTATGCAGTACGACGCATGATGCATTAATAGGGAGTGTAGAAAGATGAGAGTTGTTTTACAACGATCAAAGAAAGCGTCTGTCACAGTAGACGGTGAGATCGTAGGACAAATTCCGTTCGGTTTAACATTACTAGTTGGCATTACGCACGAAGATACAGAAAAAGATGCAACTTACATTGCGGAAAAAATTGCAAACTTACGTATTTTTGAAGATGAGAGCGGAAAGATGAATCATTCTGTACTTGATGTAGAAGGACAAGTTCTATCTATTTCGCAATTCACATTATACGGAGATTGCCGCAAGGGCAGACGTCCAAACTTTATGGATGCTGCGAAACCTGATTATGCAGAGCGTTTATACGATTTCTTTAATGAAGAAGTTCGTAAACAAGGATTACATGTGGAAACAGGGAAGTTTGGAGCAATGATGGACGTTTCTTTAATCAATGATGGTCCGGTGACCTTAATTGTAGAAAGTAAATAGTGTTCATAAAAAAGAGAGGGTTATATAATCCTCTCTTTTTTATACATTGTTGTATGTTTTGTTCATTTATTTGGAATCAATAGCAGTTTCGGTTATGTATAACTCTCTCATCAATATGGAACAATAAAAAGTAAAACATCCATATTGAATGTGAGGGATATACGTATGCGTATGAATGAAAAAGGGCATTCTGTTACAAATGGTGCAAATCAACTGTTTAACGTGAATTTTCATGATTTTATTTCAAAAGAGCAAAACAATACTTCAATGGAGCTTGCTTCGGAGTTTGGGATTTCTCTTCAAGATGTAAAGCGTTTAAAGAAGCAGATTGAACGTTCTTAGAGCACTTGACAATCCTACTTAACAAACGTATAGTAATTTTATATTTACATATGAATATAACCGTTGATAGAGAAGAGTAAATGAGACACACATGGAAAGAGAAGGAATGTCTTAGGCTGAAAACATTTCTGCATGATGACTGATTGAATGACACTCTAGAGGTTTCAACTTGAACGGCATATATGCTTAGTAGGGATGAACGCATATTTAAGCGTTATTAAAAAAGTGGAAGCATACGTGCTTCAATTAGGGTGGCACCACGGGTATAATACTCTCGTCCCTACTGTTTAAAACAGTAGAGGCGGGAGTTTTTTATTTTTATTAAGATTAAAACAATTTGAGGAGGAACTGAATATGTCTATTCAAATCCCACGCGGAACGCAAGATATTCTTCCAGGCACTGTTGAGTTATGGCAGTATATCGAAGGGCAAGCACGCGAAATTTGCCGTCGTTACAATTATAAAGAAATTCGTACACCAATTTTTGAACACACTGAGCTATTTTTACGCGGTGTTGGTGATACGACAGATATCGTACAAAAAGAAATGTACTCATTCCAAGATCGTGGAGAGCGTAGCTTAACATTACGTCCAGAAGGTACTGCACCTGTTGTACGTTCTTACGTTGAAAATAAAATGTTTGGTGATGCGACACAACCAACGAAATTATACTATATCGGTCAAATGTTCCGTTATGAAAGACCACAAGCAGGTCGCTATCGTCAATTCGTACAATTCGGTATCGAAGCAATCGGCAGTAATGACCCTGCAATTGATGCAGAAGTAATTGCACTTGCTGTTGAATTTTACCGCGGCATGGGCTTAAAAAATATTAAAGTTGTATTAAACAGTTTAGGTGACGCAGCGAGCCGTCAAGCACACCGTGATGCATTAATCGCACACTTTGAGCCACGTATCGGCGAATTCTGTTCTGACTGTCAATCTCGCTTAGAAAAGAACCCACTTCGAATTTTAGACTGTAAGAAAGACCGTAACCATGAATTAATGGGAACAGCACCATCTATTACAGAATACTTAAACGAAGATTCAGCAGTATACTATGACAAAGTTCAAGAACTATTAACGATGATGGATGTTCCATTTGAAAAAGATCCGAACTTAGTGCGTGGTTTAGACTACTATCAACACACTGTTTTTGAAATTATGAGTGAGGCAGAAGGTTTCGGTGCGATCACTACATTAAGCGGTGGTGGCCGTTATAACGGACTTGTACAAGAAATCGGTGGACCAGAAATGCCAGGTATCGGTTTTGCAATGAGTATTGAACGTTTAATTATGGCGCTAAAAGCTGAAAACATTGAATTACCACTTGAACATAGCATTGATTGTTACGTTGTAGCGCTTGGCGAAAAAGCGAAAGACCATGCTGCAAAAGTTGCGTTCGATCTTCGTAAAGCTGGATTGTCAGTTGAAAAAGATTATTTAGATCGCAAAATGAAAGCACAATTTAAATCAGCAGATCGTCTAAAGGCGAAATTTGTAGCTGTATTAGGAGAAGATGAGCTAGATAAAGGTATCATTAACTTAAAAGATATGGCAACAGGTGAACAAGAAGAAGTAGCGTTAGATGTATTTGCTTCATACGTAGCAGAGAAATTAATATAGGGGGAACTTACAGTGGCTGAAAGAACACATGCATGTGGAAAAGTAACAGTAGAAGCTGTTGGACAAACAGTTCAATTAAAAGGTTGGGTACAAAAACGCCGTGACTTAGGTGGATTAATCTTTATCGATTTACGTGACCGTACAGGTATCGTACAAGTTGTATTTAACCCAGAAACATCAAAAGAAGCGTTAGAAGTAGCAGAAACAATTCGTAGCGAATACGTATTACACGTAGAAGGTACAGTTGTTGAACGTGGTGAAGGCGCAATTAATGACAATATGGCAACTGGTCGTATTGAAGTACAAGCAACAAAAGTAAATGTACTAAATGCAGCGAAAACAACGCCAATTATCATTGCTGATGATACAGATGCATCAGAAGATGTGCGTTTAAAATATCGTTATTTAGACTTACGTCGTCCTGTAATGTTCAACACATTCAAAATGCGTCACGATGTAACAAAAACAATTCGTAACTTCTTAGATACAGAAGAGTTCTTAGAAGTAGAAACACCAATTTTAACGAAAAGCACGCCAGAAGGAGCTCGTGACTATTTAGTGCCAAGTCGTGTACATGATGGTGAATTCTATGCATTACCACAGTCACCACAGTTATTTAAACAGCTTCTTATGGTCGGCGGATTTGAGCGTTACTATCAAGTAGCACGTTGTTTCCGTGATGAAGATTTACGTGCGGATCGTCAACCAGAATTCACGCAAATCGATATCGAAGCTTCATTCTTAACACAAGATGAAATTTTAGATATGATGGAGCGTATGATGACGAAAGTTATGAAGGATGCAAAAGGTGTAGAAGTGAGTGCACCATTCCCTCGTATGAAATATGCTGATGCAATGGCTCGCTACGGTTCTGATAAGCCAGATACACGCTTTGAAATGGAACTAACAGACTTATCTGAGTTTGCAGCAGATTGTGGCTTTAAAGTGTTTACAAGTGCTGTAGAAAGCGGCGGACAAGTAAAAGCAATTAATGCAAAAGGTGCTGCAAGTAAATATTCTCGTAAAGACATCGATGCATTAACTGAATTCGTGAAAGTATACGGTGCAAAAGGTCTAGCTTGGCTTAAAGTTGAAGAAGACGGCCTAAAAGGACCGATTGCGAAATTCTTCGGTGAAGAAGATGCAAATGTGTTAATGAGCACATTAGAAGCTACTGCTGGCGACTTATTACTATTCGTAGCAGATAAGAAGAGCGTTGTTGCAGATAGCTTAGGCGCACTTCGTTTACGTCTAGGTAAAGAGCTTGAGTTAATTGATGAAAGTAAATTTAACTTCCTATGGGTAACTGATTGGCCACTACTTGAGTACGATGAAGATGCAGATCGTTACTTCGCAGCTCACCACCCATTCACAATGCCATTCCGTGAAGACGTTGAGTTACTAGAAACAGCACCAGAAAAAGCACGTGCACAAGCATATGACCTTGTATTAAACGGTTATGAGCTTGGTGGTGGATCACTTCGTATTTACGAGCGTGACGTACAAGAAAAAATGTTCAAAGCACTTGGATTCTCACAAGAAGAAGCGCAAGAGCAATTCGGATTCTTATTAGAAGCATTCGAATACGGTACACCACCACACGGCGGAATCGCATTAGGTTTAGATCGTCTTGTTATGTTACTTGCAGGCCGTACGAACCTTCGTGATACAATTGCATTCCCGAAAACAGCAAGCGCAAGCTGCTTATTAACAGAAGCTCCAAGCCCAGTTGCAGAAGCGCAGCTTGAAGAACTGAACTTAAAATTAAGCTTGAAAGAAGAGAAGTAAGAATAGGGTCTAGATGGTTATACTATAACCGTCTAGACTTTTTTTGAGAGGTTGTTTAAAAAGTCCGGTTTAGATAACTGTCGCATCTCATCGTTGCTTCGCCAGTCCGGTGCTCGAGTAGTGTTTCTACACTGCGCTCCTCCTGGCTTCAGCGCCTCGATCTGCTCGGTTCTCTAAATCCTCCTTTTTAAACGTGTATTGAAAGGAAGTTTAAAAAGTCTGGTTCAGATAACTGTCGCATCTCATCGTTGCTTCGCCAGTCCGGTGCTCGAGTAGTGTTTCTACACTGCGCTCCTCCTGGCTTCAGCGCCTCGATCTGCTCGGTTCTCTAAATCCTCTTTTTTAAACGTGTATTTAGGAAGAAATAAAATTCTGGTCTATGTTTTCATTCTCGAAATATGTATTTTTAAGAATTCTATAACTTTTTCTATACAAATAGTCGGAAAAACGCTAGAATACATGGTAGACCATTTTTGTAATAGGAGTGTAGAGCTGAATGTTACATCAATTTTCACGTAATGAATTAGCCTTCGGTAAAGAAGGACTTGAAATATTAAAAAATAGTACAGTCGGTATTTTAGGAATTGGCGGTGTAGGTTCTTTTGCAGCTGAAGCGTTAGCACGTTCTGGCGTAGGACGTCTCGTATTAGTTGATAAAGACGTTGTAGATATTACAAACGTAAACCGTCAAATTCACGCTTTAGTATCTACTGTAGGACGTTCAAAAGTAGAATTAATGAAAGAGCGTATCGCGGACATTAACCCAGAGTGTGAAGTAATTGGACTAGAAATGTTTTATACAGATGAAACATATGAAGAGTTCTTTAAGTACGGTTTAGACTTTGTAGTGGATGCATCTGATACGATTACGTTCAAAATTCATTTAATTAAACAATGTTTACGTCGTAAAATTAAAATTATCTCAAGTATGGGTGCAGCGAATAAAATGGACCCAACTCGTTTCCGTATTGCGGACATCTCTAAAACACATACAGATCCAATTGCGAAAGTCATTCGTACGAAGCTTCGTAAAGAGGGTATTAAAAAAGGTGTAAAAGTTGTCTTCTCTGACGAAAACCCAATCGTAATTCGTGAAGAAGTACGTAAAGAAATTGTACCAGACGAGAATGCAAAAATTCGTAAGGCGAAATTACCGCCTTCATCAAATGCATTCGTACCATCTGTGGCAGGCTTAATTATGGCAAGTCACGTTGTACGTGAACGCATTAAAAACGTAGAAGTGAAACGTGTAGGGCAAGAATAAAAGAAAAGCATATATCCATTTTGGATATATGCTTTTTTATATGTATTAAAGAAATATGAATATTTGCATCACTACTAGTTCAAATGTAAGTAAGGTTAGTAAGCAATAATCATATTTATCTGATTTATAGGCGGATGTCTTTTTTAGACTGTTAATGGTGAAAAGAGCTAAAGTTAGGACGAGAAGGCCAAGAGTTATTTTGAAGATTATTAATGAAATAGCAACCATCTCCCTTTAAAGGTATATGTTTATAATGACATTTTAGTAAAAAATATCCAATCAGTTTTAGGAGTTTCCTTGTATGACAAGGAGGAATGTTATTGTCAATCTTTGTCGTTAAATCGATATCCTTTATTGAATCGTTGATATATTGTAAGTTGTGATAGATATATTTGAAAAATCGTTGATATATTG
>NZ_FNDM01000002.1:164883-582932 GCF_900100505.1 Bacillus sp. cl96
GAAAAATCGTTGATATATTGCAAGTTGTGATAGATATATTCGAAAAACCGTTAATATAATTTCATTTACCGATATCTATATATGGCTCACCGAAAACAAACAGGGATGTCACTCAGTTAAAAAAGTGACATCCCTGTTTTTAATTCTCTGCAGAATAAATAATATCTAAATTCCCATTTTGATCAGTTTTGAAAATTGGGGCAATTTGCTCTTCTTGCTCTTCGACTGAAACAAGTTTTCGAGCACGATCCATAATTCGAACAAGCATCGCGTAATCTTCTTCGATTGCTTGTTGTTTTTTTGTGAGTACCGCTAATTTCGTTTCAAGTTCATGATTCGTTTTTTGCAGAGAAGTGAGCTGAGCTTGTAATACATCATTTTCCGTTTGCAACTTTGCGAGTGAAGGGTTATTATGCTCCAAGTTTTGCAAAAATGAGATGACATTTTGCATCGTAAGATCTTGTTTACTTGGCGTAATATCTTCTGAAAAATCGGCGTCAATTACGAGTTGTTTCGTTTTCGTGAACCGATCTTTTTCTATATTAGCTTCAGAACGTTTTAATTCTTTACGTTGTTTTTTTGCAAGCTGCACCGCATCCTCGTAATTCGGTCTTACTTCAGCATTCCATCTAAAGCCGCAAGCTGCTGAAGTCCGGTTCAACGCATCGCCAACTTCATCAAATGCTTTTATTTGTGTACTTCCGCTGCGAATATGTCGTAAAACAGTTTCTGCTAAAAGGAGATCATCTTCTTTTGTCCATGCATCTTGACGTGTTTTCATAAGCGAAGCCTCCATAATGGTGACGTTTTCGTTTATGTTACCCTTTATTTTTCGTTTTATTCGAAGTTTGTAATCTTTCATAAACAGTAGAAAGTGCTTGCTCAAATTTTCCTGTCGTTTTCGGTTTATAATATTGCTTGCTTTTTATTTTATCAGGTAAGTATTGTTGCCTTACCCAGCCGTTTGGATGGTCGTGCGGATATAAATATCCAATGCCTCTTCCAAGTGATTCTGCGCCTTTGTAATGACTATCTTTTAAATGGCTTGGAATGTCACCTGTTTGACCGTTGCGTAAATCGTGTAATGCAGCATCAAGTGCTTTATAAGCTGAATTTGATTTTGGTGATAAGCATAGCTCGATAACGGCATTTGCAAGTGGGATGCGTGCTTCTGGGAATCCAACTCGTTCAGCTGATTCAATTGCAGCTAGTGTACGTGGTCCAGCTTGTGGGCTAGCAAGTCCAATATCTTCATAAGCCATAATAAGAAGGCGTCTGCCAATGCTTTGTAAATCACCTGCTTCAATAAGGCGTGCTAAATAATGGAGTGCTGCATTTACATCACTTCCGCGCACTGATTTTTGAAATGCTGATAATACATCATAATGAGCATCGCCGCCTTTGTCGTGGACGAAGCTCTTCTTTTGTAAGCATTCTTCTGCAATCTCGAGTGTGATTTCAGCCGCTTGATCGTCTGTAGTAAAGCTAGATAATACAGCAAGCTCAAGTGCGTTATAAGCGGAACGCATATCACCACCAGAGGCGTTTGCAAAGTGATGTAGTGCTTCATCTGTTACCGTTACTGCATATTCTCCAAGCCCTTTTTCTTTATCTTCTAAAGCTCTTTTTAACCCAATTAAAATATCTTCTTCTGTTAGTGCGTGTAATTCGAAAATTTGACACCTGCTTCGAATAGCGGAGTTTATTGCATGGAATGGATTACTTGTCGTAGCACCAATTAAAGTAAGAAGTCCGCTTTCTAAGTGAGGTAATAGAAAGTCTTGCTTTGCTTTATCTAGACGGTGAACTTCATCTAAAATTAAAACGAGATGTCGATGCATCTTCGCTTCTTGTACGACAACTTCCATATCTTTTTTATTGTGAGTAACAGCGTTCAATAGACGAAACGGGGTACCGGTACTTCCTGCAATTGCACTGGCAATGGATGTTTTTCCTGTACCTGGAGGACCGTATAAAATCATAGATTGAAAATGATTGGCTTGGACCATTCGCCATAAAATCTTTCCTTCACCAACTAAATGTTGTTGCCCAATAATTTCTTGAATATTTGTAGGGCGCATTCGATGTGCGAGTGGTTGTTTCATTTGGACCGTCTCCCTTAATATATAATCTCGTTCTATCGTATCATTTTTTTCTACGGAATTTGAAATAGGATGCTGTTTTATGGGAAAAATGAAGATTAATATTTTCATTTTTCTTTCAATTGTAATAATTTCCGAGTTTTTCAATGTGATTTTATGTTATCATTTTGATACACAAGTTGAAATTTCTTATAATACTATATTATGCTATAATTTCATAGGATTTTAAATTGTGTTCTTTTTATAAATAAGATATAACCAATAGAAGTGAAAATTTGAAAAGAGGTGCAAAATAGATGAAGATTTCAACAAAAGGCCGCTATGGCTTAACAATTATGATTGATCTTGCAAAAAAGTTTGGTGAAGGTCCGATTTCATTAAAATCAATTGCGCAGGCGCATGACTTATCCGAGCATTACTTAGAGCAATTAATTTCACCACTTCGTAACGCTCGTCTTGTAAAGAGTACGCGCGGGGCATACGGCGGATATGTATTATCTGATCAACCGGCTAACATTACAGCTGGGGATGTAATCCGTGTATTAGAGGGACCGATTAGTGTTGTAGAAATGATAGAAGAAGAAGAGCCAGCACAGCGCCAGTTATGGATGCGTGTTCGTGATGCGGTGCAAGAAGTGTTAGATAGTACAACGTTAGAAGATTTAGTACGTTATGAGGAAGAAAATCACGGGGGCTATATGTTTTACATTTAATTCCTTGTGAAACGATTTGGAAAGAAGGAGATTTAATGGAACGCATTTACTTAGATCATGCTGCGACATCTCCGACTCACCCAGAAGTGGTCGAAAAGATGATTCCATATATGACAGAAATATTCGGGAACCCGTCTAGTATTCACTTTTATGGACGTCAAACTCGCCATGCAGTAGATGAGGCGAGACGAGTGTGTGCACGCAGCATTCATGCGAATCCGAATGAAATTATATTTACGAGCGGTGGTACAGAAGCTGATAATTTAGCGCTTATCGGTGTAGCACGTGCGAACCGTCATAAAGGTAACCACATAATAACGACGCAAATTGAACATCATGCGATTTTGCATACGTGCGAATTGTTAGAGCGTGAAGGGTTTGAAGTGACATATTTACCTGTCGATGAAACAGGGCTTATTCAAGTTTCTGACATACAAAAGGCATTAACAGAAGAGACGATTCTTGTATCTGTTATGTTTGGGAATAATGAAGTAGGGACAATGCAACCAATTGTGGAAATAGGAAAGTTGCTAAAAGATCATCAAGCTTATTTCCATACAGATGCGGTACAAGCTTACGGTTTAGTAGAAATTAATGTGAAAGAGTTTGGAATTGATTTATTATCAATTTCAGCTCATAAAATTAATGGGCCAAAAGGTGTAGGGTTCTTATACGCTGGTGCAAATGTGAAATTTGAACCGTTATTAATAGGCGGAGAGCAAGAAAGAAAACGCCGTGCTGGTACGGAAAATGTGCCTAGTATTGCTGGGCTTCAGCATGCAATTCTTATAGCTGAAAAAACTCGTGAGCAAAAAAATGCCCAATATGAAGAGTTTAAAGATATAATGGTATCTGTCTTCAAAAATGAAGGCATTACTTTCGAGGTAAACGGAAACTTAGAACATCGCTTACCGCATGTACTTAATGTAAGTTTTACAGGAATGAACATTGAACCATTTCTTGTGAACTTAGACCTTGCTGGCATTGCAGTATCAAGCGGTTCTGCTTGTACAGCTGGTTCGATTGATCCATCACATGTATTAGTAGCGATGTTTGGAAAAGACTCCGATCAAATACGTTCATCCGTACGCTTTAGTTTTGGACTTGGAAATACGAAAGAGCAAATTGAAAAAGCGGCGTACGAAACAGTGAAAATCGTGAAGCGATTAACACAAAATTAGCATGGGAGGTGACATGATGAACAAACTACCTCACGAAACACGCGTTGTCATCGGAATGTCCGGTGGCGTCGATTCATCTGTAGCAGCACTTTTATTAAAAGAGCAAGGTTATGATGTAATCGGAATTTTTATGAAAAACTGGGATGATACAGATGAGAATGGTGTCTGCACAGCAACAGAAGATTACAATGATGTAATTGAAGTGTGTAACCAAATTGGTATTCCGTATTATGCAGTAAACTTTGAAAAACAATACTGGGATAAAGTATTTACGTACTTCTTAGATGAGTATCGAGCTGGTCGTACACCAAACCCAGATGTAATGTGTAATAAAGAAATTAAATTTAAAGCATTTTTAGAGCATGCAATTGCGCTTGGTGCGGATTATGTGGCAACAGGCCATTATGCACGCGTTGCTTATATGGACGGCGAATATAAAATGCTTCGCGGCGTTGATGACAATAAAGATCAAACATATTTCTTAAATCAATTAAGCCAAGAGCAATTATCAAAAACAATGTTCCCGTTAGGTGAATTAAAGAAACCGCAAATTCGTGAAATGGCGAAAGAAGCTGGCTTAGCGACAGCGGCGAAAAAAGATAGTACAGGTATTTGCTTCATTGGTGAGCGTAACTTTAAAGATTTCTTAAGTAACTACTTACCGGCACAACCAGGTGTAATGCAAACATTATCTGGTGAAGTAAAAGGGAAGCATGACGGTTTAATGTATTATACAATTGGACAACGTCATGGCCTTGGAATTGGTGGTAATGGTGATCCATGGTTTGCTGTTGGGAAAAATCTAAAAGAAAACATTTTATATGTTGATCAAGGATTCCATAACGAACTTCTATATGGTGATGAAGTTATTGCTACGAATGTAGGATGGGTAAGTAACAAAGAAAAAGAAACAGAATTTAAGTGCACGGCGAAATTCCGTTATCGTCAAGAAGACAATAAAGTAACGGTTCAAATCGTTGATGAAAATACAGTTCGTATTCTTTGTGATGAGCCAATTCGTGCAATTACACCAGGACAAGCAGTCGTTTTCTATGATGGAGATGAGTGCTTAGGCGGTGCTACAATTGATGAAGTATACCGTAGTGGTAAGAAATTGGATTATTTAGGATAAACGAGAAGCCTCTGCCGATTAGCGGTTAGAGGTTTCTTTTACATAAAGCGAATTTTCGTTCGCTTGGAAAATACATTCTTTGTTATAATTTGTTGTAGAGGTGAAGGAAATGTCAAACAAACTTGAAACAGGTATTCAATATATGCAAGAAGGAAACTGGGAAGAAGCAGCTAAAAATTTTACAGAAGCAATCGAAGAAAATCCGAAAGATGCGCTTGGATACATTAATTTTGCAAATTTATTAGACGTATTAGGTGATAGCGAGCGAGCGATTTTATTTTATAAACGCGCACTAGAGTTAGATGATAAATCTGCAGCTGCCTATTATGGTTTAGGAAATGTATATTATGGCCAAGAGCAATTTACTGAGGCGAAAGCTGTATTTGAACAAGCAATGCAAGCTGGATTACAATCAGCTGATGTAACATTTATGTTAGGTATCACACATGTACAGCTTGGAAATGATCGTCTTGCACTACCATTCTTACAAAGAGCAACAGAATTAGATGAAAACGATGTAGAAGCTGTATTCCAGTGCGGACTTTGCTTCGCGCGATTAGAACATGTTCAAGAGGCGAAACCTTATTTTGAAAAGGTATTAGAAATGGATGAAGAGCATGCAGATGCGTATTACAATTTAGGTGTTGCGTACGTATTTGAGGAAAATAATGAGAAGGCTCTCGCTTTATTTAAGAAAGCAACTGAAATTCAGCCAGATCACTTTTTAGCGGGTAATGGCGTTCGTTTATTAGAGCAAGAAGCTGAATAAGATAAAAATATAGTTTAATGGGTAGTTATCCCTCATCTAAAAAGGTGGGGGATGTACTGCTCATTAAAGTGAAAATATCGGAAAGGAGAGGAAAGATGGGAAATCAACATGCAATGGATTTGTTTGAGGAAGAGAAAAAGTTTATAAAAGCGCAAGTTCTTCATACCATTTTCCACAACGAAGAAAACCTCTATTCCGTTGTCAGTATGAAAGTCATTGAAACGAATGAAACGTATGACGAAAAGAAAGTAATGATAAACGGTCATTTTCCCCGCATGCATGAAGATGAAGTGTTTACATTGACTGGTCATTTTAAGGACCATCCAAAGTATGGAAAACAATATATGGTTGAAACATTTAAAAAAGAATTGCCGCAAACAAAAGCAGGTATGGTGCAATATTTAGCGAGTGATTTATTTAAAGGGATAGGAAAGCGTACAGCTGAAAAAATTGTGGACCATCTCGGAGAACATGCTATTTCTAAAATTATGGATGACCCTGAGGCATTAAATGGTGTTGTTAATAAACAAAAGGCTCAGGAAATATATGAGACAATTGTTGAACATCAAGGATTAGAGAAAGTAATGAGCTTTTTAAATGGCTACGGTTTTGGAACGAAACTTTCTATTAAGATTTACCAGCAATATAAAGAGATGACATTAGAAGTGATTCGTAATAATCCGTATCAACTTATTGAAGAAGTGGACGGGATTGGTTTTGGAAGAGCGGATGATATAGGGCGTGCGTTAGGGATATCGGGTAATCATGACGACCGTGTACGAGCGGGATGTTTTTACACATTAGAGAATGTCTCATTACAACTTGGTCATGTTTATATGAGGAAAGATCAACTTGTAAGAGAAACGATGTCACTTTTAAACAATCAAGAAGGAAGAGTGACTGAGGAAGATATTATAGGTTGTATTGAAACGATGCAAAGTGAAGGGAAAGTCATCATAGAAGAAGAACGAGTGTATTTAGCGACGTTATTCTACTCTGAAAAAGGTGTTGTAAAGTCTATTCGCAGGCTTATGAATCAAGAAGAAACACCTTCATTTCCAGAAGCGGAAGTGTTAAAAACGTTAGGTGAAATTGAAGAACAACTGAACGTACAATATGCACCGTTTCAGCAAGAAGCAATTCAAACGGCACTTCATAAACCGATGATGTTATTAACAGGTGGACCAGGAACAGGGAAAACAACAGTTATTAAAGGGATTGTTGAAATGTATGCGTCACTTCACGGATTATCGTTAAATCCGAATGAATACAGTGATGATAATCCATTTCCAATACTATTAACAGCTCCAACAGGAAGAGCAGCGAAGCGGATGAGTGAATCGACAGGACTTCCAGCTTGCACAATTCACCGTTTACTTGGTTGGACGCCAGAAGGATCTTTCCAGCGTAATGAAACGGATCCTGTCCAAGGTAAGCTCCTTATTATCGATGAATTTTCAATGGTTGATATTTGGCTTGCAAATCAGCTATTTAAGTCGTTGCCGACGAATATTCAAGTTATCGTTGTAGGTGATGAAGATCAGTTGCCATCTGTAGGACCTGGACAAGTATTAAAAGATTTATTAAATGCAGGCGCAGTTCCGACAGTGAAGCTTACTGAAATTTATCGTCAAGCGGAAGGCTCATCAGTGATTCAACTTGCCCATGCGATAAAAAATGGAACTCTACCACCAGATTTAGCGCAAAACAAAAAAGATCGTTCGTTTATCAGCTGTACAGGGGCTCAAATTGTTGAGGTTGTGAAAAAAGTTTGCGAAAATGCTAAAACAAAAGGCTTTAGTGCAAGGGATGTTCAAGTATTAGCACCGATGTACCGCGGGCCTGCTGGTATTAATGTATTAAACGAAGCGCTGCAACAAGTATTTAATCCGAAGAGGGAAAAGAGTAAAGAAATTGCTTACGGTGATGTTGTGTACCGAAGAGGTGATAAAGTACTGCAACTCGTGAATCAGCCGGAGAGCCAAGTGTTTAATGGTGATATTGGGGAAATTGTTTCGGTGTTTTATGCAAAAGAAAACGTTGAGCAACAAGATATGATTATCGTTTCATTTGATGGAATTGAGGTAACGTATACGAAGCCCGATTTAAATCAAATTACGCATGCATATTGTTGTTCCATTCATAAATCACAAGGTAGTGAATTTCCGATTGTTATTATGCCAATCGTGAAAAGTTACAACCGTATGTTACGTCGTAATTTAATTTACACGGGTATTACAAGAAGTAAGAAGTTCCTTATTATTTGCGGGGAGGAAGCAGCTTTCCAATCTGGTGTAAATCGCCTTGATGATGCAATGCGTCAAACAACTTTAGCTAGTCGCTTGCAAGAATCACAAGGAGAAGTACAGATGGTCACAGTTAATGGCGAGGAAATGGACGTGGAAAACATTTCACCGTATGATTTCATGTAACAAGGTGAAATTATATAGTGAAACTTTCAAACGCATAGCGTTGAAAGGCTCCAGTAATGTATAAATGAATGCAGTTTGGACATAATGGCGAATAGAATCTGGGAGACTGTAAGGAGATGAAAGCCATATGTTCATTTGTCCAAATTGCAAAGGGAAAGACATTGGAAAAATAGGTGTCAACCAATTTTATTGCTGGAATTGTTATATCGAATTATCGGTTTCAAAGGGGAAAATCCATACACATCAAGTTGAGGAAGACGGTTCATTAAGCTCTCTTGATGATTTATTTGATGAGAATGAAAGAACGATCGGATAACGAAAAGGGGGATTTACTTTGAATCTACGCAATTCATTAATCGCATTAGGTGTTGGAGCTGCAGCATATCAATATGCTCGTAAACAAGATGTATTTTCAAAACGCAATATGAAAAAAGCACGTAAGATGATTAAGTCTTACTTATAATCATTTCGATAAATTGAAAAACTCCCTTGTAGACAAGGGAGTTTTTTTATGCACCCATATGCAAATAAAAAAGTCCGATCTCTGAGAAAAGATAAGATAGACCGTAGCAGCCAACGCCAAGTATTCCATACTGCCATAATTGCTTCGCTTTTTCTTTACGTGAGGAATGAATAAAGAACCCCTTCCAAATACCGAACCCGATACAAATCCATTCAAGAATCATAAAAAGTGCTGATAATCCAAGCATAAACAAAACCATAATTAGCCCTCCTGATTATATTAATTCATGCTGTATTCTCAGGGGTGGTTGTCCTTGTTATGTTATTTATATGTACGTCTTTAAAAAACAGTATGGTCCGTATGAAAAGATTTTAAAAGTTTCGCACATAACCTACCCCATTTATTTTCAAAATAAAGGTGGAGGAGGTTTTTCATGTGAAGAATCTTAAAATCATTTGGATATATCGTTTAGGATTATTGTTACTTGTTTTTCTTTGTCTGCTCGTCTTTTTAAAAATTAAGCCGCTATGGGCACCGATTATTTTTGTATTTAAAGTAGCAATCACGCCGTTTCTTATCGCGTGTTTTATTGCCTATTTATTGCACCCTTTAATTGAAAAAATTCATAAGGAAGGGATGCCCCGTACACTTGCCATTTTGCTCATTTATATCCTTTTCTTTGGCGGAATTGGTTATGGGATTTATAAAGGAACACCAGTCGTTATTAAACAGTTACAAGAGATTAATGAACAATTTCCCCAGTTTACAAAGATGTACGATTCGTGGATGGATGGCGTTACAGAACAAACAGCGAATTTCCCTTCGTTCATTCATGAAAAGGTGAAACAACTTTTTGTGGGTGTGGAAACGAAGATTCAAGCGCTTTTAAATAAAGTGATGAGTACAGCTCGTGGTGTACTCGATTCATTGCTCATTATTTTCTTAATACCGTTCATTGTATTTTACATATTAAAAGATTATGGTGAGTTTTATCATATCTTTTGGAAGCTAGTCCCAAGTAAATGGCGAGGTACGGGGCAAATGCTTGCGAAAGAAATTGATAAGTCACTTGGAAGCTATATTCGAGGACAGTTATTTGTTTGTTTAGTATTAGGGGGAGTATCAGCTCTTTCTTTTTGGTTTATCGGTATGAAATATCCATTATTGCTTGGCATTATTATTGGGGTAACGGATATAATCCCATACTTCGGTCCTATTTTAGGAGCGATCCCGACGTTAATGATTGCAGCAACAGTATCAACGAGTTTACTTATTAAGGCGGGGATCACGATTGCGATTTTGCAATTTGTGGAGAGTAACATTTTATCGCCTTACATCGTTGGTAAGTCACTTCGTATGCATCCCGTTATTATTATGCTTGCCTTACTAGTTGGGGGAGAGGTAGCTGGGATTGTAGGATTGCTAATATCGGTTCCGATTTTAGCAGTTATTCGCACTGTCATTGTTCATGTGAGACCGCTCTTGAAAAAAGAAGATGTGTAAGTATAGAAGCCCTCTATGTAAGAAATAGAGGGCTAATCATATATTTATTTAGAAAGTTGCTCGTGTATTTTTTGAATGAGGGAGCTCACATCATTTGTTTGAATATGTTTTATTTTTTTCCCTTCGTTATCATACATAAATATAATTTGATTGTTGAAAAGACGCTTTTGTTCTTTTAGATTAGAAATTTTTGCGAAAGAGTACTCTTCAAATATTGGATTCTTACTTACATCTGGCCCATAAAAGAATAGTCTTTTGCTCGTTAAAATTAGCAATCCTGGCCTTGCGACGGAACGATAAATAAATATGTCTAATGAACATGCTGCGTAAAATAATATCGTTTCGTCAGTCGCTAATATGTTTTTAGCTTTGCTAAGTAAGGTTGTCATTGTGATCGCTCCTTTATTTTATTAACAATAATTTAATTATAGCAAAAAAAGTAATATTTAGAAATTTTTATAAATCATTCTTATAAGGAGATTCCGATTTGTTAATAAACGCATAATATATGAAAAGGCTGTTAAGAATGAATAGTAGAATACCTATGATTAATAAGCAATTAATACAATATAAATGATTATCTACATTGACAAACTTAAGAGAATTCTATTATATTTAGTCATATAATACATTAAATCAATGACGGAACAAGTACGTTACAGTCCATTTATAGAGAGAAGCTTCCATATGGCTGAAAGAAGCTTTAAATGAAGGGTAACAGAAAGCTAATCCTGAGAGCAGCTAATCACTGCCGTCTTGCCACGTTACGGCACCATGAGGTGATGAATTGATTGTTATTGTAATCAATTCATAATTAGGGTGGTATCGCGAGTTAACTCTCGTCCCTTTTATAGGGACGGGAGTTTTTTATATTTAAGGAGGAAAATACAATGAAACAACTAACAGGCGCACAAATTCGTCAAATGTTTTTAGACTTTTTCCAAGAAAAAGGACATGCAGTAGAACCTAGTGCATCACTAGTTCCACATGAAGATCCATCTCTTCTATGGATTAATAGTGGTGTAGCTACATTAAAAAAATATTTTGATGGACGTGTAATCCCACAAAATCCACGTATTACAAATGCTCAAAAATCAATTCGTACAAACGATATTGAAAACGTAGGGAAAACAGCTCGTCACCATACATTCTTTGAAATGTTAGGAAACTTCTCAATTGGTGATTACTTCAAAGAAGAAGCAATTACATGGGCTTGGGAATTCTTAACGAGCGACAAATGGATCGGATTCGATAAAGAATTACTATCAGTTACAATCCATCCAGAAGATGAAGAAGCATTCACAATTTGGAATGAGAAAATGGGCGTTCCAAAAGAGCGTATTATCCGCTTAGAAGAAAACTTCTGGGATATCGGTGAAGGGCCAAGTGGACCGAATACAGAGATTTTCTATGACCGCGGAGAAGCTTACGGTAATGACTTTAGTGACCCAGAATTATATCCAGGCGGAGAAAACGAGCGTTACTTAGAAGTATGGAACCTTGTATTCTCTCAATTTAACCATAATCCAGACGGTTCATATACACCACTTCCTAAGAAAAACATTGATACAGGGATGGGTCTAGAGCGTATGACATCTATCGTTCAAGATGTACCTACGAACTTTGATACAGACCTATTCATGCCGATGATTGGTGCAACAGAAACAATTTCTGGTGAAAAATATCGTAATGGCGATTTAGAAAAAGATATGGCATTCAAAGTAATTGCTGACCATATCCGTACAGTAACATTCGCTGTTGGTGACGGTGCTCTTCCATCTAACGAAGGCCGTGGTTATGTATTACGTCGTTTATTACGCCGCGCTGTTCGTTATTCGAAGAAATTAAACATCAACCGTCCATTTATGTTTGAATTAGTACCGGTTGTTGGAGAAGTAATGAAAGACTTCTATCCAGAAGTACTTGAAAAGAAAGATTTCATTGCGAAAGTTGTGAAGAACGAAGAAGAGCGTTTCCATGAAACACTTCATGATGGTGAAGCGATTTTAGCTGAAGTAATTGCAAAAGCAAAAGAAGAAAAAACAACTGTTATTTCTGGAGTAGATGCGTTCCGTCTATATGACACATACGGTTTCCCAATTGAATTAACAGAAGAATATGCAGAAGAAGCTGGCATGACAGTTGATCATGAAGGTTTTGAAAATGAAATGGAAAAACAACGTGAGCGTGCACGTGCTGCTCGTCAAGACGTTGATTCTATGCAAGTTCAAGGTGGTGTCCTTGGAGAAATTAAAGTAGCGAGCGAATTCGTTGGTTACGGTACAGTTGCAACAGAAAGTAACGTTGTTGCACTTGTGAAAAACGGCGAATACACAGACAGCTTACAAGCTGGTGAAGAAGGACAGTTAATTCTTGATGTAACACCATTCTATGCTGAGAGTGGTGGACAAATTGCAGACCGTGGTTACCTTCTTGCAGATGGTGTGAAAGTTCTTGTAAAAGACGTACAAAAAGCACCAAACGGCCAAAATTTGCATAAAGTTGTTGTTGAAGAAGGTACATTAACGAAAGATGCGGCTGTAAAAGCTATTATCGATACGAAAAACCGTAGTAGCGTTGTAAAAAATCATACAGCAACTCACTTACTACACCAAGCATTAAAAGACGTACTTGGAACACACGTTAACCAAGCAGGTTCTCTTGTAACTTCTGAACGTCTACGTTTTGACTTCTCTCACTTCGGTCAAGTACAAGCTGACGAATTAGAAAAAATTGAGCGTATGGTAAACGAAAAAATTTGGGAAAGTATTGATGTTGAGATTTCTCAAAAAGCAATCGAAGAAGCGAAAGAAATGGGCGCAATGGCATTATTCGGTGAAAAATACGGAGATGTTGTACGCGTTGTACAAGTTGGCGATTACAGCTTAGAGCTTTGTGGTGGTTGTCACGTTGATAATACAGCTTCTATCGGTATTTTCAAAATCGTTGCTGAGTCTGGTATTGGTGCAGGAACTCGTCGTATTGAAGCAGTAACTGGTAAGTCTGCATACGAATTAATGAACGATCAAGTAGGTTTATTAAAAGAAGCAGCAGGAAAAATGAAAACAAATCCGAAAGATATTTTAACAAGAGTTGATGGTCTATTTGCTGAAGTGAAACAACTGCAAAAAGAAAATGAATCTCTTGCTGCGAAATTAAGCAATATCGAAGCTGGAAACTTAACTGATTCTGTAATGACAGTTGATGGTGTGAATGTATTGGCAGCGAAAGTAAATGTTGCAGATATGAACAACTTACGTACGATGATGGATGATCTGAAAAATAAATTAGAGTCAGCAGTTGTTGTATTAGCGTCTGTTAATGACGATAAAGTAAACATCCTAGCAGGTGTAACGAAAGACTTAATTACCCAAGGTTACCATGCTGGTAAACTTGTGAAAGAAGTAGCTTCTCGTTGCGGCGGTGGCGGTGGTGGCCGTCCTGATATGGCACAAGCAGGCGGTAAAAACCCAGCTCAAGTCGAAGAAGCTTTAGCATTTGTACAAGAGTACGTTAAATCTGTTTCAAAATAAAGAGATAGTAGTGTACAATGGTAGGGAGAGGAGAAGTTCTTCTCCCTATACTTACTATATAAGTGAGGTGCTTGAAATGGACGGTTTTGATAAAACAATGAAGTTTAGCATTCAAGATGAAAAACAGAGTGTCCATGTAAATGATGTACTTTTAACTGTGTATGATGCACTTCAAGAAAAAGGCTATAATCCGATTAACCAAATCGTCGGTTATTTATTAAGTGGAGACCCAGCATACATACCTCGCCATAAAGATGCACGTAGCATCATTCGCAAGCTTGAACGTGATGAGTTAATTGAAGAGCTTGTGAAGTCTTACTTGAAACATCATCGTGAGGAGTAGTTTATGCGGATATTAGGTTTAGATGTAGGTACAAAAACAGTCGGAGTTGCAATTAGCGACGAGATGGGCTGGACAGCACAAGGATTAGAAACAATTAAGATTAACGAAGAACGAGGTCACTTTGGTTTTGATCGTATTTCTGAGTTAGTAAAGCAGTACAATGTGGACAAAATAGTAGTAGGTTTACCTAAAAATATGAATGGTACAATTGGCCCACGTGGTGAAGCGTGCCAACAATTTGCAGAAAACCTACGAGAGCTGTTACAATTAGACGTTGTAATGTGGGACGAGCGTTTGTCAACAATGGCAGCGGAACGTCTACTCATTTCAGCTGATGTAAGTCGTAAGAAGCGAAAACAAGTAATCGATAAGATGGCTGCAGTCGTAATCTTACAAGGATTTTTAGATAGAAAATAAGAGGTGACCAAAATGGAAGAACGTCAAATTACAATTGTAGACGAAAAAGGTAACGAACATTTATGTGAAATTATTTTCACTTTTGATGCTGACAAATTTGGTAAAAAATCATACGTAATCTTCTCTCCAATCGGTGAAGTAGATGAAGATGGAGACCCAATTTATGATGCAATGGCTTATGAGCAAAATGAAGAAGAGGGCGGAGTTTTACTTCCAATCGAATCAGAAGAAGAGTGGGAAATGGTACAAGAAACGTTTAACACTATTGCTGATGAGCAAGAAGCTGAATAATAAGTACTGAAAAGATGGACGACATACAGTCCATCTTTTTTTGTATTTATATGTAAAATGAAAGATTTTTTGTCGAAACTGTGTAAGTCTTTGTAGTATAATGAGACGGATTGTAGAAAAATAAAGTATCAATTAAAAAAGATAAGTGAATTTGTTGCGTTTTTACATCGTGCTGTATAGAAAGGTGTACATACGGTCTACAATTAAGTAAGGAGGAAATGTTTTGATAGAGAATCAAGTGAAAAAGAAGCGTAGACGCATCTTTTTATTTTCGATTATTGCACTGCTTTTAGTTTGTGGTTCAGTCTATGCGTATATTTCATCCGCATTAGGACCAGTTGATAGCGGGAATAAAAAAGAGATTGAAGTAGAAATTCCGAAAGGATCATCTACAAGTAAAATTGGAGAAATTTTAGAAGAAAAAGGCGCTGTAAAAAACGGTACAGTTTTTAGTTTTTATACAAAGGCTAAATCGAAAAGTTTACAAGCAGGTACATATTTATTAAATCCTTCAATGAATGCTGAAGATGTGATCGAACAAATGTCATCTGGCAACGTGCATCGTCCAGCTCTTTATAAAGTGACGATTAAAGAAGGGGCGCAAGTAACTGAAATTGCAGAAACGATTGCGACAGAACTAAAGTGGAATAAAGATGATGTTACGCGTCAATTAAACGATAAAGCATTTATTCAAAAAATGCAGCAAAAGTATCCGAAGTTATTAACAGATAAAATCTTTGATAGTAATATTAAATACCCATTAGAAGGTTATTTATATCCTGCAACGTATTCGTTTTATAAGAAAGATACGACGTTAGAAGAAATTGTAATTCCAATGCTTGAGAAAACAAATGCAATCATTGTTCAAAATGAGGCGAAAATGAAAGCGAAGAATTGGGATGTTCATCAGCTTTTAACATTATCTTCACTTATTGAAGAAGAGGCAACTGGTTTTACAGATCGTCAAAAGATCTCTAGTGTCTTTTATAATCGTTTAACAAAAGGTATGCCACTTCAAACGGATCCAACGGTATTATATGCACTTGGAAAGCATAAACAACGTGTATTATACGAAGATTTAAAGGTCAACTCACCGTATAATACGTATGTTGTAAAAGGATTGCCGGTAGGGCCGATCGCAAACTCTGGTAAACATTCAGTGGAAGCTGCGTTAGAACCTGCGCAAACAGATTATTATTATTTCTTAGCTGCACCAAGTGGTGAAGTGTATTATGCGAAAACATTAGAAGAGCATAATGCATTAAAGCAAAAATACATTACGAAAAAACAGTGAAATGGGGAGGGATAGCGAAAAAAGTCGCACATCCCTCTTTTTTGTGGTAAAATATATCGGGTTAAAAACTGGCAGAAGAATCGTTTTTAATATCAAAACGGGACGTACAAGCTAAGGGTAAAGCTGGCTTGTATTTTTATTGCATTCTATGTGTGAAAAGACGTCATAGAGGCACTTCTCCATGTAAATAAGGAGGACCATTTATGGAGGATGCAGTTAACGAGTACCTATTATCATTTATTGATCCGAAAGATAAATTAATTCTTGAAATGGAAGAATATGCAACAGAAAATCATGTGCCGATTATGGATCGACTGGGAATGGAATTTATGCTGCAATTTTTACGTTTAATTGGACCGAAAAGCATTTTAGAACTTGGAACAGCAATCGGTTATTCTAGTATTCGTATGATGCAAGCTATTCCAAATTCACGTATTGTGACAGTTGAGCGCAATCGTGAGCGATATGAAAAAGCACTTGAATATATAGAACGTTCCCCAGTAACAGATCGTATTTCAGTTATTTACGGTGATGCGTTAGAGACAGGTGAACAAGTAAAAGAACACGGGACATTTGACGTTATTTTTATTGATGCAGCAAAAGGACAGTATCGTCGCTTTTTTGACTTATATGAACCGTTATTAAATCCTGGTGGAGTAATTATTTCAGATAATGTTATGTACCACGGTCTTGTAACGACAAAAGAGAAAATTGAAAACAGACGTACACGTGGTTTAATCCGTCGTATTAAGACGTACAATGAGTGGCTTATGAATCATGAAGGATATGATACAACGATTTTCCCAATTGGTGATGGAGTAGCTGTTAGTAAAAAGAGAGGGTGACCAAGGTATGAAGAAACCTGAATTGTTAGTAACGCCAAGAGCGGTGGCGGATATCGAACCTCTTGCGAAAGCAGGAGCAGATGCGGTAATGATCGGTGAGCAAAAGTTTGGTTTACGTTTAGCAGGGGAGTTTTCACGTGAAGATGTAAAACAAACTGTGAAGATTGCACATGAAAATGGTGTGAAAGTATACGTAGCCATGAACGCTATGTTCCACAACGATAAAGTAGAAGAATTAACAGATTACGTTTCATTTTTAAACGAAGTAAATGTAGATGCAATTGTTTTCGGAGATCCAGCGGTATTAATGGCTGTTCGCGAAGTAGCACCAAATATGCAGTTGCACTGGAATACAGAAACGACAGCAACAAACTGGTTCACTTGTAACTACTGGGGACAAAGAGGAGCGAAGCGCGCTGTATTAGCTCGTGAGCTGAGCTTAGATGAAATTGTTGATTTAAAAGAAAATGCTGAAGTGGAACTAGAAGTACAAATTCACGGTATGACTTGTATGTTCCAATCGAAGCGTTCATTAGTAGGAAACTACTTTGAGTATCAAGGACGTAATCTTGACATTGAAAAGAAAAAATATGAAGAGAATATGTTCTTATATGACCCAGAGCGTAACAATAAATATCCAATTTATGAAGATGAAAATGGTACTCACATTATGAGTCCGAACGATATTTGTTTCATCGATGAATTAGAGGAACTAATCGAAGCTGAAGTTGATAGCTTAAAAATCGACGGTGTACTAAAAAGCTCTGAATACATTATTGAAGTAACGAAGAAATATCGTCAAGGGATTGATTTATGCGTAGAAGATCGTGATGCATATTATGACGTGAAAGATGATCTATATAAAGAAATAGAAGAAATGCAACCAGTAAATCGTCCGTTAGATACAGGATTCTTCTTTAAAGAAACGGTTTATTAAACGAGGAGGGTGTAGGAAATGACTGTACAAGAAATTTCACGAGTGATCGATGGCAAACGTGTTATTGTGAAGAAACCTGAACTGTTAATCCCTGCGGGTAACTTAGAAAAATTAAAAGTAGCTATCCATTACGGGGCAGATGCTGTATATTTAGGTGGACAAGAATTTGGTCTTCGTTCGAATGCAGGTAACTTTACGCTAGAAGAAATGGCAGAAGGCGTTGAGTTTGCAAAGAAGTATGGAGCAAAAATATACGTAACAACAAATATCTTTGCACATAATGAAAATATGGACGGGCTAGAGGAATATTTAAAAGGGATTGAAAAAGCTGGCGTAACGGGAATTATCGTTGCTGATCCGCTTATCATTGAGACTTGTAAACGCGTAGCGCCTTCTGTTGAGGTGCATTTAAGCACACAGCAATCACTATCCAACTGGAAAGCAGCACAGTATTGGAAAGAAGAAGGTTTACATCGTCTTGTATTAGCTCGTGAAGCAAGCTATGAAGAAATGAAAGAAATTAAAGAAAAAGTGGATATTGAAATTGAAGCATTCGTACATGGTGCAATGTGTATCGCATATTCAGGAAGATGCACATTAAGTAACCATATGACAGCGCGTGATTCTAATCGTGGTGGTTGTTGCCAATCTTGCCGCTGGGATTATGATTTAGTTCAAACAGTATCACAACATAAAGATGCAAAAGAGCTTCCTCTATTCCAAGAAGGAGATGCTCACTTTGCGATGAGTCCAAAAGATTTAAATTTAATTTTATCAATTCCGAAAATGATTGAAATCGGAATCGATAGCTTAAAGGTAGAAGGACGTATGAAATCAATCCATTACGTAGCGACTGTAGCAACTGTATATCGTAAAGTAATTGATGCTTATTGTGCGGATCCAGATAACTTTGAGTTTAAACAAGAATGGTTAGATGAGCTTGATAAATGTGCAAATCGTGATACAGCTCCTGCATTCTTTGAAGGGGTTCCAGGACATCAAGAGCAAATGTTTGGAAATCATAGTAAGAAAACAACGTATGATTTTGCTGGTTTAGTGTTAGATTATAATGAAGAAACGGGCATCGTAACGATTGAGCAACGTAATCATTTCAAACCAGGACATGAAGTGGAGTTCTTTGGACCAGAAATAGAAAACTTTACGCAAACGGTGGAGAAAATTTGGGATGAGGATGGAAACGAATTAGATGCAGCGAGACATCCGTTGCAAATCGTGAAATTCAAAGTGGATCAACGAGTGTATGTGAATAATATGATGCGCAAAAGCATACTTCAATAAGAAAGAGTGATAGTCGAATGGGGACGAATAAGCCTGTTGTAATTGGAATTGCTGGTGGTTCGGGATCAGGTAAAACGAGTGTAACGAAAGCGATTTTTGACCATTTTAAAGGTCATTCTATTTTAATCTTAGAGCAAGATTATTATTACAAAGATCAAAGCCATTTACCAATGGAAGAGCGTTTAAAAACAAATTATGATCATCCGCTTGCGTTTGATAATGATCTGTTAATTGAACATTTGCAGCAGTTGCTTGCATATGAGCAAATTGATAAGCCTGTATATGACTATACATTGCATACGCGTTCAGAAGAAATTATTCCAGTTGAGCCGAAAGATGTAATTATTTTAGAAGGAATTCTTATTTTAGAAGACCCACGTCTTTGCGAGTTAATGGACATTAAATTATTCGTTGATACGGATGCTGACCTTCGTATTCTGCGTCGCATGCAGCGTGATATTAAAGAGCGCGGTCGTACGATGGATTCAGTTATTGATCAGTACGTAAATGTTGTACGTCCAATGCACAATCAATTTATTGAGCCTTCTAAGAAATTTGCGGATATTATTATCCCTGAAGGTGGACAAAACCACGTTGCAATTGATATTATGGTGACAAAAATTGCAACAATTCTTGAACAAAAAGTAAATTTGTAATAGCATAGTAAAAGATATACGGTAGGAAGGGATTTTTTCCCTTCCTATCGAATACAATGAAACATGCAACCTCATCTATATATAGGTGAGGGCATATTTATATCAACTTTCCATACATATCTTCTTTATATAAAGAAGAATTGGAAATACGGGGTTGTATGTGACAACTCCGCTAGTGCAAGGGTACTAGAAACCTCCGCTAACAATGGAAGCGGAGGAGTTTTCATATGGAACTCCTCTTTTTTTCGGGGGATTGGTATATAAAAGGAGTGGAAAATATGTCAACAGAAAAAACATACCCTATGACGCAAGAGGGTAAGCAAAAACTAGAGAACGAACTTGAGCAATTAAAAACAGTAAGACGTAAAGAAGTAGTAGAACGTATTAAAATCGCACGTAGCTTCGGGGACCTTTCTGAGAACTCTGAGTACGATGCAGCGAAAGATGAGCAAGCGTTCGTAGAAGGACGTATTACACAATTAGAAAATATGATTCGTAACGCAGTTATCATTAAAGATAATGGCGAAGTATCTACTGTTGTTACATTAGGTAAAACAGTAACATTTAAAGAATTACCAAACGGAGATGAAGAAGCGTATACAATCGTAGGTAGCGCGGAAGCTGATCCATTCGAAGGAAGAATTTCTAACGATTCTCCAATCGCAAAAAGCTTATTAGGTAAGCAAATTGGTGAGAAAGTAACAATCCAAACACCAGGCGGAGAAATGCAAGTAGAGATTGTCTCTGTAAAATAAAAAAAAAGATTCTCCTATCGGGAGAATCTTTTTTTTTATCCCGCTATTTGCCAGGCAGTAAGACCACTATCTCAAACTTCAGCGGAAGTAAAGAAGTTAGGTGGGCGTCGGACTGCTCGTAAACGCCCGCTTGGTGAGGGCTAATTAAAGTTTCACTTTATCTGTAGAATAGAAAAAATTGTGTAAACCTGGGAGTGATTCGACAAAAAATGTCAAAAAAACATTTTAAACTTTGATATCATAATTGGAGAATATAGGTTTCAAAAGGGAAAAGGGGCTAATTATGAAACATAAAATCTTTACAGGATTGGTTTGTAGTATCTCTATATTAGGACTTGCTGCCTGCGGAACGAAAGAGGAAACTACATCATCAAAGGGAGAAAAAGTGAAGCAAGAAGAAAAACAGGATATTAAAGCAACTGAGAGTTCAAAAGAAACTGAGAGTTCAAAAGCCTTAGCAAATCCACAAGATAAAAAGGAATTCAATGATTTTGATGTAGCGTATCAATTAGCTATTGTGATGAAAATATTTCAAGATGTAACGATTAAGTACGATTATGCGATTGGGAATCCAGATTATTTATTGCGAGATTCGATGGATCAAAAAACAATAGATGATATGAAGAATATGTTACAAGAACAGGCGAAAAATAATGATAAAATTTTAAAAGATGAAGTGAATCAAGCATATACATATTTAAAACAATCGAAAGTAAGTAATAAAGATGACGTTCAAAAAATAATAGATGCACAAAATAATTATTTACATATTGTAGATAAGATGATTACTTGTATTGATTCTGTAACAGTTGAGAATGCAAAAGAAAAAAGAAATGAAATGGATAATTTCAGTAAGGACTATTTAAAAGTAGCGGCTAATGTAACAACTACTGTAATTGAAGTTGCTAAAAACACTGGAGTGAATGAAACTGAATTTAAATCGCTTCTTACGAAATTTTTAGAGAAGCCAAAAAAACAATAATAGCTTTATATAATATCTATTTTTGTTTTGGAGCTTGTATAAATAAAATAGTACCTCGTCTAAACTACAATAGACGAGGTGTTTTTTATGAAAATAAAACGGAGAATTACAATTGTTTTAATTTGTTTTATGAGCGTTATGTTTTTATTGCTTTGTCGTTTAATCCAAATTCAAATTATAGATACAGAATCATTTACTGATCGCAAAATAAATTTAATTGAAAAAAGTGTTACGCAACGCACACAATCCATTACAGTAGACGATGGACGTGGGCAGTTTATAGATCGTAATGGTAAAGAAATAGGTGAGGAAAAATATCCTGTTTTAATTATTTTTCCATTTTTACAAATAAAAAATGACATGTTAGAGAAAATCGCGCATATCATTGGTGTGTCGAGACAAGAGATTAGAAGACAAATGAAAAATAACAAAAATGCATTTACCCTACAAGGAGAAACTGCTCCATTTCGAGTGACACGAGAACAGATGGAGAAGGTAAATGAATTACATGTATTAGGTATTGTAGCAGCTGAAGTGCGATTAAAACAAACTGGAGAGATAAGTCATTTAATTGGTGATGTAGGGGAGAACGAAAGAGAATTTCAAAAGCGATATGGAGAATTGAAAAAAATTTCAAAACAAACGCCGATAGGTATTTCAGGATTACAGCAATCATTTGATGAATTTCTATTGACTGATGGAGAGGCAAAAGTATTATATCAAGTAGATCGGCAAGGAGAACCAATTTTCGGAAAGCAAGCGAAATACACTTCACCAGGAAATCCATTTTATCCAGTTAGGATTCAAACTACTTTACATAAAGAGTTGCAGCAAAAAGCAGAAGAAGTGATTGAAGCAAACGAAATAAAGAAGGGGGGATTAGTATTACTTGATGTAAAGACAAATGAAATATTAGCGATGGTTAGTAAGCCGTCTTTACAAGTAAGGGATGAGAATTTATATAAAACTACACTTGAAAATCAAATGTTAACGCCACATTTTCCAGGCTCTGTTTTTAAAACAGTAGTTGCAGCTGCAGTCATTGATCAAAAAGTAAATTTGTTTAATCGGACATTTAACTGTAATAAAGATTTATATGGTGAAAACGACCCGCAAGTTAGGATGGGTACGCTTAACTTTAAAGAGAGCTTTGCTAGGAGCTGTAACAGGACATTTTCCGAGTTAGGTAACGAGCTATTACAAAAGGATAGGACGGTGTTAGAAACATACGTAGCAGCTCTAGGAGCAAATGAAAAGGTTGGATGGAAAGGTTCTGTATTTCATACACCTCATTTTGAGCAAATGCCAGAAGAGAAAGGCACTACTATTTGGGGGAATGAAGAAAATAAAAGTAATAAAAAAGCGGTAGAACAAACAGCGATTGGACAGAAAGATGTACGTATATCACCTCTAGCAATTGCAAATATGATGGCGACGATTGCGAGGAATGGAGAAAAGATGGAAGTGAAAGCTGTTGAAAAAATAGTATATAAAAATGGAGCGGATTTTTTTACATTTGAGAGCCATACGTTAAATGGAAAACAGCTTTCGTATGAAACAGTGAAAACATTACAAGAGTTATTAAGAGGCGTTGTAACAAGGGAGAAAGGAACAGGAACGGCATTCCGTTCGTTGCCACTAAGTGTCGCTGGAAAATCCGGGACAGCGCAAACGGGGAAAGGGACGAGGGTGAATCGCTGGTTTGCAGGTTATTTTCCGTATGAGAATCCAAGATATGCTTTAGTTGTTGTTGATCTAGAGACTGATAGCAAAGTGAATAAAGTTACACCTACTTTTAAAGATATGGTGGGAGCAATCTATCAATTAGAGAATGAAAAGTAATCTTGCAATTTATAGTGAAATGTCTTCATTTCATGAAAATATCATTGTAAATGTTCAACCTTTCTAGATTTAATGTTACAATAGCAATTAGGAAAAACTGCATGGAGGTTTGGAGAATGGCAGGAGGATCAAGATTCCAACAGAAACAACAAAAACGTCGTCAAAACGGTGTTTTAAATATTGCAATCGCTATTGTATTACTATTAGTAGCTATTGTAGCATATCAATTGTTCGTTCCTAGTACGAAAGAGCAAGCATCTTCTACTGATAAGAAAGTCTCTCAACAAACAACAAAGAATGAGAAAGCTGGAAAATCAGAAGATAAAGAATCTGCTAAGAAAAAAGAAAAAGAACAAGAGCAAGCAGAAGCTAAGAAAAAAGCTGAAGAAGAGAAGCTAAAGGCTGAAGAAGAACAGAAAAAAGCTGAAGAAGAAGCGAAAGCTAACGAGAAAGTATCAGCTGAAAAAACTGTATCTAAGGCAAAAGAGGCTTACACAAAACCTTCTTGGAAAGCTGTAGGAACAGAACAAGGTTCATCACCGGCGATGACGTTTAAACAAGGGTCATCAGATTGGAATGAGATGCAAAGTGCAATTGCTGCAGGTGTTGAGATACCGAAAGAGCAATTAGTATTCCATTTTGTTGGAAGAGACAAAACTGGAAAGAGCAAAGCTTATGGTGATGTTCAAGATAAGCAAAGTGGGAAAAGATATTACGTAAATATTGATTGGGTAGACAATGAGGGCTGGAAACCAGTACTTGTTCAAACTCTAAACTAAAAAAGAGAAGCTCCTTAGGAGCTTCTCTTTTTTGTTAACGCAATTTCTTTAATTTAAAATGAACAGCCGCGCTATAATACGGTCTTTTGCTTTCAGGATCCATAACCATTTGATGAGAGATGTGATGAACTTCAAGCATAAGTGCTTTATTATTATCGATTTGTTCACTAATTTTTCGTTCTAAAGAAGCTAAGTCTCCCGCTTCAAAAAATTCTACTTTATCTTCTAACATTTCAAAGGTAAATGACATGAAGACGGCCCCTCTCCTATGTAATCAACTATAGTGTAACAAAGAAAAGAAGGAAATACCATGTACATTTCAATTGACATTTTTAGAAAGAGGGAATATCATACTGATAAAACCGATAAGAAAAAGGGGAATTTTTATGGGCACAGAATTTAATGGTTTATTTGATGAGTGGGCTCATACGTACGACTCATTCGTACAAGGCGAGGATATACAATATAAAGAAGTTTTCGCCCATTATGAGGATATTCTAGAGGATGTAGTTAACAAGTCATTTGGTAATGTATTAGAATTTGGTGTCGGTACAGGTAATTTAACAAATAAATTATTACTTGCTGGCCGCACAGTTTACGGTATAGAACCGTCGCGTGAAATGCGTATGATTGCAAAAGAGAAATTGCCAAAAGAATTTTCGATTACAGAAGGTGATTTTCTTTCGTTTGAAGTCCCAAATTCAATTGATACCATTGTAAGCACCTATGCATTTCATCATTTAACAGATGATGAAAAAAATGTAGCGGTTGCGAAGTATAGTCAATTGCTAAACAAAGGTGGTAAAATAGTGTTTGCTGATACGATATTTGCAGATCAAGATGCATATGATAAGACTGTTGAAACAGCAAAACAAAGAGGTTTTCACCAGTTAGCAAACGATTTGCAAACGGAATACTATACACGTATTCCAGTTATGCAGACTATTTTTGAAAACAATGGCTTCCATGTAACGTTTACGAGATTAAATCATTTCGTTTGGGTAATGGAGGCAACTAAGCAATAGAAAGAGGGATTAGATTGAGAATTGCTGTAATTGGAGCAATGGAAGAAGAAGTACGTATTTTACGTGACAAATTAGAACAAGCAGAAACAGAAACGGTTGCTGGTTGTGAATTTACGAAAGGACTATTAGCAGGACATGAAGTAATCTTGTTAAAGTCTGGTATTGGTAAAGTAAATGCAGCGATGTCAACGACAATTTTATTAGAAAAATATAAGCCTGAAAAAGTAATTAATACTGGTTCAGCTGGTGGATTCCATCATTCTCTAAACGTTGGTGATGTAGTTATTTCCACTGAAGTTCGTCACCATGACGTAGATGTAACAGCATTTAACTATGAATATGGTCAAGTACCAGGAATGCCGCCTGGATTTAAAGCTGATGAGGCGTTAGTTGCATTAGCTGAGAAATGTATGCAAACTGAAGAAAATATTCAAGTTGTAAAAGGCATGATTGCAACAGGCGATTCATTTATGAGTGATCCGAATCGCGTTGCAGCCATCCGTGATAAATTTGAAAATCTTTATGCGGTAGAAATGGAAGCAGCAGCTGTCGCACAAGTATGCCACCAATATGAAGTTCCGTTTGTTATCATTCGCGCACTTTCTGATATTGCTGGTAAAGAATCAAATGTTTCATTTGATCAGTTTTTAGATCAAGCAGCTCTTCATTCTACAAACTTTATCGTAAAAGTGTTAGAAGAGTTAAAGTAATGTAACAAAAAGGCAACTGTCTCATATAAAGAAAATACATACAGTTGCCTTTTCTTTATTGGCAAACAAGGGGGAGAACACGATGAATGTATATCGTGGAGTTCATGAGTTAATTGGTCATACACCAATTGTAGAAATTACTCGTTTTTCACTTCCGAAAGGGGTCCGCTTATTTGCAAAGCTTGAATTTTATAACCCAGGCGGAAGCGTTAAGGATCGTTTAGGAAGAGAATTAATCGAAGATGCGCTAGAAAAAGGGCTTGTTACCCAAGGTGGAACAATTATTGAACCGACTGCTGGGAATACTGGTATTGGACTGGCACTTGCAGCATTAGAACATGATTTACGTGTTATCGTTTGTGTACCAGAGAAATTTAGTATTGAAAAACAAGAATTAATGAAAGCACTAGGTGCAACGGTCGTGCATACACCGACTGAGCAAGGAATGACCGGTGCAATTGCAAAAGCAAAAGAATTAGTAAATGAAATACCGAATTCATACTCTCCAAGTCAGTTCGCAAATGAGGCAAATCCTCGTGCATATTTTAAAACATTAGGACCTGAACTGTGGGACGCATTGAATGGAGAGATTAACATATTTGTTGCTGGAGCAGGAACTGGCGGTACGTTTATGGGGACTGCATCTTACTTGAAAGAAAAAAATATAGATATTAAAACAGTTATCGTAGAGCCAGAAGGATCTATTTTAAATGGTGGTAAGGCTGGTTCACATGAGACCGAAGGAATTGGACTGGAATTTATCCCCCCATTTTTGAAGACATCTTATTTTGATGAAATTCATACGATTTCTGATCGAAATGCATTTTTACGAGTGAAAGAATTAGCGCAAAAAGAAGGACTTCTCGTTGGAAGCTCTTCAGGAGCAGCATTTCATGCGAGCTTACTTGAGGCAGAGAAGGCAGCACCAGGTACAAATATTGTAACCATTTTTCCAGATAGCAGTGAGCGCTATTTAAGTAAAGACATATACAAAGGATGGGAATAAAAAATGAGAGCAAAGACAAAGTTAATTCATGGTATTCGCATAGGAGAACCTTCAACTGGATCTGTAAACGTACCGATTTATCAAACAAGTACGTACAAACAAGAAGCAGTTGGTAAGCATCAAGGATATGAATATTCACGTACAGGTAACCCAACACGTGCAGCTTTAGAAGAAATGATTGCTGTATTAGAAAATGGGCATGCTGGATTTGCATTTGGTTCAGGAATGGCTGCTATTACAGCGACAATTATGTTGTTCTCAAAAGGTGACCACGTTATTTTAACAGATGATGTGTATGGCGGAACATACCGCGTTATTACGAAAGTATTAAACCGTTTCGGTATTGAGCATACATTTGTAGATACAACAAACTTAGAGGAAGTTGAAGAAGCGATTCGTCCAAATACGAAAGCAATTTATGTAGAAACACCAACGAACCCACTACTAAAAATTACTGATATTAAGAAAATATCTACTCTTGCTAAAGAGAAAGACTTATTAACAATTATTGATAACACATTCATGACGCCATATTGGCAGTCGCCGATTTCTTTAGGAGCAGATATTGTGCTTCATAGTGCAACGAAATATTTAGGAGGTCATAGTGACGTAGTTGCAGGTCTAGTAGTTGTAAATAGCCCACAACTAGCAGAAGATCTTCACTTTGTACAAAACTCAACAGGAGGTATTCTTGGGCCACAAGACAGCTTCTTACTACTTCGTGGTTTAAAAACGTTAGGAATTCGTATGGAAGAACATGAAACGAATTCACGCGCTATTGCTGAGTTCTTAAATAATCATCCAAAAGTAAATAAAGTATATTACCCAGGTCTTGAATCACATCAAAACCACGAATTAGCAACAGAACAAGCAAATGGATTTGGTGCTATTATCTCATTTGATGTAGATAGTGAAGAGACATTAAATAAAGTACTTGAGAAATTGCAGTACTTTACACTTGCTGAAAGTTTAGGAGCAGTAGAAAGTTTAATTTCTATTCCATCTCAAATGACACATGCATCAATCCCAGCTGATCGCCGCAAAGAATTAGGAATTACAGATACATTAATTCGTATTTCTGTCGGTATTGAAGATGGTGAAGATTTAATTGAAGATTTAGCACAAGCGCTAGCATAATAAAAAAACGCACTGCTCTATATTAGCAGTGCGTTTTTTTATTACATTATTTTGTGAAATATTTCACAAAATAGACATACACAAACGAAATGATTTCATGTATATTGAATTCAGGAAATGTTACTCACGAACAAACTTGTGAAATATTTCACAAACAATGAAATTCATGTAGGAAAGCATCTCTATTTTTTTATGTTAATTGGGACTTATTTTGACCTATAGGGACATATAAGGACCGTGATAGTAGAATAGGAGGAAATTTACATGGTAGTCAAAGAGAAAGTTGTAAATGAAATGCAGGAAGTAAAAAAGATGATTGATACGCTAGTAAATAATGGTCAACAAGCTTTACAAGCATTAGAAAGTTTTACACAAGAGGAAATTGACAACATTGTTCATGAAATGGCATTAGCAGGTGTTGATCAACATATGCCGCTAGCAAAATTGGCAGTTGAAGAAACTGGCCGTGGTGTATATGAAGACAAATGCATTAAAAATGTTTTTGCCACTGAATATATTTGGCATAGTATAAAGCAAGATAAAACGGTAGGAATTATTCACGAAGATTCTCATGAAGAAATAATAGAAATCGCGGAACCTGTCGGTGTAGTAGCTGGGGTAACGCCAGTAACGAATCCAACGTCGACAACAATGTTTAAAGCGTTAATTGCGATAAAAACAAGAAATCCAATTATTTTCGCATTTCATCCTTCCGCACAAAAATGTTCTGTGGCAGCGGCGAAAACAGTATATGATGCAGCGATGAAAGCTGGTGCACCAAAACACTGTATTCAATGGATTGAAAGACCGTCTGTTGAAGCGACGAAACAATTAATGAACCATGATGGTGTAGCACTCGTTCTAGCAACTGGAGGCGCTGGTATGGTGAAATCAGCTTACTCTACTGGAAAACCAGCGTTAGGTGTTGGTCCTGGTAATGTACCGTGTTATATAGAAAAATCAGCACATGTAAAACGAGCTGTTAATGATTTAATTTTATCGAAAACATTTGATAACGGTATGATTTGTGCATCGGAACAAGCAATCATTGTCGATAAAGAAATCTATGATGATGTTAAAACAGAAATGATTGAAAACAATTGTTACTTTGTAACAGAAGAAGAAAGAAAAAAATTAGAAAAGCTTGTTATAAATGAAAATACATGTGCAGTAAATAGTGATATTGTAGGGAAATCAGCACAGTATATTGCCGATTTAGTTGGGATTACTGTTCCTGAACATACAAAAATGCTTGTAGCTGAAATTCAAGGTATCGGAGCAGCATATCCGTTATCTCGTGAGAAACTGAGTCCAGTATTAGCTTGTGTGAAGGCGAATTCATTAGAAGAAGGATTTACATATTGCGAAGAAATGTTGAACCTCGGTGGTTTAGGACATTCAGCAGTTATCCATTCTACAAATAAAGATGTGCAAAAGCAATTTGGGTTACGTATGAAAGCTTGCCGTCTCATTGTAAATGCACCTTCATCACAAGGTGGAATAGGGGATATATATAATGGATTTATTCCATCACTTACACTTGGTTGTGGTTCATACGGAAAGAATTCAGTTTCCCAAAATGTAACAGCCACTCATTTATTAAATATAAAAAGGCTGGCAAATAGAAAAAAGAATATGCAGTGGTTCAAATTGCCACCAAAAATTTATTTTGAAAAACATGCTACAGCTTATTTAGCAAATATGCCTAACATTTCACGTGCATTTATTGTAACGGACCCTGGAATGGTTGAACATGGCTATGTCGATACAGTCGCGCACTATTTAAACAAGCATGCAAATGATGTGAAAGTTGAAGTTTTCTTTGAGGTCGAACCAGATCCATCAGATGAAACTGTTTTTAAAGGTGCGGAAATGATGAGAAGCTTTAAGCCAGATGTAATTATCGCACTTGGTGGTGGTTCAGCTATGGATGCAGCAAAAGGAATGTGGTTATTCTATGAGCATCCAGAAACGACATTCTATGGCATTAAACAGAAGTTTTTAGATATAAGAAAACGTACATGTAAATATCCGGAATTAGGAAATAAGGCGCAGTTTGTTGCGATTCCAACGACATCAGGAACGGGATCAGAAGTGACACCATTTGCGGTTATTACAGATAAGAAAAATAATATAAAGTATCCGCTTGCAGATTATGAATTAACACCAGATGTAGCAATTGTTGATCCGCAATTTGTAATGACAGTACCACCACATGTAACAGCAGATACTGGTATGGATGTTTTAACACATGCAATTGAGGCGTATGTGTCTGTTATGGCAAATGACTATACAGATGGATTAGCATTAAAAGCTATTGATCTCGTATTCAAATATTTACCGAGAGCATATAAAGATGGAAATGATGAAGAAGCAAGAGAAAAAATGCATAACGCTTCTGCAATTGCAGGTATGGCATTTGCAAATGCTTTCCTCGGTATTAATCACAGCTTAGCACATAAAATTGGACCAGAATTCCATATTCCGCACGGACGCGCAAATGCCATTCTAATGCCGCATGTAGTCCGCTATAATGCTATTAAGCCAAGAAAACACGCATTGTTCCCAAAATATGAGCACTTTGTGGCAGATGAAAGATATGCACATATAGCGAGAATGCTCGGGCTTCCAGCAAGCTCGGCAGCAGAAGGGGTGGAATCACTCGTCAAAGCAATTATTGAGCTTGGAAAAAGCTTAAATATTAATATGAGTATTGCAGGACAAGGAGTAGATAAAGAGCAATTTGAAGAGGTTGTTGGAGTATTAGCAGAAAGAGCTTTTGAAGATCAATGTACAACTGCTAATCCAAAGTTGCCGCTTATTTCAGAACTGAAAGAAATTTATATGGAAGCATATAAAGGTGAATAATGATTAAAAAAGAGCCGCAGTAAAGCGGCTCTTTTTTTATTGGAAAACATCTCCCAGAATGCCTGTATTTACTGGTCTTTCAGTTTCATAGAATATGATACAGTGAAATGGAGGAGTGAGAATATAATGAAAGAATTAAAAGGAAAAATAGAAGACTATACTCGGTTCGGACAAATTCTTCTCGCTGTAAGTACATTGTTAATGGTTGGCTTGTTGATTCCGAATGGAGCAAAAGAGACAATCCAATTTTTTGTTATGATGGGGAGCATCGTTATATTTTTAAGTTTATCGTTCTTTTTCTTTCAGCGTGTGAAAGTGATGCGTGACCAGCTAGAGGAAAATGAATGTGAATAATATTGTTAACTAGAGCGCGGCGAAAAGAAAAAATCTTTTTGTCACGCTTTTTGTTTTTTGTAGAAAAATGTATGCGTTTCGTGTTGACAATGATAATCCTTATCAATTAAAGTAGAATAATAGTTAATGATTATCATTATCAATTAGAGGTGAAGGAATGAAAAAATCTATTACGCTATTTACAGCGATTTTATCTATTTTTTTCTTGTTAATAGGTTGCAGTGCCAAAGGGGACGAAAAAGCGTCTGCAACCAAAACAGAAAAAGGAAAAGAGAAAATCGAAATTACCGACCTATCAGGAAGAAAGGTAACATTCGATAAAGTGCCAGAAAGTTTTGCAACATTAAGTATGGGGGACATGGATATTATTCATGCTTTAGGTGGAAAAATAGTAGGTCGCCCGGATACGAAATTAACTCTTCCAGAGGAGTTAAAGAAAGCACAAGTAATTGGGAATGCACATCAACCGAATTTTGAGCAAATTGCTAGTTTAAAGCCCGATGTACTTGTTGCTAACAATGGATTCCAAAAGAATGTGCCAACGGTTGAAGGACAAGGAACGCAAGTTATCATTTCTTCTGCGAATTCTGTACAAGATATTCAAAAGAATATTGAATTATATGGAACGGTAATGAAGAAAGAAGATAAAGCAAAAGAAATTAATCAAAAAATGAATGATCAAATGAAGAAATATGAGAAAAAGAGCGATGTGAAAGCATTGCTAGTGTATGGCGCACCAGGTACTTATTTAGCGGCATTACCAACATCTTTATCAGGTGATATTTTAGAAAAAACAGGCGGAAAAAATATTGCTTCTGATTTTCCAGAAACGAAAGAATATCCGCAATATGCACAGCTAAGTGTAGAACGTATTATTGAGGCGAATCCAGATGTGATTTATTTAATTACACACGGAGATCCAAAAAGTGTGAAAAAAGCATTCGAAGGCGAAATGATGAAAAATGAAGCGTGGAAAAATTTAGAGGCAGTAAAACAAAACCGCGTAGTTATTTTGCCACCTAATTTATTTGGATCTAATCCTGGTACAAAAGTTACAGAAGCAATGGACTTTATGTATAAAAGTATACAAGATGTAAGGAAATGATACGTATGGAAAGTAGTGAAGTAGTAAGAGAAAAGGAACATCCTTTTGCGAAAAAAAGATGGATAATAGCAGTTACTTTAGTTATATTAACAATCCTAGGTCTCTTGTACGGTCTTTTCGCAGGAAGTTTATCCTTTTCTATACGAGATATTTTAACAGGTATACAAGAGGAAGGTTCGACAGTTCATCGAATTGTATGGGATCTTCGCATACCGAGAGTGCTTATTGGGTTTATAGTAGGAACATGTTTAGCTGCATCTGGTACACTGCTACAAGGGGTTATGAGAAACCCTCTTGCAGATCCTGGTATTATCGGAGTTTCATCTGGAGCAGGCTTTGTAGCAATTGTCATCATGATTTTATTCCCACAGCATCTAGCTTTTTTACCACTAGGGGCGTTTTTAGGAGCTTTCATAACAGCGATGGTTATTTATGCTTTATCATGGCAAAAAGGGGCACCACCTTCAAGGATCGTCTTAGTAGGGGTGTCGATCAATGCATTAATTGGTGCAGCAACGTCAGCATTAATGTTATTACATAGTGACAAAGTACAATCGGTGTTACCGTGGTTAGCGGGCGGTATTGGTGGTGTAAGTTGGGCACATTTAAACATGATTATTTATTATGCAATATTCGCCATTATATTAGCTTTCTTTGGTATTAAGCATATTCGAGTGTTAATGCTTGGAGATGAAATGGCAAAGTTATTAGGACATAATGTGGAAAAAAGTCGGTTTTATTTAATCGTAGTAAGTACATTATTAGCTGGAATTGCAGTAAGTGTGTCTGGTCTTATTGGATTTGTCGGTCTTGTCGTACCACATATGCTACGTTTATTAGTTGGAAATGATTATAGATATTTGCTACCTTTATCATGCCTTGGCGGCGGGGTATTACTTGTTTTTGCGGATGCAATAGCTCGAAGTTGGTTTGACCCAATCGAATTGCCTGTTGGTATTTTACTGTCCTTCTTAGGTGGTCCGTTCTTCTTATATTTAATTCATAGAGGAGGAAAACAAAGTGATTTCCGTTAACAAAGTGTTTTACGCACACTCTGAAAGATTTCAAATGCAAAATATGAATGTACATATTAAGGTTGGAGAAATCGTTAGTTTAATTGGTCCGAATGGATCGGGAAAATCTACTTTGCTTCGTTTAATAGCAAGGCTACTGAAACAAAGCGAAGGGGACATCATTTTAGATGGGAAAAATATTCATATGATGAAGAGTGCTGATGTAGCGAAGCAATTAGCAATGTTACCACAAATGCATGATCATCAATTAGATTTAACAGTGAAAGAACTAATTGAGTTCGGAAGAGGTCCACATAAATCATGGAGTAGCCGCTTAAATAAAGAAGATGAAGAAATTGTTGATTGGGCATTGTCTGTTACAAATCTTGAAGGGTATGAATATCGTCTTTTACATTCTTTATCAGGAGGGGAACGGCAACGTGCTTGGATTGCGATGACGCTAGCGCAACGTACAAATGTCTTATTATTGGATGAACCAACAACCTTTTTAGATATCGTTCACCAGTTGGAAGTAATGGAACTTGTGAAACGATTAAATGAGGAGTTTGGAATGACAATTATAATGGTTTTACATGACATTAACCAAGCTGCTCAATATAGTGATCGTTTACTTGTATTAAAGCGAGGAAAGATTCAGTATGATGGTATACCAGAAGAAGTACTATGCCATGAAATGTTTCAACATGTATTTGGCATAGATGTAGATATTTTTCAGGGAAGTGACAAGCCTTTTTTTACACCGAAACGAATTTCTAAAAGGGGAGAAGAGCGATGCAAACAGAAGAGCGTATTACCACTGAATTAGTAAGAGAATTTGTTATGGCAGCTCACGGGGATTTAGAGAAAGTACAAGAGCTATTGGTTGAATCACCAAGCTTACTTCACGCTTCTTATAATTGGGGTGGATCAGATTGGGAAAGTGCGTTAGGCGCATCGGCACATGTAGGTCGTAAAGATATTGCTCTTTATTTACTAGAAAAGGGTGCTCGGATGGATATTTTTGCAGCAGCTATGCTTGGTGAATTAGAAGTTGTACAAGCTATTTTAGTAGCTCAACCAGAAGCATTGCGTGCATCTGGCCCTCATGGTATTTCTCTTCTTCAACATGCACGAATGGGTGGAGAGAAATCTAAGCGTGTATATGATTATCTAGCAATACTATCTTAATGAACGAAGGAAGTTCTTATGAGCGGTAAACTTTTCACTTGAAACAATTGGAAAGTTTACCGCCCGTTAGAACGGGATAAGTATCTAGTATATTTGAAAATCCTACACCCCCCTCAATTGTAGTTTTCTTTATGCTAGTTATGATATGGATGCAGTGGACAATATTTGTCTACTGCTTTTTTTAGTTATTTGGAATGAATATTGTGTATTTTATCGTTGGTTCATTTATCCCGCTATTTTCCAGGCAGTAAGACTCTTGCCTAAAAATTCAGTTAAAGCAAAGAAGTTAGACGGGAGATCCACTGCCCGTAAACGTCCGATTGGTAAAGGCTAATAATCAGTGGGGTGAACAAAATTCCCCACTGATTAAAGTTTCACTTTATAATAAATAGTAACATACCGTATACATACAAAACATGATCGTGAAATGAAGAATAAATTAGTGGAAAGGAGTGCCAGCATGTTTCATACAGAACGTTTACAAATTCGCAAATATACAATGGATGATTTACAGTTCTACGCTTCACTATGGGGGAACGAGAAGGTAATGCGTTATATTGGAAATGGGACATTAAAAACATATATGCAGTGTAAAAAAAGTCTGGAGGAATGGGTGATTCCTAGCTATAAAAACGGTCTCGGTTTATTTGTATTGATTGAAAAGGAAACGGGAACAAGAATTGGTCATGCAGGGCTGGTAAAGCAGAAAATAGATGGAAAAGAGGAAATTGAAATTGGTTATTGGTTACTTCCTCAGTATTGGGGAAAAGGGTATGCAAAAGAAGCGGCGGCAGCATTTCGTGACTATGGTTTCCAAGCATTACGAATGAATAAATTAATTTCTCTTATTAATCCGAATCATCCTGCCTCAATATTTGTTGCTAGAAAAACTGGGCTCAGCTACGAGAAAACAACGTCATTTCATGGAATCGATGCTCTAGTTTATTCTATTAAGCGTGTTGGATGAAAAAATTACTTTTTTAAAGGTAAATTGCATTTTTTGAAGAATGGTATATGAAAATAAAGGGAGGGGTTACATGTACATTTATCATAATGGACTTATTATTCGTGAGGGAACGAGTAGTGTACCAGCATATGCAATTAAAGCTTTATTTGAAGATGCCGGTTGGAGTAATGATAATATCCCTTCTTGGCAAATTGAAAAATTTACGATAGCATTCGAAAATTCAACATGGGCTTTCACAATTTGGGATGAGGAAGAGATGATTGCGATGGTTAGAGTCATTTCTGATGGAATTATGATTGCGAACATAGTAAATTTAGTTGTGAAGTGTGAATATAGAGGGAAGGGATTAGGTAAGAAGCTTGTAGCTCTTTGCCTGCAAAAACTTCCCCACGGTGATTGGTTTGCGCATACATCAGCGAATAATTTTGATTTTTATAGAAGTTGTGGATTTGAAGTTAGAGAGCTATCGAGAAATGGAACATGTGCGTATTATGGATACCAAGTCGCGAAAAGAGATGGTCACCGATAAATGAATGGAAAGTAAAAAAGTATAGCGAGGTAATTTTGAGACTTTTGATAATAGAGAATGGATTGAGGCTCGTTTTATGATAAAATAAAAGAAAATTCTGTTTATTATTAGGGGGATAAAAATGAGTGTAAAAGCTGGGGATGTATTTAAATATGAAAGAAGATTTACTGAGGAAGAAGTTTTTGAATTTGCAAATATTACCGGTGATAAAGGTAGACACCATGTGGAATACGATGAAAATGGAAGATTAATGGTTCATGGTTTATTGACTGCTAGCATTGGAACGAAAGTGGGAGAAGAGTTACATTACATAGCAAGAGAATTAGTAAGTGAGTTTATTAGACCAGTTTTCACAGGAGATACGATCACTTGTGAACTAACTTTAACAAATGTTGAGCAAATGGAAGGCTATAAAAAAGTTTCAATCGAGTCAGTTTATCGCAATCAGCATGAAAAGACTGTACTAGTTGGGACAAGTTATGGAATTATAAGGGGATAAAAAAGAAGCCTGTTTAACAGGCTTCTTTTTTTTATTATTTAATAAACACGTTTTCGATTTTCCGCATAACTAGAGATGAGTAATAATGCAGTTTCTTCTCCTATATTACGAACAATATGAGGAACGCATGCATTCCATGAGAAAGAATCACCTTCTTCTACAATTGCAATATCTTCACCGTGCTGAACTTCTAGTTTTCCGCGTAATACAAGGTGACATTCTTCCCCTTCATGGGCATTTGGTGAGTTTTCTTTCGGGAATCCAGTAGGGATTTCTACTAAAGATAGGCGAAGGCCCCCTTGCTCCGCAACATGTTCAATTCTTTGCTCATCTTTGCCGTATACACTGTATTTCCGTTCTTCTTTTTTGACAATTTTTAATCGATCTTTTTGCTCTAACAATAAATAGGGAAGGGGAACGTTTAAAAAATTGGAGATCGTTTCTAAAGTTGAGATAGATGGTGATGTTTTATTATTTTCAACCTGACTCATAAATCCTTTAGAAAGACCTGTTCCCTCACAAATTTGTGCGATTGTTATGCCCCTACGTTGACGAATTTCACGTATTGCAGAACCAATATTCATAAAATCAAGCTCCTTTTTGTAAACAACTATTTGTATCATAGCAAAAAAAATATATTTTTTCCCAGTGAAAATGAATTGACGAATAAAAAAAATTAGTGTATGTTTTGTAATGTAAATAAAAGTTTTGTATAAGAAAACTATAAAGGAGAGAAAGAAATGAATCAACATATTGGTAACTTAATTATTCGTATCGTGTTAGGGGTAACATTCTTCATGCACGGTTTAACAAAATTCCAATCAGGAATTGACAATATTGCAGGGTGGTTTACAAGCATTGGTTTACCAGGAGGACTTGCATACGGTGTAGCAACATTTGAATTAGTTGGAGGCCTATTATTAATTCTAGGTTTAGGTGTAAGATATATTGGATTATTATTTGCGCTTGTTATGGTTGGAGCAATCGTAAAAGTGAAATGGTCAGCTGGTTTATTGGGAGATGGAAAAAATCCTGGTTTCGAATTAGAACTTGCATTATTAGCAATGGGTGCATATTTATTTGTTGCAAAAGCTGATGGTTTTGTAGATAATTTCTTAAAAGAAAAAATGTCAAAGAAGAACTAATTTAAATGGGGGGGCTAACAAGATGAGTTTTCAACTTCATCCCGATACAACACTTGATGTTGTTCATTTATACGTATCTAATGTAAAGAAATCACTAGAGTTTTATACGGAAGTACTAAGTATGAAGGTGCTAAAAGAAGAAGAAGCAGTCGTTACATTTGGGAATGAAAATGATGAACCACTTCTTATCATTGAAGAAAAGAAAGAAGCTTTTCCGAAACAAAGAGGAAGAACAGGGTTATATCATTACGCAATTTTATTACCAAGTAGGCAGGATTTAGCGAATGTTCTTCGTCATCTTGTAGAGATGGTATATCCACTACATGGCGGAGCCGATCATTACTTTAGTGAAGCTCTTTATTTAGCTGATCCAGATGGAAACGGGATTGAAATTTATCATGATCGACAAAAAGAAGTTTGGCGTGATGAGAATGGAGAACTCCCATTTGTTAGTAACCCGTTAGCTGGTGAAGAATTATTACAGCAAGGAAGTACATGGAATGGATTTCCAGCTGGTACTGTGATGGGGCATATTCATTTCCATGTAGCTGATTTAGAGGAAGCGAAACGTTTCTATGTTGATGGTCTTGGTTTTGAAGTAACGATCCCAGCTCGTAATGGAGCGTTGTTCGTATCAGCAGGTGGTTATCATCACCATATCGGTTTAAATACGTGGCAAGGTGAAGGGGTACCACCGCAAATGCCAGGTTCTGTTGGTTTAAAATATTTCACAATTGTACTAGCGGATGAAAAACAAAAAGAGCAAGTATGTGAAAGCTTAAAAAATATTGGCAAGATTGCTACGTACAAAGATGGAATATTACAAGTCGAGGATCCATTTGGACATTGTATCCATTTCAAAATAAAAGGAGAAGCCTAAAAAGGCTTCTCTTTTTTATTTTCTTATAATTGCGTTTTCGTTTTGTAAAAATAGTTCATCAAATTGTTTTGCAAGCTCAAAATCTAGTTTCGTTAAACCTTTTGCATTCCAAGATGACAAAGTAATAATAACTGCTTTATACTGGATAAGGATAAATGGATGGTGATTATGTTCTTCTGATAGTTTGGCGGCTTCAGAGACAAATTCGACTCCTTTTAAGTAGTCGGAAAACATATATTTTCGTTCAATCCATTTCTCATCTTTTACCATCCATTTATCTACCTTCAATAATTCCTCGTGAACTTCTTCTTCAGTTAATCTTAGCATCATTTTTCACATCCTTTACTGGAAGTAACGCAAGACCATTGTTAATAAGGCGTGTTACAGCTTCGTCAGTTGTGAAAGTAGAAAGTTGATGTAGTAATGCTGCAGATGTTTCATGCCCTTTGTTATGCTCTAAAAGTAACTCTAATACTTCAAGGCGCAGCAACCATTCTTTCGCATAAAATTTATTTAATACTTCTTGAATTGCTACTAATTGATCGATATGCGCTTCGTGTAAAATCCCCTCACTTCGAATATCTCGAACTGTTTGATACATACGTTCAAGTTCATTCAGTACAAGTGGAGCAGGAATTTCTTGAACTTCTTCATCCATTGGGAAAAATGCTGCTGCATCTGCGGCACCTGGGAATACTGAAGTGATTTGTGAGCCAACAGCCATATCAAATGCGCCCCATGAAGCATCAAATAAAACGCGGGCGTTATAAGTAACTGTGCAATCGATAAAGGAAATAAGAGCAATTTTCTTATCGTTTTTTACAATATCTGTTACTGTTCCTTTTACATGAATACCACTTGCAAAAGTAAACTCAGCGATAGTTCCAATTGTAATTCCTAATGATTGTAGTTGTTCGTCTGTACAATTTTCTAATGCAATATTTTCAGTGAGTAATCCAATTGGTGTTCCAAATCCGTCACTGTGTACAGAAGTAGAATGATTCGCTAACTGTTTATTATGAAGTGCTAATGCCGTTGGCGAATTTGTTCGCATGTAAATTAATTCACCTGCATCGTTTTCAATTGTCTCGCTAAATGTACCTGTAATTTGTAATCCGCTATTTAGCTCAGCTGTTGCATAGTTCTCAGAGCGAATTGCTTTTTCTAAACCTTCTTTTCCACCTGTTTTAAAGGCCATTGTTTTAGAAAATGTTTCAAGCGCATCTGTTAATTCTTCAAAGGACTTGCAAACGAATAGTTGTGGTTGCATTTTTGTTACGTCATAAGTTGTCCCTGTACATGCTTCGATAGAAAATGGAACTTTTTCTACAGCGTCTGTTAAGCAATGTTTGCTTTCGCCAACAGAAGAAAGGAGACCAGCACCATATATTTTTGGATCATCTATATTTCCAATCAATCCATATTCTACTGTCCACCAGAAAAGACGTGAAATTTGTTCAGCTTCTGATAAACCAGAAACTAAGTTTTGTTTTTCAATTACAGCATTTTCAGCAGCCTTAACTTCATCAGGAGTAGAAGTAGGGCTTTCTTTTACTATCGTTAATGTACGAACAGCTTCAAATGCATCATGTTCTTCTTTTGTAGAGAAAGCTTTTGCACCAATTTGCCCAAAACGTTTCACATATTTTGCATATGTAGGATCAAGTAAAATCGGTGCGTGTCCTGCGGCTTCGTGTACGATATCTGGCGCTGGTGTGTACTCGATATTTTCTACTTTCCGAATATCTGTTGCGATCGGTAGTAATCCGTGTCCTTGGAAATCGAAGAATGCTACGCCGGGAATAAGTCCGTCAATCGTTACAGCACCCCAGCCACTTGGTGCCAAACACTCATTCATTTCTTCTACTTTTGGAATTGAATCTATATTAATACCAGATGATTGTAGTCCGTTCACATAGGCTGGATGAGCAACGTCTTTTAAGAAGCTATGATTTTGTCTCATAATATAACGCCACACAGCGTGATTCACCGGTGTGTATTGATCATAATGTTGTGTGGATACGAATGGTTTTAAATGTGATGGAATTTCTGTTTTCTTTGTCATTTAGACATCCTCCTTTTTTTCAATAAAATTGAATATCGATTTCGTATAGCTTGTATCACCTCCTTTCATTTTTGTAAGCGCTTATAAAATTTTATCATAAGATTCGGAATTATTTAACATCTGTTTCTGTGAGAAATAGAAAAAGCCCCTATCGGAAAGTCCGATAGGGGCGAAAGAATCGCGGTACCACCCTATTTGTAAGTGAAAATATACTTACATCTCAATTAATGATAACGGAAAAATTCCGTCTTTTCCTTCATGCATAAAAGCACTACGAAAAAGAAGCTCCAGAATTGTAATTCATACTTATATATGTGCTAATTTCCACCGATCATTAGCTCTCTGTAACAGGGATATAAGATACTACTGCGATTCTTTCAACGCGTATATATGAAATTGTGTAAGAGGATGGACGCAAAAAAGTCCCTATCGGAAAATCCGATAGGGACGATAAAAATCGCGGTACCACCCTATTTGTAAACAACTAATTGTTTACCACTCACTTTACGATAACGGAAAGATCCGTCTTTCTCTTCATGCATAAAAAGCATTACGGGAAAGAAGCTCCAGAATTGTAATTCACGCTTGTATATGTACTGATTCGCACCAACCATCAGTTCTCTGAGACAGTGATATAAGTCGCTACTAGTATTCCTTCAAAGCCGATATATAATTCGTTCAACTAAACTATGTTTTGTATTATAAAACTATATTAAAAAAATTGTCAACAAAAATTTTTTATCCCGTGTTAATGAGCAGTAAAATTCCTACCTCAAAATTCGGTTGGAGTAAAGAAGTGAGAGGGGAGGTCAACTGCCCGTAACTCCCGATTGGTGAAGGCTAATAATCAGTGGGGATGAACGAAATCTCCACTGATTAAAGTTTCACTTTATTTCACTTCTAAATTAACAGTTAAATTAGAGGTATTGCCAGCTGCATCAGTTGCTACAATGTGAATAGTATTTTTTCCTTCTTGTAATTGAGTACGATCGAAATAAATGTCATAGCTTTTCTCCCAAGGGTTCAGGAATGCCTGGTCCCATACACCATTTCCATTAATTTCATATTGCATTCTCACTGGAATACCAGGTGCTATCCAACCAGATTCTGACATCCAATCTAGTAGAATATCATCAACTTTTCCTTTAATTACGAGATTTTCTTGGTCAACTTCGTATGTTAACTTAGGTGCAGTTCGATCAAGAAATACAGCAGCTGTTTGTTTTGTTTCTCCGCCAGAATTAGAAGCAACTGCTTCGATTTGATATAGCCCGTCAGCTAAAGGAGTGCCATCGGCTTTTGTACCATTCCATTTGAAAGGTTTGTATCCAGGAGTTGCATTTTTAGCTTGATGGATAATCCCTTGATACGTTACACGTTCTTTCATAACTAAATTTGCATGCAATGTGACATCATCCACAGGCGCAACTAAATAGTAGTTGATGAGATTATCATCTAGTACGTGGTCGCCATTTGGGCTAAAAGTAGAATTAATAATTTCAAGTCCATCGATACGTTTATAATCTTTAGGATCGATACTAAATGTGAATGGAATTCGAATTTCTTCTTTTGCCCCTTGTTCTTTTACATATACATTTCCAGTATACACACCTTGTGGTAGTGAGCTATCTACAGTGATAGTAAATGGTTTTTCGGTACTACTATTCGGTTGAATGCTAATAGATGAAGGGACAGAAGCTTTTACTTTTGTGTTTGCATCTAGTAACTCCACACGAGTTGAAAAACTTTTCTTTTTACTAGAAAGGTTTTGTAATGTAACATTTTGCGTCAGTTTTACTTTTCCGCTATTTGGCTTAATAAGACCAAAGCTGACATTGTTAGGTTTTACTAATACATTTGTTTGAGCTGCTTTCGGAATGTTAATTAAACCTGATCCTTGTGCCATAACAGGGTATGTATTTTCATTGACATCATGTAATGTTTTTGCATTGTTAGCAAGAGCCGCTTTCAATTGTTCTGTCGTCCAATCAGGATGCATTTGACGCAAGAGGGCAACCGCTCCAGCTACTTGCGGAGCAGCCATACTTGTTCCGTTATGCGATTCATAGCCGCCTCGCGGTACTGTACTAGTAATTTGTACTCCAGGTGCAACAACATCAGGCTTTATTAGCCAACTTCCTTGTGATGGTCCTCTTGAACTAAAGTTACCGATAAGTTCTGTTTGCTTTGGTTGTCCAATTTTTATATTTTTCTTTCGTTTTGTAATTAAAGTTTTTAATTCTTCCCCATTTGTATTTGATAATTGCATTACTGGGACAGCTAGATGTTCACGTGAAAAATATTCCGGCATCATATTAATTTCTTTTTCGCTAGAGATTAATAACACACCAAGTGCCCCAGCTTGCTTCGCTTGTTCTGCTTTTACTAATGTACTAGAAGTACCTTGTAAAATAAGTGCGAATTTCCCTTTCACATCTTGTTTTGCATAATCACTTGGATTGCCATAACCAACGTATACAAGAGGGGAAGCATTTCCTATTGGAAAATCGGATTTTGATAACGGTAACCCTTGATATGTTTTGCTGGAACCAGCTACTTGGAATGTTGGAAACGGGATAGAAACCGTAGATGCTCCAACAGAAATGACACTACTTGCGTTACCGGGAGCATCAACAGACCAAGGTTTTGGTCCGTCATTTCCATTTGAAACGACAGTAGTAACACCAAGTTTCGCTGCTCGTTCTAACGTTAATGTTACAGGCTGATCAGGTACATTTAAATCCTGCCCAAGGGAGAGGTTTAACACATCCGCACCATCTTGAATCGCTCGCTCAATCCCTTGGATAATATCATCTGTTGTACCAGTTCCACCGTCATTCATTACACGATAGGCTAGAATAGAAGCGTTTGGAGCAACGCCTTTAATTTTTCCGTTACCAGCAATAATTCCAGCTACATGAGTACCATGTACGTTACCATCCATTGGATCGCTATCTTCATCAACCGTGTCATATCCACCGATATAATTTGCCTTTAAGTCAGGGTGTGTATAGTCTACGCCAGAGTCGATAATGGCTACTTTCATGCCTTTTCCATCAAGCGGTTTGCCAGATGGATCTTTTAAATTCCACGCTTCAGGTGCACCAATTGTCGGTCCACCGATATTTGGTGCTTCTTCGTTAGTAGTACTTTTTGATGTTTCATGCAATTTATATGTTAAGTTCGGATAGACTGCTTTTACTTCAGGTAAAGAGGCAAGAGAGGTAATTTGATCTCCAGGAACTGAAATAGAGAATCCGGAAAATAACGTATTATACACTTCTTTAATTTTTGCACCAGGTGCTTTTTCTTTTATTTTCTTAGTCGTATCTTCTTGTGCTTTTTTGAGCTCAGCATGATAAGACTGCGCATTACTATTTTGTAAATCTGGAGCATGCTGAATATTACTTTGAGCAGCGAGAGGTGCATGTTGCAATTCTACAATTACTGATATTTCTTTTGTTGTTTTCGTTTCAACATTTTGAGCAATTTTATGTTCTCCCCACTGTTCAATCGTTGTTTTTAATTGTGGACTAAATTGCTTCTCCTTTTGTAGTGATTCAGCATGAGCGCTTAAAGCTCCAAAACTAGAAAAGACAAGCGCCATGCTTAATAGTGTAGATGTAGTTTTTTTCATTGATACTCCCCCTAATAAAAAGTGCCAATATTCAGAAAAGTAATCTTACATTTTAGTTAGAACTTATACATATAAATGTTGGCTAAACTATACTTTCGACATAATTCATACCAATCCTCTATGAATTGGAAATTTCTTGGGGGATTTTTTCTGATTATGTCGAATCGATATTTTTCACATATTGTAGGAAGAAAGTGAGGAATGCTATGAGGGAAATGGAGTGATGGTATGAAAAGGCTAATAGTAAGTGGTAGTGTAGTGTTGTTTATGTTTTTATGTTCTATCGCTATTACTAGCGCAGAAAATAATAGTGTGAAAGTTGCTTTTATTCGTCATCATAACCTTTGGATTAAAGTTGATGGGAAAGAAAAACAACTTACAAAAGGAGAGAACATAACAGGGCCAAAGTGGTCACATGATGGAGAATGGCTGGCATATGTAAAAGGGGAGAAACAAAATATTCTTGAGTTATATCGGCTGAAAGATGGAAAGAAAGTTACGCCGTTTCACTCAGAAGCATCGAATTATCAATGGTCACCAACAGAAAATATAATTGCATTTATATTTACAGGTACATTAAATACATTTGATGTAGAAAAAAAGAATGCAGATTTTGAAAATGTATCGGCTGGTGTAGGGGATTATGCATGGTACCCCGATGGAAAGAACTTTCTTGTATCCTCTGAAGCGCACTTACTTCCAACAGGATGGACAGGGGCTCAGCTATATGAAGTGCAAAAAGATGCACATATGAATCCTCACAAAATGAAGCATTTGTATGCATTGCCAAATGAACACGATGATTTCCTAGCGCTAGTAGCAAGTGGCTTTAAGTGGTCACCAGATCAAAAGTGGATTTCATTTTTAGCAGTACCGACAGCTTCATGGTCAGCTGATAGTAATACGCTTTGCTTAGTTCGTGCAGACGGCAGTCGGTTTGAAAAAGTAGATCAAATGTTATTAAACGCACAATGGTTTCAATGGGCACCATCAAAAAATATATTAGCTTATATTGAAGGGAGCGGAAGAGTTGCATTAGAAAATAAACATTTAAAAGTAAAGGAATTGCCAGCACTTCAGCAGAACATATTTACGCCGAAAGGATATGTTGATTGGGATTTTGTATGGAAGAACGATAGAGTAATTATCGTTTCACGAGCAAAAGAGGCAGGGATAGAAACTCCACCAGAAAAAAGGCCACTACCATCTTTATATGAGGTCGATAGTACAAGTAATGCACAGCATCAAATCACAAAGAAAACGAACAAGCAAGGGGATTACCACCCGATCTTCATGAAGAAGAGTAATCAATTAATTTGGATACGTTCAGACCGTAAGAAAGCGGATGTATGGCTTGCTCATAAGGATGGAAAGCATGAAATGAAGTGGATTGAAAATATAGATGTACCAGAATGGTATTATGAGAGATGGAATTGGGGAAATGTTATCTCGGTAAAAGAAGAATAAAAAACTGCCTAAAAGATTGTTTTAGGCAGTTTTTTACTGTTATTTATGTGTTTTATTTGGCTTTTTTTTCGCTGGGTTTCCGTTCCCTTGGCGCTTTCTATTTTGTTCATCTTTTGCTTGTTTTTCATGTAGTGTATCTAAAAATTCATTCGAGTTACTCATGTTTATATCTCTCCTTTCATTTTGTCATGATTACTATAACCATTTAGGAGGATAATCATGAGTTAGAAGTTAGGCACTTAATTTTCTTCGATAATGTAAGTAAAATATTCCATACATAACAAATAGCATGAGTAAAACTTGTAACTCTACATTTGCCTTTAAAATAGCTGCGATAGGGTCTGGTAAGTACGGTGAGTTATCATTTGTGCTTAAACCTAACCATTTATTTAAGAGGCTAATGGTACAAAACATAAAAACACCGGACCAGCTTGCCGTAATTGCTTTTTGTTTAATTTTTGTTTCACGTTCATCATCTGTAATCCAAGGATTAGCAGTTTTATCCCGCATTAACGGGCAGTAAGACCCCCACCTCAAAATTCAGCGGAGGCAAAGAAGTTAGGTGGGGATCAACTGTCCGTAAAAGCCCGATTGGTTCAACTAATAATCCGTGGGGGGATGAACAAAACCCCCACGGATTAAAGTTTCACTTTATCACTACTAAAAAATCCATTTATGTATCCCCATATAATCATTCCAATTAAGATGGTTATCCATTTTATATTTTTTGATTCACTTCTCCCTTGTAAAAAGTGTTTTACATATCAGTTTTTCATATAGCAGGAATAAAGTATGAGATAGGGAAGAAATATGTAAGAGGATTTCATAATGAGAGGAGGAAGGGGATGAAAATCGTCTTTGTTCGGCACGGGGAAGGAGAACATACAAGGGATTTGCCATCAAGTTTAAAAGTGCTTCATCCGCCATTGACGGATGAAGGAAGGAATCAGGCTAAATTACTTCAATGCAATGTGCCATTACAAGAGGCGGATATATTAATTGCTAGTCCTACACTTAGAACTTTGCAAACGGCGACAATATGGAGTGCGAAAGTTGCTTGTCAAAAAATCGTTCATCCATATGTATCTCCGCGTATTTTTCCTTATCGAGAAGAAGCGAGAACATTACCGTGCGATTATATAGTAGATCAGGGAATGATAACAAAGTTATTTCCGCATTTTTCGATAGAGAAAAGCTCAAATAATCAGTTATGGAAGGAAGGTATAAACACTATTTCAGAGAATAGTTTTCAGCAAATAGTAGATAAATTTCTTCTTTGGTGTTATGAACTGGGTGCTGAAAGAATTTGCATTGTATCTCACGATGGAACAATTACAGCATATAGGCAATATTTACAGAAAGTCGTTTTAACTAGATCAGATTTTTTGAAAGAAACGGGCATATATGAAATGGATTTATCCCATAAAATTCTGATTGATAAGGGCTGATTATAGGATGGGGGTTGTATGTTGAATATTGCATTAGTAGTTGGTTTTAATTCGGATTTAGAGGCGCAATCAATCCGAGCATCTCTTGAATATTTTGGTGCAAGGGTTGTGACATATTGGATTGGTAGACCGAAAGATTTTGTGGAAGTTCTTTCTGGAAAGAACTTATTTAACGATATTAATTATATTATTTTTTGCTTTCATGGTGAAGAAGGGAAGTTTGTCATGGAAGAGTTAGGCGAAGAAGTATATGAACAAGATGAACCGAGAGGGTATTTTGGTACAGAAGAAATTTATAAATATGCAAAATTGCATAATACACATATTGTAAATAGCGGGTGCACGTTAGGGGAGCAAAATCTAGCAAAATCTTTTTTACATAGTGGTGCGAAATCATATATTGGATCGATTGATTATGTAGATGGAAATGCAGCACTTATGTTTACTATACGTTTATTTTATGGGGTTATTAACCATGGGAAAACGTTAGAAGAAGCCTTTCAAGAAGCGAGTTTAATTGATGAGGAGACACATACATTTCGATTCTATAATTAGTGTGAAACACGTTTATTCTATATTCGAATAAACGTGTTTCACATTTAACTCACATTTTTTTTACATTTTTTCAATGAAAATGGTTATCACTTGTGGTATGATATGTTCAAGTTTTTACAGGTAATAAAAGTTACTATATAAACGTTAGTTTTTAATGTTTCATACGCATGTCACAGATTATTCATAATTAACGTTTGAAAAATAAGTAACTAATGTTATTATATTATCTGTAACTAACTTAATTACAACTTTAGGAGGAAGATATGGTTATTCAATTTTTAAGAGAAAACAAAGCAGTTTCTTTTGCATTAGCAGTAATTCGAGTATATCTTGGTTACACATGGTTAATGGCTGGAATCGGTAAACTACAAGGAAAAGGATTCGATGCAACAGGTTATTTGCAAGGGGCAATTGAAAAATCTAAAGGTGCACAACCGGCTGTTCAATCTTGGTGGGCATCATTCTTACAAGAATTTGCAATTCCAAATGTAGATTTGTTTAATACACTTGTAACATGGGGAGAAATTTTAGTCGGAATTGGTTTAATTGTAGGCTGTTTAACAAAAACAGCGGTCTTTTTTGGTCTTGTAATGAACTTTTCCTATATGTTTAGTGGGTCAATTGGTGTGAACCCTGAGATGGTTATCTTATCTATGTTTGTTCTTGTTTCCGGTATGAACGCTGGGAAATTTGGAATGGATGGCTTCGTTATCCCGAAAGTATTAGGATCAAAAACGCCAAAACGCCAAAAGCAAGCTGCTTAATATATGAAAACGGGTATCTCATTTTGAGATACCCGTTTATGTTATTTTTCAACTTTAATCGGATTGTTCTTAAAGAAATCTTTTACATACCCGACAAATTCTTGTGGTTCTTGGCGAAATGGTGCATGATAACCTTTTTCAATAATATGTAAAGTGCTATTTTTTAAGAATTGATGATACGTTTCTCCTTCTTTCCAGGAAACGCTACTATCATTTCTGCCCCATATAATTAAAGTTGGCTGTTTTATTTCATTTGCATTAATTTTAAGACGTCTAGGCCATAATTTCATTTTATTATAATGCTCTTCATCATTACGTTTGAATTTCACTTTGCTTTCATCATAATCTGTAATAGAAGAAACGGCATTTAAATCAGTCGACAATTGTGGTTTTGGTGAGCCTTGTTTATTAACGAATGTATGAGGGCCACCTGTAGCATCAGTTAAAATAAGGTGAGTAACTGCTTCAGGATATAAATATGTTAAATTTAGAGAAATTTCTCCCCCCATGGAATGCCCCAGTATTGCGAATGAATCATACCCTAGTTTTTTCATTAATTTATAATACAAATTTGCATGAGTTGGAAAAGAATAATAAAAATCCATTGGCTTAGATGAGCGCCCGAATCCTAAAGCATCTACAGAAATAATTGTATGATCTTTTGCTAAATCGGAGTAAATCTTTTGAAAACCATCTGATGACCCTCCAAAGCCATGAATCATAAGTAAAGGTGGTTTTTCATTACCAATCTTTTTAAAGTAAATGGTTTGACCATCTATTTCTACCATTTTTTCCTCGGTAGCTAGTTTCGCTGTAATTGTATTTTTAACTTGTTTTACTTGTTCTACTGGCTTTTCTGCTGCACTACATCCTACTAATAGTGTAAGAGTAAGACAACCTACCATAAAATAGCTAAATCGCTTCAATTAGGTGTCTCCTTTCTAACATAACGCTGTATCTATCATAGCAAATAGCATATTACGATTTCCAGGAAGTTGGCTACCATTTTTTATCATAAGAGGTGAAAGGAGCGTTTCTTGGAAATTTTCTGTTTGAAGAAATTGACGAAATGTAAATTGTGAGTGTGGAACATCAATTCGTACTATACCATTCCAACATTCACATATCTTTTTTAATAATTGGATAGCATCTTCTTCTTGCTTGGCGATAAGTGGATTGATACATAATATATTGCCCTTTTGTATGCATAATGAAAAAGCTTCTATACAGTTATTTCTTTCAATTTTAAAAGAGTATACGACCCTTGGTAATAGCAAAGAGTAAAGTAGAGAACGATTCATACCAGTTGCAATTTGATCCAGAGAAGTAAGAGATATAAGGTCTTCTTCTTGTACTTGTTGTAAGTGAGAAGGATACGTCTTAATAGTCTGCTTTTCAAAACGATGAATCGTTGTTGCTGTTTGAAATCCACATGATGTGTATAGAGGTTCGCCAGCTTTTGTCGCAATAAGTGCAATGGGTTGTTTTGGATGAATTTGTTCCAAGCAATGATTTAGCAACATGCGCCCTAATCCGCGTCCTTGAAAATTAGGGTGAACGATTAACATACCAATGGAAGCGAAGTTACTTGGAAAGGGAAATACTCCTCCAGTCGCAATGAGTTTGTTTTCATGAATGTAACCTACAAGTGTGCCGATAGAAAGATACATTTCGAATTGTTTTTTCATAAAAATTTCATCGTGTAACCATCCAACAGATTTGCAAAGATTAAGTAATTCAAAAATAAAAGACTCATTTAGCTTTACTATTTTCATAAAGGCTCACCGCATTTCTATTTATTTTCATAAAAATAGAGTCAAAATGTAAAAAAAGAGATTTACGTTAAATGAAATTCAACTTGTTTATATTTAAATTGTAAAGGGCGGGATGATTGATACAAAAAGACAAAGTTATACAAATTATAACTGATATTTACATAAGTTAACAGAAAATTTACATACAGCTAATTTTCTCTTAATAGTCTTCCATTAAATTTGATAGTGGGAAATGAATAACCTAATTAGGGGGACAAGACAGTGAAAAAGTTTGTGAAAAAAGCATGGCCATTTGCAGTTGTGGCATCATTAGCAGTTACTTCGGTAGCAACATGGAATTTTACTCGTTCTAGTGAGGTTAATGCAGATGAGAACGGAAGCAATGCAAAGATTAAAAATGTTATCGTATTAATTGGGGATGGTATGGGCCCTTCATATATGACGGCTCACCGTTATATGAAAGATAATCCAAAAACCTTTGAAATGGAATCTACAGAATTTGATAAGCATCTTGTAGGAACACAAAAAACATACCCAGAAGATGAACATGAAAATATTACAGACTCTGCATCGGCAGCAACAGCTATGTCAGCAGGGATTAAAACATATAATGCTGCAATTGCAGTTGATAATGATAAAGCGGAAGTGAAAACAGTTCTTGAGCAAGCGAAAGAAAAAGGGAAATCAACGGGACTCGTTGCAACTTCTGAAATTACACATGCAACACCAGCTGCTTTCGGTGCGCATGACATTAGCCGTAAAAATATGGACGCAATTGCAAATGATTATTTTGATGAGAAAATTAAAGGGAAGCATAAAGTAGATGTTATGCTTGGCGGTGGCGTAAAGAACTTTGTTAGAAAAGATCGTAATCTTACAGAAGAGTTCAAGAAATCTGGTTATAGCTATGTAACGGATCGAGATCAATTGTTAAATGATAAAAATGATCAAATTCTTGGTTTATTTGCACCAGGTGGATTAGATAAAATGATTGACCGTAATGAGAAAACACCTTCATTAGAAGAAATGACTAATGCAGCAATTGAGCGTTTGAACAAAAATAAAAATGGTTTCTTCTTAATGGTGGAAGGAAGTCAAATCGACTGGGCTGGACATGATAATGATATTGTTGGTGCAATGAGTGAAATGGAAGACTTCGAAAAAGCTTTCAAAGCAGCGATTGAGTTTGCGAAAAAAGATAAAAATACGTTAGTTGTTGCAACGGCAGATCACGCTACTGGTGGATTATCTTTAGGTGCCAATGGCGAGTATAACTTTAAAGTAGATCCAATTAAAGCTGCAAAGCGTACACCAGACTTTATGGCAAATGAGATTGCAAAAGGTGCAAATGTAGAAGAAACATTGAAAAAGTATATTGATTTACAATTAACTCCAGAAGAAATTCAAGCTGTAAATGATATAGCTCCTTCAAAAGATGTAACAAAGATTGATAATGCAATTGAAGATATTTTCAATAAGCGCTCGGTTACAGGCTGGACAACGGGTGGACATACAGGGGAAGATGTAAACGTATATGCATTTGGTCCAGGTAAATACTTGTTCTCTGGCGTTCAAGAGAATACAAATATAGCGAAACGTGTCTTTGATATTGTTGGCGGTGGCGATCCGAATAAAGGAAGACGCTAATTAAGAGCGAAAGTGAGGCGAAATGCCTCACTTTTCTTTTTAGGAGTTGGGAATATGAAAAAGTTATTTAGGAAATTAAGATTCCTTTTAGTATTTGTAGTATTACTAGTTGGATGTCAACAAGAAGAGAATAATGTAGAACAAAAATCTACTACTAAAAAAACTGAGGAAAAGGTACAAATAACAAAAGAAGAAGAGAGATCTATTCAAGATGTTATTCATACATTTGTGCGAACGACGAATGAAAAAAATCTTGCAGAACATATGGAGTTATTTTCAAAGAAGATGCCTAGTGCTGAAGACTTAAAAACACAAAAAGAAGCCGCATTTCAAAAGGGAAGTAAGAAAATTGAATTGGAACATATAGATATGAAAGTTAGTAAAGTAGGGTATGTTATTGTTGAAACGAAAGAAAAGGAAGTAGACGACAGTATCACTCTTCAAAAGAAAGTACAGTATGCCCTTGGAAAAGAAGAGGATAAATGGAAGATTGAAGAGGTTCGAACAATAGAGAAAAAATAACGTGAAACTTTAATAAGTGTAGGAGTCGTACTTCCCAAAATGGTAGAAAAAAGGTTCTCATTGGCGAGAACCTTTTTTTATAGTGGTAGCATAATTTGATTTGAGCATGCCTCAATATCATCAATATCTTGACGGATTGTGGCCATTTTATTATCAAGATCTTCAGCTTTCATTGCTGCATCATGTAGTTCATCTTTTAAATACTCCGGTATTTTCCCTTCATATTTATAATAAAGTTTGTGTTCTAAACTTGCCCAAAAGTCCATTGCTAGTGTACGTAACTGAATTTCTGCAAATACATCTTTTGTACCAGAATTTAGTGATAAAGGGTATTTAATAATCATGTGTAAACTTTTATATCCGTTTCGTTTTGGGTTAGCGATATAATCTTTTACTTCTATGACTTCCATATCTTCGCGTTTTTGAATGACTTCTTTCAAATGATAGATATCTTCTACGAAGCAACATGTAATACGAATACCAATAATATCTTGTAAATGTGTTTGAGCGTTTTCAACTGTTGGTAATAAGCTTTTGCGCTCTAGTTTTTTAATAATACTTTCAGGTTGTTTTAGTCTTGTTTTTATATGTTCAAACGGGTTGTAATCCTCTAGAAATTGAGCTTCCCGGTTCATAATTTCAAATTTAGTTTTTAACTCTTCTAAAGCAAATGTATATGGTAATACAAAAGCTTTCCAGTAGTTAACTGTTGATTGATTATATTCCATTTATATACACACCTTTTCCTATTTGCAAGTGAGGTCGTTATTATACTAAATACCAAATCATATAAGCGCAAGCAGCAAATGATGAGATCATAAAGCGATATTTAGTTTTCATACTTTCAACTCCTTTCGAGTAAGATTTTATATAAATAAACGTGATTGTTAATAAGTTCACTATGTACAGTTTCTATAGTAATAGATTCGTGTGAATTTCGTATGAACTAATTGTTTCAGCTTTTTGTCTTTTTTGCTGTTAATCATAATTATTATTCGGATTTAAAGTGTTTTTATTTGATTTATCTATTTGTATAAATTAATGTATATTTGAATTTATAGTTATTGAGGAGGATATATGGTGAACTTTGAAGAATTAGCAATCGCTAGACGTTCTGCAATGAAATTTATACAAGGTATAGAAATCCCTAATGAGGATTTTAAAAAAATATTTGAGTTAACTAAGCTTTCTCCATCTTGCTATAATTTGCAGCACACACATTATGTTGTAATTCGTGATCAAGAGCGAAAAGAAAGATTAAAAGAATTAGCTTTCGGTCAATATAAAGTATCGAGTGCATCAGCGGTAGTGCTCGTTTGTGGTGATAAAAAAGCATACCAAAATGTTGAAAATATTTACTTCGGTATGAAAGTTTTAAAAATGATTGATGAATGTGAATATGAAGATACAATTAGGCAAACGAAAGGTTTATATGAAGGAAAAGGAGAGCGTTTCATGGAGGATGAAGCGATTAGAAATGCTTCGTTAAGCGCGATGACTTTTATGTACGCAGCTAAATATTATGGCTATGATACATGTCCAATGATTGGTTTCGATGAAAAAGCAGTACAAAGTGAATTAAATATGCCGGAGCATATAGTACCTGTTTTAATGATTACGATAGGAAAAAGTGATATGACTAAAACTCGCCCACGAGGATATCGAAAGCCGATTAGTGAATTTGTTACATACGAATCGTTTTAATAAAGTGAAACTTTTAATTAGTGGGGGTCTTACTGCCCGTTAATGCGGGACAAAATTTATTTAACTATAAAAACAAGGGGATTCTAAATGGAATCTTCTTGTTTTTGCAATTGACAAATAGAATGAAGTTTTATAATATATAAATCGTAATCATTACGTTTTAGTTGCGATCTTTGAAAGAAAGGAGAATTAAATATGCGTGTAAATATTACATTAGCTTGTACGGAGTGCGGCGATCGTAATTACATTTCTAAGAAAAATAAACGAAACAATCCAGAACGCATCGAACTAAAAAAATATTGTCCACGATTAAAGCGAGTAACGTTACATCGTGAGACGAAGTAAAAGACTAGAGATATCTCTAGTCTTTTTTTATAGTTCCTTGGTTTTGTTTGTTATAATTACCTTAAAATGTAATAAAGGGAGCGGTATGATGAATCAAAAAGATAAGGAAAGAAAAGAGCGAGTGGCTCATATTATTAACATTCCAGATGAATATAGTCTTGTTGTAGATGATCAAGAAGGGGTTGATGACCCGTATCATCTATTATGGTGGGAGCATAAAGAGGATCAGGAGAGAACGATACAAATTACATTGAATAGACATACTGGTAATTTAATTGAATTTAGGATAGATGATGGAAATTATTTTTCGAGTGATAAGGAAGTTATAGAGGAGAATAGGGTAAGAGAGATTGCAAATGTATTTATAAAAAAACATGTGGAAGAAGGATTAGAGTTTTATACATATGTAACTATCCAGGATGATTGGCGTGGCTGGAAAGAAATAAATTATATGCAAGAAGTAAATGGATATCCATTACCGGATACAGGATGTGTGGTGCAAGTGCATCCTTCAGGGAATGTTGTGAATTTTCATTATAACGGACGAGAAAGCATAAAAGAAAAGCCGTTATGGCCAAGTGAGATTGTTGAGGAGAATATCGTTTTAGACAACTTAAAGGCCAAACAAGATATGAGGCTTGTATTTGTAGATTTAACACATTCTTTATGTAAATATGAAAATGGAGAAGAAGTAAAAGGGTACCACCTTGTGTATGTACCAGAACCTAGTCATGTATTTATTGATGCAAGTACAGGTAAAGATTTATTTGGACCAGATCATTATAAATTACCGCCAACAGTGGCTGTTAGAAAACAAAAAAAGGGTAGCCAACAAGATGATGTATTCGATTTATTTGACTGGGATAAAGAAAGTTTTACAAAAGTAGTTGAGACGGAAAATGATGATGAAATAAGGATGAAATTTGTTCCGAAAGAGGAATTACAAAAACAGAAAGAAGAAAAGAATCCATATTTAATGAATGAATTCTTTAACAAGCATTTACCGATGTTGAAATATAATAATTTAGTTAGCGTTACAATTGATAAATTAACCAATGAATTAACTGGTTTTATAAAACTGACAGATGATAAAGAAGTAAAGCAAATACTGTCTAGAGAGGAATGTTTACAAAAAGCACTTCAATTTTTAGAACGAGTTATTCCAGATATCAAACAATATCTGCGTCTTTGGGAGGAACGTGAAGCAGAAGAAGATGGGATTGAAAGATTTATCTTTTCTGTATATATAAATGATATTCCGGCAGAGTATAACCAATTTATGATCAACATCAATGCAGAAAATGGTGCTGTTATGCACTACTCGGGGGAGTCTAGCAACTTTATAAAAAAATTACTTACATATGAAACAACACCAAAAGTAACAAAAGAAAAAGCGTTAGAAATATACAGAGCGGCTATCCGAGTTAAATTAGAATGGTTTGTAGATCATGATGCAGAGGAAACGAAATACAAACTACTGTACAAACAAACGACAGATGAAAAACATAAAGAACCTTTTGATTGTAGTCGGGAAATTCGTTATATTGATGCCCAAACTGGGAGAAAGATTTGGAGTAAGTAAAATAAAAAGAGTTATTTTTCAAAGAAAATAACTCTTTTTATTTTTATAATTTGCCTGTTCGCTTTTCAAAAGTAAATGTGATAGGAAGATTGGAATGAGAACTATCACTTTTAAATATTACTTTCCATTCTTTAGTATGGGATTTAATTTCAAAATTAAGAAGATTTATCGCTCTACGTTTATCTATTTCTAAAAACATATTATGAATTTCTGGTTCTTGCTGTAAATTAAGAGCCTTTAGTGTGACTGTAAATGTGAAAAAATTCTGCCCTTCATATACTATTTTTGATATTTTTGTTTTTTGTGTATTTAACAGCACATAAAAACGGTCTGATGGAGTTAATTGTACAGAGTCATCAGTAATTTCATTCTCGCTATTATGAAGTTCAACTAAGAAAGATGTACTATGGGAAGAATCTTTTTTGCTTGTAATCTGTAATTCAGTAGGAATCATCGGTATTTCATAAAAGTCATTCCTTATTATGTTATTGTAATCCTCTGAAAATTTACGGACTTCTTTTGGAAAAGAGTCTTCTTGTGTACTTAAAAAAGTTTTATGTTGCTTTGGAGTTTTTTTACTAAAATTTAATGTTTCTTTAAAGTAATAATTGGATCCAGTTAAAAATAAAAAACTACAAATTAATAAAAAAATTCGATACAGATTTTGAAAATGAAAGAACAATAGTATACATGTAATAATTCCAATTACATAGAAAATAAAGATAAGTAGTTCTAGTTTTGAGTGAAACGAGAAACCATAGTTATGAAAAAATTTTATTCCAGTTATAATTTGAGCTCCAAAAAATAAAGAAATTCCAAATTGAAAAAATAATAAATCAGGCCCTCTTTTAATAACAAAAGTAATGAACGAAATGAAAAGTAAAAATACCCCTAAATAAATTGTTACATTTAATAATCGTTCTAATGTAATCATGAATAATGTCCCCTTTAATAGCATATTCATATATAAATAACAATTTTATATAATTATAATATAACAATAAATTATTTTAAATGTTGGAAGTGTTGAGTTTTATAAATAAACTGTACAGACACAAACAACCTCACGCCCACATACACATAATAAAGACCACTATTTTGGCGGAGGTGAAAGGTTTGAGTCTATTCGCCGCAATTGGATATATGGTTCGAGAAGTGTTTGTCTTTGTTTCTTATGTGAAGAATAATGCGTTCCCGCAGCCGTTATCATCAGATGATGAGAGAAAGTACTTAGAGTTAATGGAGCAAGGTGATGCTCAAGCGAGAAATCTTTTAATTGAACATAATTTACGGCTTGTAGCTCATATCGTTAAAAAATTTGAGAACACAGGAGAAGATGCAGAAGATTTAATTTCAATTGGTACGATCGGGCTCATTAAAGCGATCGAGAGCTATTCTGCTGGAAAGGGAACGAAGCTTGCGACGTATGCAGCACGCTGTATTGAAAATGAAATTTTGATGCATTTACGTGTACTAAAGAAAACGAAAAAAGATGTTTCACTTCATGATCCGATCGGGCAAGATAAAGAGGGCAATGAAATATCGCTTATTGATATATTAAAATCAGAGTCTGAAGATGTAATTGATATGATTCAGCTTAGTATGGAGTTAGAAAAAATTAAAGAGTATATCGATATTTTAGACGAAAGAGAAAAAGAAGTGATTGTGAAACGTTTTGGACTTGGGCTAGATAAGGAGAAAACACAGCGGGAAATCGCTAAGGCGCTTGGTATTTCTAGAAGCTACGTATCACGGATTGAAAAGCGTGCTTTAATGAAAATGTTCCACGAGTTTGTAAGGGCAGAGAAAGAGAAAAAAGCGAAAGAGTAAAGTGTATTAGAAGCAGCCATATTTAAAATGGGCTGCTTTTCTTATTGTAAATAAGAAAAGAAAACGCGTTATGCTAAGAAGAAATACATGTTCACTGTTGAAAATGACTGATTCTATCTGTAATATTAGAAGGTGCTAAATAATTTAAGAATAATACCATACTTAGTTTTCTGTATGTATAATAAGGCTGCTTTATATGATATGTGGGAATAAGAACCAATTTTACATATGATATAGAAAGAAAAGAAGGGAAAACTAAAGTTATAGACTGATTAGGGGGTTTCGCAATTTGCGACGTACATTATATCGACTTATGATAGAACTTACAAATGGTCGCTTTACTTCTTATATATTACGTAAATTTGCACAATCTCGTTTGAGCTCTATCATTATTCCATCGTATGCGAAAGTTTTTCAAATTAATCAAGATGAGATGGAAAAGGGTTTGAAGGAATATAGAACATTGCATGAATTATTTACGCGTAAGCTAAAAGAAGGAAAGCGTAGTATTGATACAGATGCATCGAGTATCGTTAGTCCTGTTGATGGTGTTTTTGCAGATCAAGGTCCTATTGAGGATACAAAAACATTTGATATTAAAGGAAAGCGCTATTCAATTGTGGATATGCTAGGTAATGAAGAACGTGCAACGCGATATGCAGGCGGTACATATATGGTAATTTATTTGAGTCCAAGTCATTATCATCGCATTCATAGTCCGCTTTCTGGTTCTGTGACTGAAAGATTTGTACTCGGTAGAAAATCATATCCGGTAAATGCAGCTGGTATGGAATACGGGAAAGAACCACTGTCAAAAAATTATCGTTCTGTTACAGAAGTAAGCAGTGATGGCGAGCATATGGCTCTTGTAAAAGTAGGTGCCATGTTTGTTAATAGTATTGAGCTTTTGCATGAGAGAGACACTGTTCAAAAAGGTGAAGAAATGGCATACTTTACATTTGGTTCAACAGTTGTGTTATTGTTTGAAAAAGATATGATAGAAGTAGTGCAGGAATTAAAGAGTGGACAAGAGCTTCGTCTTGGTCAAAAAATAGCTACTCGCTTAGCTCATAAATAAAGAAAAGCTTTTATAACCGTAAGTAAGAGTTATGGGCAAAGATACTTAATGATGAAATCCCCTAGATGGGAGTACTTGTTTATTCGAGAGCCATCGTAGGATGGCTCTTTTTACAGGGCATCCAATAAATTATCCTTTAACTGTTTAATTGATAAGGGCTGATTAAACTTTCACTTTATATGTAATCAAGATGATTTGACAAGCTTGTCCTCTAATGAGCGTCTAATGATTTCTTGTTTTATAAGTAAAATGAAGTCGGGATTTAATTTTAGTTCTTTTGCTTTATAATAAGACTCAGTGAGTAACTCAGTGGATAACTGTTCCATATGTTTTGTTTTCAAGGTGAGTCACCTCCTAATAATATAAGGATTGATTCGTTGATGCATTTAATGTACCAAAAAAATATGACAGTCACAAACGAGTGGTTATCCACATACCTAGGTGGATAAAGTGTGTATAGTTTGTTAGTAAATTCCAAATTAACTGAAAAATTAATGTGGAAAATGTGTACAATTTTATCCACAGGTTATATATCGAAAAATGTTGTCGAAAAATTTTATGAAAAATCCTCAAAGAGGTGAAAGAAATTGAAACTATTTTTACCAAATGAATATGTGAAAAATGTATATCATGTTCAACCAGAAGATTTAAAAAAACGTGGGATTAAAGGCGTTATTACTGACTTAGATAACACTTTAATTGAATGGGATCGTCCCAATGCAACACCGCAACTTGAAAAATGGTTCTTGGAAATGAAAGAGCAAGGCATTCAAGTAACGGTCGTTTCAAATAATAATGAGCAACGTGTAAAAGATTTTGCTGATCCATTAGGTATTCCATTTATTCATAGTGCACGTAAACCATTTGTTCGCGCATTTAAGCGTGCGATACAAGAGATGCGTTTGCAGCCAGATGAAGTTGTAGTAATTGGAGATCAGTTACTGACGGACGTGCTTGGTGGCAACCGAGTAGGCCTTCATACAATTTTAGTTGTACCGGTAGCACAAACGGACGGATTAGTAACGCGTTTTAATCGAAAAATTGAACGAAGAATTATGAAAAATATGAAGAAAAAAGGTTTAATTAACTGGGAGGAATAAAGTTTGACTGAAACAATTAAATGTATTGGTTGCGGTGTAGAAATTCAAACAGAAAATAAAAACGAAGTGGGGTATGCTCCTGCCTCATCTTTAGAGAAAGAACAAGTTATTTGTCAACGTTGTTTTCGCTTGAAGCATTACAATGAAATTCAAGATGTATCGTTAACAGATGATGACTTCCTACGCATTTTAAATGGAATTGGAAAATCAGATGCATTAGTAGTCAAAATTGTAGATATTTTTGATTTTAATGGTAGCTGGTTACCTGGCTTACATCGTTTCGTAGGGAATAATAAAGTATTACTTGTTGGAAATAAAGCTGATTTAATTCCAAAGTCAGTAAAACATGATAAAGTAAAACATTGGATGCGCTATAGTGCAAAGCAGCTAGGATTAAAACCAGAAGATGTCTTTTTAATTAGTGCAGCGAAGGGACAAGGAATCGCTGAACTAGCAGATGCTATTGAGTATTATCGCGGCGGCAAAGATGTTTATGTTGTTGGATGTACGAATGTAGGGAAATCGACATTTATTAATCGTATGATTAAAGAATTTAGTGATGAGACTGAAAATGTAATTACAACATCTCATTTCCCAGGAACAACACTTGATTTAATTGATATTCCATTGGACGAAGAGTCTTCTTTATATGATACGCCAGGTATTATTAACCACCACCAAATGGCTCATTATGTTGGAAAGCAAAGCTTAAAGCTTATTACACCAACAAAAGAAATTAAGCCGATGGTATTCCAATTAAATGAAGAACAAACGTTATTCTTTAGTGGATTGGCACGTTTTGATTATGTAAGTGGTGGTCGTCGTGCATTTACTTGTCACTTCTCGAATCGCTTAACAATCCATCGTACAAAGCTTGAGAAAGCAGATGAATTATATAAAAATCATGCCGGGGATTTACTAAGCCCACCAACGCCAGAAGAATTAGCAAATATGCCTGAGCTAGTGAAATACGAATTTAATATTCGTGAACCTAAAACGGATGTTGTATTCTCTGGATTAGGATGGGTTACTGTGAACGAACCAGGAGCAAAAATTGTTGCACACGTACCAAAAGGAGTAAGTGTTTCACTACGTAAATCTTTAATTTAATATGGAGAGGGATTTATGAAACAATTATATGGTGTAATCGGAAATCCAATTGGACATTCATTATCACCCGTTATGCATAACGATGCATTTGAACACTTGAATATGGATGCCCATTATCATGCGTTCCTTGTTGAAGAGGAATTGCTAGGGGAAGCAGTAAGAGGTTTAAAAGCATTAGGTATTTCAGGATTTAATGTAACAACTCCGCACAAGGTTGCTATTATGGAGTATTTGGATGAGATTGACCCATTAGCAAGGAAAATCGGTGCAGTAAATACAGTGGTTCATAAGGATGGAAGATTAATTGGCTATAACACAGACGGGATTGGTTTTGTTCGAGCGCTGCAGTCAATTAGTAATGAACCACTTCAAGGGAAACGTATTTTGTTACTTGGTTCAGGTGGTGCTAGCCGAGCTATTTATTTTTCTCTTGCTGATGTAGGTGTAAAAGAGATTGATGTAGCCAATCGTACAGTAGATAAGGCAAAGGAACTTATTGCTGCACGTACGGCCGATGTTAATTCTGTTGCTTTGTCGTTAGAAAAAGCGACAGAAGAACAAGGAAATTATGATATTATCATTCAGACGACAACGATAGGTATGCATCCACACGTAGAACATACGCCATTACAAATTTGTTCGTTAAAAAAAGGAACGATTGTATCAGATATAATTTATAATCCATTTGAAACGAAAATTTTATGTGAGGCAAAAGAGCAAGGTGCAATCATTCAAAATGGTATTGATATGTTTGTTTATCAAGGAGCACTTGCATTTGAAATGTGGACAGGACGCACGCCAAATATCGAGAGAATGAAACAATTAGTTATAGAAAAGCTTGGAGGCTAACATACATGTTAACAGGAAAACAAAAAAGATTTTTACGTGCACAAGCACATCATTTAACACCAATTTTTCAAGTAGGAAAAGGCGGAGTAAATGAAAATATGATTAAACAAATCGCAGATACTTTAGAAGCTCGTGAGTTATTTAAAGTAAGTGTATTACAAAACTGTGAATTTGATCGCCGTGAGGTTGCGGAAGAACTTGCAAAAGGTGCACGTGCTGAAATCGTTCAAGTAATTGGAAGCACAATCGTTTTATACAAAGAATCAAGAGAAAATAAACAAATTAAGCTTCCTCGATAAAAAGACTAGCATGCGCTATTTTTATCGTTTATGCGTAATGATGTAGAGAGCGAAACCGATTGAACTTTTATTAATAGCAACTCTCTTCATTCCTAACCGAGGAGAGTTGCTGTATGTAAAAGGAAGGGGCGTTTCTTTTGAGAAAAATTGGCATCATTGGCGGTACATTTGATCCGCCTCACTATGGACATTTGCTAATTGCAAATGAAGTATATCACGCTTTGAACTTGGAAGAAGTATGGTTCTTGCCAAACCAGATTCCGCCACATAAACAAGGGCGGAATATTACAAGTGTAGAAAGTCGTTTACATATGTTAGAGCTCGCGACTGAGGCAGAAGAGCACTTTTCTATTTGTTTAGAAGAGCTAAGTAGGAAGGGCCCATCTTATACGTATGACACTATGTTACAATTGACGAAGAAGTATCCGGATGTGCAGTTTCACTTTATTATTGGTGGGGATATGGTTGAGTATTTACCGAAGTGGTATAACATTGAAGCTTTACTTAATCTTGTAACGTTTGTTGGAGTTGCAAGACCTGGGTATACATTGCATACACCATATAAGATTACTACAGTGGAAATTCCGGAATTTGCAGTTTCTTCATCCTTATTACGTGAGAGATATAAGGAGAAGAAAACGTGTAAATATTTACTTCCCGAAAAAGTACAGGTATATATCGAGAGGAATGGGTTGTATGAATCGTGAAAATGCACTGCATATTGTCAAACAACAAATGCATGAAAAACGTTATATACACACAATTGGTGTAATGGAGACAGCGATTGAGCTTGCTAAGTTATACGGTGTGGACGAAAAAAAAGCAGAGATGGCAGCTATATTCCATGATTATGCGAAATGTAGAGCAATTTCAGAGATGGAAGAGATTATTAAACGTGAAGATTTGCCGAAAGATTTACTTTGCTATAACAAAGAGTTATGGCATGCACCTGTTGGGGCATACTTAGTAGAAAAAGAAGTAGGCATTACGGATTCTGAAATTTTGCAAGCTATTACATATCATACAAGTGGTCATGAGAATATGACGATGTTAGATAAAGTGATTTATGTAGCGGATTACATTGAACCTGGGCGAAAGTTTCCAGGAGTGGAAGAGGCTCGTAAACTCGCATATACGGATATAAATCAAGCTTTATTATTTGCGTTAAAGAGAACAATTCAATTTTTAATGGAAAAAGATCAGACGATTTATCCATTAACATTCCAAACATACAATGCAGTTATCAAGGAGGAAATGAGTAAATGAACGATAAAGATTTATTAGTATTAGCGGCAAAAGCAGCTGATGATAAGAGAGCAGAAGATATGGTTGTCCTAAATATGCAAGGTATTTCACCAATTGCAGATTATTTCATTATTTGTCACGGAAATTCAGATAAACAAGTGCAAGCAATTGCACGTGAAATTAAATCAAAAGCACATGAGTTCCAAATCGACGTACAACGTATGGAAGGGTTTGACGAAGCACGTTGGGTATTAGTTGATCTTGGAGATGTAGTTGCTCATGTATTCCATAAAGATGAGCGTAATCACTATAATTTAGAGCGTCTATGGGGCGATGTGCCACGTGAAGATATTACAGAAGAGTTAGGCCAATGAAATACGAACAATTTGCATTGTTGTACGACGAACTAATGAATGATGTCCCTTATGATAAATGGGTGGAATTTACAGAGGAAAGTTTACAGCAGGCAGATATGAAAGAGGCAAAAATTCTTGATGTAGCATGCGGTACAGGTAATGTAACCCTGCCGCTTGTGCAAAAGGGTTACGATTTAATAGGTGTCGATCTTTCAGAAGAAATGTTAACAGTCGCTCAGCAAAAACTAGGAGGAGAGGGATACTTTATTCCTTTTTATCAACAAGACATGCGAGAGCTTGATGTTCCAGGTGAGTTTGATTGTGTAACCATCTTTTGTGATTCATTAAATTATGTATTGCAAGAAGATGGAGTACAAGAAACATTTAGAAGAGTATTTCATCATTTACGTCAAGATGGTTTGTTTTTATTTGATGTACATTCTTTATATAAAATACATCATGTATTTCAAAATGAAACGTATACAGTGAATGGAGAAGAAATATCTCTTATTTGGAATTGCTTCCCTGGTGAAGAATCAAATAGTGTAGAGCATGATTTAACATTCTTTGTTCAAGATCCGGAAGAAGATGTGTACCATCGGTTTGACGAATGTCACGTGCAACGTGCATATCAAGTGGAAGAGTTAACGAAATGGCTTGAAGAAGCAGGTTTTACAGTGCTTCGTGTAACAGGTGATTTTGAGCGACTTGAAGTTACAGAACAAACAGAGCGTATTTTCTTCATGGCGAAGAAAAATGGATAAAACAAAAGCAACCGAGAAGGTTGCTTTTGTTTTATAAAGAAGATGTATTTTTAGTTCTAGTATAATCTGAAGATTGTATGCGTAAAGTGTGGGAATAGTAGTTGAAGTGAAAATGTATTGTAAAAAAGTAAGTATTTATAAAAAGGATTTGGAATGAAAATGACGTATTTATTATGTGTGTTTATTGAATTGCTGATCAACGCATTCTAAATCTTCATCAAATTTTTCATGTGTTCGCTCGATTAACTTATGGAACATATCTCCAACGTGCTCTTCTAAAACCCGAATGCCTTCCCCAGTAACGCCGCCTTTCACGCAAACCTTTTCTTGTAAGGTAGGTAATGTGAAGATTTCTTTTTCAAGTAATTTCCCCATCCCCACGACCATTTCACTTACTAAAGTAGTAGCCTCTTCGTGTGTAATATTTGTTTTATCTACAGCAGCGTTAATGAAGCATTGTAGTAAATAACTAAAGAAAGCAGGACCGCAACTTGCTATATCAGATGAAACGCGCGTTATATCTTCTTCTATTACAAGAGGTGTAGAAATGTTTTTGAATAGACGAAGTAGTTTTTGTTGCCATTCTTCAGAGCAATTATCTCCAAATGTAAATAGTGAGGCGCCAGAGAGCGCGCGATTTGTGATACTTGGAATGATACGCGCGACGTGGCAAGGTACGAGAGTCTCTAATTGTGATGGAGATATTGGACTTGTAATAGAAACTAAGCACGTTTCATCAGAAAAATGTTCAGCGTATTTTTTTAGGATAGGGTATATATCTATCGGCTTGACACAAATAAAAATAAGTTGTGATTGTTCGATTACTTCCGGGATTGTTTTTGCTATATGAACAGAAGGGTATTTTTCTTTTATATGATATGCTTTTGCAGGCGTCCGATTAATGATTGTAAGGCACGAAGGTTTGACAGCACGGGTTTCTAAAAATGCATCGATTAGTATATTCCCCATGTTTCCTGTCCCTATAATTCCTATGTTCAAAGTTTCATCCCTCCTTCGTAACAGCTTTCTCCTAAACAATATGAATGATGTTATAAATTTATGATTAGAGGTGTAAAATGATGTGGGATTTTCCGAAAAAGTGGTTAGGTTTAGTAGCTATTATTGGAACTTTACTTTTTCTTGTTTTTTGGAAAACGAATCAGAGTGTAGAACGAATGCCTATTACAATGAATGTACAAGAGAAGGAGATCGAAAAAAAGGGTAAACCGAAAATATCGGATACAAAGGAACAGAAAAGAACAATTATAATTGATGTGAAAGGAGCGGTTAGTAAAGAAGGGGTATATGAAATGAAGGAAGGAGATCGCGTAAAGGATGCGGTTCAAAAGGCTGGTGGTTTTTTATCAGAAGTAGATATGAAAAAAGTGAATTTAGCACAAATTGTACAAGATCAAATGCTTCTTTATATACCGAGTAAAAATGAATCAGAACAAGGGGTGCTTACTTCTTCTAAGGAAGATGGCAAGATTCGAATAAATACAGCGGCGAAAGAACAACTAGAAAAAATTACAGGGATTGGCTCTCGAAAGGCAGAAAGTATTTTGAAATATCGAGAAGAACATGGTCCGTTTCAGAAAATAGAAGATTTATTAGAGATTGATGGGATTGGTGCGAAGTCTCTTGAAAAGATAAAAGATCAAATTATTATTCCGTAAAAGATTGACGAAGTTTTTCTTCTTTCGCTACACTACAAGTAGACAAAAAAGTAGGTGAAAAATATGGAACGAATTTCATGGGATCAATATTTTATGACGCAAAGCCATCTACTATCTTTGCGTAGTACATGTACAAGGCTTGCGGTAGGAGCGACAATCGTTCGCGATAAACGAATTATTGCTGGTGGATATAATGGTTCAATTAAAGGTGGCGTACATTGTATAGATGATGGTTGTTACGTAATCGATAATCATTGTGTTCGGACAATTCATGCCGAAATGAATGCTTTATTACAATGTGCCAAGTTTGGTGCGAAAACAGAGGAAGCAGAAATTTACGTTACGCATTTCCCTTGTTTACAATGTTGTAAGGCAATTATTCAAAGTGGTATTACAGCGGTTTATTATGCGCAGGATTATAAAAATCATCCATACGCCATAGAGTTATTTGAACAAGCGAATGTAACAGTGAAACACGTTCCGCTAGAATATGATATTGCTGCATTAGAGGATCAAAAACGTTATACAGAGTTGAAAGAATTATTTGTGTCTTTAGAAAAAGATAATTTATCAATGGAAGAATTACAGCATGTATTCACGAAAGCAAAAATGATGCTATAAGGAGTGAGTATAAGTTGCAAGAACAATGGGGGTATGTTGCAATCTCGTTTATAATAGGGATTGCAATTGCCTTTTCCTCGTCACTTTTATTGATAGTTTTTTGCCTCTTTTTAAATGTTTTCTTCTGTTTATATCGCACTTCGCGTAAAACCTTCATTTTTTGTATTGTAGCGTGCTTTAGTAGCGTTATATACACTTCCTATGTTCAAGTATGGAATAAGCCTCTAGGGAAGCCCTATGCAGTTACAAGAGGGGTTATACAAAACACACCGCTTGTTAATGGGGATCGCCTATCTTTTCAATTTGAAGATCAGAATAAAAATATAGTGCAGTTAAGTTATAGAATAAAATCAGCTTTGGAAAAGAAAAAAATGCAACAATTATACGCAGGGATATCATGTGTATTCGAGGGTGAGAGGAAAGAACCGGAAACAGCTCGGAATTTTCATGGTTTTAATTACCGTGATTATTTATACAAGCAACATATTCATTTCACATTTGAGGCTACATATATTTCTGAATGCTATAAAACATCACTGTCGCTCACGCAATGGATTCTTCTTTTAAGGCAACAAGCAATCTCGAAAGTTACAGAAATGTTTCCAGAGCAATCAGGTGCTTTTATGAATGCATTACTCTTTGGTGATAGACAACAAATGACGTTTGAAGTGGAAGAGCAATATCAACAATTTGGTCTTGTACATTTGTTAGCAATTTCAGGTTCACACATTGTATTGTTGATGGTGATAGTATATTTTATTTTGCTAAGAAGCGGTGCGACGAGGGAGGTAGCAACAATTTGCCTTATCATTTGTATTCCTTTGTATATGGTTTTAGCAGGGGCTTCACCCTCTGTTATAAGAGCTTCTATAACAGGGGTTTTGATGTTGATTGCTTTTATGTGCTCGATTCGTTTATCTAGTTTAGATGCTTTAAGTGTAACAGCTATATGTATGCTTATATATGACCCTTATCTTGTTTTTAATATTGGATTTCAGTTTTCTTTTGTAGGTAGCTTCGCTTTACTTTTGTCTGCTCCGTTATTGTTAGGGAGTAGCAACGGAGTAATCCGAAATTCTATTTATATTTCTATCATTTCACAGCTCGTTAGTACTCCGATTTTGTTATATCACTTTGGTTATTTTTCTCCATATAGCATTCTCCTCAATCTCTTATACGTTCCGTTTTTATCTATCATTGTATTACCATGTAGCATTATTATTTTACTGTGTATGCCAATTGTCCCGTTTCTTGCAAAAGGATTTGCGGATGTATTATCAATAGGCTTGAGTATGTCTAATGATTTTCTAAGTTATTGTGAAAGTTTACCATTTACCCAGCTTATCTTCGGGGAAACGCCCTTCAATCTTGTAGCTGTATATTGCGCGAGTATTGTCAGTATATTGATGGTTTGGGAAAGAAGAGCGCCGAAAAAAACGGTTTGTATAGTTGCGAGTGTATTTATTTTTATTAGCACATGTCATTATGTATATCCATATTTTAGAGGAAGCGGAAGTGTAACATTTATTGATGTTGGACAAGGTGATGCAATATTAATTCGCCTTCCGTATGATAAAGGGATTTATCTTATTGATACAGGTGGAACGCTTCGTGTGAATAAGGAAGAATGGCAACAAAAAAAGCATGAATTTTCTGTTGGGAATGATGTTTTAATACCCTTTTTACAAAAAGAAGGTATTAAAACAATTGATAAATTAATCGTAACGCATGGAGATGCAGATCATATAGGTGCTGCGCAAGAATTATTATCATATATACCTGTAAAAGAAGTGGTATTTGGCCGAAAGGGAAAAGATGCAGTATTAGAAAAAGTAGTCAAGAAACAGGCATTAGAAAAGGAAATGAAAATAACTGAAGTGGGGGAAGGGGCGAGTTGGAGTGTAAATGAAGCGGAATTTTTCGTTTTAGCTCCAAAAGGAAAAGAAAAAAGCGAAAATAACGCTTCAATTGTAATATGGGCAAAATTTGGAGGGTTGAAGTGGCTATTTACAGGCGATTTGGAAGAAGAAGGGGAAAAGATTTTAGTAGAGGCATATCCAGATTTACAAGTGGATGTTTTAAAAGTTGCTCATCATGGGAGTAATACGTCATCTATAGAGCCTTTTTTGAACGTCATACAGCCTCGTGTAGCGATTATATCTGTTGGTAAGCAGAATAGGTATGGACACCCGCATAAAGAAGTGATAGAGCGTTTTGAGAAGATGGGGAGTGCGATATGGCGCACGGACAAGCAAGGTGCTATTTCCTATGTTTTTAAAGGGGAAAATGGAACCTTTAAAAGTAAAATCACATATGATAAAACACATAATAGATGAAAAAGAGAAGACTGCCATGAAGTGGCAGTCTTTAAGAACCGATAAATTTAATAACAGTTGCAATGATGAAAAGTGTTGCGAAAAAACCAAATGAGACGATAAATCCTACCCCTGAATCAATAGCGTCATTGCGTTTACTTTGAACGTTTTGTTCAAAATCATTCATTTAGAATCCCTCCCCAACATTCCACTTTAGTATAAAATATTGTCAGAAAAAAATCTACAATTTCCATATGAAGAGAAAACGAGCTTTTTTGCTACTTTTAAATCATGAAGTAATGTGAGTTTTTCGTTTCCAAGCATGTTAACAGTTGGCACTTATACTCAAATTTTTATTGCGAATAATAAAGGGAAGGTGATTACCGCACACCAATAAGAAACCCGGGGCTTATTGCGTGGCGTTTAATATAAATAAAGGGACGGGTTATAAAGCCTGTTCCTTTGTACTTGTAAAACAAAAGCTAGGGCATTAGTATAAATATATATTGCCAAGTTAGGGAGTAGGAAAAAGTATGAGTGATATACATAAAAAAATTAAAAAGAAACAGTTTGCTCCGTTATATTTACTATATGGAACGGAAGCTTTTTTTATAAATGAAACGATAAAGCTTATTACGACAGAAGCACTTGAAGAAGAAGATCGAGAGTTTAATGTTGTGACATACGATTTAGAAGAAGCGTATTTAGAAGATGTGGTTGAGGATGCGCGTACGCTTCCTTTCTTCGGAGAACGGAAAGTACTGTTAATAAAATCACCGCTATTTTTGACTTCGCAAAAAGAAAAGTTAGAGCAAAATATAAAAATTTTAGAAGAATACATTGGTGAACCTTCTCCATTTTCTATTCTTGTTTTTGTTGCGCCTTACGAAAAACTTGATGAGCGAAAAAAAATTACAAAACTATTAAAGAAAACAGCAGATGTAGTAGAAGCAAATGCGATGCAAATACAGGATGTTCAGAAGTGGATTGTTGCTCGTGCAGATGAAGTGCATGTGCATATTGATAACGCGGCTGTTAGTTTGTTGCTAGAGCTTGTGGGAAGTAATGTAACAATGTTGGCGAAGGAAATGGACAAGTTAACGTTATACGTCGGTATGGGCGGAGAGATTACGACGAAACTTGTTGCAGAGCTTGTACCAAAATCCGTTGAGCAAAATGTATTCGCTTTGACAGAAAAAGTGGTGAAAAAAGATATTGCAGGTGCAATGCAAATTTTGGATGGATTATTTACGCAGCAGGAAGAGCCGATTAAATTGCTTGCGTTATTAGTGAGTCAATTCCGCTTGTTGTATCAAGTGAAAGAGCTACAGCAACGTGGTTATGGACAAAATCAAATTGCGTCTCATATTGGTGTACATCCGTATCGCGTGAAGTTGGCAATGAATCAAACGAAGTTTTTCTCTTTTGAAGAATTAAAAAAAGTGATTATAGAATTAGCGGAAGCTGATTATAGTATGAAGACGGGAAAGATGGATAAGAAACTTGTGCTCGAGTTTTTCTTAATGCGATTAAATCATATGTGATGACACAAAAAAGTTCATGTACTAAGTACATGAACTTTTTTGTATATAAAAAAACGATCCAAATGGATCGTTTTTTAAACGCCTTACGCGTTTACTTGTTTCGCTAAGCGAGATTTTTGACGAGCTGCAGCGTTTTGGTGGATAAGACCTTTACGAGCTGCTTTGTCAAGTTTTTTAGAAGCAGTTTTGAAAGCTTCTTTAGCATTTTCAAGATCGTTATTAGTAACTAAAGCTTCTACAGTTTTAACAGCAGAACGCATGTCAGACTTGATAGAAGCGTTATGTGCACGACGCTCTTCGCTAAGTTTAGCGCGTTTGATAGCAGATTTGATGTTTGCCATACTTTTCACCTCCCTGGTGCAATCGAATGACTCGATTCTTACATAGAACAAGTGATATTCTATCAAACGGTGAAGAGAATTGCAATAGTATATCCATGAAATTTCACGTAAAGGAAAGAATGACCTTATATAACTTTGGGAAATCTAACGATATTTACTATGAATTACGGAGGAGATACGATGAAAGAACCATTAGATTTAAGGAAATATAGCATTAGAACTGACCTTGCTGTAGAAGCCCATCAAATGTTGCAAGAAAGCCAAGAGGAACAAAAAGGGATACAGGGAGTTATTGTAAAAGAGAGAGAAGAAGAGGGGACTATAATTACAAAAGTAACAATTGATGAAGCTGCCTCTGAAGCGATGGGTAAAAAGCCTGGAAATTATTTAACGCTTGAAGTTCAAGGTATACGTCAGCAAGATACAGAACTTCAACAAAAAGTGGAGCGTATTTTTGCAAAAGAATTTTCTAATTTCTTAGAAGAGGTTGGCGTTACAAAAGAAGCAAGCTGTTTAATTGTAGGTCTTGGGAATTGGAATGTAACACCAGATGCTCTTGGACCGATAGTTGTAGAAAATGTATTAGTAACGAGACATTTGTTTCAATTACAGCCTGAAAGTGTAGAAGAAGGGTTTAGGCCTGTTAGTGCAATTCGGCCGGGGGTAATGGGAATTACAGGAATCGAAACGAGCGATGTTATTTATGGGATTATTGAGAAGACGAACCCGGACTTTGTAATTGCGATTGACGCATTAGCTGCCCGTTCTATTGAACGAGTAAATAGCACGATACAAATTTCTGATACTGGAATTCATCCCGGATCGGGGGTTGGGAATAAACGTAAAGAACTAAGTAAAGACACATTAGGTATCCCTGTAATCGCGATTGGTGTTCCGACTGTGGTCGATGCTGTTTCGATTACAAGTGATACGATTGATTTTATTTTGAAACATTTCGGCCGAGAGATGAAAGAAGGAAATAAACCTTCACGCTCTTTGTTACCAGCGGGATTTTCATTTGGAGAAAAGAAAAAATTAACGGAAGAAGATATGCCGGATGAAAAGAGCAGAAATATGTTTTTAGGTGCTGTTGGTACGTTGGAAGAAGAAGAAAAAAGAAGGCTGATTTATGAAGTGCTATCTCCTCTTGGTCATAATTTAATGGTAACCCCAAAAGAAGTAGATACTTTTATTGAGGATATGGCGAATGTAATAGCGAGTGGTTTAAATGCGGCGCTGCATCATCAAATTGATCAAGATAATACGGGAGCATATACACATTGAGGGGAACAGATGATTATCGTTTGAGTCGCTTTACGCTTTTGTGTATATGTAGTGTGGCTTTATGTTTACTTATGATGATAGCAGGAGTGGCACTTGCTAATCATGGTTTGAAAAGTATGAAAGGCTATCAGCAACTGTCATATGAACAAATAGCTCATATGACAGGGACAGAAAGTACAGGTGCTGAATCAGAAATTTTGGGTAGCTCGTTTTCGGCCTCAGAAAAACAACAACAGTTAGAACGTTTAAGAAGTTTTAATGTTGTAGAAGGAATTGGGATGGCAGTAGCTAGTGTAGCTTATGAAATGACGAAGTTCGGAACGGATATCGTTGTTGGGAAAATAAAAGGAATTTTTAGCTAAGAGTAACATGGGAGGCGGTTGTTTTACTGGTTTGTAAGACAGCCGTTTTAAAATTTGAAAAGGGTTTGTCTCTTATGGTTTATTCGCATAAGATATAGATAGAATGATTTGTATCGTAAGCAGCACGAGTTTTCATTGAATCTTTGTTGCTCTATTGATATAATCAGTGCTAGTGTATATTGGCGAGACTATTAGGAGTTGAGAACATAGATGAATAAAGAAGAAAGAGCAAAAAGACAGTCCAAAATTCGTAATTTCTCTATTATTGCTCATATTGACCACGGAAAATCAACGTTAGCAGACCGTATTTTAGAGAAAACAAACGCGTTAACACAACGTGAAATGAAAGCTCAGTTGCTTGACTCTATGGATTTAGAGCGTGAGCGTGGTATTACAATCAAATTAAACGCAGTACAATTAAACTATAAAGCAAAAGATGGTGAAGAGTATATTCTTCATTTAATTGATACACCAGGACACGTCGACTTTACGTACGAAGTATCTCGTAGTTTAGCGGCTTGTGAAGGCGCGATTCTTGTAGTAGATGCAGCGCAAGGTATTGAAGCGCAAACGTTAGCAAACGTATACTTAGCGCTTGATAATAATTTGGAAATTTTACCAGTTATTAATAAAATCGACTTACCGAGTGCGGATCCAGAACGTGTACGTCAAGAGGTAGAAGATGTAATTGGTTTAGATGCATCAGAAGCGGTACTTGCTTCTGCGAAAGCTGGAATTGGTATTGAAGAAATTTTAGAACAAATTGTTGAAAAAGTACCAGCTCCGTCGGGTGATTCAGAAGAGCCATTACAATGTATGATTTTCGACTCTTTATATGATCCGTACCGCGGTGTAATTGCTTATATCCGTGTTGTAAATGGAACAGTAAAAGTTGGCGATAAAGTACGTATGATGGCAACGGGTAAAGAATTTGAAGTAACAGAAGTAGGTGTATTTACACCGAAAACTACGCAACGTGACGAGTTAACAGTAGGTGATGTAGGTTTCTTAGCAGCATCGATTAAAAATGTTGGTGACACACGTGTTGGTGATACGATTACACATGCGAAACGTCCAGCTGCAGAGCCGTTAGCAGGTTACCGTAAGTTAAACCCGATGGTATTCTGTGGTCTGTATCCAATTGACTCTGCTCGTTATAACGATTTACGTGATGCATTAGAAAAATTAGAGTTAAACGATTCTGCTCTTGAGTTTGAACCAGAAACATCTCAAGCGCTAGGATTTGGTTTCCGTTGTGGTTTCTTAGGGCTTCTTCACATGGAAATCATTCAAGAACGTATTGAACGTGAATTTAAGATTGACTTAATTACAACAGCGCCAAGCGTTATTTATAAAGTTTATTTAACTAACGGTGAAGATGTTATTGTTGATAACCCATCTAATATGCCAGATCCACAGTCTATCGATCGTGTAGAAGAGCCGTTTGTGAAGGCTTCAATTATGGTTCCGAATGACTATGTTGGAGCTGTAATGGAGATTTGCCAAGGTAAACGTGGAACGTTTATTGATATGCAATATTTAGATGAAACGCGTGTTACATTAACATATGAAATCCCGTTATCAGAAATCGTATATGACTTCTTCGATCAATTGAAATCAAATACGAAAGGGTATGCATCATTTGACTACGAGTTAATTGGCTATAAGCCATCTAAACTTGTGAAAATGGATATTCTTTTAAATAATGAACAAGTGGATGCTTTATCATTTATCGTACACCGTGATTCAGCGTATGACCGTGGTAAAGTAATCGTAGAGAAATTAAAAGAATTAATTCCGAGACAACAGTTCGAAGTGCCAATTCAGGCGACTATCGGAAATAAAGTTGTAGCACGTTCTACAATTAAAGCGATGCGTAAAAACGTACTTGCAAAATGTTACGGCGGTGACATTTCTCGTAAGCGTAAACTTCTTGATAAGCAAAAAGAAGGTAAAAAACGTATGAAGTCTGTTGGCTCTGTAGAAGTACCGCAAGAGGCATTCATGGCTGTACTGAAAATGGATGACAACTAATATTTGAAATAAAAAAGAAGTCGTTTGTGCGGCTTCTTTTTTCTGTATAATTACTTTTTAGACATCTGAGCAGCTCTCATTTACAATAATGAGAGAGCTTTTTAGTTCATATAGAGTTAGGAGATTGTTAATGTCCGAAAATATTCGAAAAGATATTCAAGATAAAATACAAAATGGTAATTTTAATTGTGAAAAGGAATTGACGCTTTCTATTATTAGTGGAAAGTGGAAAGTTGTGATACTGTGGCATCTTGGTGTGGAAGGGCCGCATCGTTTCAGTGAATTACAACGGTTATTCCCAAGCATTTCTCATAAAGTTTTGTCGAACCAATTAAAAGAGTTAATGGAAGATGGGATTGTTGATCGGACAGTATATCCTGAAATTCCTCCTCGCGTTGAGTATTATATGACGGAACTAGGCATGTCACTTTTACCGATCGTTGAAATGATGTATGATTGGGGAAAAATGCGAATGGAACAAATTCGTAATACGTTAGAGAAGTAGAGAACCCTCCGGAGTGCGGAGGTTTTCTTTTTAGAAAGGTAGGAGTTATATTTGGTACAAGCTGCATACATTCATATTCCGTTTTGTCAGCACATTTGTCACTATTGTGATTTTAATAAAGTGTTTATTGAACGCCAACCGGTTGATCAATATTTAGATTATTTAGAGAAGGAAATAATAAATACGGTTCAAAAAGTTCCATTTGATAGTATGAAAACGATTTTTGTGGGTGGGGGAACTCCGACAGCGTTAAATATGGAACAGACAAAAAATTTACTCGAGATTATTAATCGTCATTTGCGTCCGTTCGCCCCGAATTGTGAATTAACATTTGAAGCGAATCCAGGAGATTTACCGAAAGAGAAGCTAAATGTACTGCTAGAAGGTGGAGTAAATCGAATTAGTTTTGGTGTGCAAACGTTCCGTGATGAACTTCTTGAGAAGATCGGGCGCAAGCATACGAGGGAAGATGCATTCCTCGCGATTCGAGAGGCACAGGAAGTAGGCTTTAAAAATATTAATGTAGATATTATTTATGCTTTGCCAGGACAGACGATAGAAGATGTAAAAGAAACATTAGATATTGCTTTTACGCTTGGTGTACAACATTTCTCGGCATATTCATTAATTGTGGAGCCAAAAACAGTGTTTTATAACTTAATGAACAAAGGAAAATTACGTCTTCCGGGTGAAGACCATGAAGCGAAAATGTATGAAATAGTAATGGATGAAATGGAGAAACACGGTTATAACCAGTATGAAATTAGTAATTTCTCAAAAGGTGACAATAAAAGTAGACATAATCTCACATACTGGAATAATGAAGAGTATTATGGATTTGGAGCTGGAGCTCATAGTTATGTGAACGGAGAACGTATTCAAAATGTTGGTCCTCTGAAGCAATATTTTAATAAAATTGATGAAACAGGATTTCCGTATTTAGATGTTCACAAAGTGACGGAGAAAGAAAGAATGGAAGAAGAGCTGTTCTTAGGGCTTCGAAAAACAAAAGGTGTTTCTAAAACGGCGTTCCACAATAAATTTAATATAGAGATGGATCAAGTTTTCGCAAAGCAGTTACAAAGCAACCAAGAGCAGGGATTGCTTGAAGAGGAAGATGGACATGTGCGTTTAACGCGAAAAGGAAAATTATTAGGGAATGAAGTATTCCAATCATTTTTGATTGACTAATTAAATGTTCCATAGGCGTGAAAAAGTTTCATTATTTCGTGACGTTTCCGTTGACAATTGAATGTCAATTTTGGTAAGTTATTAATAGATTTAGCACTCAAAGACAAAGAGTGCTAACAGAGGTGATGATGAGATGCTTACGGAACGTCAGCTCTTAATTTTACAAACAATTATTGATGACTTTATTGGATCGGCGCAGCCCGTTGGGTCTAGAACGTTGGCTAAAAAAGATGAAATCACATTTAGTTCAGCTACTATTCGAAATGAAATGGCGGACTTAGAAGAATTAGGTTTTATTGAAAAAACGCACAGTTCTTCTGGACGTGTTCCTTCTGAGAAAGGCTACCGATTTTATGTAGACCATCTTTTAGCGCCGCAAAACTTACCGAACGCTGAAATTGTACAAATTAAAGATTTATTTGCTGAAAGAATTTTTGAAGCGGAAAAAATTGCACAGCAATCTGCTCAAATTTTATCAGAACTTACGAATTATACGGCAATTGTTCTTGGACCGAAGTTAAGTACAAATAAACTTAAAAATGTACAAATTGTGCCGCTTGATCGTCAAACTGCAGTCGCTATTATTGTAACCGATACAGGGCATGTACAAAGTAAAACGATTACCGTTCCGGAATCTGTTGATTTATCAGATTTAGAAAAAATGGTTAATATTTTAAATGAAAAGCTATCTGGCGTACCGATGGAAGAACTTCATAATAAAATCTTTAAGGAAATTGTTACAGTTTTACGTGGGTATGTTCATAATTACGATAGTGCAATAAAAATGTTGGATGGTACATTTCAAGTTCCGTTATCGGAAAAGATATACTTTGGAGGAAAAGCAAATATGCTTTCGCAGCCAGAGTTCCATGACATTCAAAAGGTTAGATCTTTACTTACCATGATTGATAATGAAGCCGAATTTTATGACATTTTGCGTCATAAACAAGTCGGGATTCAAGTGAAAATTGGTAGGGAAAACTCTTCGACGGCTATGGAGGATTGTAGTTTAATTTCTGCAACATATTCGATCGGCGAAGAGCAACTTGGAACAATTGCTATTTTAGGTCCTACGAGAATGCAATATTCTCGTGTAATTAGTTTGTTACAGTTATTTACGAGACAATTTACTGATGGGCTTAAAAAGTAAATGAGAGTAATACATTCGCTCAAGTGATGAAATTTTCATTGCTGTGTGTAATATATAATGATTAGGTAATCATGCTATGCATGATACCTAATACCTTTTAAGGAGGTGAATATTGTGGAAGAGCGTAACGAACAAGTGGTAGAAGAAGTAAAAGAAGCGCAAGTTGAAGAAGCTGTCACGCCAGAAAACAGTGAAGAAACTGTAGAAGAAAAAAGTGAGGCTGCTCTTTTACAAGAAAAAGTAGATGAGTTACAAGCGAAACTAACGGAAACGGAAGGTCGCACATTACGTCTACAAGCTGATTTTGAAAATTATAAGCGCCGTGTCCAAATGGATAAACAGGCTGCTGAAAAATATAGAGCACAAAGTCTAGTTTCAGACATCTTGCCAGCTCTTGATAATTTTGAAAGAGCAATGCAAGTGGAAGCGACTGATGAGCAAACGAAATCATTGTTACAAGGTATGGAGATGGTGCATCGTCAATTGTTAGAAGCGCTGACTAAAGAAGGTGTGGAAGTGATTGAAGCTGTTGGTAAACAGTTTGATCCTAATGAACACCAAGCTATTATGCAAGTGGAAGATAGTGAATTTGAATCAAACGCGGTTGTGGAAGAATTCCAAAAAGGTTATAAATTAAAAGACCGTGTGATTCGCCCATCAATGGTAAAAGTAAATCAATAATTTACATAAAACTAGGAGGATTCGCCATGAGTAAAATTATCGGTATTGACTTAGGTACAACAAACTCTTGTGTAGCTGTTATGGAAGGTGGAGAACCAAAGGTTATCCCAAATCCAGAAGGGAACCGTACAACACCTTCTGTTGTAGCTTTCAAAAATGAAGAACGTCAAGTTGGGGAAGTTGCAAAGCGCCAAGCAATTACAAACCCAAATACAATCATGTCTGTTAAACGTCATATGGGTACAGACTACAAAGTAGAAGTTGAAGGTAAAGATTATACACCTCAAGAAATTTCTGCAATCATTTTACAAAATTTAAAAGCTTCTGCTGAAGCATACTTAGGTGAAACAGTAACGAAAGCTGTTATTACAGTACCTGCATACTTCAACGATGCAGAGCGTCAAGCAACGAAAGATGCTGGTCGTATCGCTGGTTTAGAAGTTGAGCGTATCATTAACGAGCCAACAGCAGCAGCACTTGCTTACGGTTTAGAAAAACAAGACGAAGAACAAAAAATCTTAGTATATGACTTAGGTGGCGGTACATTTGACGTATCTATCCTTGAGTTAGCAGACGGCACATTCGAAGTTATTTCAACTGCTGGTGACAACCGTCTTGGTGGCGATGACTTTGACCAAGTTATCATCGATCACTTAGTAGCTGAGTTCAAAAAAGAAAATAACATTGATTTAAGCCAAGATAAAATGGCGCTTCAACGCTTGAAAGATGCAGCTGAAAAAGCGAAAAAAGATCTTTCTGGTGTAACACAAACTCAAATTTCATTACCATTCATTAGTGCTGGAGCTGCTGGTCCATTACACTTAGAATTAACGTTAACAAGAGCGAAATTCGAAGAGCTTTCAGCAGGTCTTGTTGAAAGAACATTAGAGCCAACTCGTCGTGCATTAAAAGACGCTGGTTTTGCTCCAAGCGAATTAGATAAAGTTATTCTTGTTGGTGGATCTACTCGTATCCCAGCTGTACAAGAAGCTATTAAACGTGAAACTGGTAAAGAGCCATATAAAGGTGTAAACCCTGATGAAGTTGTAGCATTAGGTGCTGCAGTTCAAGGTGGCGTACTTACTGGTGATGTAGAAGGTGTTCTATTATTAGACGTAACTCCACTTTCTTTAGGTATTGAAACTATGGGTGGCGTGTTCACGAAATTAATCGAGCGTAACACTACAATTCCAACAAGTAAGTCACAAGTATTCTCGACAGCTGCTGATAATCAACCAGCAGTAGACATTCACGTATTACAAGGTGAGCGTCCGATGTCAGCTGACAACAAAACGTTAGGTCGTTTCCAATTAACTGACCTTCCACCAGCACCACGTGGTATTCCACAAATCGAAGTAACATTCGATATTGATGCGAACGGTATCGTTAACGTACGTGCGAAAGACTTAGGAACAAGCAAAGAGCAAGCTATTACAATCCAATCTTCTTCAGGTCTTTCTGATGAAGAAGTAGAACGTATGGTACAAGAAGCGGAAGCAAATGCTGACGCTGACCAAAAACGTAAGGAAGAAGTTGAACTTCGTAATGAAGCTGACCAACTTGTATTCCAAACAGACAAAGTTGTAAAAGATTTAGAAGGTAAAGTAGATGCAGCTGAAGTTGCAAAAGCAACAGAAGCGAAAGAAGCATTACAAGCTGCAATCGAGAAAAACGAGCTTGAAGAAATTCGTGCGAAAAAAGATGCTTTACAAGAAATCGTACAACAATTAACTGTTAAATTATACGAGCAAGCTCAAGCAGCTGCTGGTCAAGCAGAAGGTGCGCAAGGTGCACAAGACGCTGGCGCGAAGAAAGACAATGTAGTTGACGCTGAGTTTGAAGAAGTAAAAGAAGACAAGTAATTCAACTGTAAACATAATAAGTAAGATGACAAAAAGTCAAAGTCAAGCGTGCCTTGACTTTGGCTTTTTTCACGAATGAGAAGCGATGTGTGAGGATCTTAAGTTTTTCGCTTTGCATACTGTAAGTGAGGAAACTTTGTTGCAAAGCACTTTCTTTCGGTGTTAAAATTACGTTTATGTGAAAGATTCGGGGGTTGTAAATTTATGAGTAAACGAGACTATTATGAGGTCCTTGGACTTAGCAAGGGCGCTTCAACAGATGAAATAAAAAAAGCGTATCGTCGTTTGGCTAAAAAATACCATCCAGACGTAAGCAAAGAAGAAAATGCAATTGAAAAGTTTAAAGAAGTACAAGAAGCATACGAAGTGTTAAGTGATGATCAAAAGCGTGCGCAGTACGATCAATTTGGTCATGCTGGTGCAAATCAAGGATTCGGTGGATTTGGCGGCGGAGGAGACTTCGGCGGTGGCTTCGGTTTTGAAGATATATTTAGTTCTTTCTTTGGCGGTGGCGGCGGCAGACGTCGTGATCCAAATGCTCCGCGCCAAGGCGCTGACTTACAATATCAAGTCACTTTAGATTTTGAAGAAGCTATTTTTGGTAAGGAATTAAATGTGGAAATTCCAGTAGAAGATCCATGTGATACTTGTAAAGGTAGTGGAGCAAAACCAGGAACTTCAAAAGAAACATGTAAACATTGTTCAGGTTCTGGTCAAGTGAGTGTTGAACAAAACACACCGTTTGGTCGTATCGTAAACCGTCAAGCTTGTGGTCATTGTTCAGGAACTGGACAAATTATTAAAGAAAAATGTACGACATGTCACGGTTCAGGTAAAGTTCGTAAACGTAAAAAAATTAATGTTAAAATTCCAGCGGGTATTGATAATGGTCAACAAATTCGTGTGTCTGGAAAAGGTGAAGCCGGCGTAAATGGCGGACCAGCAGGAGACTTATATGTTGTTGTTCATGTAAGAAATCATGAATTCTTCGAGCGTGAAGGAGACCACATTATTTGCGAAATGCCATTAACATTTGCACAAATGGCACTTGGTGCTGAAGTGGAAGTCCCTACTGTTCATGGTAAAGTGAAGCTGAAAATCCCAGCAGGAACACAAACTGGAACAGAGTTCCGCTTAAAAGGAAAAGGTGCTCCGAACGTACGTGGATACGGTCAAGGAGATCAATATGTAGTCGTTCGTGTTGTTGTACCGACGAAATTAACTTCACAGCAAAAAGATTTATTACGTGAATTTGCAGGACAAGAAGAGCAGGATGATAGTTTATTCGGAAAGCTTAAACGTGCTTTCAAAGGGGAATAATGGAAATAAAAAATGGAGTTGGTAAATTGTGAAATGGTCAGAAATTAGTATTCATACAACAGAAGAAGCAGTAGAAGCTGTCTCTCATATTTTACATGAAGCTGGTGCTAGCGGAGTTGCGATTGAGGATCCAGCGGAGTTAACGAAAGAGCGCGAGCAACAATATGGTGAAATTTATGCATTGAATCCAGATGAATATCCGGCGGAAGGTGTATTAATAAAAGCATATTTCCCGCAAACCGATTCTTTACATGAAACGATTGCAGGTGTAAAATCATCTATTGATGTGCTTCCATCTTACGACATCGAAATTGGTACTGGAAATATTACCGTTAACGAAGTCAATGAAGAAGATTGGGCTACTGCTTGGAAAAAATATTACCATCCAGTACAAATTTCTGATACATTCACAATCGTACCGACTTGGGAAGAATATACACCATCTTCTCCTGATGAAAAAATCATTGAATTAGACCCGGGTATGGCGTTTGGTACAGGAACTCATCCAACAACAACGATGTGTATCCGTGCTTTAGAAAAAACAGTACAGCCAGGTGACGCTATTATTGATGTAGGAACAGGTTCTGGTGTACTTAGTATTGCAGCAGCAAAATTAGGTGCGTCTTCTGTTCAAGCGTATGATTTAGATCCGGTTGCGGTTGAAAGTGCAGAAATGAATGTACGTTTAAATACAACAGATGATATCGTGTCTGTTGGACAAAATAGTCTTTTAGAAGGTATTGAAGGTCCTGTTGATTTAATCGTAGCTAACTTATTAGCAGAAATTATTCTATTATTCCCTGAAGATGCAGCAAGAGTTGTGAAGTCAGGTGGATTATTTATTACATCGGGCATTATTGCTGCGAAGGAAAAAGTAATTTCTGAGGCGCTAGAAAAAGCTGGATTTACAATTGAAGAAGTGTTACGAATGGAAGATTGGGTAGCAATTATTGCACGAAATGCGTAATATAGATTTTAGTCTATAATGAAAAGGGGAGTCTCTCACTATAAGGTGAGGGACTTGCCGTTTGTTATATGAAAAATGATAACGTTTCGTTCTTTTCGTAAGTGTTGACTTACGAAAGGAACGAAACTCTACTAAGGTGATTATATGCAACGTTATTTTGTAGAAGAGAAATATGTAAATGAGACAAGTATTCGCATTGTAGGTGATGACGTACATCATATCGCAAGAGTGATGCGTATGTCAGCTGGTGATCATATTTATTGCTGTGTAAATGGAAAAACAGCAGTATGTTCAATTGATGAAATTACCAGTGAATTTATTAATACGGCTATTGTAGAATGGGTAGAGGCGTCAAGTGAACTTCCTGTTTTCGTGACGATTGCAAGTGGACTGCCAAAAGGAGACAAGCTAGAGTTAATTTTTCAAAAAGGAACTGAGCTTGGGGCAGCTGCATTCTTACCATTTCAAGCATCTCGCTCTATCGTAAAATGGGATGCGAAAAAAGCTGATAAAAAAGTTGAGCGTTTAAGAAAAATTGTGAAAGAAGCTGCGGAACAATCACATAGAAGTGAAATTCCAGAAGTACATGCTCCAGCATCATTTAAGCAATTGCTTTCAATGAGTGGTGAGTATGATGCTTGTCTTGTTGCTTACGAAGAGGAAGCAAAACAAGGCGAGAAATCTAATTTTGCGAAAGCTTTAACGACAATGAAACCAGGTCAAAAGCTATTGATTGTATTTGGCCCAGAAGGCGGTTTAGCTGAGGAAGAGATTACAGCGCTTCGTGAACATAAATTTGTACCATGTAGTTTAGGACCAAGAATTTTAAGAACAGAAACGGCGCCGTTATACGCGTTAAGTGCTGCTTCGTATCATTTTGAATTGATGGGGTGATGATCAATGTCAACTGTTGCGTTCCATACGTTAGGTTGTAAAGTAAACCACTATGAAACAGAAGCCATTTGGCAATTGTTTAAACAAGGTGGTTATGAAAGAACAGAATATGAAAAGAAAGCTGATGTATATGTTATTAACACATGTACAGTAACGAATACTGGGGACAAAAAAAGCCGTCAAGTAATCAGACGTGCTGTGCGTCAAAATCCAGATGCAGTTATTTGTGTAACGGGATGTTATGCACAAACATCTCCAGCTGAAATTATGGCGATCCCGGGTGTGGATATTGTAGTTGGTACACAGGATCGTGAAAAGATGTTAGGTTACATCGAAGAATTCCGTAAAGAGCGTCAACCAATTAATGCTGTCCGCAATATTATGAAAACACGTGTGTACGAAGAACTTGATGTACCTTATTTCACGGATCGTACACGTGCGTCTTTAAAAATACAAGAGGGTTGCAATAACTTCTGTACATTCTGTATCATTCCTTGGGCGCGCGGTTTAATGCGTTCTCGTGATGGAAAAGAAGTTATTAAACAAGCGCAACAATTAGTGGATGCAGGCTATAAAGAAATCGTATTAACGGGTATTCATACAGGTGGATACGGCGAAGACATAAAAGATTATAACTTAGCTGGATTACTTCGTGATATGGAAGCGGAAGTAGGCGGATTAAAACGTCTTCGTATTTCTTCTATTGAAGCGAGTCAAATTTCAGATGAAGTAATTGAAGTGTTAGATAAATCTGAAGTAGTTGTAGGCCACTTGCATATTCCGTTGCAATCTGGCTCTAATACTGTATTAAAACGTATGCGTCGTAAATATACGATGGAATTCTTCCAAGAGCGTTTAGATCGTTTGAAAGAAGTGTTACCAGGCCTTGCGATTACATCTGACGTAATCGTTGGTTTCCCAGGTGAAACAGAAGAAGAATTCATGGAAACATACAATTTCATTAAAGAGAACCGCTTCTCTGAGTTACATGTGTTCCCTTACTCAAAACGTACAGGAACACCTGCAGCGCGCATGGAAGATCAAGTTCCTGAAGATGTGAAGAACGATCGTGTTCATCGTTTAATTGAGCTATCTAATCAATTAGCGAAAGAGTACGCATCAGCGTTTGAAGGTGAAGTGCTTGAAATCATTCCGGAAGAGCAATTTAAAGAGGGCGACCGTGAAGGGTTATATGTAGGTTATACAGATAACTACTTGAAAATTGTATTTGAAGGATCAGAAGAATTAATTGGTAAGCTAGTGAAAGTGAAAATTACGAAAGCTGGTTATCCATATAACGAAGCGCAATTTGTTCGTGTTCTTGAAGATGATGTGAAAAAAGAATCAGCTAGCGCATAAAAAGAGCGTGCAACCGGAAACGGTTTGCATGCTTTCTTTATTTGAAGCGGTTAAGTAATAGAAGGTGGGGAGGCGTTTCATGCATCCCTGTATGAAAAAAGATGAAATGATAAAAATATAGTTGTCTTCATCAGTGAAGGATACTAGTTATTTGCATAACTTTTGAAAAGGAAATGCTTCTATTCTTCTTTTATTCTGCCAAATAGTTGACCTGAAGTGATAAAATGTATTATAATCGTAAAAGACATGCTGAAGAAGTGTTTCTTTTTGCATGCTGAAGTTAGTATGTAAGTGTGATGTTTCGGAGGGAGGGAAAGAGAATGTCAAAAACAGTCGTTCGTAAAAACGAGTCTTTGGAGGATGCACTTCGCCGTTTTAAAAGATCGGTTTCTAAAACTGGTACACTTGCTGAAGCAAGAAAGCGCGAGTTTTATGAAAAACCAAGTGTAAAACGTAAGAAGAAATCTGAAGCGGCAAGAAAGCGTAAATTCTAAGAGAGGGTGTAAGTTATGAGTCTTCTCGGTCGTTTAAACGATGATATGAAACAAGCGATGAAGAATAAACAAAAAGAAAAATTAACCGTTATTCGTATGGTTAAGGCTGCTTTACAAAATGAAGGTATTAAACTGCAACATACTCTTACTGAAGAAGAGGAAATAACAGTTTTAGCTCGTGAAGTAAAACAGTATAAGGACTCCCTCCTTGAATTTAAAAAAGCTGGTCGTGAAGACCTTGTTAATAAACTGCAAAGTGAAATTCAGATTTTAAGCGCATATTTGCCAGAGCAATTAACTGAAGAAGAACTAGTTGATGTAATCAAGCAAGTTATTTCTGAAGTTGGTGCGACTTCTAAAGCAGATATGGGTAAGGTGATGACTGCTGTTATGCCGAAAGTAAAAGGTAAAACAGACGGATCACTTGTGAATAAGCTGGTTATCCAGCTATTAGCATAAAAAAACGTCTCATTTCGTATGAGACGTTTTTTTATTGTTCTGATTAAGGAGAAACGCTATATTGCTTAAAAAGCGTTTCTGTAAGTGATAAAAACCCCTCTAGTTAAAGTTTCAATTTATTATTTCCTTGTATAATTCCGATTCTACACCTATTCTTACTTCCTTGACTAAAACTTCTTTCGCGAATAAAAGCTAAGTACCGAGCCTTCTGAAACTCAGATTGAAGTTTTATAGCTTGCTCTTCAGCATAATCCTCAAAGGTAACTTAGATTTTGCATCAGTTGCATAAAATGGCTGGATATTACTGTCGGTAACTTGTTTTATAACATTCAAAACTTCTTGACCAAAGCCGATTTCCTTTCGTATTTCCTCATTTATTAATTCATTTTTTAATGAACCCTAATATTTTTTGAAATTCATATAACAACCATCTATAAAATATTCTTACTTACAACGTAACATTCAGAGTGAAGAAATTTTCTTTTTTTTTGATTTTATCCCGCATTAACGGGTAGCCCGATTGGTGAGGATTGATTATAGTTTTACTTTATCTCAGTTGTCCAATAAATGACAACTACTTATTCTATGGTCAGTATGTCACGTCCAGAACGAATTGTAACAGGTTTTTTCAAGTTTCCCACTTCTCGCTAGGCTCAATTTCTTAATGTAACTTGTACTGATATCCTGTAGGGGCGCATATTCTTGTATTAATACTTCTATTATTAAAGGTAACATCCTCTGATCCATCATTGTCCTGACAAATATGATTTCATATAGCGACTGTTTTAATTAACATGATATGAACTCTTGCAGAATATAGTTATGTTAGTGAAGTCGTTATAACACGATAGGCACTTGTGAAGAAATACATATATATGGGATGAGAGGGGGTCTTTCGAGATGAAGAAATTAGAACAAATGAAAAATTGGTTGACAAAACAAGTAGACCTACCAGTGGATGTATTAATGGATCTACCTCGGATTACTCTTGTTGGGCAAATACATATTTATATAGAAAATCATCGGGGGTTATTAGTGTTTTCAGATAAAGAAGTGCGATTGCTTTTAAAACACGGTCAATTATTAATTAAAGGACAATCCTTTGTTATTAAAACGATTCTTCCAGAAGAGCTTTTACTCGAGGGGATAATTGAGCAAGTAACATTTTTAGAAAATGAAAAAAAAGGTGATTGAAGTGAAACTTCCATTTGTGAAGTTTTTCTTCTTTATCCTGTAAAAGTTCCGTTGATAGAGACTGATTACAGTTTTACTCTGTTTTATTTTAGTACGAGCTATTTTAATGCTTCAAATAAAAAGTAGTATATCTACTTTTAGAAAGGTAGTGAAGGTGGTAAATGAAAAATAAATGGTTTATAAAGTGGCTTGGATATGTAAAAGTGCGAATTGAAGGTAGAGGAGCGGAACGGTTTGTTAATGAATGTGTACGGAGGAATTTATTAGTTTGGGATGTTAAAAAGATAGCTGATGAAACGTTAGTTTTTTGTATGTTGTTACGCGATGTGAAAAAAATAAAACCAATTTATAGAAAAAATGAATGTAAATTATATTTTATTGGACGTTATGGTTTTCCTTTTTGGAATAAACGTTTAATTAAAAACAGTGGATTTTTAATTGGTTTTTTAATTTTCTTTTTTGGTGTGATTGCAATGTCAAATATGGTTTGGAAAATTGAAATTACAGGAGCTAAACCTGAAACAGAATATATATTGATGAAAGAATTGGATAAAATGGGTATTAAAAAAGGGAAACTACAATTTCAAATGCCGAATGTAGAAGATGTACAACGCCATTTGACAGATAATATTAATGCCATTACTTGGGCGGGACTAGAAGTAAGGGGAACGACTTATCATTTTAAAATTGTTGAAAAAAACGAACCGAAGAAAGAAAAGGAACAAAGGCCGCAAAATTTAGTAGCAAAAAAAGAAGCGATTATTACAAAAACGTTTGTAGAAGTTGGAAAGCCGGTTGTACTGAAAAATGATCATGTAGAAAAAGGACAGATTCTCGTATCGGGAATATATGGTAATGAGGAAAGTCCGACGATTGTTTCAGCGAAAGGTATTGTATATGGCGAAACGTGGTATACATCTAAGGTGGATGTCCCGTTAAAGACGCAATTCCAAGTGTATACTGGTAATGTATACAATGAACATTTTCTTAAATTTGGGGATACGAAAATAAAAATATGGGGATTTCAGCATGATAAGTATAAACGCTCTCGTACTGAAAGTGTAAAGCATGATGTGAAATTATTTGGTTTTACACTGCCGATTGCATATGAAAAAGATGTTGTGAGAGAAGAGGAAGAAGCGAATCGAGAATATACAGAAAAGCAAGCGCTGAAAGTAGCGAAGGAGATGGCCGAAAAAGAACTAAAGAAAAAATTGGATGAACATGCTATGATTGTAAGTGATAAGATTTTGAGTAAAGAGGTTGAGGCGGATCAACTAAAAGTCACATTGCATTATACTGTGGTTGAAAATATTGCAGAGCCACAACCAATATCCGAATCCGATATTCAAGGAGACTGAGTAATGGCAGAACAATTAGTAGAAATGAACCAACAATTGGAAAATGCTAACGAAGCAATCGCTCTTTTTGGAGTTAATGATGCGCATTTAAAAGTAATTGAACGAGAACTGAATGTATCGATCGTAACTAGAGGAGAAACTGTTCATGTATCTGGGGCAGTTGAAACGGTGGCACTCGTAGAAAAAATCTTACAGCAATTACTTGTTGTAATTCGTAAAAGTATATCAATTTCAGAGAGAGATGTTGCGTATGCGATTCAGCTTGCACAACAAGGGAAAATTGCTCAATTTGAAGAGTTATATGAGGAAGAAATTTTCAAGACTGCAAAAGGTAAATCCATTCGTGTAAAAACAATGGGGCAAAGAAGATATATTCATGCGATGAAGAAGAATGATATTGTCTTTGGGATAGGGCCTGCAGGAACTGGAAAAACATATTTAGCTGTAGTAATGGCTGTGAGGGCTTTAAAACAAGGATATGTAAAGAAAATTATTTTAACAAGACCTGCTGTAGAAGCTGGAGAAAATTTAGGTTTTTTACCAGGGGATTTGAAAGAGAAGGTAGATCCATACTTACGCCCGTTATATGATGCTTTACATGATATTCTTGGACAAGAATATACGCAGCGTATGATGGAGCGAGGAGTAATTGAAATAGCTCCGCTTGCTTATATGAGGGGGCGTACGCTTGATGATTCATTTGTTATTTTAGATGAGGCTCAAAATACAACGGGTGCTCAAATAAAAATGTTTTTAACAAGATTAGGTTTTAGTTCTAAAATGGTTATTACAGGGGACCCTTCACAAGTAGACTTGCCAAAAGGGGTAAAATCAGGGCTATCTATAGCTGCTAATATTTTATCTGGTGTATCAGGTCTGTCATTTATTACATTAGAACAAACGGACGTTGTGAGACATCCATTGGTGCAACGTATTATTGAGGCATATGATAAAATGGAATGATCCTATTTGTCAGGATCATTTCTTTTTGTATGATAAGGTTGGCGAACGTCATATTTTTTACTATCATGAAAGATAAGGAAAATAAACTATTGGTACTAGTGTATAAAATATTGCCTCAAAGTATCGTTTGGTAGAAGAAATGAAAGCTATAAATAGTTTCACTTTATTTCTGGAGAGGAGAAGGTATTGAAATCATGTCAAGATCTCAAGAAATTTCTAAGTGGTTTCGTAATTTACAACATTCGAAAAAACTAAGTTGGATTTCTTACGTTGTGTTAGGAGCAGTGCTGTTTTTTGCGCTTATGAATAATGTAAAACCAGAACAATTAGATGTTAATATGTATTCTATTGCGAAAAAGACAATCCATTCTCCTATAAAAATTGAAGATAAAGTTACAACGGATAAAAAGAAAAAAGAAGCCGCTACAAAAGTTGAAGATCAATATACATATAAAAGTGAGTATAAACAAAACAAAGTTGATATTGTGAATGACGTCTTTGCTAAAGTGGATGAAGTGGTGCAAGAGATTAAAGCTGTTGGACCGGATGATCAAAAAAAGATGACTGATGCTGAGAAAGTGGACAAGTTAAAAAAGAAACTACCCGCTGACTTAACGAAAGAGTTATCTGATTCAAACTTACTGAATTTGATTAATGCAGATCCGAGCCAATTAGTATTAGCGAAAGATGCTGCGGTCACAGCGATTAATAGTATCATGACTGAGCATATTAAAATGGACGAATTGAAAGATGCGAAAGAACGATATGTAAGTGAGATGAATAGTGTTAATGTTGATAATGGTTTAAAAGAATCAATTAAGGCGCTAGGAAGATATGCAATTTCAGCTAACTATTTTTATGACCCAATCTTAACGAAAGAGAAGAGAAAAGCAGAGGAAGATTTAGTTCCACCTGTTTATATTCTTCAAGGACAAGTTCTTGTTAGAGAAGGTGAAACAATTTCAAGTGATGTGTATAATCAGTTGAAATTAGTTGGTTTGTTAGAAAAAGGGAACGGTTTTCAACCTTATGTTGGATTAGCGGTACTCATTGGTGTGTTACTATACTTTATGCATAAACAATTTGAATTATTTTTAAAGAGAAAAAGAGAAGATAGACCGTATGTTTTAGCGTATATTACAATTTTGTCTATCACAATCGTCTTAATGAAAATCATTAGTTTGTTTCAAAAACTTGAATACGCAGGGATTGCATATGTTGTCCCAGTTGCGATGGGAACAATACTTGTAAAACTAATGATTGGTGATCGATTTGTCTTTTTAACGAGTATGATTTTTTCTGTATGCGGAAGTATTATGTTTAATGAAGGAGTAACGAGTACATTAAATTATAGTGTAGGGATTTACGTATTGTTAAGTTCGTTATCGGTTAGTATTTTCTTGCGAGAAAAAAATCGTCGTACAATGATTTTACAAGCTGGTATACTCGTTTCTGTATTAAATGTAGTCGTATTGGCGGCGCTTTTATTATTACGTAATGGGAATTTTTCGCCTCTTGAAATTGGTACGCAATTATTAATGGCTTCACTTTCAGGGATTATATCATCCGTTTTGGCTATGGGGATTTTACCATATTTAGAAAGTGGACTTGGAATCGTATCAAGTATGAAGCTTATGGAACTATCAAGTCCAAATCATCCGCTTTTACGCAGAATTTTGTTAGAAGCGCCAGGGACATATCATCATAGTGTAATGGTAGCGAATCTTTCTGAGGCTGCTTGTGAAGCAGTTGGGGCAAATGGTGTATTAGCGCGTGTAGGGGCATATTATCATGATGTAGGAAAAACAGTACAACCGCAATTCTTTATTGAAAACCAAATGGGAATTAAAAACCCGCATGATAAATTAGATCCTGTAACGAGTAAAGATATTATAATTGCTCACGTAACGGATGGAGTAAGAATGCTCGAAGAATATCATATTCCACAAGAAATTATTGATATCGCTGGGCAACATCACGGTACAACGTTACTGAAATATTTTTATTATAAAGCTATTAAAGAAGATAAAGAAAAATATACAGAAGAGATGTTCCGTTATCCAGGTTCAAAAGCAACTTCGAAAGAATCGGCAATTGTTGGTATTGCTGATAGTGTAGAAGCTGCGGTACGTTCTATGAATCACCCAACGCCAGAACAAATTAATAATTTGGTGCAAAGTATTATTAAAGATCGACTGCAAGACGGTCAATTTAGTGAATGTGATTTGACGTTTAAGGAACTACAAATCGTTGGAAAAACGTTGTGTGAAACGTTAAATGGTATTTTCCATTCGCGTATTACATATCCGGAACCTCCGGAAGAAAAGGAGAAAGAATGAGTTTGTTAATTGATTTTATTGATGAAACAGAAGAAGTAAAAGAAGAGTATATGAGTTTAATTCGTGAAGTGTTAGAAAAAGCAGCTCAAATGGAAAATATCGAGGATGGTGCGGAGGTATCGGTGACATTTGTAGATAATGAGCGCATTAGAGAAATTAATCGTGATTACCGAGATAAAGATCAACCTACAGATGTAATATCCTTTGCCATGGAAGAGATGGGAGAAGGAGAAATGGAGATTGTTGGTGCAGAGATGCCGCGCATGTTAGGGGATCTTATTATCTCTATTCCAAGGGCGAAAGAGCAAGCTGAAGAGTACGGACATTCTTTCGATCGTGAACTTGGATTTTTGGCGTTACATGGCTTTTTACATTTACTTGGTTATGATCACATGACAGAAGAAGATGAAAAAGAAATGTTCGGAAGACAAAAAGAAATTTTAGAAGCTTTTGGATTAGGACGATGAAAAAAGGAAAACTTATAGATAGTTTTGGATATGCTATAGCTGGTATATTCTTTTGTTTTCGTCATGAACGAAATATGAAAATCCATTATTTAGCCGCAGTCATTGTTATATGCTGCGGCTTTTATTTCCATATTACGAAAATAGAGTGGATGATATTACTTATTGTAATAGGGAGTGTAATGAGTTTAGAGATGGTAAATACGGCTGTGGAAAAAACGGTAGATTTAGCGACTGCCGATATTCATCCGTTTGCAAAAATTGCAAAGGATGTTGCGGCAGGAGCGGTTTTATTGTTTGCAATTATAGCTGTTATAATTGGTGCTATTATCTTTTTACCGTATATGGTATAGTTGCATTCCGAAGCTTTTATTAAGCTTTGGAAGTGCCGTAAGGGCCTTTAATGAGAGAGTGTATCTCTTCATAGCTGTGAACAGGAAGGATGCGGGAATATGAATAGTAAACAATTAATTCTAGAAGCAATCGAAGCGCGTAAACAAGCGTACGTACCATATTCTAAATTTCAAGTAGGTGCAGCATTATTAACGCGCGATGGAAAAGTGTATCGTGGATGTAATGTTGAGAATGCATCATATGGCTTATGTAATTGTGCTGAAAGAACAGCTTTATTTAAGGCGGTTTCTGAAGGGGATAACGAATTTGTAGCCATTGCGGTTGTAGCAGATACAAAGCGTCCAGTACCTCCTTGTGGAGCATGTCGACAAGTTATGGTAGAATTATGTAAACAGGATACGAAAGTATACTTATCAAACTTACATGGTGACGTTCAAGAGACGACAGTCGGAGAATTGTTACCAGGAGCATTTTTAGCGGAGGATTTACATGAATAGAAAAGGTTATAAATCAGGTTTTGTCTCTATTATTGGCAGACCGAATGTTGGAAAATCTACATTTTTAAACCGTATTATCGGCCAGAAAATTGCTATTATGAGTGATAAGCCACAAACGACTCGTAATAAAATTCAAGGTGTATATACAGAAAATGATGCACAAGTTATTTTCATTGATACACCAGGAATACATAAACCTAAACATAAATTAGGCGACTTCATGGTAAAGATGGCGCAAACGACATTAAAAGAAGTTGATATTGTTCTGTTTATGGTTAATGCAGTTGAAGGATTTGGTCGTGGTGAGGAATTCATCATTGAGAAATTAAAAGAAACGAAACAACCAGTATTTTTAGTCATTAATAAAATTGACCAACTTCATCCAGAGCAATTACTAGAGTTAATTGATCAATATCGTAAACTACATGAGTTTGCAGAGATTGTACCAATTTCTGCGTTAGACGGTAATAATGTGGACGCTTTAATTGGGACAATTAAAAAGTATTTACCAGAAGGACCACAATACTATCCAGAGAATCAAGTAACGGATCATCCGGAGAGATTTATTATTGCAGAGCTTATTCGTGAGAAAGTACTACATTTAACACGTGAAGAAGTGCCGCATTCTGTGGCTGTTGTTATCGATGCGATTCAAAAGCGTGAGGGCGGGGCAGTTTATATAAATGCAACGATTGTTGTTGAACGTGCATCACAAAAAGGAATCATCATCGGAAAACAAGGAAAAATGTTAAAAGAAGTTGGTAAGCGAGCTCGTTTTGATATTGAAGCGCTACTTGGTTCTAAAGTATTTTTAGAAGTATGGGTAAAAGTGCAAAAAGATTGGCGTAATAAAATGTCTCAGCTTCGTGACCTAGGTTTCCGCGAGGATGAGTACTAAAATAGAGTAAAGTTGTAATCAGTGGATGGTTGGTTCATCCACTGATTATTGGTTTTTATGAACTTTGATAAATTAGGAAAAATTTTTCTCACATGAAAATGGACAAAATGGGTCAATTTAATAACAACAAAGGAAATTGGTTTATAGGCTACGCTTATTGAGAAAGGTGGATTCTTATGCTAGATTTTACCTGGAAGTTTTTCTCCAAAACAGGAAGCATTGAAACGTACTTGCTTTTGAAAGAAATGGAAAAAGACGTAAACGATGAGATGGATCAACATGAAGAGGAGCTAGCGCATCTAGACTCTCCAATTTCTTGACCCGTTTTGTTCAAACCTTGGATGGTGACGAACATGTTTCAAAAAGTTGAGGGCATCGTTATCCGTACGACAGATTACGGAGAAACGAACAAAATTGTTACAATATTCTCAAGAGAACTTGGTAAGGTAAGTGCAATGGCAAGAGGGGCAAAAAAACCGAAAAGCCGATTAGCATCTGTGTCGCAATTAATGACACATGGCCATTTTCTAATTCAAATGGGATCTGGGCTTGGAACATTGCAACAAGGCGAGATTATTTCAACTATGAAAGAAATTCGCGAGGATATATTTTTAACTGCTTATGCATCATTTATTGTTGAGTTAACTGATAAAGCAACAGAAGATAAAAAACATAATCCGTATTTATTTGAAATGTTATATCAAACGTTGCATTATATGTGTGAGGGTGTTGATCCAGAAGTATTATCATTAATTTATCAAACGAAAATGCTTCCGGTATTAGGGATGCGCCCGTACTTTGATACATGTGCGATTTGTCATCAAGAAACAGACTTTGTCGCCTTCTCCGTCAGGGAAGGCGGTTTTCTGTGCTCACGTCATGCAGAGCAAGACCCATATCGTATACCGGTAGGAGAAGCTGTTCATAAATTATTACGTCTTTTCTTCCATTTCGATTTACATAGGCTCGGAAATGTATCGGTAAAGGATAGCACAAAAAAACAAATGCGTTTAGTATTGAATACATATTATGATGAATATTGCGGAATTTATTTGAAATCAAGACGTTTTTTAGAACAACTTGATAAGTTTCAAATATAATTTTGGGCCGTATACGGTCCTTTTTACATACTTTCTTTTTCGAATAGCATATTTAGTATATAATATTTAAGAGATAGTATAACTTTTTTCGTTGTGCATTAAAGGTGGTGATTATCATAGAGCTGAATAAACGGCAAGAACATATCATTCAGATTGTAAAAGATCACGGTCCTATTACAGGGGAATCAATTGCAGCGCAATTGGGTCTAACACGTGCGACGCTAAGACCAGACTTAGCAATTTTAACGATGGCTGGTTATTTAGAAGCACGTCCACGCGTAGGTTATTTTTATACGGGTAAAACTGGGGGGCAGCTATTATCTGAAGCTGTTAAGAAAATTAAAGTACAAGATTATCAATCTAGACCGGTTGTAATTGATAAAAATGTTTCCGTATACGATGCAATTTGTACGATGTTTTTAGAGGACGTTGGTACATTGTTCGTTGTAGATCAGATGACTCTATTAGTTGGTGTTGTGTCTCGTAAAGATTTATTAAGAGCGAGCTTAGGAAAGCAGGATTTAACCTCTCTTCCGGTTAATATTATCATGACAAGGATGCCAAACATTGCGATGTGTCGTAGAGAGGATTCTTTATATGATATTGCGATGGAATTAATAGAAAGACAGATTGATGCAATGCCAGTTGTAAAAGATACGAAACAAGGTTTAGAAGTGATTGGGCGAATTACAAAAACAAATATTACACGTGCGTTTGTAAATTTAGTAAATAACGAATAAGTGTAATTTGTTTAAAGTGAGGTAATGTAATGGATAATAAAATCGTATATGTCGTATCTGACTCTGTAGGGGAAACGGCTGATTTGGTTGTTCGAGCAGCAATGGGGCAATTCCCGTTTGCTCCTGATATTAGACGTGTACCGTATGTAGAAGATACAGGGACATTAAAAGAAGTGATTTCGATTGCTAAGAGTAATCAAGCACTTATATGTTTTACGTTAGTTAAGCCTGATATGCGCCAGTATTTAGTAACAGAGGCTGCAAAAGAAGGGGTAGAGGCATACGATATTATCGGCCCTCTTATTGATCAAATTGAAGAAATTACGGGGCAAGTGCCGAGATATGAGCCAGGTGTTGTCCGTAGGTTAGATGAAGAATACTTTAAAAAGATTGAAGCGATTGAGTTTGCTGTGAAGTATGATGACGGCAGAGATGCACGAGGTATTTTAAAAGCAGATATCGTGTTGATTGGTGTTTCGCGTACATCAAAAACACCACTTTCCCAATATTTAGCTCATAACAAACGCTTGAAAGTTGCGAATGTACCACTCGTGCCAGAAGTTGACCCACCTGAAGAACTATATCAAGTGGCAAAAGAAAAATGTTTCGGTTTGAAAATTACGCCAGATAAGTTAAATCATATTCGAAAAGAACGATTAAAATCACTTGGATTAAGTGATGGAGCAACATATGCAAATATTAATCGTATTCAAGAAGAAATTGATCACTTTGAGGAAGTAATTAGTAAAATAAATTGCCAAGTAATCGATGTATCGAATAAAGCGATTGAAGAAACAGCAAATATTATTGTGAATGCAGTGCAAAACCAAAAAATGTTTTAGCACATTTACCAAAGGTGAATGTGCTTTTTTCGCTCGTGTGAAATATGATACCTATGGATTTTGTAATAGATTGTAGTGTAATGGTTATACTTATACTCCTTTGTCTTTTAGTATATTCAAGGTGTGAGTTTGTCATCCTGAAATGTAAGATGAAAAAATAAAGGGATATGTAGCGTAGTTGAAGAAAATATATTATAATAAAAAATTGTGATAAAAACCTATATTTTACGTTTAGACTTTAATTTTTCAGAATAAACTAGGGATAGGATTTACGAAAAAGACATGTAATTACGTTAAATCGACAAAATCTATACAAGAAAACGCACATTATGGAAGGATTCACAGAAGGGATGTAGAATACAGAAATATGCAAAACATCAACAACATATTAGTTGGTGTAGATGTATATCCCGTGAAGGCTGAAATTGTGCAAGTTGGAGCGGAATTTCATGTCGGAATTTTGTTTGTCGCATCATATGCTCATCCTTTAAGGAAATAGCAAGGCAATTGGATCATTGTAGATACTGAACAAAATGGAGTTGATTGTTATATGGATCAACATGAAAAAGTTACAGATCTCAAGATCAAACAGTATATGTGGCTTGCTACTCTTCTTGGAAAAAGGTGTATATGTATTGTTTCTAAGAGATACATTTGTAACAGATGAGCAAATGTATACAATTTTATATAGCAAGTATGTATATGCGATTTATGCAGATAAAGGACCTATAGGAAAGGTTCAAAATCGTTTATACAATGTAATCGGCAACACTTTCTAACAAGTTTAGAAAAATATTGTCGAATTATAAAGGAATTTTTTAATTTATATCGAATACAAAATACGACACGGAGATGGAGTTATGGGGAACAGAATTCCCGAAGAAGTTGTTGAACAGATTCGGACATCATCCGATATTGTAGAAGTCATTGGTGAATACGTTCAACTTAGAAAACAGGGGCGTAACTATTTCGGCCTTTGTCCATTTCATGGTGAGAATTCTCCTTCATTCTCTGTTTCATCTGATAAGCAAATTTTTCATTGCTTCGGATGTGGAGAAGGTGGAAATGTATTTTCCTTTCTAATGAAAATGGAAGGACTGGCTTTTACCGAGGCTGTTCAAAAGCTAGGCGAAAGAAATGGAATTGCGGTTGCAGAGTACACATCAGGACAAGGACAACAAGAAGACATATCTGATGACACTGTCATCATGCAACAAGCTCATGAATTATTGAAAAAGTATTATCATCATTTATTAGTAAATACGGAAGAGGGAAATGAAGCACTTTCATATTTATTAAACCGTGGTATTACGAAAGAGATGATTGAGAAGTTTGAAATTGGTTATGCATCACCTGCTTGGGATGCGGCGACGAAAATTTTACAAAAAAGAGGTTTATCGCTGTCTAGTATGGAACAAGCTGGCCTTCTAATAAGAAGTGAGAAGGATGGTAGTCATTACGATCGCTTCCGTGGAAGAGTTATGTTCCCGATCTATACGTTACAAGGTAAGGTGATAGCGTTTAGTGGAAGGGCGTTAGGGGATGACACTCCGAAATATTTAAATAGCCCTGAAACACCGATTTTTCACAAAAGTAAATTGTTGTATAACTTCCACCAAGCAAGACCGTTTATTAGAAAGCGTGGGCAAGTGGTTCTTTTTGAAGGATATGCCGATGTACTAGCTGCGGTAAAAAGTGGTGTGGAAGAAGCTGTTGCGACAATGGGAACAGCTTTAACTGAAGAACAAGCAAAACTTCTGCGACGTAACGTTGAAACTGTTGTTCTTTGCTATGATGGTGATAAAGCAGGGCGAGAAGCGACGATGAAAGCAGGGCAATTATTGCTAAAAGTTGGTTGCCAAGTGAAAGTCACATCCTTGCCAGATAAGCTTGATCCTGATGAATATGTGCAACAATATGGGACTACCGCTTTTGAAAATCTTGTGAAATCAAGTGTGAGTTTTGTTGGTTTTAAAATAAATTATTTGCGTTTAGGGAAAAATTTGCAAGATGAGTCTGGCAAAGAAGAATATGTGAAAAGTGTTTTAAAAGAGTTATCGTTGTTACAAGATGCGATGCAGGCAGAGTCATATTTGAAGTCATTATCGCAAGAATTTTCGTATTCAATGGAAACACTTTTGAATCAATTGCACCAATATCGCAAAGAACAAAAGGTACAGCAAAAACAAATAAAGCAGGTTGCTAAACCGTCTCAAGTCGTTCAAACAAAACCGAAGTTAACAGGTTTTGAAAGAGCGGAAAGAGAAATTATTTACCATATGTTGCAAAGTGCAGAAGTAGCTGTTCGTATGGAATCCCATATAGAAGATTTTCATACAGAAGAACATAAAGGGATTTTATATGAACTATACGCATATTATGAAAAGGGAAATGAACCTTCAGTCGGAACATTTTTAAGTTGGCTCTCTGATGAAAAGTTGAAAAATATTATCACTGATATTTCGACGGATGAATTTATTAATCCAGAATACACAGAAGAAGTGTTGCAAGGCCATTTGGAGACGCTTAGGCGGCATCAGGAAAAACTTGAAAAGATGGAGATCATCTTTAAAGTGAAACAAATGGAAAAAACAGATCCTGTAGAGGCTGCTAAATATTATGTAGCATATTTACAAAATCAAAAAGCGAGAAAATAGCTTTTTTGATAAAGTTTTAGTATAATGAATGTTTGTATCTCGCGTAAGGAGGGGAACAGATGGCTGACAAACCAGCTCGTTCTAAACAAATTGAAACTGAAATGACCCTTGAGCAAGTGAAAGAACAACTCACTGAGCTCGGAAAAAAACGTGGCGTTCTTACATATGAAGAGATTGCAGAACGCATGAATGGATTTGAAATTGAATCCGATCAAATGGATGAATACTATGAATATTTAGGTGAACAAGGCATTGACTTAGTTGGTGATAATGACAACGAAGAAGGCCCTAATAATCGCCAAATTTCAAAAACAGAAGAAGAGTTTGACCTCAATGATTTAAGTGTACCACCAGGGGTTAAAATCAACGATCCTGTTCGTATGTATTTAAAAGAAATTGGTCGTGTAGACTTACTATCTGCAGAAGAAGAAATTCGACTTGCAACGCGTATTGAAGAAGGCGATGAAGAAGCGAAACGTCGTCTTGCAGAAGCAAACTTACGTCTTGTAGTAAGTATTGCAAAGCGCTATGTAGGCCGTGGTATGCTTTTCTTAGACTTAATTCAAGAAGGTAATATGGGTCTAATTAAAGCTGTTGAAAAGTTCGATTATCGTAAAGGTTTCAAATTTAGTACGTATGCAACTTGGTGGATTCGCCAAGCTATTACACGTGCCATTGCAGACCAAGCGCGAACAATTCGTATTCCAGTCCATATGGTTGAAACGATTAACAAGTTAATTCGTGTACAACGCCAATTATTACAAGATTTAGGTCGTGAACCGTCTCCTGAAGAGATTGGTGAAGAAATGGATCTTGCTCCAGAAAAAGTACGTGAAATCTTAAAAATTGCACAGGAGCCAGTTTCTCTTGAAACACCAATTGGTGAAGAAGATGACTCCCATTTAGGTGACTTTATTGAAGACCAAGAAGCAACATCGCCTGCGGACCATGCAGCCTATGAATTGCTAAAAGAACAATTAGAAGATGTGTTAGATACGCTAACAGATCGTGAAGAAAATGTTCTACGTCTTCGTTTCGGTTTGGATGATGGACGAACTCGTACGCTTGAAGAAGTTGGGAAAGTATTTGGCGTAACGAGAGAGCGTATCCGTCAAATTGAAGCAAAAGCACTTCGCAAATTAAGACATCCAAGCCGTAGTAAGCGTCTTAAGGATTTCTTAGAATAGGTTATTTTTTAAGTTTACTTCACCATTGTGAAGTAAACTTTTTTATTTTGTTAATTTTTGTTAAAATTTAGCTATCGGCAACGATTACAATTTCTTGTAATTTATTTTACAGAATTGTCTTTTGATTTGCAAATGCTCATTTTTCGATTTTTCGATTAATTTTGTTTATTCTATACAAAAATATATGTAGAAAAGCGAAAAATATGATGAGAAACGTTAATAATTATCGAAATAATAAGCGATATGACAATAAAAAACAATAAACTGAATTTATGGAATATTTTTAACAAGTGGTAGTTTACTCTTTTCTGATAGAGCGTTTTCAAGTACAATGGAAATGACTGAATCATCTAACTATTTAGGGGTATAGAGGGGGGAGAAGAGATATGAAACGTAATCCGCTGATTCCGTTCGCTCTTATTGCAGCATTGGGTATTATCGTTATGTTTGTATTTTCATTTCAGGGGCTAAATAAATCTAAAGAGTTAGCTGATGCAAAAAATGGCGGGAAGCCAGCACAAACGGCATCAAAACCAGAAGATATTGTGAAGCAAAGCTGTACGAGCTGCCATGGTGATCAGTTACAAGGGGCAGTTGGACCTAACTTGCAAAAAATTGGTGGGAAACTTTCAAAGGATGAAATTAAAGAAATTCTTTCGAAAGGAAAAGGCAATATGCCTGCCAATATAGTTCCAGCTGATCAAGCCGCTAAAGTAGCTGATTGGTTATCGAAGAAAAAATAAAGTTCCGTATGACAAGCCTTTTGCTTATGCAAAGGGCTTGTTTTTCTATATTTTCTAAAATACGATGAATGATAGAGCAGTGAATTGTTGTTATGGGCTTGCAACAACTACTATAAATTCATTATCATGGAGACAGACTGACAAGAGAAGGAGTAATGGAAATACATGAATGAAGTAAAGCTTTCAAAACGATTAGAAGAAGTTGTACGTGAAATACCAGTAGGATCTACAGTCGCTGATATTGGATCGGATCATGCGTATTTACCGTGTTATACAATTATAAATAATATTGCTACAAAAGCAGTTGCAGGAGAGGTTGTAGATGGACCATTTCGCTCTGCGCAAGCAACTGTAGCTGAAAGTGGTTTACAAGATAAAGTAGATGTGCGTAAAGGGAATGGATTAGCTGTTATCGCACCAGGAGAAGTAGATGTAATTACGGTTGCCGGAATGGGCGGAGCGTTAATTCGTGACATTTTAGAAAGTGGTAAAGAAAAATTAGAAGGTGTAACACGTTTAATTTTACAGCCTAATATTGCAGCGCATCATATTCGTGAATGGTTTATTGAGAATGGTTGGGAGCTTATCCATGAAAAAATCGTAAAAGAAGATGGGAAAATTTACGAAATTTTAGTAGGGGAGCGAGGAAATGTTGCAGCGCCTTACTCTGAAAATAAACAAGCTGAATTGTTTATGGGACCATTTTTAATAACAGAAAAAAGTGAAGCCTTCGTTGAAAAATGGGAAGGAGAATTAAAAAACTTCCAAAATATTTTAAAACAGTTAGAACGTGCGGCTGATTCTGAAGAAACAAAGGCGAAGCGTGGGGAAGTAGAAGCGAAAATGAAAATGATAGGGGAGGTTTTATCATGAGTAAAATTCCAAATGGCCATGAAATTATTTCTTTATTTGAAAGTATGTATCCGAAGCATTTGGCGATGGAAGGAGATAAGATTGGACTGCAGATTGGAGCGCTTAATAAACCCGTGCGGCACGTATTGATTGCGTTAGATGTAACGGAAGAAGTTGTGGATGAAGCAATTCAATTAGGGGCAAATGTCATTATTGCTCATCATCCTTTAATTTTTAACCCGTTAAAAGCGATTCATACAGATAAGGCGTATGGGAAAATTATTGAAAAGTGTATTAAAAATGATATTGCAATCTATGCAGCGCATACAAATGTGGATGTTGCTAAGGGCGGGGTAAATGATTTACTTGCTGAGGCGTTAGGATTGCAAAATACAGAAGTTTTGGCACCGACATATGCAGAAGAAATGAAAAAAGTTGTTGTGTTTGTGCCAGTCACTCATGCAGAAGAAGTAAGGAATGCATTAGGAGACGCAGGTGCTGGTCATATCGGCAATTATAGCCACTGTACGTTTAGTAGCGAGGGTACAGGCACATTTGTACCTCAAGAGGGGACAAATCCTTATATCGGGGAAACTGGACAGTTAGAACGTGTAGAAGAAGTGCGAATCGAAACGATTATTCCAGCTTCATTACAGCGGAAAGTGATTAAAGCAATGGTAACGGCGCACCCTTATGAAGAAGTAGCATACGATGTGTATCCGCTTGATAATAAAGGTGAAACGTTAGGCCTAGGAAAAATAGGATACTTACAAGAAGAAATGACGCTTGGTCAATTTGCAGAACATGTGAAACAATCATTAGACGTGAAGGGCGCAAGAGTTGTCGGTAAGTTAGACGATAAAGTGCGTAAAGTAGCTGTACTTGGTGGAGATGGTAATAAATATATAAACCAAGCGAAATTTAAAGGAGCAGATGTATATGTAACTGGTGACATGTACTATCATGTTGCTCATGATGCGATGATGCTCGGTTTAAATATAGTTGACCCAGGACATAATGTTGAAAAAGTAATGAAACAAGGTGTACAAAAGCAATTACAAGAAAAAGTGGATGCAAAGAAACTCAATGTACACATTCATGCTTCGCAGTTACATACAGATCCATTTATATTTGTATAAGAAAAATAAAAACCGTTGCTCATGCAAGCAACGGTTTTTATTATTGTTCTTTTTTCACTTTCACGCGAGGTAATATTTTTTGTAACGGTACTTTTCGAACTCTTTCCCATGTAGCGGGATTCATTGGGTTATATTGCTCTAAGAAAGCGATAACTTCTTTCGTAATTGGCGTTGGAGTAGAAGCACCTGCTGTAACAGCTACGTTTTCTACACCTTGTAGCCACTCTAATTGAATTTCGCTTACATCAGCAACTCGATATGCTTTTGTACCCGCGATTTCTTGTGATACTTGTGCTAAGCGATTTGAATTGTTACTTTTCGGATCACCAACAACAATTGTTAAGTCTGCAACATCAGCTTGTTTAGCGACAGCTTCTTGGCGAACTTGAGTTGCTAAACAAATTTCTTTATGGAATTCTGCTGTTGGGAATTTTTTTTGAATGTCCTCCATTAAATGTTGAACATCCCATTGACTCATCGTTGTTTGATTTGTTACTAAAATTTTATCTGTTGGGATTTCTAATGTTTTTAAATCATCGGCTCTTTCGATAAGGTGAACGATGTCAGGTGCAATACCAACTGCGCCTTCTGGCTCTGGATGATTTTTTTTACCGATATAAATGACATGATACCCTTCCGCTTTCTTAGCTTCGATAAGGTCATGCGTCTTGGTAACATCTGGGCAAGTAGCATCGATTGTTGTTAAACCTTTTTCTTTTGCGCGTTGTTTAACTTCTGGAGAAACACCGTGTGCAGTGAAAATAACAGTACCAGAATCAATTTTATCTAAAATTTCTAAGCGACTTGGACCGTCTAATGTGATGATTCCATCTTCTTCAAAAGCGTCTGTAACATGTTTATTGTGAACAATCATACCTAAAATATAAATGGGTCTCGGCAATGATTTATCTAATGCGGCGTTACGTGCAATTACCATTGCATCGACAACACCGTAGCAATAACCACGAGGGGAAATTTTAACAATTTTCATATGAGTAATCCTCTCCTTCTAAACAAGGGATACTTTTGTGCATAGTCTTTTACATTATAAAGGAGGAGTGGATAGAAAACAAAGGATTGTTACACATATAGTTTTGGTTTTGTTGCTGTTTGTTGAACTGGTTCTTTCGGTAACTCTTTTTCTATTACAGGTTCAATCACTATTTTCTTTCGTTTTCGTTTCTTTTTTTGAGGTGCAGGAGGCGGACTTTCTACTTCAACTGGCTCTGTTACATTTTCCGTTTGATTTTCTTCCGTGCTTTTTCCAGAGGTGAGGATTTTAACAATGCTTGGTAGACTACGCATAATAGGACCGTACTGTTCGACGACAGGACCTACAGATTGAACGACTTGGGATACTTTTTCGATGTTATTTATCATATTAGTTGGATTTGAAATTAAGTTCGAAAAAAAACTGCCGATGCCACTGCTTGCTGTTGCCGCAGCTGTAGTTGTGCCCCCGCGCGTTTCAGTTGATTCATACATTTGAGGCGGTATCATTTGCTCAGGATATTGCTGCATGTATGGTTGATATTGTGGATGTTGCTGCGGATATTGTTGTTGGTATTGCTGCGGATATTGCTGTTGATATTGGGGCGGTGGTGGTTGCTGATGCATCATCGGTTGCCCTTCCATTTGTCGGTAAGGTGGAACCATTTGCATAAAAGGCTCGGTTGGATCGTGTTTTTTAAAAAGCTTAGCAAGAAAACCTTTCTTTTTTTGTGCCATTGGTGGTAGTTGTGGAATTGGATATGGTGTATAAGGTTGCTGCCCTGGATTCGGATACATTTGCCTTGTAGGGGATTTCGGAAACATGTGAGAAATCCTCCTTTCTTCAGTTAGGTATATACACATACAATATGCAATAAAAGGGAAGAAGGTTAGTTTTTGAAGTGAAAACCTAAACTAAAGATGGATTTTACTTGTAGATTTCGATATAATGTAGACTTGACTGATTTGTGCGCGCAGTAGAAATTTTAGAAAGAAGGTGTAACTTATGACACAACAAACTTTTACACAGTATGATTTTAAACCATTTTTAATAGATGCAGTTCGTGAACTACGCTTTACAGAGCCGACAGGAATTCAGCAGAAAATTTTCCCAGTCGTGAAAAAAGGTGTAAGTGTAATTGGACAATCCCAAACAGGTTCTGGGAAAACACATGCATACTTACTTCCTACATTAAACAGAATTAATGCAAGTCGTGAAGAAGTACAACTTGTTATTACAGCGCCTACTCGTGAGTTAGCACAACAAATTTACGAAGAAATCGTGAAATTAACAAAGTTTTGTGCGGAAGACCAAATGATTACAGCACGTTGTTTAATTGGTGGAACTGATAAACAACGTTCAATTGAGAAATTGAAAAAACAACCTCATATCGTAGTTGGGACACCAGGACGTATTAAAGACTTAGTTGAAGAACAAGCATTATTTGTTCATAAAGCAAATACGATTATTGTCGATGAAGCAGACTTAATGCTTGATATGGGATTCATTCATGATGTAGACAAAATTGCAGCACGCATGCCTAAAAACTTGCAAATGTTAGTTTTCTCTGCAACAATTCCTCAAAAACTAAAACCGTTTCTGAAGAAATATATGGAGAATCCAGAGCATATTCATATCAATCCAAAACAAGTTGCAGCTGGAAACATTGAACACTATTTAGTGCCTTCTAAACATCGTAATAAAATTGATTTAGTGCATAAAATGCTACTTCAATTTAAACCGTATTTAGCAGTTGTTTTCACGAATACGAAAAAGATGGCAGACCAAGTTGCTGATGGATTAATGGAACGTGGCTTAAAAGTTGGACGAATTCATGGGGATTTATCACCACGTGATCGTAAAAAAATGATGAAACAAATTCGTGACCTTGAATTCCAATATATTGTTGCGACTGATTTAGCAGCACGTGGTATTGATATTGAAGGGATTAGCCATGTTATTAACTATGAGCTACCATCAGATTTAGATTTCTTCGTTCACCGCGTTGGAAGAACAGCACGTGCGGGGCATTCTGGTATTGCAGTGACGATTTATGATCCAGCAAACGAAGAAGCGTTAGATAGCTTAGAAAAACAACGTCATATCGAGTTTAAACATGTAGATTTACGTGGAGATGAGTGGGCAGATTTAGGTGAGCGTCGTCGTCGTAAGAGCCGTAAAAAACCAAATGACGAACTTGATGTTATGGCAACGAAAGTTATTAAAAAACCGAAAAAAGTAAAACCAAACTATAAACGTAAACTTGCAACAGAACGTGACAAAGTGAAGAGAAAATATAGCAATAAAAAAAGATAAGGGGTTTCCCTTATCTTTTTTTAATCCCGCTAATTTAAATGAAGAGTATAGTCTGTCTAAATAGTCATATGAATTTGTGTAGTGCGTCTTTTGTGAACAAACAATTCACTACATATTTCTACAAATTATGCTATCATTATATCTATTGTATATTGAAGAGGTGATTGTATGTTAAAGATTGGATCTCATGTTTCTATGAGTGGTAAGAAAATGTTATTAGCAGCAAGTGAAGAGGCTGTTTCATACGGTGCAACAACGTTTATGATTTATACAGGTGCACCGCAAAATACACGAAGAAAACCAATTGAAGAATTGAACATAGAAGCAGGAAGAAAACATATGGAGCTGAACGGAATTGAGGAAATTATCGTCCATGCGCCGTATATTATTAATGTTGGGAATACGACGAAGCCAGAAACATTCCAATTAGGCGTAGACTTTCTTCGCATGGAAATTGAAAGAACATCGGCATTAGGTGTAGCGAAACAAATTGTTCTTCACCCAGGAGCGCACGTTGGTGCTGGAGCAGATGCTGGTATTCAACAAATTATTAAAGGGCTTAATGAAGTGTTAACGCCAGAACAGACGGTTAACATTGCGTTAGAGACGATGGCAGGAAAAGGAACAGAATGCGGTCGTAGCTTTGAAGAAATTGCAAAGATTATTGATGGTGTAAAATATAATGAAAAGCTATCCGTATGCTTTGATACGTGTCATACGCACGATGCAGGATATGATATTGTAAATGACTTTGACGGCGTATTAAACGAATTTGATAAGATCGTTGGTATAGATCGTTTACAAGTACTTCATATTAATGATAGTAAAAATGTACGCGGAGCAGGAAAAGACCGTCATGAAAACATTGGATTTGGTCACATTGGGTATAAAGCATTGCATCACATTGTACATCATCCACAGTTAATGCATGTACCAAAAATTCTTGAAACACCGTATGTAGGGGAAGATAAAAAAGATAAGAAGCCACCATATAAATTGGAAATCGAAATGCTGAAAAACGGCACTTTTGATGAAGGGCTTCTTGAAAAAATTAAAGCGCAATAAGGAGGGGAAATCCCCTCCTTATTTTAGTAGTTGCTGAAATAATGTATTTACTTGTTGGGCAGTGGCAGGGGAAGTTACTTTTGCGATCTGTTTTAAGAGCTCTAGTCGCTCGTTGTTATCGTAAATATTAATATTTTTACCCTTCATAAGTAAAACGATTTGGTCAGCTTGTGCGGCTGTAATAGGAACTTCGTATTCTTTGCTATATTTTAATAACTCTTTTGTAGAAATATGATTTAATTTTTTATTAACAATTTGTTTAATGAGGTTCATCTTATTATCCTCCTTCACGCGTTCTTCTATCGAAATATATGAGCATGTAGCTTGTACATATTCGTATGGAGTTTCTTTTTTCATGAGGAAAAGAAGCGTATGTTATAATATAAGGACAAAACTACAGAAAAAGAGTAAAGGGAGGACTTATGGAGCAAAAGCAACATCGAAAAGAAAGTGTTATTCATCTCATTTATCGTTTAGTTATGATTATTTTTGGAGCAGCATGCGCGGCGGTAGCAATTGAACTATTTTTAATGCCAAATAAAATTATTGATGGTGGAATTATTGGTATTTCTCTTATATTAGATTATCTTACTCCTAACATTTGGTGGTTAAGTTTTTCTACTTTAGTCGTTGTTCTCAATATCCCATTTATGTATTCCGGTTATAAGCAAATTGGAAAAACATTTATGTTATCTTCGACATTTGGTATTGTAGCGTTAGCTTTCATTGAGTCAACGTTACATGCGGTACCACCATTTACAACAGAACCTATTTTAGCGACAGTGTTTGGTGGTCTTATTTTAGGTCTTGGTGTAGGACTTGTAATTCGTCATGGTGGATCGCTAGATGGAACTGAAATTATGGGGATTTTATTAACGAAGAAATTACCATTCTCTGTTGGTGAATTCGTAATGTTTGTGAACTTATTTATTTTTGCATGGGCAGCATTTGTGTTTGGTGTGGAACAAGCGATGTATTCTGTTATGACGTACTATATCGCATTTAAAACAATCGATACAGTAATTCAAGGGCTAGATGAAACGAAGGCGGTTTTAATTGTATCTGATCAATATGAGGAAGTATCAAACGCGATTTTGCATCGTCTTGGCCGTGGAACGACAAAGCTTGTAGCAAAAGGTGGTTACACGGATAAAGAAAAAGAAGTTATTTATGCAGTTGTAACGCGTCTAGAAGTGACGAAATTAAAGTCAATTGTGCATGAAATTGATGAAAATGCGTTTGTTACGATTATGAGCACGCAAGAGACAAATGGTGGTAAGTTTAAATCGGCTATTCACTAAAAGTTTATAGGAATATTTTTTGAAAGCAGAGAATTTTTCTCTGCTTTTTGTTATAATAGTAAGGTTTCTTGAAAAAATAGATATATTTTAGGCAGATTGGTTTACAACTATAATAAGCTGTACTATAATTCAAATAGATATAAATCGGAATCATTCTGAATTAAAATAGGTGAGATGCTATGAATAATATATTAGAAATTGAAGGTTTAACATTCCGATATGAAGATCGGAATGTGTTAGAAAATATTAATTTGCAAGTTCCGAAGGGAGCTTTTTTAGGTTTAGTGGGACCGAATGGTTCAGGTAAATCAACTTTACTTAAGTGTTTATTAGGCGTTTTAAAGCCAAAAGAAGGAAGCATACGCGTGTTTGGCGTTGATAGTAAGAAGTTTAAGGAATGGAACAAAGTTGGTTATGTATCCCAAAAGGCAAATAGTTTCAATTCTGGTTTTCCAGCAACTGTTTCTGAAGTTGTCTCAATGGGACTTGTTTCGAAAAAAGGGCTTTTTCGCTTTTTTACAAAAGAGGATAAAAAAAAGGTAGAAAAAGCAATTGCTGATGTAGGGATGAGTGAGTTTCAAGGTCGTAACATTGGAGAGCTTTCTGGTGGACAGCAACAGCGTGTATTTATTGCTCGTGCGCTCGTTAGTGATCCTGAATTGCTTATTTTGGACGAGCCTACTGTTGGAATCGATGTGAAAAATGTGGAAAGTTTTTACGAAATATTAGAGGATTTAAACAAAAGGCTCGGGATCACATTAATTCTTGTTACTCATGATATGGGAGCTGTTACTGAAAAAGTAACACATGTTGCATGCCTAAACCAACATCTACATTTCCATGGAAATGTAGAGAAGTTCCGAGAGTTAGAAGATGCAGAAATGTCCGTCTTATATGGACATCATGTTCATCGTTTAGAACACGAACATGAGCATCACGGGAGGATATAATGATACAAGATTTTTTACAATATGACTTTTTACGTAATTCTTTATACGCAGGTATTTTAATTGGACTTGTTGCACCGCTAATTGGTGTGTTTGTTGTTATTCGTCGTTTATCTCTTATTGCGGATGCATTAAGTCACGTGACGTTATCGGGTATTGCAGCAAGTTTATTACTTGAAAAAACCATTTTTACAGGTGGATTTTTAAACCCCTTATATATGGGGATGATTTTCTCGATTGGTGGAGCGCTACTAATCGAAAAGTTACGAACTGTATATAAGCACTATCAAGAATTAGCAATTCCAATTATCCTTTCGGCAGGGATGGGGGTTGGAGTTATTTTCATTTCACTTGCAAATGGATTTAACACAGACTTATTTAGTTATTTATTTGGTAGTGTCAGTGCTGTAACAAGTACAGATTTAATTATTATTGGGATTGTAGCAATTGTTGTTGTTGCGACAATTATTTTATTATATAAAGAGCTGTTTCTATTATCATTTGATGAGGAATACGCAGTATCAACTGGTTTAAGAGCGAAATGGATTCACTTTATTTTCATTATATTAGTTGCTCTTGTCATTGCAGTATCAATGCGTGTAGTGGGGGTTCTTCTCGTATCATCATTAATGACATTACCAGTTGCAGCAAGTATTCGTATTGCTAAAGGATTTAAACAAACAATTTTCTTTTCCATTTTATTTGGTGAAATTGCAGTAATTGGTGGAATGTTTGCTTCGTATCAACTTGATCTAGCGCCAGGTGGTACAATTGTTATGATAGCAGTTCTTATTTTAATCGGTGCGATTTTATGGAAGAAGAAAAAAACTGCATAAAGTAGGGATAGGTATGAATCTAACAGAAGCTTTACGCCTAATGAAAGAAAAAGGATATAAACATACTGGAAAAAGAGAAGAGATGCTCAGATTATTTGCAGCACATAATCGTTATTTAACTGCGAAAGACGTTTTAGAACATATGAAAGACGATTATCCAGGGCTTAGTTTTGATACAATTTATCGTAACTTAACAGTTTTTGCTGAGATTGGTGTTTTAGAACAAACGGAATTAAATGGCGAAAAACATTTTCGTTTTACTTGTTCTATTATGGAACATCATCATCATTTTATTTGTTTGGATTGTGGGGGGACGAAAGAGATTACTTCCTGCCCAATGGATTTTATGAATAAAGATTTTACTGGTTATGAAGTAACGGGTCATAAGTTTGAAATATATGGTCGTTGTCCAAAATGTGCAAAGTAAAAGCTCGTCGGTTATGTAACTGACGAGCTTTTTTACGTAGAAAAGAAGGTTGCTCACAAATATTGTGGCAACCTTCTTTTTATTGTTCTTGTGTCTCTTTTTCTTTTTCTCGTTCAGCAGCCATTTCAGCAGCAATTACGTCGATTTCTTTTTTCAGTTCTTCTACCATTGTTTCTTCTGGTACTTTACGAACGACTTGCCCTTTACGGAATAATAATCCCTCTCCACGTGCACCGGCAATACCGATATCAGCTTCACGAGCTTCACCAGGGCCATTTACAGCGCAACCAAGTACTGCAACTTTAATTGGTACTTGAAGTGTAGAGATGTATTCTTCCACTTCGTTAGCAATGCTAATTAAATCGATTTCAATACGACCACAAGTTGGACAAGAGATAAGTGTTGCTGCATTAGACGCAAGACCGAATGATTTTAATAATTCGCGAGCAACTTTTACTTCTTCAACTGGATCAGCACTTAATGAAATACGTAGTGTATTTCCGATGCCTTTATTTAAGATTGCTCCAAGACCAGCAGCACTTTTTACAGTTCCGGCAAACAATGTTCCAGATTCTGTAATACCTAAATGTAATGGATAATCAAAAGCACGAGCAGCTTTCTCGTATGCCTCGATTGCTAAGTTAACATCAGAGGCTTTCATAGATACGATAATATCGTGGAAATCTAAGTCCTCTAAAATTTTAATATGATGTAGCGCGCTCTCAACCATACCATCTGCAGTTGGGTACCCGTACTTTTCTAAAATGTGTCGCTCTAATGAACCAGCGTTTACACCGATACGGATTGGAATACCGCGCTCTTTTGCTGCATTTACAACAGCTTCTACTTTATGGCGACGACCAATATTACCTGGATTGATACGTACTTTATCGATGCCACCTTCAATTGCTTTTAAAGCAAGGCGATAATCAAAATGAATATCAGCAACAAGTGGAATGTTGATTTGTTTTTTTATATCAGCAATAGCATCTGCTGCGCGTTCATCTGGAACGGCGACGCGGACGACTTGACAGCCGGCTTCTTCTAAACGCTTGATTTCAGCAACTGTTGCTTCAACATCATGTGTTTTTGTTGTTGTCATACTTTGTATAATTAATTCATTATTACCGCCGATTGTTAAATTACCGACTTTAACTGGACGTGTTTTTGTACGATGAGTCATTTCATTCACGAATAGATCGCTCTCCTTATAAAAGAAGTTTCTTATTTAGTCCCTCATATCAATGATAGTATACGTGATATAGGGCTATAGAAACCGAAGTACTCGGTTTCACTTTTACTATTGTATCAGCGCCTTTATGTAATTGACAAGGATTAAGTGATAGCTTATTGATATAACGGGAATTTATAAGACTTTCCAATTTGTATTTTTGTAGCAGATGTACTTTTGTTTAATTGTTTAAAGTCGTCAATGACTTTTTCTATGGAAGGAATTTTTTTCTTGTTAATTTGTTCTGTAATAGAAAGAACTGTCTCACCAGTTTTTACTTCAATTGTTTTATAAGATACATCCGTTTCTTTTTCTGTTTTGTTCGCTTTATTTTGTTGACTGTCTGTGTTTTCTTTTTTAATTGTTTGAGCAGCAGTTGTTTTTTTATATGAACTTAACATCGGTAAAGTACCGATTTTTATATCGTAATAAAATATATAACCGAGAACAAGCACGAATAGGAATATACCTAATCTCTTCATATTCTTCACTCCTTTGCTAGGAATATATGCTTGTCCAAAAAAAAAATGCCTATTTAGGCATTTTTTATTTTTCTTTCGGTTTGGGTACCTCTTTAATCGTTAAGTATAGAACGATTAAAACAACAGCGATATAAATGAACGTTGCTCCAGGTACGACGATTTTGAATAAATCCATAATCATGAAGAAAATGGTTGGGATCGTGTAGCTGTATGCAGTTAGTGTCCAAACTTGTTTATAGGATAGTTTACGTTGACCGCTCATAGCAGAACCGATGAACGCAAGTAAAGTCACGCCTACAAAAGTGATGAATAATTGGAATAGGTACACTAAGAATCCAATAACAAATAATAAAATTGGATAAATATTATCGAATAAAGAAATAAATTCTTGTAGATCTTTTTTCTCAAGAGATGCACCTAACAAATCGTTATAAGAATACGTTTGTGTTTGACCATTTCCCATAGAGACTACTTTATCTTTTAAAACAAATAAACCTGTTTTATTTTGATATTTTTCTAGGTCTGTTGAATTTGGATCAAATACGAAAAGTGTATTTCCTTCTTCTTTTTCAATAGGTTGATCAATATCGGCTTTTAGTTCGCCATTTTCGATTTTAAAATCAGGTAAATCTTTATCGATGACTTGATTTACCATGCCAACACCATCCTGGATAAAACTACCGTACAAAAAAGTTCTTGGAATAGTAGTAATTAAGCAAAGTAGCATAATATACAAAATGGTTTTACCGATTTTTTGAAAACGGAATAGCGCCATATCTTTAGGCGAGTATATGCTTTTTACGAATTGGGTAAATATGGACATAGATTCACTTCCTTTATGTATGTATAAAATCATTGTAACGTAGGAATCTAGAGAATCTCAAGATATATTATATTTACATATAGTGGAGATAACTAAATTTCTTTTATTAACTTTCTTCTTTTAAATAAGAAAAATACAATTGACACTTTTCTTTTCTATATGGTAAATTTATCTTACATTTCTTAAAGAGCATATCCGATAGGAATTCCTCTATTTGATATGTTGTTACATACATAATTGTGGACCCTTAGCTCAGCTGGTTAGAGCAGACGGCTCATAACCGTCCGGTCGTAGGTTCGAGTCCTACAGGGTCCATATCCATTTCGCATGTTTATTATGTTAGCAGGAAGCTTCCTTGTAGAAGGAAGCTTTTTTTACGGAATATATGAGCATTTTAATTGAAAAGAAGTGGGAATTTTGCTACTTTAATGATAGCAAGACAATGTGATTTATTTGTTTGCACCCTATGGCAATTAGGGTAGAATGAAGTTGTATGTCACTTAAGTGGCAATACATAAACTGGGAGGAATATAACAATGGCAAAACACGAATTACCAAATTTACCTTATGCGTATGATGCTTTAGAGCCTCACTTTGACAAAGAAACAATGAACATCCATCATACAAAACATCACAACACGTACATTACAAACTTAAACGCTGCTTTAGAAGGTCATGCAGAATTAGCTGACAAAAGCGTAGAAGAATTAGTTGCAAACTTAAACGAAGTACCAGAAGCAATCCGTACAGCAGTACGTAACAATGGTGGCGGACATGCTAACCATACATTCTTCTGGACAATCCTATCTCCAAACGGCGGAGGACAACCTGTAGGTGAACTTGCAACTGCAATTGAAGCAAAATTCGGTAGCTTCGATGCATTCAAAGAAGAATTCGCAAAAGCTGGCGCAACTCGCTTCGGTTCTGGTTGGGCTTGGTTAGTAGTAAACAATGGTGAGTTAGAAGTAACAAGCACTCCAAACCAAGATTCTCCTTTAACTGAAGGTAAAACTCCAGTTATCGGTTTAGATGTTTGGGAGCATGCTTACTACTTAAACTACCAAAACCGTCGTCCAGACTACATCGGCGCATTCTGGAACGTTGTAGATTGGAACGCTGCTGAAAAACGTTACCAAGAAGCAAAATAATCGTAATAAATATAGAAAAAGCTAGGGGAGAGCTCCTAGCTTTTTTCTATGCTTTCCTTTTACATAATTGGGCTTGTCTTTGGAAGACTAGAACATGAAGTAAAGGAGAGTTGTGTATGAAATGGAAACATATAATTGGTGACGTTGAAGTGAATCGGGATTTAGTGTTATTGCTCCTTATAGGAGGTTTATACACGCTCGCAATTTCTTTATCGAATACGTTTGTAAATATTTATTTATGGAAACAAACACAAAATTATGTGAATCTTGGCTTGTATAATTTAGCCAGCGTGGTATTACAGCCTCTCACATTTCTTGTAGGGGGAAAATTAGCGAAACGTATCGATCGCTCGATTTTATTACGAATAGGAGTAGGGACGCTCGCAATTTTTTTTATTGTTGTCTTAATAGCAGGGAAAAGTGCTTCTCAGTATATTTTATTAATGGGGGCTCTTTTAGGAGTAGGATACGGTTTTTACTGGTTGGCTTTTAACTTATTGACATTTGAAATTACAGAACCAGAAACAAGAGATTTCTTTAATGGGTTTCTTGGACTTCTTACATCCTTCTCTGGAATGATTGGACCAATAGCAGCAGGATACACAATTTCACGTATGGAGAAATGGAGTGGCTATACTGTTATATTCTTTCTTTCATTAGTTCTATTTGCAATTGCTGTCGTCTTAAGCTTCTTTTTATCTAAAAGAGAATGTGAAGGGCGTTATGAAATCGTGCAAGTATTGAAAGAACGACGGATTGATAAAAATTGGGGAAAGATTACACGAGCTCATTTTTTCCAAGGATTGAGAGAAGGAACGTTTATTTTTGTCATTTCAGTATATGTTTATTTAGCAACTAATAGTGAGTTTGCATTAGGGAAATACAGTTTAGTGAACTCTGCTGTATCCTTTGTATGTTACTACTTAGTTGCTCGTATGTTAAAGAAGGAGTGGCGAAAAAAAGCAATTTTACTTGGAGGCATTATTTTATATGCTGTCGTCTTTTTAGTTATTTTCAATGTTACATACACGAAATTACTTATTTATGCGGCATGTATTGCAATTGCATATCCTATATTACTTGTTCCGTACGGATCAATGACATATGACGTAATTGGTAGAGCGAAAAATGCGAGAGAATGGCGTGTGGAATATGTCGTTGTTCGGGAGCTATGGTTAAACGCCGGAAGAATCTGTTCCATTTTAAGTTTTTTATGTGCTGTACTATTCTTTCCACCTGAAAAAAGTTTACCTTACTTATTATGTATTTTAGGTGCTGGACATTTTCTTATTTATTTTGCAGTTAAAAATGTCAAATATGATGAGGGAAATGCGAGTAAAGCAAGTGTTGTAACGCAAGGGAACGCGCAAAACCAAACTGAACCAGAAGGTTAACTTCTCGTTTGTTTTATGCTAGAATAGAAAAAGATGTAAGACAGCAGTGAGGACACCTGTATGAAGGTGTCCCTTTCACATTACATAGCTGTTGGTAGAGGGGGTTTGTATGAGCAAGAAACAGAAGCAAAATAAGAAAAAGACCCACGTTCCTTTTCGGTTAAACGTGCTGTTTTTCTGCGTGTTTTTAATGTTCTCCGCGGTTATTGTAAGGCTCGGATATGTACAAATTGTTCGTGGTGAAGAATATAAGAATGAAGTGGAGAAGAAAGAAAACTCAACGATAAGTAATCCTGTACCGCGTGGGAAAATATTTGACCGTTATGGGCGAGCTGTAGTAGATAATGTAGCCATTCGTACTATTACATTTACAAAAATGAAAGGATCAACTGCAGAAGATCGCTTAGAAACAGCGAAAAAGCTAGCAGATTTGATTGAAGTACCGACAGATAAATTAACGGATCGCGATAAAAAGGATTATTGGCTTGCTATGCATAAAGAGGAAGCTAAAGAAAAAATTACGAATAAAGATCGTCAAGAGTTTAAAGATAAAAAAATTGATGATAAAGAATTAGACGAGCGTCAGCGAAGTCGTGTAACAGAAGAAGAGATTAATCAATTATCCGCAAAAGATCTAGAAATACTAGCGATTAAAAGTAAGATGGACGGCGGATATGCAATGACACCTCAAGTTATTAAAAAGGATGCTACAGAAAAGGAATATTCGATTATTAGTGAAAACCTAGCAGCATTACCAGGTGTAGATACGAATGTTGATTGGGATCGAAAATATACGTACGATGATTTATTCCGAAGTGTACTTGGTGGGGTGTCGACATCTGATGAAGGCTTACCTAGAGAAAGACTAGATTACTATCTTGTTCGTGATTATAATCGAAATGACCGAGTAGGAAAAAGTTATCTTGAGCAACAGTATGAAGATAGCCTACACGGTACGAAAGCAGAAGTTAGAAATGTTACAGATAAAAACGGTAATATTTTAGAAACGATTAATGTATCAAAAGGACAAAGTGGTAATGACCTGAACTTAACAATTGATATGGAATTACAAAAGCGCGTGGAAGATATTCTTGCGAAGAATTTAATGAGGTTTAAAGGAAGCGAACCTCTTTTAGATCGCGCATTCGTTGTAATGATGAACCCAAAAAATGGCGAAGTTTTATCTATGGCGGGGAAACAATTAGTTAACGAAGATGGTCAAACGAAAGTAAATGACTTTGCATTAGGTACCATGACAAGTTCTTATCCGATGGGATCAACTGTAAAAGGTGCAACAGTACTTACTGGATATCAAACTGGTGCGATTCAACCAGGATCGGTGCAATTGGATGAACCAATTAAATTAAAAGGTACACCTACGAAGTCGTCTTGGAAAACGATGGGATACATTAATGACCTTACAGCTTTAAAAATGTCTTCTAACGTTTATATGTTTAAAACAGCGATGAATATCGCCGGTGTTCCATATGTGAGAGGTGGTACGTTAGATATACCTCAAAAAGCATTTGATACGATGCGTTATTATTTCGGACAGTTTGGACTTGGTGTAAAAACAGGAATTGATTTACCGAATGAATCTGCTGGTCAGATGGGTAGAAGTAGTCAACCAGGTTTCTTACTAGATTTATCAATTGGACAGTATGATACGTATACACCGCTTCAATTAGCGCAATATATTTCGACGATTGCCAATGGCGGATATCGTATGCAACCACAAGTTGTAAAAGAAATTCGTCAACCGGCAGTGAAACCGGATGAAGTTGGGAAAGTTGTTCAATCTATGGAACCGAAAGTATTAAATCGTGTTGATATGCCAGAATCGCAAATTAAACGTGTTCAAGAAGGATTTAGACAAGTTTATAATGATTCAGGTGGTACAGCTACAAAATACTTTACAGGTGCAAAATATAAAGCGGCAGGGAAGACAGGTACCGCGCAAACTGTGTATGGCGGAGATAAAGAGATTGGTAGAAAGGCAAACGGTGAACGTGTGGAAACATATAACTTAACATTAGTAGGTTATGCGCCACTTGAAGATCCAGAAGTAGCATTCTCTGTTGTCGTTCCGTGGGTACATGATGATAAGACTGGTATTAATGGATATATTGGTCGTGAAATTATGGACGCTTACTTTGATTTAAAAAACAAAGAAGTAAATGGTGAAGCTCCAAAAGATGATAAAGACAATAAAAATAAAGAGCAAGATGATGAATAAAAAAGTTGTAAAAAAGCACACTATCTGAAAAGATAGTGTGCTTTTTTTTATGGTTTATGCATATCGTGTAATAAATGTGGACAAGTATACAACATTGAAAAAAACGCGGCCGTATAAATGATACTTGTATATGGTGGGATAGGGGATAAATATTTTATAGGGAAATCATCAGAGGAAATGAATAGCTACTACTGAATTGAAATTGTACCGTATGTTGATTTATGTGGAACTTTACAAAACTTTTACAAACAATTAAAACCGAATTAATAGTTTAGCAGTATTCTTATATCTGTAATCCTGTTATTTTCGGTTACTTCTAGGAGGAAGAACACGTGAAATGGATGCGTACACCGATTAAAGTTTTCGTATTATCAATATGGTTCCTCTGTTTTGAAATGTCTACTGCATTTGCTTTAAATGATACGGGAGAAGTGAGAGTTGATGGATCCTCAACGGTTTTTCCTATTATAGAAGCAGTAGCGGAGGAATATACAAAGGTGCATCCAGACGTGAAAATTTCCATCAGTATTTCTGGAACTGGGGGAGGATTTAATCGTTTCAGTAAAGGAGAAGTAGATATAAATAATGCTTCGAGAGTAATGAAACAAGTCGAGAAAAATGAAATGAAGAAAAACTCTATTCAGTTCACACCTTTTGAGGTTGCTAACGACGGTCTTACGATTGTTGTGAATCGCCATAATACATGGGTAGACGATATGTCAGTAGACGAGTTACGGCTACTTTGGAGTGAAGATGGAAGAGAGAAGCGATGGTCACAAATTCATTCAACATGGCCACGTGAACAAGTGAAGTTTTATGCACCAGGCGTAGACTCTGGTACGTATGATTATTTTCAAAATGTCATCTTACAAAATCATCGCATTGTAAAAAAAGTCTCTTTGTCTGAAGATGATCAAGTTATTATGCAAGGGGTAATGAATGATAAACATGCCATTGCTTTTGTAGGATATGCTTATTATATGGCTAATCGAGATAAGGTGAAAGCAATAAAAGTAAATGGTGTATTTCCGACGAAAGAGACCATTCAATCAGGTAAGTATGAGCCGTTATCTAGGCCGCTACTTACTTATGTGAATAATGCATCTATCCGAAATAAAATGAATGTAGCAAACTATGTTGAGTTTATGATTCAGCATGTCGGTAACCTCGCTGAAGAGGTCGGATATGTAAAATTAAGAAAAGAAAAATACAATGAACAGCTGCGTATGTTAACAGAAATAAAAAGGTAATGTCAGGGTGGAAAGGGGTTTTCATCTTTGGCTCATAATGACAAAAGTCAAATTACATTTTCTGTACAACATTTGATTGAAAGAAATACAAAACAAAGAAAAAAAACGCAGCGAATCAATCGAATAGTACCTTTATTACTAAAAATAATTGCTAGTGTTTCTATTGTGACGACACTCGGCATTGTTTTTACGCTCTCTAATGAAACAATCATGTTTTTTCAAAAAATATCATTATACTCCTTTTTGACGGAGAAAGAATGGTTACCATTTTTTGAAGACCCTAAATTCGGTATATTACCACTTATATGTGGAACGTTCCTTGTAACAGCAATTGCTATGTTTGTAGCAATTCCTATCGGTTTAGCGTGTGCCGTATTTTTAAGCGAATATGCTTCAAATAGTGCACGGAAAATATTAAAGCCGATGTTAGAGCTATTAGCAGGTATCCCAACAATTGTATATGGTTTTTTTGCATTAACAGTTGTTACACCGCTTTTACAAAGGATTATACCAGATTTACAGTTTTTTAATGCGATTAGTCCAGGAATCGTTATCGGATTTATGATGATGCCTACAATTGCATCTCTATCTGAAGATGCGATGAGAGCTGTGGCGAAAGGGACGAAAGAAGCTTCATTAGCACTCGGAGCGACGCGGTTTGAAATGGTAAAACAAGTGGTGTTTCCGTCCGCTTTTACAGGGATTATGGCAGCAATTATATTAGCAGCTTCTCGTGCGATTGGTGAAACGATGATCGTTGTAATTGCAGCAGGATCCACACCAAATGTATCGCTTGATCCGACACATTCTATTCAAACGTTAACAGCCTATATTGTGCAAGTAAGTTTAGGTGATGCTCCGCATGGAACGATTACGTATTACAGCATGTATGCTGTAGGTGCAACATTATTTTTGTTTACCTTTATTATGAACATCATTTCGCAGTCAATTATGCGCCGTTTTAGGAGGATGACATAATATGCGAATGTTGAATCATAAAAAAATACAAAAAAATATGGCATCACGCTTTTTAAAAGATCGAATTTACAAATTGTTATTTTATATAGCAATTTTATTTTCAATCGTAATTTTGTTTTTGTTACTGTTTCAAATTGTTGAAAAAGGTATAAGTTATCTTTCAATAGATTTCTTTACAAATTTCGCTTCACGTAATCCGAAAGAAGCTGGTATTGCTGCAGCTTTGTCCGGGACAATATTATTTATGAGTATTGTTATACCTGTTTCTTTTATATTTGGAGTTGGAACAGCACTTTATTTAGAGCAATATGCGAAGGAATCTATATTTAAAAAAATAATAGAGATTAATAATCAAACGTTAGCAGGAGTACCATCCGTTGTATTTGGATTGCTTGGTTTAACTATTTTTGTATATGCTCTTCATTTAGGAGAGAGTATAGTTGCAGCAGCATTGACGATGAGTCTACTCGTTTTACCAACAGTTGTTGTGGCGAGTCAAGAAGCAATTCGATCAGTACCAAGTGTTTTATTAGAGGGTTCTTACGGATTAGGTGCTACGAAGTGGCAAACGATGTATCAAATTGTATTGCCATATGCTTTCCCAGGGATTATAACGGGCTGTACGTTAGCGATATCAAGAGCAATTGGAGAGGCTGCACCACTATTAGTTATTGGGGCACTTGCGTTTGTAAATTATGTTCCATTTAGTATGTTTGATAGATTTACAGTTCTACCAATTCAAATTTTTAATTGGATGAGTAGGCCACAAGAAGAATTTCAGTATGTAGCAGCAGCTGGGATGATTGTTTTGTTAGGTTTGTTGCTATTTATCAATATATTTGTTTTATGGTTACGAAATCGAAAATAAGTTGGAAGTGGATGAAAGGGGAATTCAAATGGTAGCAACAGTAGTAAATGTACAGGTGAAAAACGAAGAGAAAATCGAGACTGCGCCAAAGAAGGTAGTATTTGATACGAAAAACTTAAATTTATGGTACGGGGAAGACCATGCTTTAAAAGATATTAATTTAAGTATTCATGAGAATGAAGTTACAGCCATTATCGGTCCAAGTGGCTGTGGTAAATCAACGTACTTAAAAACATTAAATCGCATGGTAGAGTTAGTACCGATCGTTCGAACTACAGGTGTAATTGAGTATAGAGAACGCAATATATTTGATAAATCATATCCAGTTGAAGAATTAAGAACGCATGTAGGAATGGTGTTCCAAAAGCCAAATCCATTTCCAAAATCTATTTATGAGAATGTAACATACGGTCCAAAAATCCATGGTATTCGTGACAAAAAGACATTAGATGAAATTGTTGAAAAAAGTTTACGTGGAGCAGCGATTTGGGATGAGTTAAAAGATCGTTTGCACGATAATGCATACGGTTTATCTGGTGGACAGCAACAGCGTCTATGCATCGCACGCTGCTTAGCTATTGAGCCAGACGTTATTTTAATGGATGAGCCAACATCGGCATTAGACCCAATTTCAACATTAAAAGTAGAAGAATTAATTCAAGAGCTAAAGAAAGATTTTAGTATTGTTATCGTAACGCATAATATGCAACAAGCAGCGCGTATTTCAGACAAAACAGCTTTCTTCTTAAGCGGGGAAGTTGTGGAGTATACAGATACAAACAAATTATTTACGACTCCTTCAGATAAGCGTACAGAAGATTATATTACAGGTCGCTTTGGTTGATATCGTTTCAAAGCTAAGAGCAAATGCCCTCTTAACAGAGGGCATTTCTTATTTTATCTTACTGTTAATAAAGAAGTAATACTTCTCCTTATCTTAAGTTTTATTACAAGCGTAAGAGGCTATGTAGGAGATTTACCCCGCTATTTGCGGGCAGTAAGACCCCCACCTTAAAATTTAGCGAAAGCAAAGAAGTTAGGGAGGGGATCTTGCTGCCTATCAAATCCCGATTGATGAGGGTTGATTAAAGTTTCACTTTTATATAATGGCACATAATATTGAGGGGGAAGAAAAATGGTAAGAGAACAGTTTCAAGGGGATTTAAAAGCGTTACAGCAAAAGGTGATTGAGCTTGGAGAATTAGCAAATGCGGCTTTATTGATTGCTATGGAAGGTCTGCATACAAGAGATGTAGAGAAAGCGTTAGAGGTCATTGATGGTGATTACCGCATGGATAATTTAGAAGAGGAAATAAACGATCTTGCGCTTATGCTCATTACGAAGCAGCAACCTGTAGCAAGTGACTTAAGAAGGATTTTTATTTCAATTAAAACAGCGACAGATTTAGAGCGCATTGCAGATCATGCTGTTAATATTGCAAAGGCTACAATTCGTCTTGGGGAAAAAGAAGTGGCTGTTAGTTTGCACAACCTAGATGAAATGTTTGCGGTTGCAAATGAGATGTTGCATTTAGCGTTAGAAGCATATGAACAAGAAAATTTAACTTTTGCGAAACAAATTGCTGAAATGGATGATTCCGTTGATGAAATATATGGAAAAGCAATTCGTGAGTTTATATCTTCAGTTCCGGAACAACCAGAAGCAATTACGCAAATTACACAATTATCATTTGTCGCGAGATATATTGAGCGTGTAGCAGATCATATTACAAATATTGCTGAAAATGTCTTTTATTTAGTAAAAGGAAAGCATTATTTATTGAATGAGTAGGAAAAAAAGCAGGTGATGAGAAATCACCTGCTTTTTTTAGTCAAAACATGACAAAAAAAGCTCGTTGTTTCCTTTAGTTTATGATGATAAGATGTATCATAATGTAATGGAAAAATTAGTATATATGTTTGTCGTTAATAAGTATTATTTACCAATTTATAGTAAGCGCTTTCTTGTTGTTTGAAATGTACGTTTTTATAGGTTAGAAATTTAATTATATAGTCTTCTAAATGAGGATGTGTTTAACTAATCAAGTTGATGCTGCTAGTTCATGTGGGATAGGGAATATACATATGGTATATGGAGTTACTGAACATTATATAAGTGGAGGCTGAAGTATATGAAGGGGGTTATTTTAGCTGGAGGAAAAGGAAGGCGCCTTAGACCATTAACATGTAATACTCCAAAGCCGATGTTACCATTATTAGAAAAACCAGTTTTAGAATATAATATTGAGTTATTACGCCAGCATGGTATTCGTGAAATTGCAATTACTGTTCAATATATGAGTACGACCATTAAGCAATATTTTGGTGACGGTAGTAAATGGGGAGTTAACTTGTATTATTTTGAAGACTCTCCTCCGCTTGGCACAGCAGGGAGTATTAAACAAGCAGAACAATTTTTAGATGAAACATTTGTTGTGATAAGCGGGGATGCATTAACTGACTTTCAATTATCAGAAGGAATTAGGTTTCATGAACAAAAGAAAAGAATGGTAACAATGTTTGTGAAAGAAGTAGAAAATCCACTCTCATTTGGATTGGTTGTAATGAATAAAGACCAGGAGGTTACACGATATATAGAAAAGCCGGGCTGGAATGAGGTAGTATCTAATGTTGTGAATACAGGCATATATATTATGGAGCCAGAAATCTTTTCTTACATACCGCCTAGGCAATTTTTTGATTTCAGTCATGATGTGTTTCCGTTATTGGCAAACAAAAATGTGTTATTCGCATATTTGTCAGAAGGTTATTGGTTAGATATCGGCACATTTAATCAATATCGACAAGCACAATTTGATTTGTTAACGAAAAAGTTACAAGTACCTATTCCTTATACAGAAGTATTACCGATGGTATGGATGGGAGAAGGGGTGACGATTGGTAAAGGGACGAAAATTCATGGCCCCTCTTTTATTGGAGAAGGAGCAAAGATTGGTACAGGAGCTGTAATTGAGCCATATTCTATTATTGGGAAAAATAGTATCGTTTCAAATTATTCTCATCTTCAAAAAAGTATTGTTTTTGCAAATACCCACATTGGGAAGTATTGTGAACTATTAGAAACGACAATAGGAGAGCGTACAATAGTTGAAGATGATGTTACACTGTTTCAAAAAAGTGTTGTAGCGGATCACTGTCACATCGGAAGAAGTACGGTAATTAAGCAAAAAGGAAAACTATGGCCTTATAAGGCGATTGATAGTCATTCGATAGTAGGAGCGGCTGGTATTCAAGAGAGTGAAATGAGTGCAGGGTGGTTACAAAAAAGCCGCATTGTAGGAAGAGGGAATGTTGAAATTACTCCCCAGTTTATCGTGAAGATTGCGATGGCGTATGGTTCTCTTTTTAAAAAAGGAGAAAGTATATTAATTGGAAGTCAAGAAAATATAGAAACAACCTCTTATAAAAATTTATTTTTACATGCTATTCATGGTATAGGGATTCATACGATGGAATGTAAAGAAATGAACGAGTCACTTTTTCAATATAGTGTTCATCATTTGCAATGTGCAGGTGGGGTTTTCATTCAAGTGGAGAATGAGAATGAGATTGTTATAAAGTTGTATGGTCAAGCTGGCATGCCGTTAACGTATAAGCAGCAAAAAGAGATAGAACAAGTATATATGTCCGAATTGTTTTATTACGTGCATGAGAAAGAGATGGGGCGAAATAAGCTCGTTCATGTTTCTATGAATGAGTATATAGAAGTTATATTGGAGCATATTGATATCGAGAAAATACAGATGCAGAAGTTTCATCTTCTTATTAATAAGAGAAATGATACGTTGCAACATTTACTCATGCTCTTTCTGCAAAGACTTGGTTGTACAGTTACATGGATTTATGCAAGCGAACAAAAAGATCATGTGAAAGCTTTGATGAAATCAAGTAAAGCGAATATGGCTCTTATGTTTTCTGAGCAAGGAAATCATTTCGAGTTATACGATAAACATAGTAATATTTACCAAGGTACAGATTTGGAAGAGGTAGATATTCCAGATTTCTTACTCGAATCGACAGGAAATATTTACCCAATGTCTTTGAAGTTAGGAGAATGTTATCTTCTATTTTATACGCAGGATGAAAGAAAGTCGTTTCAAGTAAGGTGGAAGCGAGATATTTTATATCGGATTGGAAAATTATTCGAGCTAATAGCATTGCAAGGAAAAACGTTTCTCAGCATAGTAGAGCAATCACCTCCGCTCTATTTACTTTATGATGAAGTGGTATGTTCATGGAATGAAAAAGGGGAAATTATGAGGAAATTATTGGATGATATAGAAAGGAAGGGAGAAGGTATATTTGAAGGAGTACAGTTCAAATATACTGAAAAAGAGTGGTCTTATATCGTTTCTGACACAAAACAACCAAAATTTTTGGTGTATTCACATGCTAGAAACCCAGTAATAGCAAGGGAAAATATGAAAAATCTTATAGAAAAAATTAGACAATATCAAAAGGTGTAGAATTTTTTTTTTAAAAGTGGTATTATAGTATAGTCTGATTTAAGTTATTAGTACTGGAGGGAAATAAGAATGCGTGTGAATATTACTCTAGCATGTACAGAATGCGGAGATCGTAACTATATCTCAAAGAAAAATAAACGTAACAACGCTGAGCGTATCGAGCTTAAAAAGTATTGCAAGCGTGACAAGAAGTCTACGTTACACCGTGAAACAAAGTAAGCAGTAGGAATATTTTCCTACTGTTTCTTTTTTTATTCGATTCCTATGTTAAAAGTGATACACTATCAGCATAGAGTAAAGTGTCACTGTAAGGGGGAGAATGTGTGAAAGCAGAGAAAGTACGTTTACGTAAACAAATAATAGAACACATGAATTCTTTATCAGAAGAACAGTATACAACTTTATCAGAACAGATTGCATTTTCGTTGTATGCGCAAAAAGAGTGGGTTGAAGCTAAAACAATTGGAATTACTCTTTCAATGGAAAATGAAGTGAATACATATCCTATTATCGAAAAAGCTTGGGAAGAAGGAAAGAAAGTTGTAGTTCCTAAGTGTAATAAAGGAACTAGAACGATGTCCTTCCGGCAAATTAATAATTTTGATCAATTAGAAACGGTGTATATGAATTTACGAGAACCGATTCCCGGGCTTACGGAAGAAGTGAATATGGATGAAATTGATCTTCAAATTGTCCCAGGCGTAGCTTATACAGAACGAGGAGAGCGAATTGGGTACGGCGGTGGCTATTATGATCGTTATCTCGTGCATTATAAAGGGAAAACGCTGTCATTAGCGTATGATTTTCAAATGGTAAAACACATTCCAGTAGAGCCATTTGATAAAAACATAGAAAAAATTATTACAGAAAAAGGAACACTGCTTATAAATAAGCTTGTATAGACAAATAAAAATTGACGAGACTTTTTCTTCTTGATTATAATAAAATATGTGAACGTTTTCTTATTATAATTTTTTATAGTAAGTGAGCATAGAGGGTGATGAAATGGTATCTATTTATGATATTCAGCAATTGCTAAAGAAATTTGGTACGATTATTTATACGGGAGATCGAATTGCAGATTTACAATTAATGCAAGATGAATTGCGTGAATTAAATCAATCACAGCTAATCGATCCACAAGACTATCAAACAGCTTTATTTTTATTGAAGCAAGAAATTCAAAAAGAGCTAAATAAGAATTAGATAAAGGTAGGTAAGCAACATGGAAGAGAAATGGTTAGTTGGTGTTGACCTTGGTGGTACAACGATTAAATTAGCATTTATTAATGTATACGGTGAAATTTTACATAAGTGGGAAATCCCTACGAATACAGGTGAGCAAGGAAAACATATTACACTTGATGTTGCGAAAGCAATTGATAAAAAGCTAGAAGAATTAGGCGAATTGAAGAGCAAATTAATTGGTATTGGTATGGGAGCTCCTGGTCCTGTACATGTGGCGTCTGGAATGATTTATGAAGCGGTTAATTTAGGATGGAAAAACTATCCGCTAAAAGATTTATTAGAAGTAGAAACAGGATTACCTGTTGTTATTGATAATGATGCAAACTTAGCAGCGCTTGGTGAAATGTGGAAAGGTGCTGGTGAAGGTGCAAAAGATTTAATCTGTATGACACTTGGTACGGGCGTTGGTGGTGGTGTAATCGCCAATGGTGAGATTGTACACGGCGTGAGTGGTGCTGCTGGTGAGATTGGACATATTACAGTCGTTACAGAAAATGCTTTCCCATGTAATTGCGGGAAGTCTGGTTGCTTAGAAACAGTAGCATCTGCGACAGGTATTGTACGTGTTGCTATGCAAAAAATACAAGAGACTAATAAAGAGAGCATGTTGCGCTCTATGTTAGCTGAAGAAGGACGTATTACATCAAAAGATGTCTTTGAAGCACTTGGACAAGGTGATGAATTAGCAGGTGAAGTAGTAGAAAAAGTAGCTTCTTATTTAGGATTAGCTGTAGCGAACCTTTCTAGTACATTGAACCCAGAGAAAATTGTTATTGGTGGAGGCGTGTCTAAAGCTGGAGATGCGCTATTAGAGCCAATTCAACGCTATTTCGAGCAATACGCTTTCTCACGTGCTGTAAAGAGCACGAAGTTAGCTATTGCAACACTTGGTAATGATGCAGGTGTTATCGGAGGAGCTTGGCTTGTAAAAAAGCACAAATACGAAGCGAAGATGATATAAGTTGTGAAATATGAAAAGAGGAAGGGGGAACCCTTCCTCTTTTTGTGTAAAATCTCGATGAAGAATAAAGTGTAAACGAATTAAGCTGCTGGTGGATACCCGTTATATAGAACAGTCATGATCGTAAACCATCCGAAAACGAGTACAGTTGCAATTGCAAAGCCGCTCGCGAAAAAGTTTTTTTCACGAAGTGTTCTAAGCGTAGCAAATACAGCTAACAGAGTGACAAGTGTAAAAATAATAACAAGGCCCATACAATATCCTCCTCTGTCTACCCATTTCTTATTATGAGTTTTTGGAATATTTATTCTTTTATATTGTACATGTTTTAAAAATGATTGTCGAGATAGCATCCTTTCTTTTCCTCAGAGAAAGAAATGTTGTATCATTAAAAGTAAGTTTAATAACTGGAGGAGATTTTCATATGAAATGGATACAAATGCCGTTAGGCCCATTACAAACAAATGCTTATATTTTAATGAACGATCAAAAAGAGTGCATTATCTTTGACCCTGGTCATGAAGGTGAAAAGCTCGTTACATATTTACAAGAAGAACAATTAAAACCATTGGCTGTTTTATTAACACATGCTCACTTTGATCATATCGGTGCTGTTGATGCCGTAAGAGACGCTTTTCATATTCCTGTGTACGTACATAAAGAAGAAGCAGATTGGTTAGGAGATGCAACTGTAAACGGCTCTCAAATTTTTATGATGAACCGCAGTATTACAGCAAAACCAGCGGATCATATTATTGATGCAGAAGGTACATTAACAATTGGATTATTTAATTTTGAAATTTTTGAGACACCAGGACATTCTCCAGGAAGTATTTCTTATTATAGTAAAGAAGCGAATGCTGTATTCTCAGGAGATGTATTGTTCCAAATGAGCATTGGAAGAACAGATTTGCCTGGTGGAAGTTTTGCTGAATTAATTGGAAGTATTGAAGAGAAATTATTTGTATTACCAGATGAAACAGCGGTGTTATGTGGACATGGTCCAGAAACAAGCATTGGCTTTGAAAAAGAAAATAATCCGTTTTTACAATAAGGAGTCATTATGGGAATGGAGCTCATTTTAAGAGAATGGATGGGGAAAGAAAAGGATTATTCAATTTCATATAGTACGTATATGAACCTTGTATTGTATACGGAGGGTCATGGATATTATATGAAAGAACGTGAAAAGATTGGAAGACAAGGGGATTTTTTTACAAGTAGCAATGTATCCTCTGTTTTTGCAAAAACTTTTGCTAAACTTTTTATTCGTCTTGTTGAAAATGGTGAAGTTGCTTCGAATATTTGTGAGGTTGGTGGGGGAACAGGGAAGTTTGCCTATGATGTTTTACAAGAATGGAAGCAATTATCTCCAAACACCTTTATTAATTTAAACTATTCAATGATTGAAGTGAGCCCTTTTCATAGGAAATTACAGCAGGAGCAACTTGGCTCATTTTCTAATGTATCGTACTATACCTCCTATAGTGAAATGGGAGATTCTTTCGAGGGAATTCTTTTTTCGAATGAGTTGTTTGATGCATTTCCTGTTGAAGTAATTGAGAAAAGAAATGGTATATTGTATGAAGTACGTATTACATATACAGAGGAAGGAAACCTTTCAGAAGTATGTAGGCCGTTAAATAAAAGAATTGGTCGCTATTTATTGAAATATAATATTCATATTGCTGAAGGGCAACGTTTTGAAGTACCAATAGTTATGGAGGAGTATATAAAAGAAATTTCGAAATGGTTTCAAAAAGGTATATGTATTACAGTTGATTACGGATACACAAAAGAAGAATGGATGCATCCAGCACACCGCGAAGGAAGTTTGCGAGGATATTATCAGCATAAGCTAATGCGTAACCCACTAGCGCATCCAGGTGAAATGGATCTTACTACTCATGTTCATTGGGACGAGCTAAAGGAGATGTTTAGTATGCAAGGAATGAGTGCAGTATGGCATAAGAAACAATCTGAGTTCTTGTTAGCTGCAGGGATATTAGAACAGCTTACGAGCCATCAAGATACGAATCCTTTTTCTGAAACGCAAAAACAAAATCGAGCAGTTCGTTCTATGATTTTAAATGGAGGAGTAGGGAGTTCGTTTGATGTTGTTATACATACAAAAGATATGCAACATTTACATTTGGATCGGTATGTAACAATATAAAAAACAAGACACAGTATATACTGTGTCTTGTTTTTTAATACGACTTATGTAGTATTATATATTTCCTCTCATGATATATATTTATATTAAAGATATGAGATAAAAAATATAGAATACGTTCTTTTTCTGCGATTATTAGTCCCTAACCTAATAATACGCGAACGAGTTGAATGATTGTTTCATTCTCTACTTTGTAATAAATTTCCAATCCTTTTCTTTCACTAGAAACGATTTTAGCGCTTTTTAATTTTGCTAAATGCTGTGAAATTGTAGATTGTGGCATGTTTAAGCCAGTATACATTGTAGAAACGTTGCTTGGACCGCGCTCGATTAATCCTTTTACGATACATAAACGAACAGGATGAGCTAGCACTTTTAATAATTCTGCATTACTTTCATATAGTTCTAATTCTTTTTGAAAGGTTTCTAACATGTTCTTTTCCACCTCCGTGTGAGCTATTATACCATACTATACATACCAAAAATTTAAAGAAAAGAAAATAGTTGTTGCAGAAAAAAAGTCCTAAAGTAAAGAAATTGTAAGAAAAGAGACCCGGATGTAAATAAAATAGGTAAATTAGCATGTTTTTGTAAAATGACATTTTTGGGTGAAAATTTCGATGCGTTTTAAAAATTGAAAGATATAGATATATTTGTAACACAATTTTATCATGATTTTCTTATTCTTTCAAATGAATATACGAAATTTTTAAAATAATATGACAAAGGAATTATAATGATATATATAGAATATAAAACAGGTTAAAAGAAAAGAAGCTGAATGTCATTCGCTTCTTTATGGTGATAATGAAATATTTGATTACGGCTGATAAATCTTAGGATGATCAAGTCATTAGTCATTTATTCTAAAATTCATCTTTTAGCAACGTTAAAAATCTGTGATTCCATATGTTCTCATAAAAATCAATTGTCTCTTTTGCGGACATAAAAGGATTATTCAACGTAGAGGTTGTTTTCTGTCCCATAAAGTTTTCGTATCCTAGTCCGTGGGCAAACTTAATCGTTGCATCCATACAGTACTCTGTTTGGGCGCCACAAAATTCAATGCGATTTACAGATAATTGATCTAAAATTTCTTTTAAGTTTGTTTTATAAAATGAATTTGCATGTGTTTTTCTTACAAAAAAATCTTGTTCTTGAACATCTAGATCGGTATGAATAGCCCAAAGTTCTTTCTCGGGTACTAAATCATCATCACAATGTTGAACAAAAAGGATTGGTTTATTTAATTTTCTATATGAAGAAATTCTTTTATTTACTTTTTTTAGTAAGTTCTGTAAATCAAATAAATGCTCCTCGCTATAACATACGCCATTTTGTAAATCGATAACGATTAAAATATCTGCACAAGTATCCATTATTTTCACCCCTTTTTATTTCTTAATATATCAATTAATCCATTATTTAGAAATAGATGATATACTTTTATTTTTTATGGACTATAAGAAAAGAAGAAATTCAAATGAATATAGCTAAACCGCATAAAAAGAAGATATGAAAACCTAATCTCATATCTTCTTTTTCTCTATGCATTTACAGGTTCTTCTACATAAGAAAGGGCATTTTCAAAATCGGATATTAAATCGTTAACATTTTCAAGACCGACTGATAACCGAAGTAATGAATTAGAGATTCCTCTTTTATCACGAGCTTCTTGCGACAGTGCTGCATGTGACATTTTTGCTGGATAAGAAAGAATTGACTCTACAGCTCCTAAACTAACTGCAAAAACAGGCAATTTTACTTTTGATAAAAATTTGCGGAGTGCATCTTCTGACTGCAAAGTAAACGATAAGACCGCTCCAGCTGATGTTGCTTGAGATTGTTGAATATCAAATCCGAGATGAGTTTGTAATCCCGGATAATAGACATTTTTTACTTTAGAGTGCTCTTGTAAATAATGTGCGATTTTATTGGCATTTTTAGCTGAATGTTCGAGGCGTACATGCAATGTTTTTAGACCGCGAAGTACGAGAGAACAATCTTGAGGTCCTAAAATAGCACCGAATGCATTTTGTAAAAATCCAAGCTTTTGAGCGAGTTCTGAATCTTTTACTACTGCTAATCCGGCAGTAACATCACTATGACCAGCAATAAATTTTGTAGCACTATGAAGAACGACATCAGCTCCAAGTTCAAGTGGTTTTTGGAATAGTGGTGTCAAAAATGTATTATCAACAAAAGTAAGAGCCCCAATAGATTTTGCGAGTTTAGAAACCTCGCGAATATCTGTCACTTTTAAAAGTGGGTTAGAAGGTGTTTCTACATAAAAGAGCTTTGTATTTGGTTTAATGTTTTGTTTTATTTCTTCTAAATTGGTCATATCAACAAATGTATGTGAAACACCGTAACGGGAGAGTACCTCAGTTATCACTCGGTAAGTGCCTCCGTACACATCTTCTGAAATGAGTACGTGATCACCTTGTGAAAGAAGGAGGAATGCAGTGGAAATCGCTGCAATGCCTGATGCAAAGGCGAATCCTTTTGTTCCGCCTTCTAATAAAGCAATGATATCTTCAAGAGCTTCACGAGTTGGATTTCCTGACCTGCTATAGTCATATTTTCCGAACGTATCTACATCAAACTGGTGAAAAGTTGATGTGTTATAAATAGGAACGTTCACAGCGCCTGTTTGCGAGTCGTGTTTATATTGGTTGTGTAGTAAGAGTGTATCTATAGAATAGCTCATATTCTTACACCTTCTTTTACGAGTTTAATTGCTTGCTTTAAGTCTTGAATTAAATCGTTACTATTTTCAATGCCAACTGAGAATCGAAGAAGACGATTGCATACGCCGTTTGCTGTTCTAATTTCTTCAGGAATATCAGCATGTGTTTGCGTTGCTGGATAAGTCATTAAACTTTCTACACCACCAAGACTTTCGGCAAATGTAATTAAGGATAAAGATTGTAAGAATGGATTAATCCAAGCTTCATCTTTAAGGCGGAATGAGATCATGCCGCCTCTTCCTGGATAAAATACATCTGTCACCCCGTCTTCATCATTTAAATACGCAACAACTGCTTTCGCATTTTCTTCATGTTGCCTCATGCGAAGCGCTAACGTTTTCATACCGCGAATTAATAACCATGAGTCAAATGGGCTTAAAACTGCACCTGATGCATTATGATAATGAGCGATTTCCTCGCAAAGTTCCTTTCCTTTTGCAACGACAAGCCCGCTTAGTACATCGTTATGTCCCCCTAAATATTTCGTTGCGCTATGAAGTACAATGTCAGCACCTTCTGTTAATGGTTGCTGTATATAAGGTGTGTAGAAAGTGTTGTCTACAATAAGGAGTAGTCCGTTCCTTTTCGCTACAGTTGCGACAGCAGCAATATCAGTAACTTGCATTAATGGATTAGTTGGAGTTTCTATGAAAATAGCCTTCGTTTCAGTTGTGATAGCTTGCTCAATTTGTTTAATAGACTGTGTATTTACGTATCTACATCGAACATTCCACTTTTTTTCATGCTCAGAAAATAATCGATACGTTCCCCCGTATAAATCTTCAGATACAATAAGTTCGTCTCCAGAGCGGAATAGAGAAAGGACGAGGAGAACAGCCGCCATCCCTGAACTACAGGCATAACCTTGTTCGCCATATTCTAAGTCTGCGATCGCCTGTTCTAAAAGACCTCGAGTTGGATTGCCAGTTCGTGAATAGTCAAAGCCAGTAGATTTACCAATTCCTTCGTGACGATAAGCGGTTGAGAAATAAACTGGTGGATTAACCGTTCCGGTTGTAGTTTCACTGCGATTTCCGATTTGTGCTAGTTTTGTTTCGATTGTTGACATATGAAAATTCCTCCTTTTTAAATTGAAACATTAAGTGAATATAAAATAAAAAAAGCCTTCTAAGAAGAAGGCTTTCGGTTTGAATAGAGTCTTCTTCTCATCTGTCAAATCTTTCACAATTTGCTGGAATTAGCACCTTATTAACAAAATGTTAATGGTTGCTGAGGCGTCACAGGGCCAGTCCCTCTACCTCTCTAGATAAGAATGTTCGTATGAAATTTTTATTATGTTTTTAACTTTACAATAAAATATAACTGAATTGCAACTTTATTTTAAATAATTTTTATTTTTCCGCAAGTGTCATTGACTTTTACTTTTGTGCATGCTAAATTTATTAAAAAATTAACAAACATTGTTAAAAGGGGAACGCATTTCCTTTTAGCTACATAAATAAAATAATAAAGACAACTCTTATTGAGAGCGGTGGAGGGAAAGGCCCTGTGAAACCCGGCAACCTTCAAACGAAATGTTTGAAACGGTGCTAATACCTGCAAAACGAATGTTTTGCATAATAAGAGGAGGAACGATTATGTCCCCCTCTTCAAAGTGAAGAGGGGGTTTTTATATTGATAGAAATGAGGGAGAGTCGTGAAATTACTAGATTTATTATCAAAAGGAATTGTAATAGGTGATGGTGCGGTTGGGACGTTATTGCATTCACATGGTTTGCAAAGTAGCTTTGAAGAATTGAATGTATCTGATCCAGACTTAATTATATCGATTCATAAACAATATGTAGCTGCTGGAGCAGATGTAATTCAAACGAATACGTATGGAGCAAATGAGGCGAAATTACGTATGTATGGTTTAGAAAATCAAGTTACAGAAATTAATAGAGCGGCAGTAAAACTGGCGAAAGCATCTGTGACAGATAAAAATGCAATTTTAGGAACAATTGGTGGTATGAAACATATCGGAGCTGTTACAACGACTGATATGGAAAGAGAGTTTATGTTACTTGAACAGGCAGGGGCTTTACTAGAAGAACAGGTTGATGGATTACTATTAGAAACTTTTTACGATGAATTTGAATTACTTCATGCCGTTAAAGTATTGCGTAAGCAAACGAATATTCCAATTGTTGCGCAATTAGCGTTACATGAAGCAGGTACGACTCAAAATGGAAATGATGTCAATGAAATATTAAAGCAACTTATAGATTACGGTGCAAATGTTGTTGGATTGAATTGTCAACTAGGGCCGCTTCATATGACGGAAGCTTTCAAAATGATATCGATTCCTCAAAATGGCTATTTATCAGCATACCCAAATGCAGGCCTCCCGAATTATGTGGATGGACGTTACGTATATGAGGGAAGCCCAGCTTATTTTGAAGCGATGACACCGAGATTTATTGAGCAAGGTATTCGGTTATTGGGTGGTTGTTGTGGTACGACTCCAGAACATATTCAAAGTATGAAGCGCGCTGTTGCGAATATTACCCCTGTAATAGAAAAAGACACGATTCAAAGGCCGAAAGTCGTTCATACGCATGAGAAACGTTCGAAGGCTCACGTCACTCTAGCAGAGAAAGCGAAAAAACAAACGACAGTTGTAGTAGAATTAGATCCACCGAAAACGTTAGATACACAGCGTTTTTTTGAAGGAGCAAGAGCGTTAAAAAGAGCGGGAGCAGATGCTATTACTCTAGCAGATAATTCATTAGCATCGCCTCGTGTTTCTAATATGGCGATGGGTGCGTTATTAACGAAGCATGATATCCCAGTATTGACGCATTTAACGTGTAGAGATCATAACGTCATTGGACTACAATCTCATTTGTTAGGTTTATCGGCGTTAGGGATGGAAGAAGTGTTAGCTTTAACTGGTGATCCAGCGCGCGTTGGTGATTTTCCCGGTGCCACTTCTGTATATGATTTATCCTCTATTGAGCTTATTAAAATGATTAAAGAAATGAACGATGGACGTTCAATTTTAGGGAAATCAATTGGACCGGCGACAAGGTTTTCTGTAGGCGGCGCATTTAATCCTCACGTGAGGCACTTAAAAGCAGCGGTTAAGCGAATGGAACGAAAAATAGATGCTGGAGCGGAGTATTTTTTAACTCAGCCAATTTACGATATCAAGTTAATTGAAGAAGTGTATGAAGCGACAAAGCATTTGGAACAACCTATTTTTATTGGAATTATGCCGTTAGTAAGTAAGCGGAATGCAGATTTTCTTCATTTTGAGGTGCCGGGTATTACTCTTCCTGAAGAAATAAGAGAGAGAATGGATGGACATGAAACAAAAGAGGCAGCAATTGAGGAAGGGATCCGCATTTCACAAGAATTGGTCGACGCAGCGATGAAATATTTTAATGGTATTTATCTTATTACACCATTTTTAAAGTATGAAATTACAGAACATCTTGTTAAATATGTAAGAGAAAAGCAAGAAGTGAAAGAAGGTATTAATTGATGAAGTGTATAGAAGAAAAATTAAAAAATAGCATTTTAATATTAGATGGTGCAATGGGGACAATGATTCAGCAAGAGGATTTAACTGCTGAAGATTTCGGAGGAGAAGAGTACGAGGGCTGTAATGAATATTTAGTGGAAACAAGACCAGACGTTATTTTAAAGATTCATAAAGCTTATATTGAAGCTGGAGCGGATATTATTGAAACAAATACATTTGGGGCAACGAATATTGTACTAAGTGATTATGATCTGTCTCATTTAGATGAAGAACTAAATGAAAAGGCAGCACTTTTGGCGAAGCAAGCTGTTAAAGAAAGCGGGAAGGAAGTATATGTTGCGGGAGCGATGGGACCAACAACGAAAGCAATTAGTGTTACAGGTGGTGTGACTTTTGAAGAATTGATTGAGGCTTATACAAGGCAGGCACGAGGATTATTAAAAGGAGAAGTTGATGTATTACTCGTTGAGACGAGTCAAGATATGCGTAACGTGAAAGCAGCTTATATTGGAATTCAAGCCGCTTTTGAAGAACTGAAAAAAACGGTTCCTATTATGATTTCAGGAACGATTGAGCCAATGGGAACGACTCTGGCTGGGCAAACAATTGAAGCTTTTTATTTATCAGTAGAACATATGAAACCATTATCTGTTGGGTTAAACTGTGCGACTGGTCCGGAGTTTATGAGGGACCATATTCGTTCACTATCTGATTTATCGGAGTGTTACATTTCTTGTTATCCAAATGCAGGTCTTCCTGATGAAGATGGACATTACCATGAATCTCCATCTTCTCTTGCTGAAAAGGTGAAGCGATTTGCTGAAGAAGGATGGATTAATATTATTGGTGGTTGTTGTGGCACGACACCAGAACATATAAAAGCAATGAAATCCGCGCTAGCATCTCTTAGGCCTCGTGACCATCATGAGAGAGAAGGACATGGAATTAGTGGATTAGAAGCACTGCAATATGATGAGTCTATGAGACCGTTATTTGTAGGTGAAAGAACGAATGTTATTGGGTCACGTAAATTTAAACGCTTAGTAGCAGAAGGGAAATTTGAAGAGGCTGCTGAAGTGGCAAGAGCGCAAGTGAAGAAAAATGCTCATATTATTGACATTTGTATGGCAGATCCTGATCGCGATGAAATAGAAGATATGGAAAACTTCTTAGCAGAAGTTACGAAAGTTTTAAAAGTACCGATTATGATTGATTCAACAGATGAAAATGTGATGGAGCGAGCTCTTACTTATATTCAAGGAAAAGCTGTTATTAATTCAATTAATTTAGAAGATGGAGAAGAACGATTTAAAAAAGTGACACCGCTTCTTCAGAAGTATGGTGCCGCTATAGTTGTAGGAACAATTGATGAAGACGGTATGGCGGTTAGTGCGGAACGAAAGATAGAAATTGCGAAAAGAAGCTATGAATTACTTACAAAGAAGTATGGGATACGCCCGTCAGATATTATTTTTGATGCACTTGTGTTTCCAGTAGGGACAGGTGATGAAGAATATATTGGCTCAGCGGCAGCGACTATAGAAGGAATTCGCCTTATTAAAGAAGCGTTACCAGAGTGTTTAACGATTTTAGGTGTAAGTAACATATCATTTGGTTTACCACCGGCTGGACGTGAAGTATTAAATTCAGTCTTTTTATATCATGCTACGAAAGCAGGATTAGATTACGCGATTGTGAATACGGAAAAATTAGAACGCTATGCGTCGATTCCAGAGGAAGAAAAACGCCTTGCAGATGCATTACTGTTTGAAACGACGAAAGAGACGTTAGAAGAATTTACAAACTTTTACCGAGTTGCTAAAAAGAAAGATGTCGTTGTGCAAGAAACGTTAACGCTTGATGAAAGACTAGCAAATTATATTGTAGAAGGTACGAAACAAGGATTACACGAGGATTTAAGTCTTGCACTTGAAGAAGGAAGAAAACCTCTTGATATTATTAACGGTCCGCTTATGACAGGGATGGACGAGGTAGGACGACTATTTAATAATAATGAACTTATTGTTGCTGAAGTATTGCAAAGTGCCGAAAGTATGAAAGCCGCTGTAAGCTATTTAGAGCCACATATGGAATCTAGTGATAGTGCGAAAAAAGGGAAAGTATTGTTAGCAACTGTAAAAGGTGACGTGCATGATATTGGGAAAAATCTCGTTGAAATTATTTTAGCGAATAACGGATATGAGATTATTAATTTAGGAATTAATGTACGTTCGGATCGAATTGTTCAAGAAGTACAAGAAAAGAAGCCGGACATTATAGGCCTTTCAGGTTTATTAGTAAAATCAGCGCAACAAATGGTAACGACTGCTGAAGATTTAAAAGCGGCAAATATTGATGTGCCCATTGTTGTAGGTGGTGCAGCGTTAACGAGAAAGTTTACAGATAATCGGATTTCACCATCATATAAAGGACTCGTTTGTTATGCGAGTGATGCGATGACGGGGCTCGATATTATTAATAAGCTTCAAAAAGAAGAAGAGCGTGAGAAGATGAAGCAGGATAAAAAAGAACGTCATCTTCATATCGTAAAAAAAGAGGAGAAGAAAGTAGAAATTCCAGCAGTAATTGAGCCATTACCAAAATCAGAGGTTATGGTGCCTGATTCAACAAAACGAATTGTATTACGAGATGTTCCAGCCCTTCATCTCGCACCATTTCTGAATAGACAAATGCTACTTGGGCATCACCTTGGATTAAAAGGAAATGTGAAGAAGCTTTTGAAAGAGGGAGATAAGAGAGCACATGAATTAAATGATTTAATAGATGAATTATTGCAGGAAGGACAATCTTGGTTAAAGCCGAAAGCAGTGTATCAATTTTTCCCAGCGCAAAGCGACGGACAAAACATTGTAATATATGATCCAGAAGATCATACGCGTGTTATAGAGCGTTTCACATTCCCTAGACAAGGAAAGGCTCCCTATCGTACTTTAGGTGATTATTTGCGCCCAATAGGAGATGAGATGGACTATGTTGCTTTCTTATCTGTTACGGTTGGGGAAGGAGTTCGGGATATTGCTGAAGAGTGGAAGGCGAAAGGTGATTACCTACGTAGTCATGCCATTCAATCGTTAGCGCTTGAATTAGCGGAAGGACTTGCTGAAAAAACACATATGCTCATTCGTGACCGCTGGGGCATTCCGGACTCGCCTGAACTGACGATGGAAGAACGTTTCCGTACGAAATATAGAGGAATACGAGTGTCATTTGGTTATCCGGCGTGTCCAGAACTTGCAGATCAAGAAAAGCTATTTCGCTTAATTCATCCAGAGGAAATAGGTATTTCATTAACAGAAGGATTCATGATGGAGCCAGAAGCGTCCGTAACGGCTATGGTATTTTCTCACCCTGAGGCAAGATATTTTAGTGTATTATAGTCTAGAAGGGGGAGACGTATGAAGAAAATAGTCTTTACAGGTGGCGGTTCGGCAGGACATGTAACACCTAATTTAGCCATTATCCCATATTTACAGGAAGACAACTGGGATATCTCTTATATTGGTTCTCACCAAGGTATTGAGAAAACGATTATAGAAAAGGAAGGCATTCCCTACTATAGTATTTCGAGTGGAAAGCTACGTCGTTATTTTGATTTAAAAAATATAAAAGATCCTTTTCTTGTAATGAAGGGTGTTATGGATGCGTATGTAAGAATTCGAAAACTAAAACCAGATGTGATTTTTTCAAAAGGCGGTTTCGTATCTGTACCAGTCGTAATTGGCGGATGGCTAAATAGAGTACCAGTTTTATTACATGAATCTGATATGACGCCAGGACTAGCAAATAAAATTGCGCTTCGTTTTGCTTCGAAAATATTTGTTACATTTGAAGAAGCAGCGAAACATTTACCGAAAGAAAAAGTAATATATACGGGGTCTCCTGTACGTGAAGAAGTGCTGAAGGGAAATCGTGAAAAAGGTTTAGCGTTTTTAGGTTTTTCACGTAAAAAGCCAGTTATTACGATTATGGGAGGCAGCTTGGGCGCGAAAAAAATTAATGATACGGCTCGAGAAGCATTACCAGAACTTCTTAAAAAGTATCAAATTGTTCACCTTTGCGGAAAAGGTAACCTTGATGAAAGTTTACAAAATAAAGAAGGATATAGACAATTTGAATATGTACATGGAGAACTGCCAGATATATTAGCGGTAACAGATTTTGTTATTTCACGCGCGGGCTCCAACGCAATTTTTGAATTTTTAACATTACAAAAGCCGATGGTTTTAATTCCATTATCGAAATTTGCAAGCCGTGGAGATCAAATATTAAATGCAGAGTCCTTTGAAAGACAAGGATATGCCTCCGTATTATATGAAGAAGATGTAAATGTAAAATCTCTTATAAAGTATGTCGAAGAATTAAATCAAAATAATGAGAAGTATAAAATAGCACTAAAAAAATATAATGGAAAAGAAGCAATTAAAACAATCATTCAAAATATTTCAGAGGCATGATGAAATAATCATGCCTCTTTTAGTAGGGTGAAAGATTCCAAGAATTGATATTTTTATGTTACAATAAAGTGAAACTTTAATCAGTTGGGTGCATCCCACATCTAACTTCTTTACTGTTACTGAATTTTGAGGAGGGAGTCTTACTGCCCTCAAATAGCGGGATAACAAATGGGTTAATAGGGAAATTCCAATTAATGAGGCGTGAAAATACGAATGGATTAGGAGTGACTGTGTTGGAGCTAAGTCTCTATGAAAATACTGCACTTATTATATGCTTTGTGTTGTACGTTGGTAGTGTTATTGTTTATATTTCAAGGAAATTTTCGCAAGAAAGAGAGCTTGAAAAGTCGGAGATAACAGCTGAACTAGAAATGTTAGCTGATGAAAGTTATAAAAAACAAAAAATAAAAGAAGACCATGAAGCATCCCATCATTTAAACGCAAATAAGTTTTAAAGATGGGGATTTTTTTTGAAGTTGTTCTTTATTGTAGCTATAACAAATAACGCTAAAAAGGAGTTTCCCCATACATAATGAAGGAGTGTATATAAATGAATTTTTATATCGCCTCAGGTTTCCAAAATAAACATCTTGTACGTTCCGTAGCAAATGAACTGAAACATGCAGGATGGCACCATACATATGATTGGACCAAAAACGAAAAAGCAGCAAATGAAGAACAATTAAGAGAAATTGGTCAGGCAGAACAAAATGCTGTAAAAGAAGCGGATGTATTTTTACTTATATTAGATGGCGGAAACGGGAGCCATACAGAGTTTGGAATGGCGATTGCACTAGAGAAAACGATATATGTATATCATGCAGGAAACCCGCTCCAAACAACGTTCTATCACTTGCCAGAAATAAATATTTTTGAAGGAGATGTAGCTGAGTTTGCATCTTATGTTATGAATCATATGAAATAATAGTAACTACCTAAAAGGTTATAAAAGTGATCTTTTGGGTACAGTGATGATAAGAAACGTATATAAAGGAGTACATAATATGAAATTAGAAAATGGATGGGAAACGAGCTTTTTAGAAGTCGTACAAAATAGTGAATTTAAGAAAGAGGCACTTCTTAGTCAATTGCTTTGTCAGGATAGTGAAGAAGTAGAAGAGCTTGTGGATGATTACGGCTACGAAGAACTTGTTGAACGTGAACATGATGATGAGTTAGCTGAAATCTTAGGAGAAGAGCTTTTTAGTGAGATGGAACGCCAAGTATTCTTATCTTCAAACCCAGAAGAAAAATTGATTTCATTCGTCAATGGATTAGGTTTTCATGTGTTAGATTGGATCGTTCTTCTTGAAACAGAATTTGGCATTGATAGTGCAAACTTTACATCAGATGCTGTGAAGGTGTTAGAAAAGCGTTTCAGACAGTTTCCATACATAGAGGACAAGACAATTTTTGATATGACATTTGGAGAATCGATGGATGTATTAGAATCTGTTACAGGATTACAACTAAAGGAAAAGATGAACGTATAATGAAAAAAGAACGTGATTGGATCACGTTCTTTTTTTACATAATAATAATTTTATCAGCTAGTTTTGTCTGCCCGGTAAGAAGTGCGTTTAAATATTCCACTTTTCTTATACAAGCTTGTATATGTCTTTCAATCTCTTGTAACTCTGCTTGGTGATGCGTTTCAATTGGATGAATTTGTACGTTGAATTTTTCAAATTGACTACTATATGTTATTTCTGCATAGCCGCTCATAATATCGGTTTCGTTATGAAATAAAAATTGCTTCGTTTTGTCACAGAATGATACATCCTGAAAGCCATATACTTTTAATGCTTCAATTACTTTTTTAATCATTTTTGTATTCATTTTTTAACCCTCTTTACGAAGTTCTACTTATATATTATAACATAAAAAATTACATAGAAAGCGCTTCCAAGTGTATTTTATTATAAACTTTACGTTTCAATCACAAAAATGAAACAAAGAAAAAATAATTGTAAAGAAGGAAGGACTCTTTTATTGTTTCGTCATATATATAGAGAAATAGTGCAATGAAAGGAAATTTTCCGAGGTGGAGATCGTATTTCCAATTTGAGCGCAGTAAAAGAGGTGAGAATTTTGAACTTTGATATTGTAGGACAAAAAGCATATATAAAAGATGGACCGCATCGGAACCGAATTGGAATTGTAAAGAAAAATGAGACAAAATTAGCATCGCAGTTTGCTATTGTAATTGGAGAACAAGTCATTGATGTAGAGCTAAAGGATATCGTGTTAGTTGGAGTAGACGTAGGACAATTTCATAAATGGTGCGAACAAAATGGTTATTTGTGAAAAGGACGGGCTGTGAGATAATGAAATATATTTGAGGAAAGAGGATATGTTATTGTATTCTCTTTTTCTATGTTTAAGGAGGCGAAAATGAAATATAAAGAACAGGAGTTTACGTTGGAGTTAAAAGAGAACATTCAATGTATGGAGAAGGAAATAGAGCGAATATCACTTAAACTGCATAAAGAGTATTCACGTTTATACATAGAAAAATACATGGAATTAGATATGGGATTTGCAAGGGAAAAAGAGAATGCCTTTGAGGTGGGTTATTATTCATCAGTTGCTATAGCTATATTAGATGAAGAAAAAGAGCTGATTGGATTTCATAATATTCCAATTTGGAAATGTGAAAGAATCTTTTTAGGAATGCCAATTCAATCAAACATTTTGGGGAGTAAGAAAGTAGGGGAACTCGCTGATGAATCTTGTTATGAGATTGGGGAAGAGTTAAAAGAGCAACTAGAAGAATACTTAGAGTGATAATTCTCAAGATAAAATCTATAAAGAGGGGACGGAATAAAAAAGACGCTAACAATTGTATGTTAGCGTCTTTTTTCATTATGAAGCAATTTCACCAGTTTTTGTATCATCTTGATTGTACGTATCTTGATCTAATTCACCAAGCCATTTACTTGAAATAAGACCTGCTGTCATAGAGCCACTTACGTTAAGAGCTGTACGCCCCATATCGATTAATGGCTCAACCGAGATAACTAGAGCAACAATACCGATTGGTAAGTTCATTGTAGATAGTACGATTAAAGCTGCGAATGTTGCGCCGCCACCAACTCCGGCAACACCGAATGAGCTAATAGCAACAACAGCGATTAAAGTTAAAATAAATTGTGGTTGTAATGGATCAATTCCTACAGTTGGAGCGACCATCATTGCAAGCATTGCTGGATAAATACCTGCGCAACCGTTTTGTCCGATAGATACCCCAAATGAAGCTGCGAAGTTTGCAATTCCTTCGGAAATACCAAGCTTTTCTTTTTGCGCTTCAATATTTAATGGCATCGCACCAGCACTAGAGCGAGATGTGAATGCAAATGTTAATACAGGGAACACCTTTTTTAAATATTGAATTGGATTTAAACCAGATAGCGCAATTAATAATAAGTGGATAACGAACATTACGATAAGTGCTACGTAAGACGCTAACACGAAGTTGCCAAGTTTTAAAATAGCATTTATGTCGCTACCAGCAACTGTTTTTGCCATAAGAGCTAATACGCCGTATGGAGTAAGGCGTAAAATTAATGTTACCATACGCATTACGATTGCATATACAGCATCAAGCATCTTCTTAAATAGCTCTGCTTGTTCTGGATATTTTCGTTTTACACCTATAAAGGCAATGCCGATAAAGGCTGCAAATATTACGACAGAAATTGTTGATGTTGGACGAGCGCCTGTTAAATCAAGAAACGGATTTGTAGGTAATAGCTCTAATAATTTATCTGGAATTGTTGTCTTTTCAATAGAAGTAAATCTTTCTTCAACTAGTTTCAGACGAGCAGATTCTGCATCACCTTGTTGTAGGCCGGTTGCAGATACATCAAATCCTGCACTTGCAGCGATACCGACAGCTGCAGCGATTCCTGTAGTAAGAATTAAAATACCGATAATAAGGCCACTAATTTTACCAAGGTTTTTCGTTAACTGTAATTTTGTAAATGCTGAAATAATAGATACTAAAATAAGTGGCATAACGATCATTTGAAGTAATTTTACATAACCGTTACCGATTAAGCCAAACCAAGTATTTGATTCAATAATTACTTTAGAAGTTGGCTCATAAATAAATTGTAATATAAGACCGAATAAAATTCCGACTCCTAAAGCGGTAAATACACGTTTATTAAAAGATACATGCTTACGTTGCATATAATATAATACGCCAACTAAGATGAGCATGACTGCAACGTTAATTCCGACAAGCAGTGTATTCATGTTGATTCCCCCTAATTCCAATCTGTTATATAGAATATAAGGTAATAAAACCTATAAGTCAACTAGGAAATTCCGGAATTAAAAAAAAGATGGCAAAATGCCATCTTTTAATGTCCAGCCCCAGGCACAAGTAAGAATGTCGTGTAGTATGTAAATCCTATGAAGAAAACAGTTAAATATGCCCCAAATACGTATATATACATACGCTCTGTTAATTTTAAATAGCTTAAAAGTACGAAGAAACCTGTTTGTCCTAAAAATAGTAGTGCGGCCGGTTGCATATCCCCTACGTAAAACATAACCGAGAAAATTCCAGTCCAAAAGCCGAGAACGCGAAACATGCGCTCCATGCCATCTCCCTCCTTTTCTAAAAAAAGTAAACCTCACCTCATTATAGTTTATTTTTCTTACTATTGTAAATATTTGTTCATATAAAAAGAAGCCAATTATTATTGGCTTCTTTTTATATGAAAAATTAAATTGTTAGTTTATAATTACAAGATTTACATCCATCTAATAGACTATCATTTCGAGTTAATTCCATGTTAGGGAATAGGATTTCAAAAATCCCTTTCATCATATCTCCGTGCATGTTACAAATTTCAGTTGGATGATGAACAGCAACTTCTTTAAATGGACAATTGTGTACATCATAGAAAATTTTTGTTCCATCTGCACTTAATTCAAATGCAGGTGATAAGCCAGCTGTTGAGAAAGCTTCTTTTGCAATTTGAACTTTTTGTTCCACTGTTAAAGCATCTTCACTCACATTTAAACGTTGCATATGTTGTTGCATTAATTCAGCTCCGAATTGTTTTCCTGTTTCGTATAGCGCTTTCTCACCAGCAGCACCAAGACTAAGTAAAGAATTAAATGCGATTCTTGCTAACAATTGATAATCACGGAATGGAAATTGTAATTGGATAACATCTTCAGATAAGACATACAATCTGCTCGGTCGTCCGCCTTTTCCAGTTTTCTTCGTTTCCGATTTTAGCATATGAACATCTTCTAATTTAGATAAATGTAAACGCGCTACGTTTGGATGAATGTCAAACTCATCTGCAATTTCTTGTACCGTTACGTAACTATGTTTTTGCGAAATATATTTATAAATGTAATAACGAGTTGGGTCAGATAATACACCTGTAATTTTTAAAGCTTGTTCCATGAGGATCTCCACCTTTATCACTTTATCCAAGATAATAACATTATAATACAGATAAACATGAGTATAGGTAATTTCAGACAATAATTCGGAAATTGTTCATAATTTCACAAACATATTTTTCCTTTTTCCTCTATTGAAAATACAAAAGTCCAAATTTTTATTGCGCATGTTTTCATGCTATATACATAGTGAGGAGGGAAAAGTGATGAATGGGATTGAAATTTTTGCGAATGCAATTTTAAAAGAAGCGTGTAGGGTACAAGCGTCAGATTTACATATTGTGCCCCGGCAGAAGGATGTAGCGGTGCAACTACGTATAGGAAAAGATTTAATGACGAGACAGTGTATTGAAAAGGAGTTTGGAGAAAAACTTGTCTCACATTTCAAATTTTTAGCATCTATGGACATAGGCGAGAAACGGAAGCCACAGAATGGTTCGTTGTATTTGCAAATTGATGGACAAGAAGTGTATTTACGCCTTTCAACACTTCCAACAGTATATCAAGAAAGTCTCGTTATTCGCCTTCATTTACAAGCATCTGTTCAGCCCTTATCACATCTTTCGTTATTTCCAAGTACGGCAGCAAAACTACTCTCGTTTTTACGCTATTCACAGGGGCTACTTGTGTTTACTGGACCGACTGGATCTGGGAAGACGACGACAATGTATGCATTATTAGAGGTAATTAGAAAAAAGAAAACACGTCGCATCATTACACTTGAAGATCCGGTTGAAAAAAGAAGTGACGATGTATTACAAATTCAAATAAATGAAAAAGCGGGTCTCACATATGAAACAGGATTAAAGGCTATTTTACGTCATGATCCAGATATTATTTTAGTCGGTGAAATCCGTGATGAAGAAACAGCAAAAATAGCTATAAGAGCAAGTTTGACAGGACATTTAGTAATGACAACACTGCATACGAATGATGCGAAAGGAGCAATCATTCGCTTCATGGATTATGGTATAACGAGGCAAGAGATTGAACAGTCTTTATTGGCTGTAGCTGCACAGCGACTTGTCGAATTGAAGTGTCCGTTTTGCAGAGGAAAGTGCTCAACTTTATGTAAATCAATGAGGCAAGTAAGGCAGGCTAGCATATATGAGCTACTATATGGATATGAGTTAAAACAAGCGCTTAAAGAAGCTGGTGGAGAATGTGTTACTTACAAACATGAGACTTTAGAATCGTCAATACGAAAAGGATATGCTTTAGGTTTTTTAGAAGAAGATGTTTATGTTTAAGAAAACTTGGAGTTTAAGTGATCAAGTAGTATTGTTGAAACGTTTAGGAGAATTATTAGAAAAAGGCTACTCTCTTTTACAAGCATTAGAATTTTTACAGTTTCAATTACCTGTAGAAAAGAAAGTACAATTGCAGCGCATGATTGAGGGGTTAAAAGATGGGAAAAGTCTACACGATTCTTTTCATCAGTTAAAGTTTCATCAGGACATGTTAAGTTATTTATTTTATGCCGAGCAACATGGTGATATTTCTTTTGCTTTGCAACAAGGAAGTGCACTTCTTTATAAGAAAGATAAGTATAGGAGAGACATGACGAAAATAATGCAGTATCCTATGTTTTTGATGTTTTTTCTACTAATCATGCTCTTTATTTTTAAACTCATTTTATTACCTCAGGTTGAAATGGTTTATAGTTCGTTCGGTTCTAATACACCACTACTTACAGAACAAATTTTAAGTGCAATAAAACTGCTACCTTACATTATTTTAACCGCTATTTTAACTGTTATTATTGGAGGTATTTTATACATGTTGTATTTTAGGAAACTTCCACATATTAGACAGGTAAAAATTATGCTTCGTATTCCCCTCATCAAAACATTTCTTATTTTAAAGCATTCACATTATTTTGCTACTCAGTTGAGTGGTTTATTAAAAGGTGGACTATCAGTATGTGAAGCTTTAACAATAATGATGGAGCAAAGATATCATCCGTTCTTTAAATATGAAGCGAGCCGGATTGAAAGACAATTAATTGGAGGAGAACAGTTACATTCTATCATTGCTAAAAGTGGGTATTACGAGAAAGAACTTTCTTATGTTATTACGCATGGACAAGCAAACGGCAATTTAGGGATTGAATTAGGTGACTATAGCGATCTTATTATGGAAAAGATGGAACGGAAAATTAAACATATGTTAGTTATCATTCAGCCTATTTTATTTACATGTATTGGAGGAATCGTTGTCCTTATGTACTTAGCGATGATTATGCCGATGTTTCAAATGATGAATTCTATTTAGGGGGCATTTGTATGCAGAATGAGGAAGGGTTTACTCTGTTAGAGATGCTATTAGTAATGGTTGTCATAACTATATTATTACTATTAATTATTCCGAATGTAGTTACACAGCGCTCATCGGTCCAAGGAAAAGGTTGTGCAGCTTACGTGAAAGCTATAGAAGCGCAAATACAAGTATATCAATTACAACATAATAAAATTCCATCGTTAAAAGAACTGACAGATGAAAAGTATATTACAACTGATAAGTGCCCGAATGGCGAATCTATTCATATTTCAGATGATGGCGCAGTATCAATTAGGGCATTGTGAAACAACAGGGGTTTACTTTTTTAGAAATGTTACTCGTTTTATTTGCTATTTCTGTATTAAGTATAGTTACGTATTTTAGTGTTCATTCCTTATACGAGCGACAAAAAGTTGAACAATTTTTGAGACAGTTTTCAAATGATATTTTGTATATGCAGCAATTAGCGATAAACCGTCAAAAGCACTATACATTACGTTGGCATAAAGATAGAAATATGTATGCTATAAAAGAGTCAGGTACAAAGTATTATATCGTCAAGCGAGAGTATGAAGAAGATATACAAATTGATTTGCATACGTTTCCAAATCCGATGACATATAATCCAAGTGGAAATATTAATAGAGGTGGTACGATTATAATTTCGTATCGAAATTATAAATATGAAATTGTATTTCAGCTTGGAAGAGGGAGATTTACGTATCGTGAAATGTCAAAAAGGATCCATAATGGCTGAAATGATTGTATCGTTAAGTGTTTTAATGATGGCTGTATCGTTACTACTACCGCAAACAGTATTAGTTATGCAAGAAAGAAAAAATATACAAATTCGTTATAAGGCAACTGGATTATTAAAAAAAGAAGCAGCTATATATATGTATGGAAATGAAGACAAGCGAATAATAGAAAAGAATATAAATGGAATTGTGTATTACACATATTGGGGAGGCAATGAAGTTTGTACCATGTGGAGAGATGTGAAAGACAGAATGATGGAACAATGCTTTTATGTAGGAGAAAAAATAAATTAGAATTTGGTTTTTCATTAATAGAAATGATTGTATGTCTGTTTCTATTATCAATATTTTTTTTGCTCTTTCCCCGCCTACATTTCATTGAAATGGAAAATAAACAGTCAAAAGGATTAAATGATTGGGAGTGGGATGTGTATTTAGGGCAAATGCAATTGGAGTTTCGTGAAGTATCATCTGGAGAACAGCTAGCATTTGAAAATGGAGAAAGTATTTTACGATTCCGATCGCGTAATGGGAGTGAAGTATCGTATGAAAAAGAGAATAGTCGTCTTATAAGAAAGGTAAATAGGCGCGGGAGGGAAGTTGTTTTACAAAATATTGGAACGGTTTCTTACAAACTAACACCTCATGTACTCATTATAAATGTGAAAGATACTAGTGGGAAAATATATGAAGGTGTAGTTATGCGATATAGCGAAATAGGAATAAACGTATGAGAAAGCAAAATGGATTTACAATGCCTGGAACGATTATCTTTCTTATTTTATTAACTTCTTTTTTTATATACGAAACAAATATGTTGTTTACAGATAAAAAATTTTATATAGAAATAGAACAAAAGTTTTTATTGGATGAATTACTTAACCGATCTATTACAGATATAAAAAAAGATTTACAGCAAAAAGAAAAAGAAGGTACATTTTTCTTTCAGTATGAAAAGGGAGAAGCGAGTGGAAATTATGTCTTTGAAAATGATTTAATTCTCGTTACGTTGCAGTGCACACTCAAACAGGAAGCTTTCTATACGGTAGGTTTTCGGTATAGAAAAAAGGATGGGAAAATAGTCGATTGGATAGAAGGATAATATGTAAAATATATGTAAATAAACCAAGGTTTCCTATTGTAAATTAAATTGATTTTTTAGAAGAAATGGATAAATATAATGATTAAAAGTTTAAATTTTCTCAAAAAAGAGAAAGGTAGAAAGAATATGATATATTCATGCTATCCAATCATTATTTTTAGGGAGAATAGGGAAATGACAAACAACAATCAAATAGGTGAAAATAAGGAACAAACTATTTTTGATCATAAAGGAAATACGATTATGACAGAAGATAGAGAAATACACATTATTTCAAAATTTGAAGAACCTCTTATTGTCGTATTAGCAAATGTACTAAGTGATGAAGAGTGTGATGAATTGATTGAAATGTCTAAAAATAAAATGGAGCGTTCTAAAATTGGTTCATCACGTGATGTAAATGATATTCGAACAAGTAGCGGTGCATTTTTGGAAGACAATGAGCTTACTTCAAAGATTGAAAAACGAATTTCATCTATCATGAATGTTCCTGCGTCGCATGGTGAAGGATTACACATTTTAAATTATGAAGTGGATCAACAATATAAAGCACACTATGATTATTTTGCGGAACATAGTAGATCAGCTGCTAACAATCGTATTAGTACGCTTGTAATGTACTTAAATGATGTAGAAGAAGGCGGGGAAACGTACTTCCCGAAATTAAATCTTTCTGTACATCCTAGAAAAGGAATGGCAGTATACTTTGAGTATTTTTATCAAGGTCAATCACTAAATGAGCTTACGTTACACGGAGGGGCACCTGTAACGAAAGGCGAGAAATGGATTGCAACGCAGTGGGTGAGAAGAGGTACTTATAAGTAAAAGCGAATGTTACGTTTTGTTCTTCATAGTATAAGAACAAAACGTTTTTTTATTAAACAAAGTAGCATCTTTCGTTATAATAACAATTAATAAATGACGATTGAGAGGACAGAAAATGAAATCTATATACATAACCGGCTATATGGGAGCAGGGAAAACAACAATTGGAAAAGCGTTAAGTAAAGAACTTCAAATAGATGTTGTAGATACTGATCAAAAAATTGAAGAGAAGCAAGAGAAGGCAATTCGAAATATTTTTGCCGAAGAAGGCGAAATGGCTTTTCGGGAATATGAAAGCGAAATGTTACGTGCGCTACCAGTCCATAATGTCATTATTACAACTGGTGGGGGAATTATTGAACGAGCAGAAAATCGCAAGTGGATGAAAGAGAACGGAACTGTCGTGTATTTATATTGTGATCCGCATGTAATTGCAGAAAGGCTTAGTGAAGATACGACACGTCCACTATTTCAAAAGAAAGATATAGATGCATTTGTAACGAAATTTGAATCACGCCGAGCTTATTATGAAGAGGCTCACATTCATATCGATACGACAAATAAGTCTGTAAAGCAAATTATGAATGAATTAAAGGAAAAGATTAATGTATAAAAAAGTGGACATACTAATCAAGTAGAGGTGATGATAATATGTCTACTAATGATTATGTTCGCTTTGTGACGCAGCAGTTTGTGTCGTATATGGATGCTCCAAAAGAAGATCGAAAACAAAAGAAAGAACAACGCCGTGCTGAAAAAGAGCCATTTATGAATAAGTGGTTTGGTGTTATGCCGCTGAGTGCTGCTTTGTTTTACCGAAATGTAAAAAGTAAAAGAAAAAAATCAAGTTAATTATTTTTTACGAGTTTTTACGGTGAAAATATATTGGATCCTTTTGTGATAAGTATATGGGATGAAAAATTCCTAGTGCAATAAGGAAAGCTACTGAAAAAATTCCTCGGGATATTATTTTTAGCGGCTTTTCTATTTGCTATAGAAGGTTTTTTATATGGGAAAATATTATCTATGCCAATGAAATTAAACAAGATTAATGGCTATATGAAAAGTTATGTATTTATTTAATCTGGGTCCTTTGTAAAGGACAATAAAAAAAGTTAGGCGGCAGTAAGAAGATGGTTTCTGTATCCAACAGGAATCATCTTCTTTAAATTTCACTGATATCTATGCTGGTTATAGTATTTCATATAATCTTTAAATTCTTAAGATGAATTAAGAATAGTATAATATCCGCTATCATATACTAATAAAATGTTTTCATTCGATAGTTACGTAACGAATCTCGTATTAGGCATGGTGACACAATATCGCATACATACCATTTGAGAGAGTGGGTCTGGAAACTTGGGCTCTCGAACGGAAGAACTTTCTAGGGGCATTGGATTGGATGAGTTCGGGATATGTTCGTTTCCAACAATCCAGTTCAAATATAGCTTTCTACGAGACTATTTATTCGTCATAGTATTTCTTATGCTCTTTTTTCATTATTTCAATTAGGTCTAATCTATCATAGGCCTTAAAAAAATATATCGCTTTATCGAAACAAGCTTTGATTTCATCAAAATGAAAATGTAACCCTTCTTTACATTCACCCAAAATGTAGTAAAGTGGTCCGATTACAACGGACTTACCAGATATTTTTGCCATAGAAATAGCTTTTTCTGATATTTCTATCCCCTTCTTAAATAATCCGTTTCTTTTAAGAGCATTTGCATAATTATATAGAACAATTACCTTGAAATTTTCATCAGTGTATATAAAATTATCCTCTATAATTTTCTCATAGTTTTTAATGGCTTGTTGGAGCATTCCAGCGCTTAAGTAAACCGTAGCAATCGAGCTCTGTACATCTAAAAATAAATTTCGGTCTGAAAAGTAAGTGTCTTTACTTTCTAGTATTTCTTGTAGCTTTGCTATACATTGTTGGTACCGTATTTTTCCTAATTTATACTCGGAAATTGCTTCCACCCATTTCAAGAAGCAAACATAGTCAACATCGGAATTGTAAGCTTTGAGCTCATTTTTGCTAATTTGGAGAGCTTCAGGATACAAACCTTGCCCGACTAAATAGCGTAATTCTTTCTTTTTATTTGTAATATGTTGAAAATTTTCAGTACGAAAGCTTTCCAGTAAGTATTCGAGGGGAACTTCCAAACGATTGGCAATTATTAATAAAGTATCGATTGACGGTAAGACTAATCCATGTTCGATTCTACTTATGAAAGATTGTCCTCCAATCCCATCCCCTAGTTCAGATTGTGATAGTCCCCTTATTTTTCTTATTCTACGAATTGCTTTTCCGTGAGAAGCAATGTTCATTTATTTCACTCTCCTATTAGAAATATGCAGAATTTGCATAAAACTGAGTTTAAGAGTGGTTTATTATAAAAATGTACTTCCGAAACCACCAACTACAGTTTGTTTTAAGTTAACAATTCATTCTCCTAGTATACTTTGCGAGCACTATAGGAGAACTGGTCATAAAAGGTAGATTATAAGAATAATAACCTTCAACTATTTCGGACGTACAAATTAACTTTGCAGGAGGAAATCGATGAAAAAGGTAGCATTAATTCTTTGTTTGGTAGCAATCTTAGGCGCTAGTAATACAATTGAAAATGAAAATCTAGCAGATATGCCCGAAATATTTGCAACTACAAAAATCGATGGATAAATAAAATAGATATTTTGTGAAAAAATAATATATTCAACCTTGAAACTGAAGATTTAAGGTTAAATATGTAGCTGAATTTGAGTTTGAATTTGTTTTTTAAAATAATAGTTTATATTAATTTATCATAATTATTAGAATAATGCAAAAACAAAAGGAGGTAGTTTTAAACATGATCGCGACCATAAGTAAGAATCGTACTTTTCCAACGTGGCATTTCTCTATGTTATCGGATAGGATAAGAAACAATACTATATTTGAAGGAATTTCTAGGATGGATGTGGAAGGTAAAACGGTTTTTGAAATCGGTACAGGTGCAGGGTTGATAGCTCTCCTTTTTGCAAGACAAGGAGCAAAAAAGGTAGTAACTTGTGAAGTGAATGAAGAACTAGCCGAACTAGCGCAGTATAACATAGATAAAGCAGGATTTTCTGATATTGTGACCGTTGTAAACATGAAGTCATCTGAATTAATTGATAAAAAGATATTGGATTTTTCACCAGATATTATATTTACTGAAACGTTCGATTGTGGGGTTATTGGAGAAGGTTATCGTGAAATATCCAAAGATATCCAACGCATTTCAAACGATAAAACAATTGTTCTTCCAGGACTTGTTACACAATATGGATGTCTTGTAAACAGCGAAGATATGTTTGGCCTAAACAGTGTACAGGATGACATATTAGGGTTCGATTTATCGTCTATTAATCAGTATAGTTCACAATGTTACTTCCCAGTAAAAGCTAGTGTATATAACTTTGAATCCATGTCAGAAACCTTTGTATTGCGCCCATATGATTTTAAACAGGGCGATGTTAAAGTCACGCATATAGATATAAATCCAAGTGTGGATTCAGTTTGTCACGGTGTTTTATCTTACTTTGTTATGGACTTTAATGGAGTCCGTGTTTCCAATGACGTAAGTGATGTATCTCATTGGCATCAAGCTTTTCATCCTTTTGAAAAACCTATTTTTCTATCTAAAAATAATAGCTACAAATTAATGGTCGATTTAAATAATAAGATAACTATTATACAAAACTAGGAGTGTTATTATGGAATATAAAAAATCTGTACTAGAACCAAAAATTACTGATAATTTTGGAGACAAAGCGCTAGCAAAGGATGCATTGTTATATTTTTGCAATTCCCCTTTGTTCTACGATAATGACAATAGATATGAAGAAAATTTCTATGGTAGACGCATAAGACCACATGTTCTAAAGCATATAAACTTTGATGAACCGTTGGAGCTTAAAGATATGCTTTCGTATTCTTCTTTTGCAGCAAATAGAGCTTTATTTTCTATGAATGATACTAGCTTTTTATACCTTCCTACTAAAGGTGATTTATGCTATACAGACTTCAACGATTTTTATGATGATAAAAGATTGGCTGCAGCTGGTGTTGCCATACCGTATCTTGAAAATTATTTATTCTCGTTTTTGAATGATGAAATTAAAGTGTCAGATAATTGGAATCTAAAATTAGTTGAAGATTATTTTAACGACTATATTAATTCTATGTATGACCAAAAGACCATGGATTCTGCGGAGAGTATTAAAAATAGTATCGATAAAAAAAATGCAGCACAAGATTGGCTACTGCAGCTAGCCCCAGACTTTTTAATAGAATCATCTCCTATGGCTAGATATTCATCAGGTAATTATGGGGAAATGGGGAGCGCATTATTTCGTATAATAATAGACGAATTAGGCTATGGAGATCACAAACAAAGACATTCTACATTATTTGAAAAAACGCTTGAGTCAGCAGGTCTAAACAATGTACCGCATTATTATTGGCAATACTATCTTAATACTAGTCTACTTTTAGCAAACTACTATAATATGATTACAAGAAATAAAAGAAATATATTTAGGTACATAGGTGCAATATTTTTGGCAGAAACGTCGTTTATAGTTAGCTGTAAGATTTGGTTAGATGCCTTAAAAGATGCACTACCAAATATGTTTGAAAATTATTTTAAGGAACATTGCCATATTGATACTCATCATAGTAAAACGGCGTTTGATGATCTTGTTAAACCAGCTATAGAAAAATACGGCACAACAGCTGCCGTTGAAATTGTAAGAGGATTTGAAGAAGCGAGATTTTTAGGCGAATTAGCAGAAAAGGACTTTGCTGATCAAATAGAATGGAAAGATAAGGCATCATACTACAAAAATGCCCATGATATCATTTTCACGAAGGTAAAAGAAGGTTGCAGTAGTGGTAAAGTTACAGTTGGACGGTTTGTTGAACCTAAGGGTGAATTATCTATAACACATACACATGATAACGACGAGCTATGTCATATCGTCTCTGGCGAAATGGAGTTTCTAAATGGATTTGGTAAATCAACTATACTCAAAGCAAACGAAGGTACTATAATCAAGGCAAATAGGTTACACGGTGCTTTAATTGTTTCTGATGAATGCGAATACGAAATATATTCGATAGGTGATTTGAACCAATGGCTGTAAAAATATTTAGAGGTAATATACAGAATTTTCATATTTCTTTTCCGGATGAAAACAAAGGAGTCTACTGTGAAATACTAGGTGATAAACCTAAGATTATTAACAATCAATGTAAACACAGAGGTGGACCAATTCATTTGTGCAAGATTGATCAAGATAACAAAAGAAGATGTATATGGCATAATTTGGTGATAAATAAACTAGAAACGTGCAACTTTGTAGGGGTTGTTTACATCAAAAGCATGAAAAAGATTACCGTTGTGGCTGATTACAATGGTAATAATTGGCCAGTTAGTTTTACAAGTTCTAATATAAATATTTAGATTTAAGTGAAATTATTGGTATCACATTAACTAATATTGTGTGTAAGAAACACTATTTGAAAATATAAATTTAAGAAAGAAGGAATGTAAAACATGAAAATCGACTCTAAACCACAATACGCACCTGGAATATCTGAGTTTATTGATAAAGTAAATTCAGTATACCCTCCAGATTCTTACAAAAAAGATGTAAGTATACAGAGAGCTCTTTACTCCGAATTGGGGGAGGCATTTCCGGTGCCTGAGGTTACAGATGTAAGCAGCAGAGACGTTATCGTCCCACACTTTAACGTAGAAAAAAAAATGCGGATATATACACCAAAGAATATTAAAAAAGATGGGATTTTGGTATACATCAGAGGGGGCGGGTTTGTATTAGGGAATTTAGAGACTCACGATAAACTTGTTGCTGAGCTCTGCAGTAATACAGGATTGGTCACAATAGCAGCAGATTTTAGAATGTCTCCAGAAAGTAAGTTCCCATCTGCATTAGAAGATTGTTATGACATTATTAACTATATATCTCTCAATAAAGAAGTGCTGAATTTAAAAGGAAATATAGTATTATGCGGCGAAAGTTCTGGGGCTAATATGATAGTTTCCCTGTGCATGTTATGTAGGGACAGAAATGGTCCTTTAATTTCAGGACAGGCACTAATAAGTCCTCTATTAGATTTTCATAGATGGAAACACGGTGGCGAGGATGCACCTTTACTTACAGGTGGAGAAATGGAATTTTATACGTCATGTTACGCAAAACAGGATGAACTGATTAACGTATTCGTTTCACCTTTAATAAACGGAAAATTTCATAACCTACCGCCTGCCTATATCATGGGAGCTGAAGTTGACTCATTATTAATAGACAGTGTGGAATACCATAACAGACTACAAGAAAATAATATACAATCCGAGCTTGTTATTGAAAAAGGACTAACGCATGCAGCGGTAAGGGCTAGAGGGGTATCGCCTGACGTTCATGACTCATGGATAAGGTTTTGTAAAAAAGCCTATGATTTAACATGTTAACTACAAATAAAGATGTAATTATAGTTGTTGATCCATATTCATCAGGAGCCTTGTACGCAGAAGCGCTAAAATCTTTTGGCCTGTGTCCTATTGCATTGATGTCTACAGTAGAACCGTTAGAAAACTATAAATCATCTTTAAAACTACATGAATTTTTTGATGTTATTGTTAATGATGGTGATATAAACAAGCTAGTAGATACTATTAAAAAATTAAATCCAAAGTGTATAATCGCAGGGGCTGAGCCTGGTGTTGAACTGGCAGAAACCTTGGCAAGTATAATAACTCCATCATTTTCAAATGATAAGCACTTAATAGAAGTAAGAAGACATAAAGGGAACATGCACAAGGCTTTAGTGTCGAATAATTTACCAACCATAAATCAGATATGTACAAATGACATCACTGAGGTTGAGAACTGGTTAGAAACAATCAAAAACAAGGATATTGTAATAAAGCCCCCTAAAAGTGCTGGTACAGATGGAGTAACGAGGGTTAAAAATGGAGATGACTGGAAAGGAGTCTTTAATGACCTTCTTGGAAAAATGAATAAATTAGATATAGTAAATGAAGAGTTAGTAGTACAAGAATACGTAGTAGGCGTCGAATACGTAGTTGATTTTTTCAGTTATGAAGGTAATCATGTAGTGTGCGATATATGTAGATATAAAAAGATTGATAATGGAAATTTAATGGCGATATATGACTATATGGAGTGGGTTTCTGCAGAAGAGATAGACTATGAAAATATAGTAGAATACGCTAAACAAGCTCTAGACGCAATTGGTATAAAATTTGGGCCATCACACCTTGAGCTTATGTTAACTGAAGACGGACCGAGATTGATTGAGGTAGGAGCAAGGCTACATGGGGGAGGTCACCCTAATTTTTGTAGAATAGCAACAGGTGATAGTCCACTAGACAAAACAGTGCGATACCTGGCAGGTTGCTATGAAGAAGTATCAAAAGACTATACGTTAAATACAAATGTAACCATTGTATTTTTAGTATGTAAGAAATCTGGATTTGTTAAAGATATTTCAGTGTTAGAAGATATAAAAAACTTACCTAGTTATCACTTCTCTTCTATGAATATACAAGAAGGGCAATATATAGAGCAAACAAAAGACTTATTTGATAGCTTCTCTATCGGATTTGTTGCACTGTGTCACAAAGACAAGGGACAAATTGAATCAGACTATATAAGTATAGTGAACGCTGTAGACAAAGCCTTAAATTAATCAAAACCACCCGTCATGAGCGGGTGGTTTTAATGATACAACAAATGATCTGCTCCGAGTGTATATTTGTGACGAGTTAAATTCAAACCTGATACTTGGCTTCATTGGTTTTTCATCTTCTCCAATCATATGAATCAGGATACATATAATTACGCAACAACTCGCCATTGTAATTTCGTTATCTTGCTATTACATTTCGAAATGCTTACAATACAGGATTTAGAGGTTTATACTGAATCTAGAGGTGATTCAAAATGAAATACAATTGGAAAATGAATCCGAACCAAACTAATCAACAACCAGACTCTGACAATCCATTTCTACCCATCCCTGTTTCTGATGAACAATGGCAGGCTGTTGTTGATAATGATGCTTCTTATGACGGACATTTTTTTTATGCAGTGAAAACAACAGGGATTTTTTGTCGCCCTTCTTGTAAATCAAGGGTACCAAAAAGAGAAAACATTGGCTTTTTTGAAAATACTAAACAAGCACTAGCCGCAAATTTTCGTCCCTGCAAACGGTGCAAGCCAACCGGGCAAAGAATGCCCGATGAAGAGTGGATTGCCTTCGTAACTGAATATGTGGATAGCCACTACGATGAAAAATTGACGCTTGAAGTCCTTGCGCTTCTGAGTCATGGAACCCCTTATCACTTGCACAGAACTTTTAAAAAAATCAAGGGCATGACCCCAGTGGACTACATCCAACATGTTCGAATAGAGAAGGCGAAAATGTTATTGACTACTTTGGATGACCCAGTTTCTAAAGTTGGTGAGTCTGTCGGACTTTCCAATACACCATATTTTATCACGCTGTTTAAGAAGAAAACCGGACAAACGCCGGAAACTTACCGTAGACAGCAAAAACAATACTTGAAGGAGGTGTTTTCAAATGGCATCTAAAAAAGGAAGTTCTCTCTATTGGTCCTTGTTTTCTTATGAAGACTGGAAGATGTACATTGCCGCAACAAATAATGGCCTATGTTTTGTTGGGTCGCAAAATCAGCCATTCGAAGAATTGGTGAAATGGGCAAATCATTACTTTCCTGGAAACGACCTGATTCAAGATGACGAAAAATTGCAACCCTTTGCAGATGAGTTTGTTGAATATTTTCAAGGCAAGATTAATCGGTTCACCATTCCAATCTTTTATCACGGCACACCTTTTCAGGAAGCGGTATGGAAGGCACTATGTGATATTCCGTACGGCCAAACTCGATCTTACTCGGATATTGCTCAACAAATTCAAAAACCGACTGCAGTTCGGGCCATTGGGAGGGCTATTGGAGCGAACCCAATCCTCATTACTGTTCCATGCCATCGTGTTATCGGAAAAAATGGATCGCTAACGGGCTATCGTGGCGGAATGGAAATGAAAACGCAATTGCTGGAACTTGAACGAGGCTTTACAAACAGTGGGAAGGAGTTGCAACATGTCTGACCAGCATATAGTATCTTTAGCCAAACTCAATTGGGCTGAGCTACATCAAATGCTTGACACACAGGGGTACGCCAAGCTGCCGTCCCTTCTAAATGCGGAATCATGTGCATGTCTAATCCAAGACTATGAAGACGAATCCCTATATCGCAAGACCATCGACATGAAACGATATCGTTTTGGAATCGGGGAGTACAAATATTATCATACGCCTCTTCCTGATCAGTTACAACAAATCCGTGATAACTTGTACCCAGAGTTAGCCAAAGCGGCAAATCGTTGGCTGGAACAGTTAAATAAATCACCCGAATACCCAGAAACCCTGGAAATGTTTCTTGATCAATGTCACCAGGCGGGGCAGAAACGACCTACCCCGCTAATTTTGAAATACGAAGCAGGGGGCTACAATTGCCTCCATCAGGATTTGTACGGGGATATCTTCTTCCCTTTTCAAGTTGTGTTTACTCTGAACCAACAGAACGAAGACTATACAGGCGGTGAATTTTTACTCGTTGAACAACGACCACGGGCACAGAGCAGAGGTCATGTCATTACGCTTAATCGAGGTGAAGGTCTCATTTTTCCAACTCAATATCGACCGGTATTGGGTGCGCGTGGATATTACAAGGTGGCTCTGCGACACGGCGTTGGTACCGTCAATTCGGGAATGCGGTATAGCCTGGGGGTTATATTTCATGATGCGAAGTAAACCCAAACTCAAATTACATCTTTATAAGCATGTAACAATCCTGAATTGCTGCTTCTTCTTCAATCCATACGCCAGATATGATTTAGTAGGTGATTGGGGATGACAATCGAATATTTATATAAAACGCCCAAAACACTGCTGAATAAGGGAACTGGTTTTTTGTCCGGTTATAGTCATTCGTTGAATCCCTATACGGGATGTGTGTTCGCCTGCTCGTATTGCTATGTGCGGCAAATGCCTGTCTCCATTTTCCGTAACTCGGAATGGGGGACATGGGTAGATATTAAAAAAGATGCTGCACTCACATTCCAAAAAGAATTGATTAGAGCTAAGGCCAAAGGTCCAGTCACCATCTTCATGTCATCCAGTACGGACCCTTATCAACCAATCGAACACAAGGAGAAAATTACGCAGTCTTTACTGGAAATTATGGTGGATAATCCCCCGGACTTCTTGCTTGTTCAAACACGTAGCCCACTTGTCCGCAGGGATATAAAGATGCTGCAACAGTTAGGAACAAAAGTTCGGGTGAGTATGACAGTAGAGACCGATAGGGAAGATATTCGCAAGCATTTTACGCCATATGCTCCCCCTATTCCAGCAAGACTTAAAACACTCCAACTGCTTGCTGAACTCGGTATTCCTGCACAGGTTGCCATCGCACCCATATTACCAAGTAGCGAGCGGTTTGCAGAAATATTGCGCCCCTTGGTTAACCGAGTATGTATTGACGATTACTTTATGGGGGACGGCAGCGGTGGTAAACGAACAAGCAGGATGGGCTTACAAGCCTTATATAGAAGTATAAAAATGGAAGAATGGTATCATCCATCCGTCTATCAATTGGTTTATAAACGAATGCGGCAGTATTTTTCGGAAGATGAACTTTTCATTAGCCAGAAGGGTTTCGAGCCCTAACGTTATAATAGGTTTCAAATTTTTTGTGGTATAGACATTAGATAAAAAATAGGTCTTGCCTGATCTTACTTATATCGTAAACCTAGTAGTTTATAATATTAATTAATGGGGGGGTTATTATGAAAGATAGCAAACGTTTTAATTTTCACAAACTTTGGCTAGGACAATCAATAAGTTTGTTAGGTACCCAGCTTACAATGGTAGCTTTACCTCTTTTTGCATTAGAGGTGCTACAAACAAGCGAGGCAAATGCTGCCATGCTTCGTGGGGTTATATTTGTACCCTACCTAATTTTCGGGTTAGTAGCCGGTGCTTTGATAGATATCTTTCATAGAAAAAATGTTTTGCTAATTTGTAGTATATGTCAAGGAGTATTATTTTTATCAGTATTCATACTGACTGTAACAAATATTTTAACGTTCCCTTTATTAGTTTTTATCATGTTTTTAAATGGAATATTTACTACATTTTATAACATTGCTGTTCCTTCTTTCTTACCGGAAATAGTAACAGATAAAGACAAGTTAAAAAAAGGAAATGCCCAACTAGCTCTTTCGGAGTCTCTTTCTGTAGTAATTGGTCCTATGCTAGCAGGAATCATCATTACTCTATTTGGATTAACAGGCTCTTTCACTATTGACGCAGTAACGTATTTTGTTTGTTTTGCATTTGTACTATTTATTTCAAAGTTTAAACCACATACAGATGGATCTTTAAAAGACGTAAATATAAAATCCATATACCAAAACATATATGAAGGCTTGGTATATTTTAAAAAACACCCTGTATTGGAACCAATTGTAACCTGTGGCGCTGTTTACGGTTTTTTTAAATACATACTAAATAGTATTTTAGTAATATTCCTGTATAAGGTAATGGGTCTATCTGAACTTGAAATAGGGTTTGTTGTAGGCTCAGCAGCAGTGGGATTTTTAATAGGCAATACGGTTCTCATGAAAAAAAGTCAACAAATTAATAATACAAAAATGCTTATTTATAGCGCTACTGTATCAGTTACTGGTTTGGCCTTTATACCGATAATGGGATATATGGGAACCGTTTACGGTATAGTAGCTGCAAGTATCATACATGGTATGGGAGAAGGTGTATTTGGCCCTTACGCTGCAACCATACGACAACTTGCCTCACCAAATCACATGCTAGGCCGAGTAAATGCTGTACAACGTACGCTGAATTGGGGGGCTTGGGCATTAGGAAGTTTTGCTAGTGCATTTTTAGTTTCTATATTTGGGCTTCAAACTACGTTATTCATAGGAGGATTCGGAACAACATTGTGTTTAGTGGCCTTGTTAAGACGTGGCGTATCAAAAGGAAATGACATTGAATATACGAGTTCATTTTAGAGGAGATGATTATGATGTATAAGGTATCAAAAGGAAATGACATTGAATATACTACACCACACATTTTATTTATAGGGGGATGGACAAAGCCAATACAAGATGCTTTAGACAGTGGATATACTGTTTCATATATAGGATCTTACGCTAAACATATATATTTCGATGGAACTATCTTAGAAAAGTGTTACTATAAAAAAGAAATAGACACAACAAACATACCCTTGTCTGTATACTATGCTGAAGAATTATTCAAAGAGAAACCATTTGATGTGGTTATATCTTTCAACGAAACAGCCTTAGATACGGCTTGCATAATCGCAAAGATTTTTAATGTTAAAGGACCTTCTTACAATGCCAATTTGATAACGCGCAATAAAGACATGATGCGTGAAATGCTAGCAGGCAAAAACTTTTCGATAGACTCGAAAGTTTGCAATACTATTGAAGACATTGATGAATTTTTGAACAAAAAAGATAGTATTATAATAAAGCCTCGGATTGGCGCAGGTGGTAAAGGAGTATCCAAGCTAGATACAGGAGATGATGTAGGAGTATTTATTAAAGATAACGGTATTCAACTACCGGTTTTAGTAGAAGAGTACATTGAAGGTGATGTAGTTTATACGGTCGAAACCGTTTCTTATAACAAAAAACATTCTATACTAGCTATATCAGCTGAAGTATTTAAAGAAGATACGTTTATAATAAACTATACTATTATGCCAGCACCTATAGACGAATCTCAAAAACAATTAATTATGGAGAAAGTAATGCTATTTTTGGACGACATGCAAATGGAAAACGGCATTACTCATACAGAAATAAAGATAGACAAACACAATAAACCAAGAATCATAGAGTCTCAAGTTAGAATAGGTGGCGGAAATATTTGGAAAATGGTGGAGCTAACAACGGGCATATCTCAATTTGGATACTATTTTGATACGTTAGCTACTGAGACTATAGATGAATTTAGATGTGTACCTTCAAAATGTCAAGCCATGTCTTTAAGCTTGATTCCAAAACCAGGTTGCTTAAAAGAAATCAAGTATAAAGAGTTAGCTAACATGTCCGAGGTTGTATTAATTGATCTATTAGTAAAAGAGGGCGATATCATACCAGCTATTGTGGATAGCACTCAACGCAAAGGATCTATATTATTTACGGCTAATGATATAGAACATATGTATGAAGTCGCAGATAAAATATGTGACAATATAACGTTTGTTTATCAAGACTTGTCAGAATGGAAACCTTCTTTTGTCCATTGCAAGAAAACAGAATAAAAAGAAAATAAAAAACACAGGAAAAATGCTTTTTCTGTGTTTTTTTGCAGTCATTATTTTTAATTTATTTAAATTGTTTCCGTTTCATACTACGAATGAGAGCTTTCGTTTCTTTATCTACACGATAAGATTCTGTAATTTTTTGCAAAGCTTTATTATAAGTGAAATCATCGAGAGTATTATGTTTTAAATAGTCCAATGTTAAATCGGGGAACTTTATATAGCAGATAGACACCGCCCAAGCAATAGCCATTTTTGCGTAAAAACCATTATGTTTTGTGTTATCGAGTAGAGTTAGAACTTTACTAATATATCCATTTTCAATATAAAAGTCTAAAAGCATAACTACGCCAAATCGAACTTCATATTCATTTTTTGATGAAAGATAAGACTGTAAAAATTCCCATACAGCCTCTCTATGTTCTTTGGTAAATTTAAGTCCTATGCAGAAACTATCGCAAACTGACCAATTATCTATTTTGGGTATGAAAGAAGCTACATAAGATAATTGGTCATTAATATCTGTTTTAACATAGCCAATAACCATACCTTGTAACATAATTTCCTCAAAATATTCATCTTCGGCTGTTTTTAGATAAGTACGCCAATCATCCTTTGCAATCTTCTTTGCTATTTTACGTAATTCGGGTAGTCGAACACCCAAAACATTATCAATATTAGGTATGAGTGCTGCTGAAAATTTTTGATATTCTGGATCGATAAGTTCAAAAATTTGTGTTCTAATTGTATTTTTCATCCGTATCCTCCTGATATTTAACTATGGTAGAAAATGATATATCAATATAGGGTTCTCCATAAATAAAACGTTGCATAGGATTCCCAATTTGTCCAAGTGGTAGCATATTCTTTAATTTCTTTTTTTGTTGGTTTTGTTTCAGATCCTGTGAGTAGCTTAATTACATTATGCAAACCGACATCATCGATTGGAAAAGCAGTAGGAAACCGCAAGCATCGCATTAGAACGTAATTCGCTGTCCATGGACCAATACCACGAATTCTAACTAAAAGTTTTTCAGCTTTTTTATGGTCATTAGTATGTAACAAGGATTGTTTTGTTAATTTTCCGTCTACCATAAGTTGTGCAACACCAATCAAATACTCACATTTCTTTATGGTCATTTTTAATGGAGGTAAATCTTCGACAGTCAATTTAGCAATCTTTTGTGGCAGTGGGAAAATCAAATATTTATTTCCATTCCATTCCACATGTTCACCAAAATTTTCTACTAAACGTCTTTTCAATGTATACGCATAGGTGAGGGTGATTTGCTGTCCAAGAATTCCCCAACATAAGGCTTCAAATAAATCGGGAATTCCCATATTACGTAAGCCATAGTGCTCTTTGATAGGCGTATTTAATAATTTATCTTTTTCAGCTAAAACATAAAAGGGAGATAGATTAGTGTCTAAATCAAACCATTCACGTACAAAACTAGCAACCGTCGCACGAATAATTTTATCTCTTGCTCAAAATCTTGCCAAGAACCATGTGGGAGAATGGAACAACAATTTTTACAAGGGAGATAGCCAGAATGCATAACCTCTTTTCTAGATTTGAATACTGTGATATTTTGTTCTTTTTGTACATTTTCACACCATGGAAAGCAATATATTTTACTAGTTATATCACCTATAAAATATGGAGCATCCCATTCAGTATTGTTAATATACTTTTTCATCAAATTCCTCCTGTTTTTTCATACATAACTCTAATATATTTTTATCATAAATTTCTTTTATTTGATTTTGTAATCTTGCTCTTATATTCCCAAATCCGTACAAATGATGAATTCTGGGTTTATACTAGTTTTCCATGGAGGTGATTACATGAGAAAACAAAATAAGCCAACAGTTGTAAATGCAATAGACGAAATCAATTTAACTGATGAGAGATGGTGGGCTATCATACAAAATGATGCATCATACAATGGGGAATTTTATTACGCAGTAAAAACAACAAAGCTTATTTGTCTTTCATCCTGTAAGTCACGTATTCCAAATGGAGTATGTATATTGCCACTACTAAAAGAGAGTTATGTTGGCTCACTTAATGAATCTTTGTATAAGCTTACAAATTGGATTGAAACGAGACTTCTAAATGATGTTCTAATTCAAAAAGATGAAAAGTTAAAGCTATATGCCGAGGAATTAATCGAATGTCCAAAATAAAATACGTTATGGGAAAACATACTCATATACAGACATAGCAAACCGTATTAAAAAACCTTATACCGTTCGCGCCATTGGAGAAAATCCAGTACTGGTCACCATGTAGTCGGAACAAATGGTTCATTAACAAGGTATAGAGGAGGGGAACAATGAAGGAGACGCTGTTAGATCTGGAACGGAATAATAAGTAGTGGAATTTTTACGAAAAATAAAAAAAACATTAAATTAGAAGAGTGGTTTGTTACATGTGCAAGAAAAAAATATATATTCTTATGGATTCAAATAGAGATATTTATACTAGTGATATACCTGGGACTCTAGGGGGATACCGCCGAGGCAAGTTATATGGAAAACTAGATTGCCCCTCAGCGTTACGTGCAATTGCGCAGGGAGGATATATAAAATACCGAGTATTTTTTTCTGATGAAAAAACAGCAATTGCAGCTGGATATCGTCCATGCGCAGTTTGTTTACCAGAAAAATATGCGCAGTGGAAAAACACTCAAAAAAAGGAATGATAAGAATGTCTAAGATAAAACGTTACTCTTTTTCTCCTTTGATTGAGAATACAGAAAAATCAATTTTAAAACAATCGAAATCTCTAATTCCACAAAAAGAAATAGAAATGGGTACGTTGATGAATTTACTTACCTCCGTCCATCCACCAATTGAATCCATTACAATTGGTCATGGGAGAGATAATGTCTCGAAAGAGATAGCCTATGCTATAGCTGAATTATGGGAAACAAAAGGAGGAAGCGAAGGAAAGGGAGGCTATGTACTAAATATAGTAGACTGGCCTGAAGAGGCTGCTTCATGGTTACGTCCAGCAATACGTTTCACAAATGGGGAACCTGATGCATGGATTGTTACAGGGACTTTGTTAGGCTGGATTCAAATGTGTCGTCGATTATATAAAGATACAAATTGGAATGCACAAAGAACCTTTAGTTTCTCATCATTAGCCACCCCTCACATGTTAAAATTTGCAGGAGAGTCAATTGATGGACTATCTATTCTTGAAGGAATGCGTGGTAGTCTACCCTACGGCGGAATGTGGTATATAGAAAATGGAAAGATTCATAAAAATTTTGAAAGTAATATCACATATAAATAAAAATGAAAAATTTTTATAATAAATTATTAAAATAAATAATTATTAAACGTTATAATTTGTAAATAGTGGAAAAGGAAAATGTGTTGATGGTTATAAAAAAGTGCCTCCAATAGAAAAAATTTGCGAAGCACATAGTGGATGATAGGGTAAATTTACAAGACGGAATTGCAAAAATTCTATTTTCTGATGAAAAAAGAATATATCGTAACATGGAAATAGAATGGAGAATTTATAGGGTATGAAAAAAGCTTCAAAAAAGGAATTTTGCCAAATAAGACTATTTTTATAATGAAAGAAAAAGAATAAAAAATGATAAGAAAGAGATGACTTTCTGTTCAAACTTGAACGGAAAGTCATCTCTATTCGTTACACATATGTTTTTCTGTGGCCTCCAATAAGGAACTAGTTTTTTTTGCTATTGTACAGACTCTTTTTCCTCAGTAACGGCATGTATTTTATTGTTCACCCATACGAATCCTATTCCGATACAAATAGAAATACCCCAGCCGACAGCGGTCATAATCGCTCTCATTTCACCGTAGCCATCTACACCAAAAACAGAGATGAAATAAATTTTTAAAAAGCTTTTTAATATAAATTGTAGCCCGAAAAATAACGTTAAATATTGCAGTGCTGGATATATACGACTATCACGATACAGTTCACGACTTTTATCACGGTCATGCCCTTGCAGTGCTGCAATATCCGCAGCGAAATATAACATGAGTGGTTTTTTTATGAAAATTGTACATATGACGATAATACCGAGTACGATGTGATAATATGCATCATTCCACAACATTCGTTCAGCTGACCCAGATAATAAATCTACCGTTGTATTAGAAATGAGTGTAATTAAAATAAAGAACCCTGTCACGTTAAACTGTTTTTCTTTTTTAAAGGTATACAGTGTATAAATAATCCCCGGAACAGAGGAAAGTAACATCGCGTAATAAGGATCGATATAAGGTTTTGCAAATTTCCAAATGAGGAATGGGATTACGAGATAAAAGACAAGATCTAATATAGCTTTTTTATTTTGATTCATACAAAGCCTCCTTAAGTCATACATATATTTTATAATATAATTTCTGAAAATTGTATAAGGTTTAATGGGAAAAGAAAAAATATATCAATTTTCGAGGGGATAGTAGATTGAAAAAAATTGCCCCTAGCGTAGTAAGTTTTTTTAGTATATAATAAAGGAAACGCTTTCATTTTTAATTTGTTCACAAAATGGACGGAAAATCACATATTTACTATCGATATGTTGCTTTATAATGAAACTAATTAAATATACATGCATACAATATTGTGAAATAAATAACATAAATAATCTATATAAATGTAAACGTTATCAAAAGAGAGAGGTGGAGACAATGAGTAAATTTTTCTTCAATCATAATCCAGCAACAGTAGAGGATGGAAGGCTTGTTAAATATGCTGAAATTATTTATGGAGAAGGTGGCCGTTCTGTATTAGAAAATTTAATGGTGAAGGCATCTATCAGATTGCGTGATCGTTATCCGAATAAATCTGACGAGCAGATCTCGAACCTAGTAAATAAAGGCATCCATGATATGTTTCAAAAATATGTGAGCGAGTAAGAGTGGCCAATGGCTGCTCTTATTTTTTTGTATAAGGATTGTAACTCTAGCTGAAAATAAACATGTATTCTGAAAAACGTAAAAAGGAGTGGGAAAGATGAGCAATGGAATTGGACGTTCGAAAGAAAATCTTCCAACTGATGCAAATCATGTGAGCGCGAAGGATCGTGCGTATCAAAAACGCATGGCAAAGCAAAAACAACAAGAGCGTAATGAGGATAGAGAGTAACTCGAAATAAAGCTCCTTCTAAAGCAGAAGGAGCTTTATTTTGATAGAAAATGATTCGCGGTAACATAAAAGAGTCCACCGTTAATAATTTGCACTGTAATACGTGGTTCATACTGTTCTTGCAGAGCTTGTTTTTCAATTTCATAGCTCTCAGGAAGTTCGTCACTTTCTTCATAAAAACGGTTTAAAAGGTCTAAATCATGATTCCAACGCACTCTTGCTTCTTTTGCCCATGTATGGTCATCTTCTGCAATTATATTTTTTAAAGCGTCTTCTATACGTTGTAAACCACTTTGAGGTTTAATGATGGGCGAGAGCGTAAAACAAAAATCAGGTATTTTTGGTGTAAGTTTAATGTTTGTTAATGTTTCATGAAAGTTTGCCATCATTGTTCCAGAAATGAGATGAATGCCAATCGAGTGAAGGATGTCTTTTTTTCGATCACATTGATAGGAAACTTTTATATTAATACCGAGCCAAGGGTGGAGCGGTGTATGTGTTGCCCCATTATGTCTTACATCCTCATATAAACGTATGTAAGAGCCTAATTCTTTTGTCGTTTGGAAAATTTGATGTAGACGTGGTGAACCGTAGTGAATAAGCTCACCATCATTTTCTTCATTTTCTGGATTTGTAATAAGAGTAAGGCGCATCGGATTCGGTACGCCTCCTGTTTTCTCAAGATAGTGCCAATAAAAAGGGCGATTCATTAATAATTTATCCATCTCAATTGTTAACTGTACATCTAATAAATGAGGAGAACGTTCTAAAATTTCACAGTTATTCGCCTCAAAGAAATTGTATAAGTAATTATGAATTTCATGTTGCTGCATAGCCTTGCACCTCAGCTTCATTTCGTTTCGCAAAGTCGATAATAGATGTTAAGTTTTCCATCTTAATTCTAATTTCACCTTCGCTTTTTGATTGCGCGAAAATTTCTTGAATGTGCGCGTCGATGTTTTTCATATTAATTCTCGTTAAAATTTCATCGAGTTCACCGATAACACGCTCGAATAAGTTGATTTTTTCATATAACAGTTTCAGAATATGTTCTTCAACAGTATGCTTTGTAGCTAAGTTATAAATATGAACATCATTCTTTTGACCGAGACGGTGAATACGTCCGATTCTTTGCTCAAGACGCATTGGATTCCATGGCAAATCATAATTGATCATATGGCTACAAAACTGTAAGTTAATGCCTTCTCCGCCAGCTTCCGTTGCAATTAACACTTGGGCACGATTTTGGAAAATTTCCTTCATCCAATCTTTCTTCCCGCGTTTAAATCCGCCGCGGAATGGGACAGAAGAAATACCGTGTTGTTGTAAAAACCATTGTAAGTACATCTGTGATGCTCGGTATTCCGTGAAAATGACGACTTTATCGTCAATTTCTTTTATAAGCTCTAGAGCTTTAGTTGCTTTCGAGTTGAAAGGAATATGATTAATTTTGTCCATTAGCACATCGATATGTGGATCTTTTATATAATGTTCGTTTTCTTTCTGTCTTTTTTCTACATGCTTTTTCAATGAATAGTAAACAGCCTCACGACTACTACACGCTTCCCGTTTTAACGTTAACGATGAGAAAGCAGATGTGAAGGCGTCTTGTCCTCGCCAATTTTCGATATCATTATATAGAGCTTGTTCTTGTTCATTAAACTCAACAAAAATTGTACGTACATGTCTCTTCGGCCAATCGATACCGGTATTATGTCGTCTATTTCGCACCATTACTTTATTAATGAGAGCTTTTAAGTCTTCATCTGATTCGGCTGAGCGATTTTTGGAAGCGTAATATTCTTCAAAGTTGGATTGATTGCCTAAATGTCCTGGTTTTAATAAAGAAACAAGGTTAAAAATTTCATCAATCTTATTTTGAACAGGAGTAGCGGTTAGTAATAAACAAAACTTCTTTTTTAATCGTTGTGCAAATTCATAGTTTTTTGTTTTATTATTTTTCAGTTTATGTGCTTCATCGATAATAATAAGGTCATATTCTAAGTTCAACACGATATCGCGATGTGGTGAACGTTTCGCAGTATCAATTGATGATACGATTACGTCAGCTTGTTCCCATGAGTAGCTTTTCTTTTGTGCTACAGCGGGAATGAAAAACTTTGTATTCAGCTCGTATGCCCATTGTGATACGAGAGAAGCTGGGACAAGTATAAGTACCTTTTTCACGAGCCCGCGGACCATGTATTCTTTCAAAATAAGTCCAGCTTCGATTGTTTTTCCAAGGCCTACTTCATCTGCTAGAATCGCTTTACCATTCATTTGTTCAATCACATTTTGAGCGACTTCTAATTGATGCGGAAGCGGTGTGAAATGGGATAAATGTTTCGGTGCTTGTAGTCCATCAAAAGTAGGAACAAGTAACGATTTTTCTGTTTCATAAGCTAAGTGATATAAATCCCAGTTTGTCCAAGGACCATCTTCGTCAATTCTATTTAAAAAATTGTTTTGCCACGTCCGATCTACGGAAATATCGACATTCATTACAACTCTCCCACCTTTTATAAACTAAAGTAATTATTTTTTAATGTATGATGATTTACCTTAAAAGAAGGCATAATTATCGTTATTAAAGGCTATATGATAGACAATAATAAAGTATTAAATCTCAAAAGCTGTATTTATTGTGTTTTAACATAAAAAATTCTAAATTATTTTTTATGCTAGAATATTGATGAAATATAGCGAATGATGTTAGGATAATGGTGTGAAATGTGTGGAATCTTTCGTATTTTATCCAAGAAAGTGATTTTTTATTTACGCTTTCATAAAAAAATATAATGAGATTCCGTATATCCTATCTTTTCAGAATGAAAATGTTTAGAAAAGGGAAGCAACTTTTATTGATTTGTCAAAGCATAAGGGGGAGAGAGCATGATTACATTACAACGTACACCGTTATTTGATGTATACGCGAAGTATGGTGGGAAAACAATCGACTTCGGTGGTTGGGAATTACCAGTTCAATTTTCAAGCATTAAAGAAGAACACGAAGCTGTACGTACAGCTGCAGGTTTGTTCGATGTGTCTCATATGGGAGAAGTTGAAGTAAAAGGTGTAGATAGTTTAGCATTTTTACAACGTGTTGTTACAAATGACGTATCTACCTTAAAGGTAGGGGGCGCACAATATACAGCTATGTGCTACGAAAATGGTGGTACAGTAGATGATTTATTAATCTACAAACGTGGTGAAGAAGACTATTTATTAGTAATCAATGCATCAAATATCGAGAAAGATTACGAATGGTTAGCAAGTCATGTAATTGGCGATGCGACAGTAGTCAATGTTTCTAGTGAAGTTGCACAGCTTGCAATTCAAGGACCAAAAGCAGAAGGCATTTTACAAAAAGTTGTGTCAGAAGATTTGAAAGAAATTAAGTTCTTTAAATTTAAAAACGATATTCTTGTAGATGGAATTCCAGCACTTGTATCTCGTACAGGTTACACAGGTGAAGATGGATTCGAAATTTACTGTAAGAGTGAAGATGCTGCAAAACTTTGGGAGAAACTTCTTGAAGTTGGAGCAGAAGAGGGCTTAAAAGCATGTGGTTTAGGTGCTCGTGATACACTTCGATTCGAAGCAACATTACCACTTTATGGACAAGAATTATCAAAAGATATTACACCGATTGAGGCTGGAATTGGCTTTGCGGTAAAAACAAATAAAGAAGCAGACTTCTTTGGAAAAGCAACGTTAAAAGAGCAAAAAGAAAACGGTGCGCCTCGTAAATTAGTCGGCATCGAAGTAATCGAACGTGGAATTCCTCGTACGCATTACCCTGTATTTATTGGTGAAGAAAAAATTGGGGAAGTAACAAGTGGTACACAATCTCCAACGTTAAAGAAAAGCATTGGTTTAGCACTAATTGATGTAAAATACGCAGCAGTTGATACAGAAGTAGAAATTGAAATTCGTAATAAACGCGTCAAAGCAGTAGTTGTTCCAACACCATTTTACAAACGTTCAAAGTAACGGGGAGAGGGGTAGATTTCATGTTGCATCGTTATCTTCCAATGACAGAAGAAGACAAAAAAGAAATGTTACAAACGATCGGCGTTCAAACGATCGATGAATTATTCTCTGATATTCCAGAGAGTGTTCGTTTTAAAGGGGATTTAAAAATTAAAGAAGCAAAATCAGAGCCAGAGCTTTTAAAAGAGCTATCTCAAATGGCTAATAAAAATGCTAACTTAAAAGAATACGCTTCTTTCTTAGGAGCAGGCGTATACGATCATTATGCTCCAGTAATTGTAGATCATGTTATTTCTCGCTCAGAATTTTATACAGCTTATACACCATACCAACCGGAAATTTCACAAGGGGAATTACAAGCAATCTTTGAATTCCAAACAATGATTTGTGAATTAACAGGAATGGATGTAGCAAACTCTTCTATGTATGACGGGGGTACAGCTTTAGCTGAAGCGGCAATGTTAGCAGCTGGCCATACTCGCAAAAAGAAAATTCTTGTATCTAGCGCGGTTCATCCAGAATCAAGAGCAGTACTTGAAACGTATGCAAAAGGTCAAAATCTTGAAGTTGTTGAAATTAATCATAAAGATGGTGTAACAGATTTAGACGTATTACAAAGTGAAGTAGATGATACAGTTGCTTGTGTAATCGTTCAATATCCAAACTTCTTCGGACAAGTTGAAAAATTAGCTGATATTGAAAAAATCGTTCATCAACAAAAATCATTATTTATCGTTTCTTCAAATCCATTATCATTAGGCGCATTAACACCACCAGGGAAATTTGGTGCTGATATTGTAATCGGTGATGCACAACCATTCGGTATTCCAACGCAGTTTGGTGGACCGCACTGTGGTTACTTTGCAACAACGAAAGCATTTATGCGTAAAATTCCAGGACGTCTTGTTGGACAAACTGTAGATTCAGATGGTAAACGTGGATTTGTATTAACGTTACAAGCACGTGAACAGCATATTCGTCGTGATAAAGCGACATCTAACATTTGTTCAAACCAAGCGTTAAATGCATTAGCAGCTTCTGTTGCAATGACGGCACTTGGCAAACAAGGTGTGAAAGAAATGGCACGTCAAAACATTTCTAAAGCACAGTATGCAAAACGTCAATTTGAAGCGAAAGGCTTCACAGTAACATTTGCTGGACCATTCTTCAATGAGTTTGTTGTAGATTGCAAACGTCCAGTGAAAGAAGTAAACGATGCATTATTACAAAAGAATATTATCGGTGGTTACGATCTAGGCCGTGATTATAAAGAGCATGAAAACCATATGCTTGTAGCAGTAACTGAGCTTCGTACAAAAGAGGAAATTGACACACTTGTAAACGAAATGGGGGCTATCCAATGAAGAACCAAGACCAAGCACTTATCTTTGAAGTGAGTAAAGAAGGACGCATAGGATATAGCTTACCCAAATTAGATGTAGAAGAAGTGAAACTAGAAGATGTGTTTGAGAGCGATTATATTCGAGTAGAAGATGCAGAGCTACCAGAAGTATCTGAACTTGATATTATGCGCCACTATACAGCACTTTCAAACCGTAACCACGGTGTTGATTCTGGATTCTATCCACTTGGATCTTGTACGATGAAATATAATCCGAAAATTAATGAGAGTGTAGCTCGTTTCGCAGGATTTGCAAATATTCATCCACTGCAAGATGAAAAGACAGTACAAGGTGCAATGGAATTAATGTACGACTTACAAGAGCATTTAATTGAAATTACAGGTATGGATACTGTTACTTTACAACCAGCAGCTGGTGCACACGGAGAATGGACAGGTTTAATGTTAATTCGTGCATACCATGAAGCGAATGGTGACTTTAACCGTACGAAAGTAATTGTACCTGACTCTGCTCACGGAACGAACCCAGCATCTGCAACTGTAGCTGGTTTTGAAACAATTACAGTAAAATCAAATGAAAATGGCCTTGTTGACTTAGAAGACTTAAAACGTGTTGTAAACGAAGAAACAGCAGCACTTATGTTAACAAATCCTAATACATTAGGTCTATTCGAAGAAAATATTTTAGAAATGGCAGAAATCGTCCATAATGCAGGCGGTAAATTATACTATGATGGTGCAAACTTAAATGCGGTATTAAGCCAAGCACGCCCAGGAGATATGGGATTTGACGTTGTGCATTTAAACCTTCATAAAACATTTACAGGTCCTCACGGCGGTGGTGGCCCAGGTTCTGGTCCAGTAGGTGTGAAAGCTGATTTAATTCCGTACTTACCAAAACCGATTTTAGAGAAAACGGAAAGTGGTTATCACTTCAACTACGACCGCCCAGAAGCAATTGGTCGTGTGAAACCATTCTATGGTAACTTCGGAATTAACGTTCGTGCATACACGTATATTCGCTCTATGGGTCCAGATGGTTTGCGTGCAGTAACGGAGTATGCTGTATTAAATGCGAACTATATGATGAGAAGATTAGCGCCATTCTATGATCTTCCATTCGATAGACATTGTAAGCATGAATTTGTATTATCAGGTCGTCGTCAAAAGAAACTTGGTGTACGTACATTAGATATTGCAAAACGTCTGCTTGATTTTGGTTACCATCCACCAACAATTTACTTCCCATTAAATGTGGAAGAATGTATTATGATTGAGCCGACAGAAACAGAATCAAAAGAAACATTAGATGGTTTCATTGATAAGATGATTCAAATCGCTAAAGAAGTAGAAGAAAATCCAGAAGTTGTACAAGAAGCACCGCATACGACAGTCATTAAACGTTTAGACGAAACGATGGCTGCACGTAAACCAGTTTTACGTTATGCAAAGCCAGCTCCTGTACAAGTTTGATTAGAATAACAAAAGAAGAACTCGCTGAGGCGGGTTCTTTTTTTGTATGGATAATTTGTCCCGCATTAACGGACAGTAAACTTCCAACTCAAAACTTAGCTGGTGCAAAGAAGTCAGGTGGGAGATAAACTGTCCGTAAATGCCCGATTGGTTCAACTAATAATCAGTGGGGATGAACAAAAATCCCCACTGATTAAAGTTTCACTTTATGCAGAAATAGTGAAGAAAATGTTAAAAAAATATATTTTTTGTTTCCTAATGGTGTAAAGGTGTAGTTTTATAGGTAGTTTTGTTGAAAAAGTCGGTTTGATAAAAGTATTTATTTTTGTTAGAATTTTATTGAAATTAAGAAGATGTGATGAGGCAAAGATTACTCATTTTTATGTATATGTGAAAAAACGAACAAGACGGGGGTGAAAGTGTGGGATATCGATGTTATAGAATGGTATACCATTTAGAAAATGGAGAAACAATTAAAGATGTAAAAGAATTTTGCTATCGAGACCAAGGAAAAGTGTTAGAAAGAGTAGCAAATCGTGTAATGGATAATAGAGAAGTGACGGCGATTGATAAACAAGGAACAATCATTTCAATAGCATGTGAGGACATTGTAAAGGTAGAACTTGATTACATAACAGAAAGTTAACCTTGAGTCATATCGAATTATTCGATAAAATAAACTGTTGAATGGTGAAGTGAGAAGAGAGGAGTTTATCATGGGTAGTACAAGACACTTTTATATGTTTATCTTAGCGTTTGTTCTTGTTGTGGCATTAACGATTTACTTAATTGTTGACAGCAGCTGGTACAACACAGTTCATCCGGCATTCCTTCTGTTTATGTATATAGGAATTGCAGTAGTAAGTTTCGGAATGAGAGACGAGATGTTAGATCGCTTTGAAAAGTGATACATATACGAAAGACCAACAGGAAAATGTTGGTCTTTTTTTCTTGGGGAAATTTCAAAAAGGCACCTTCTTCAATAACGACAATACGAGAGCAGTAGTTTATAAAAAGAAACGCTATTTGGCACATCTTTCGGAGTATGTAATATAAAGCTGAAAACGATGATGAGAATAAGAAATAGGAAAAATAAAAATAGGATTTGCTTATGTATAGAATTTTGCATATTATTCACTCCTTTTTTTAGGTAGTATGTCCAAAAGAAAGGAGTGTATGAAAAATGTTAGGAGGGGAGAATGATGAACAAAAGAAAATGGTTATATAGAATAGGAATATTTTTATTTTCAATCGGTCTCATATTAGCAAATGTTTACTCGGATATACCACCGTTATTTCCAAGTTTACTAAAAGGGTTGGTATAAGTATTGCCATAGTTGGTCTGTTTTGTCTTATCACATCTAACTTCTACAGAAAGTCTGAATGAATATAAAAAAGGACAGTTACTCTTTTTCAGAAGTACTGTCCTTTTTTAATAACTTATTCCATAGTTTGGCGATACTCCATATAATGACGATTGCAATGGAGGCGATAATGGACCAAACAATTGATATCATTTCAATTGTCATGTTAGGAAGGAATGTGAGAATGGATAATACTTTATGAAACAATGATTCTATTATATGAAAACTTATTTGTAATAGAATGACGATACCAAGTGTGATCCATGCTAATATTTTCTTTCCTTGTTCTTTCCACATGACATTCACCTCTCGTTAGCTTAATAGTTTTAAGCCAACAGCGCCGCATAGAATACAGCTTAAGAAAGCAAGACGACGCCAATCCGCTGATTCTCGGAAAATGAGAATGCCTAGAAGTGCACTTCCGGCAGTTCCGATTCCAGTCCAAATTGCGTAAGCAGTTCCCATCGGTAATGTGTTCATCGCAAGAGATAAGAAGAAGAAGCTTACGCCGAAGTTAGCGATTAAAATAACTTTTGGTGCCCAGCCTTTCTTTTCAGTGGCTACTTTCATAAAGAGTACACCAATAATTTCACAAATACCAGCTAGAATTAAAAATACCCAAGCCATTTTATGCGGCCTCCTTCGCTTCTTTTTCTTCTGTTACTCGTTTTAAACCAATTACTCCGAAGAAGATTAAACCGATTAATAAAACTTTTACGATAGAGAAAGGTTCTCCGAAGATGAAAATCTCTGTAAGAACGATTCCACCAGCTCCGATTCCTGTAAAGACTGCGTATACAGTGCCGACAGGTAAATCTTTATAAGCTCTAAATAATAAGACGAAACTAATTGTAATTAATAGAGCAACACCAGCCCATTCAAGTGGTGCCTCTGCTTTTTTTAGTCCAATCACCCAAAATATTTCAATAATACCAGCGATGATTACATAAATCCATGCCATATGTCATTGCTCCTTCCTACCAGTCGTTAGGTAAAGGGCTTAAAAACGACGCATTGCAAAGGAGCAATCCGTCAGTTTGAAAGTCCGCGCCAAAATACTTTCCAAGAAGCGTCTAAACGTGTCTCAAAACGATTTAAACCTGCGTATAATAGTTCAACCATAAGACCGTCGAGTAAGCATAGAAAAGCCTCTAAGGCGTCTTTTACTTCAATGTTATGCAGCTCATCTTGTTCGCTTGCTCTTTTAAATACAGGGAATAAAAGTTTTCCGACGTTTTCAATGTGTACATTTGCTTTATTAATAATTTGTTCGCGAAATGCATCAGGCGGAAAATAAGAAGTTCGTAACCAAAACATTGATTCTTCACTTTCACCAAATCGTTTTGCATACCCTTTTAATAATTTTAAAAGCAATTCTTCAGTAGACGAATTGGAAAAGCTTTCGATATCGCCTGTGAAGCTCTGCAAATCTTTTTGAAGAGCAGATTCTAAGCATATGAAATATAGCTCTTCTTTTCCTTTAAAGTGTGCGTAAATCGATGGTTTTTTAATCCCAACTTCTTGAGCAATATTTGCCAATGAAGTTCCTTCATAGCCGTAGCGTGCGAAATGAGAAAGTGCTACAGCTTTAATGCGGTTTGCTGTCATTTTCATCCCCTACCTACCGTTCGTTAGGTTCATTATATGAGATGGGAAATATAATGTCAATAGGTGAAGATCTGAGAAAGAGCGTTATAAGTAACGCTCTTTTTAGACAGTCTCTCGCTCAATTAAATGGAATGAAAGTTCTTTTGCACTGCCGACAATTTGCTCGCTTTGGATCTGCTTATGGAATAAAGAAAAAGCATGTGAGCCCATTGCGAGACCGGGATGTTCAATTGTGGAAATTTCTAATGCCTTTGAAATTTCATGATTATCAAATCCAAGGATAGCAAGGTCTTCAGGTACTCGAATACCATGTTTTCGAGCCTCTGTTAATAAACCAGCTGCAACTTGATCGTTCGCTGTGAAAATAGCAGTTGGACGATTTTTCATATTTAAAATACGATGGAGTATTTGTGCTCCGTCCTGCATTGTATAGCATTGGTGGAAAATCCATTCAGGATGCAACGTTTTCCCTTCGTTACGAAGTGTATCGGCGAACGCTTTTTCGCGCTCCATGGAATTTACACTTGTTTTTCTTGCTAAACAAATTCCGATTTTTTCATGGCCTCTACTTAGTAAATAGGCAGTACCAAGACGGAAACCTTCATAATGATCTACGTAGATGGATGAAATGAGGGGATGCTTCATTTTTTCACATGAAATAATAGGGGCAAATTTTGCAAAAGGTTCGATTTGTTCCCAAGAGCTCGTTCGGGAGCAAATAATCATCCCATCAAATTGTTTCATTTTCATCATTTCAAGAACACGAATTTCTTCAATGCTATCGTAATTCGTTTGACATAAATTAATATGATACCCAGCTAATAACGCTTCGTTTCCGATTCCTTCAATAATCGTACTGAAGTAGGGGAGGTTAATGAAAGGAAGCATAACGCCAATTGTATATGTTTTCCCTCTTATTAAATGGACAGCATTTATATTTTTTGCGTAGTTTAATTCTTCAACAGCATCTAGAACACGCTTACGCTTTTCTTCTTTTACGTAAGGGTGATTATTCAGGACACGAGAAACAGTTGATATCGATACACCAGCAGTTTTAGCAATTTGTTTTATATTGGCCATATGTATCACCTCTTTCCCTTATTATAAAGGGAAAATAATAAGAAAGAAAAAATCTTGACCTGAAAAGCTTTTCACAAACTATGGTATTAATAAGACTTCTTTTTATTCGCGTAACCTTTTCACTTGGGCGTAAGAATGATAGGGGTCTTTTTTGTTTGCAAAAAGTGTTGTCAAAATGTGTGAGAATAACGTGGAAAGTTTTCAAAGGTGGAGTTTGGTGACAAAGCGAATATGAAGAGAATATCAACGCTTCGTTCGTTAAGAGAGCGATATGAAAGGGCGGAAACAAATTGAAAAAAAGAATCATTTGTTTCGTGTTTTCTAGTTTCGTGCTTAGTTCGTGTTCGTTTCAGCAAACGATGCAAGAAGAAAAACACTTTGTGGGAACAACGGGAGGAGCTATGGATCGTGTTACGGATCCTATTCCGCTAAAGGAACTTCCAAAATATTTTCCGGTGAAGTTTAAAGTTCCAACGTTTTTACCGTACGATATTACAAGTGATGTGAAGGGGGAAGTAAGAACGCTTGGGAAAAAGAACACTGTCTTAACGATTAAATATAAACAGAAAGAACCAGGTAGAAATGAGTATATTGAGTTAAATGTCGCGAACTTTCCTTATAGTTTTCCAGATCTTGTGGAAGAGAAGCGATTTCAAGAACAAATGAAACTGAATAATGGAACGTCTGCTTATTTTAAAAATAAAGATGATTATGAACGTGGTGACGAATTTGCTACGCTTATATGGAAAGAGAAAGGAATTGAATATCAACTGCTGTATCGGAATGTAGAAGAGAACGATGAAAAGGTAATCAAGCAGAATTTATTATACATTGCGAATAAGATGAAATGAAAAAACTAGCTGATTTATTCAGCTAGTTTTTTGTATGTTATTATTTCTTTTTAATTTTGCCTGTCCAAGATTTAAATCCGCCTTGTAATTGGTAGAAATCTTTGTAGCCTTGTTTTTTTAAGTATTGCGCTGCACGACCTGTACGGAATCCGCTTTGGCAATATAAGTAAACAGGTTGATCTTGACGAAGTTCTTTATGGCGAAGGCGAATTTGTGATAACGGAATGTTACGTGCACCTAAAATATGCCCTGCGTTATATTCGTCTGCTTCACGAATATCGATAAGCTGTGCTTTACGGTAGCCAGCGCGAAATTCTTCTTCTGTAAGAGTTTTAATTAATTTTTTCTGATAGAAGTACATCCATACAGTGTAGCCGATAAATGCTACGATTACGGCTAATAAAATAATCCAAGTTGTTGACACGATTCTATCGCTCCCTTTTTTCTTATCCTACTTTCAATATTATAATGCCCTTATGTATTTATGCAACAGATTCATTTGCATATAAGAAGAAATTTCGTATTCTTTCACAAATTTTGTCGAATTTGGTAGACTAGAGAATGTGAAAAATAATTGGTTATATGAGGTGCAGGATGGGAAAAGAAAAATGGTGTTATATTAACTCTGGTCAATGTTCACCGGCATTTAATATGGCGTTAGATGAATGTTTATTAAATTGGCAAAGTGAAAAGAAAATGCCACCAACAATTCGTTTTTATGAATGGGAGGTACCAACATTAACAGTTGGGTATTTTCAACGTGTTGAAAAAGATATTAATATGGATGTAGTTAACGAAAAGAAATATGGATTCGTTCGTCGTCAAACAGGCGGCAGGGGTGTACTACATGACAAAGAGTTAACGTATAGTGTTATTGTGTCTGAAGATCATCCGAATATGCCGAAAACAGTTACAGAAGCGTATCGTGTTATTTCGCAAGGTTTATTAGATGGTTTTAAGGCATTAGGGTTAGAAGCATATTATGCAGTTCCAAAAACAGAAGCAGATCGTGAAAATTTAAAAAATCCACGTTCCGGCGTATGTTTTGATGCACCATCTTGGTATGAAATTGTAGTGGAAGGACGAAAAATTGCTGGTAGTGCTCAAACACGTCAAAAAGGTGTTATTTTACAGCATGGATCGATTCCATTAGAAATTGATTTAGATGAACTATATGATCTATTTTTATTCCCAAATGAACGTGTGAAGGAACGTATGAAGAGTATGTTCTCTTCTAAAGCAGTAGCAATTAATGAATTAACAGACCGTACATTTACGATAGAACAGTTAATTAAAGCGTTTGAAGTTGGCTTTGAAAAAGGATTGGATGTAGAACTTGTTCCATATGAATTAACAGAAGAACAGTTACATGAAGTTCAAACGTTAGCGAAAGAAAAGTATGAAAGTAATGAGTGGAATTATAAAAAATAAGAGATGGCAATTGCCACCTCTTATTTTTTTATAGTAAATTAAGTACTTTTTCTACTTTGATTCCTTTATCTTGTAAAGAACGAAGGCGATTTACAACGTCCATAATTTCTTTGTCAAATGTAACGCTAATACCTTGGCTTTGTAGTTCTTCTTTTAAGCTTTCAATAGAATCATCTATGTCGATGCCAAGCTCGTAATCTTGACAAACTTCAATTGTCTTTTTCACGAGTTTAACATAATTTTCTTGTAGTTTTGAATTTGTTTCAGTCAAAGCAGGCTGCTTCGGTTTTGCAGGAGCAACCGGTGCTGTCTCTTGCTTTGTAACTGGAGTAGGGACCGCTTTTTTCACAGGCGCTGGAGTAACTAGTTCTACAGCTGCTTCTACGCTTACTGGCTTCGGTGTCGGTACCGGAGTAGGCTTAGGTGCCATAGCAGGTGTTTCCACACGCGTAACAGGCTTAGGAGCAGGCGTAATTGCTTTTGGAGCTTCTACAACTACTTCCTTTTTCGGTGCTGCTTCTACCTGTGTTTCTTCTTGCTCGGCAGCTTCTTTATTTTCTTTACTCCACATAACGCGTTCAATTTCTAGAGAAACATTGTTTTTGTTCATCGCTGTTAATGTAACTTTACCAACTTCAGCGTTTCCAGTGAAATCAACAATTTTATAAATAACACTCTTGTTCCAATCCACGTTTCCGCTCAAAAATAATTCTTCGTTACATTTCGGCGTTAAGCCCTCGATTTTAATTTCTGCGTTTACACCGTTTTCACTATATACCATAATTAGCGAAGCATTTACATCTTCGTCTGCTAACATTAGTTCACGTACCATTTTGCCGGTGCGTACTTGCGTTTTCTTCTTAACTGACATCTAATTTCTCCTCTCAAAAATTCAGTAATAATAAAAAAATCGTATAACGAAAAATAATTGCTCACGAAGATTTATGATACCGATAATAAAAGCATCACGTCAACAATTAACTTTAATTATTTTGCATTTTTCTTATTTTCTTTATGAAATTTTTCAATTTGTAAAATTAGACAGAAGAAAAAACAGCCTTTTGAAGGGCTGTTAAAAATTTGATTTTTTATATAGTAATTTATATAAAATAAAAAATAAGATAGCAATTAAAGCATTTTGCCAAAAGTTTAGATGATAAATGAGATAAGGTTGCTTTTGGAAATAAATATTTAAGAATACAGCGGAACAAAATGGAGTAGCAAATGCGAATCCAAATAGAATTCTTCTTTTCCAATTCATTTTCTGATTAAAGGAGTAACGCTTTAATAAATATAAAATAAATAGTATACCTAGTATAATTATTGAAACAGACAAAGTAGTTCCAAGGATGCTAAAAGGCGGACTTGATAATGTATTGTTTTTTTCAAAGAAAAACATAAAAAATGAAATAATTGCATTTATGCCAAACTGTATAGCAAGAAGTAAGCTAATAGAAAATCCAATTAAAGAGGCTTTTTCTAACTTTGTTTGAGTTGGTAAAGCTGATATAAGTTCATCGCAATAAGATTTTAAATTATCTCCAAAGATGTCATAAGCGTTTTTATTTTCTGCTTGTGCTTCGATGAGGTGATCTAATATTTCTAGTAACAGTTCTTCCATTTGTTGCTCTGGCACGTTAGATAAACGAAGATAAACTAACATATCGCTATAAGCAACTTCATTTTCAGGTGTTAGAAGCTCACGTTTTTTATTATTCAATTCAATCATGTCTTGTGCATTCATCCCTATCACTCCCCCTGTAATAAGTTATTTACCGTAGTTGAAACCATTCCCCAGCTTTGTTTAAATTCTTCAAGCTGCTCTAATCCTTTATCGGTTATGTGATAATATTTTCGCTTTGGACCGAGTGAGGAAGCTTTTAATGTGCCTTCGATCAATTTTTCTTTTTGCATACGTAATAATAACGGATAGATGCTTCCTTCGCTTACGAATGTAAATCCGTGTTTATTTAATTTTGTGCTCAGTTCATATCCGTACACTTCTTCTTGTGAAATGATGTATAGGATGCAACCTTCTAATACACCTTTTAACATTTGGCTGTGCATGATTTCACCACCTTTTACTCAGGTAACTTGCGTTGCAAGGTAGCTGTTATCCAAATTATAACATTCAGTAACTTGCAACGCAAGTTACTGAAGTGGAAAACTTTAATGCGTGTTAATTTTTCAACGTTTCCCATACTAACGAGAGGGAGGGAAGCACATGAAACCATTTATGCCAAAACTCGTTTACTTTGAACCAAAGGCACTTGAATATCCGCTTGGAAAAGAGCTTTATGAGAAGTTTACGAAGATGGGATTAGAAATTCGTGAAACGACATCACATAATCAAATTAGAAATTTGCCAGGAGAAAATGATTTGCAAAAGTATCGTAATGCAAAGGCTACACTTGTCGTTGGAGTAAGGAAGACGCTAAAGTTTGATACGTCAAAACCGTCAGCTGAATATGCAATTCCGCTCGCAACAGGGTGTATGGGACATTGTCATTATTGCTATTTGCAAACAACACTTGGGAGTAAGCCTTACGTTCGTGTGTATGTCAATCTTGATGAAATATTTGAGAAGGCAAAGCAATATATGGATGAAAGGGCACCTGAAATAACAAGATTTGAAGCAGCGTGTACATCAGACATTGTTGGGATTGATCATTTAACACATGCATTAAAGCGGGCGATTGAATTCATTGGAGAAAGTGAATATGGGCGCTTACGTTTCGTCACGAAATATTCGCACGTTGATCATTTATTAGATGCAAAGCATAATGGGAAAACTCGTTTCAGATTTAGTATAAATTCACGATATGTAATTAAAAATTTTGAACCAGGGACATCGCCATTTGAGGAGCGAATTGAGGCGGCACGTAAAGTAGCAGGTGCAGGTTATCCACTTGGTTTTATAGTCGCGCCACTTTATATGCATGAAGGATGGGAAGAAGGATATCGTGAACTATTTGAGCGACTGTACAATGCGCTGAAAGATATGACGATACCAAATTTAACGTTTGAATTAATTCAGCATCGTTTTACGAAACCAGCGAAAAAGGTTATTCAAGAGCGTTATCCAAATACGAAGCTTGAAATGGATGAAGAGAAGCGGAAGTATAAATGGGGACGATATGGCATCGGAAAATATGTATATAAAAAGGATGATGCAGCAGTATTGGAAGAAACGATAAGAGGTTATATAAATGAATTTTTTCCTAATGCAGAAATACAATATTTTACTTAAGGGGGGTCTGTATGCAAATACAGATTCTTTTTTGTTTTATATATTTAGGCTCGTTTTCAACTTGTCACGTTATTCTTTCTGGTGTATCATTTTATTGATTGCTTCGTACGGAATAAGCAAAATGAACTTGGATGGAGGAAACCGATGCCTACCCCTAGTATGGAAGATTATATTGAACAAATTTATTTGTTGATTGATGAAAAGGGTTACGCCCGCGTATCTGATATTGCTGAAGCGCTTAGTGTACATCCATCCTCTGTAACAAAAATGGTGCAAAAATTAGACAAAGATGAATATCTAATTTATGAAAAATATAGAGGGCTTGTATTAACAACAAAAGGTAAAAAAATCGGAGAACGTCTCGTATATCGTCATGACTTGCTAGAGCAATTTATGCGTATTATCGGTGTGGATGAAAGTAAAATTTACAATGATGTAGAAGGAATTGAACATCATTTAAGTTGGGAAGCGATTGATCGCATTGGTGATTTAGTGCAATACTTTGAACAAGATACAGTCCGAGTGGAAACACTTCGCGGTGTTCAAAGAGCAAATGAAGAGAAAAGTAATTAAGGGGAACGTATGGCGTTTCCTTTTTTATTTCAATTCGAAAAGGATGGGAGAATTATGAAAGCAATTATTTTTGATTTTGATGGATTAATTGTGGACACAGAAACGATATGGTTTCACTCTTTCAGAGATGCTGTTCGTGAATACGGCGGGGAACTACCTTTAGAGGAATTTGCGAAATGCATTGGAACAACAGATGAGGTACTTTATACATATCTAAATGATCAATTAAAAGAGAAGTTTAACAAAAGTGTATTAAAAGAAAAAGTGGCAACTTTACATAAAGAGAAAATGAGAATACCAGAAGCTCGTGACGGGGTAAAAGAATATTTAGAAGAAGCGAAAGAAATGGGATTAAAAATCGCACTAGCTTCTAGTTCTTCTAGAGAATGGGTTATTCATTTTTTAGAAGAGCTACAAATTCGAGAATATTTTGAAGTAATTAAAACGAGAGAAGATGTTGAGAAGGTAAAACCAGATCCAGCTCTTTATCGAGTTGCAATAGAAGAATTAGGAATTAAGCCATCTGAAGCTGTTGTATTTGAAGACTCATTAAATGGATTGAGAGCAGCAGTTGCAGCGGGATTAACGTGCGTTGTGGTACCTAATGATGTGACACGGAATTTACCGTTTGAAAATCATCATCTTCGAATTGAAAGTATGAGAGAGAAAAGTTTAAAAGAAGTGCTTCAAAGTATAAAAAAAGACCGTATTTCCTAAAAGGAAGCACGGTCTTTCTTTTTGCTTTTTTTGCCTTCAATGACAGTTAAATGAGACTGTTTTCTTTTTCGTTTCAAAGTGGAAGAATTCCCTTTTTTACTTTTGTCATTAGAAGTATTTGACTTAAAGAAAGAATTGCCTAGGGGTGCTACATTTTGTTTCCCATGTTTGCGGTTCGATTGTTTTGCCGCACGCTTATATGAGCTTTGCGAATTTGCGGAACCACTGGAATTTGTAAACATCTTGTATAGCAAGTAAAAGATACCGACAACAAGTAACATGTACCCGATATTTCTTAATACACCCATGGGATTTGTAATAACAGATGAAACAAGGCCGAATATTGCCAATCCGATAATAAGCACAAATATAGCGAAAGTAAACGAACGACCGTTCATAAGGGACACCTCCTAAAAACATATATTGAAATTAGTATATTAACGATGAGGAAAGGAGTTGAACACCATTTTTAAATAATTATTGTTTGTTCTCTAAACGTAATAATTCTTCAAACGATGCAATTGCTACTTCCACTTGATCATCTGTTGGTTCTTTCGTTGTTAATAGTTGTAGCCATAATCCAGGATATCCAAGTACGCGTAATACGGGAATGTCTCGTAATCGATTTGTAAATTGCAATACTTCAAAAGAAATACCAAGTACAACTGGAATTAATAAAATTCTGTTTATAACTCGTGCCCAAAGAGGATCTGTAGGGACTAGGAAATAAACGAACATTCCAATAATGACTGTAAATATAATAAAGCTACTGCCGCATCTATAATGGAGACGAGTTTGCTTTTGAACGTTTTCTACAGTCAGAGGAAGGTTATTCTCGTAAGCATTGATTACCTTATGCTCTGCACCGTGATACTGAAATACCCGCTTAATAAGTGGGGTTAAAGAAATAAAGTATATATAGCTCAATAATAGCATGAGCTTAATGACACTTTCGACAATGATTTGCCCAGTATGAGATGGGAAAATCGGTCTCGTTAATTCAGCTAATAGTGCAGGAACTGCTGTGAAAATGACTTTACCGAATATAAAAGATAAAACGCCAACAGCTGCAACTCCTAATACCATCGTTAATTTTGATTGTTCTTCTTTTTTATTTGCAATTTGTTCATCATCTTCTGGGTGGACGTCAAATCGTTCTGAAGCGAAGTTTAAATGCTTTGCTCCATTCGCACTTGCATCCACAATAGCGGCAATCCCTCGTAAAAATGGAATTTTTTTTAGGGTAGATAGTACTTTATTACGAACGCGTGGTAATCGATAAAATTCAATCGATTTATCTTTACGACGAACCGCTGTAACAGTATATTCTCTACCGCCAAACATAACTCCTTCTATGACCGCTTGCCCGCCATATATTTGTTTTGACTCTTCTGCCATGTTAACACCAACCTGTATTTGTTTCTCTCTTATGTAGAAAAAGAGGCAATTGTCATACTGGGTTCTGTCGTTTTGAAATAAGACAATCACCGAGTTTCCTTTATTTTATCGGCAAATACAAGTAGATGACAAGGGAAAATGTTATGAGAGTCGGACATTTCTTATTCTTTTTATAGACAAATTTCGCAGGATTTAAACATGCTTCAAAATAGTTTCGGGCATACTATTGAGCGGAGGTGTCGATGTGAGTCAAGAACAATTAGGAACAAGGAATTTTGTGCAGATTGGTTTGTTTGGTGGAATCTTTTGGGGCGGGATCTGGTATTTCCTTCATATATTTTCATTCACGGAGGCGGGACCGAATTATTTCCTTTTACCATTTGCGTTTGGAAGTTGGAAAGAGGGGGTATGGGGCAATGTGTTCGGAATAGTGTGTATGGGACTTCTTTCAATTTTGATCGCCTTTTTGTATAAAGCATTTTTTGCGAAGTTTGAAGGGATTATAGCGGGAATTATTTATGGGCTATTTTGGTGGGCACTACTGTTTTTGGGGATGGGTTTAATGGCTCCTGTTATTAAAAGTGCGCTCCATTTACCAAAAGAGACAATTGTGACGACAATATGTATTTTTATATTGTATGGTGTGTTTATAGCATATTCTGTTTCTTACGCAGTGAATAGCAATAAAGCAGAACAAGAAGGGCAAGAGAAGACGAACTATTCAAATAAGTAACTCCTATGTTAAAATATTGTATAGATATTTAATATTAAGGAGTTTTAAGAATATGAAAAAGTTACTCCTCGTAAACGGTCCTAACCTAAATCGCCTCGGTGTTCGTGAGGTAAATGTATATGGAAAGGGCACGCTAGCGACACTTGAAGCAGATATGAAGCAAGAAGCAGAAACAATGGGAGTGGAGTTAGAATGTTTCCAATCGAATCATGAAGGTGCCATTATCGACATTATTCATGAAGCGGAAGATATATATGAAGGGATCATTTTAAATCCGGGAGCATTTACGCATTATAGCTATGCGATTCGTGATGCCATTGCGAGCATTTCGATTCCTGTTATTGAAGTACATATTTCTAACATTCATCAGCGTGAATCGTTCCGTCATGAATCTGTGACGGCAGCTGTTTGTGCAGGTCAAATTGTAGGATTTGGTTTTTATGGCTATAAGTTAGCGTTATTTGCATTAATGGAGAAATTGAGGGAGGCATAAAGTAATGGAGAAAATTGAAAGATTACGAAGTGCATTTGATGAGGCTGGCATTGACGGTATTTTGTTAACAAATGAACATAGTCGTAGATATATGGCTAACTTCACAGGAACAGCAGGCGTTGTTCTTATTTCAAAAGATCGTGCTCAATTTATTACAGATTTCCGTTACGTCGAGCAGGCAAGTAAACAAGCGGTTGGATATGAGGTTGTACAGCACGCAGGATTGATCATTGATGAAGTGGCAAAGCAAGTGAAAGAGCTTGGAATTCAAAAACTTGGTTTTGAGCAAGATACTCTTACATATAGTTCTTATTCAGTGCATAAGGAAGCGATTGATGCTGAATTTATCCCGACTTCTGGACTTGTAGAAAAGTTACGCTTGATAAAGACTGATTCAGAGATTAAGATATTAAAGGAAGCTGCACAGATTGCAGATGCTGCCTTTGAGCATATTCTATCATTCATTCGCCCGGGAGTATCTGAAATTGAAGTGTCAAATGAACTTGAATTTTTCATGAGAAAACAAGGAGCAACATCTTCTTCGTTTGATATTATCGTTGCTTCAGGTCTTCGTTCGGCATTACCGCACGGCGTGGCATCTGAAAAAGTGATAGAAACAGGAGATTTCGTTACATTAGACTTCGGCGCTTATTACAAAGGATATTGTTCTGATATTACTCGTACGATTGCAGTCGGTGAACCATCTGATAAATTAAAAGAAATTTATAATATCGTTTTAGAAGCACAACTACGTGGTGTGAACGGTATTAAAGCTGGTTTAACAGGTCGCGAGGCTGATGCGCTAACGCGTGACTACATAACGGAAAAAGGATATGGTGAATACTTTGGACACTCTACTGGTCATGGAATAGGTCTTGAAATCCATGAAGCACCAGGTTTAGCGTTCCGTTCTGATACAGTACTTGAACCAGGTATGGCTGTAACAGTAGAGCCAGGTATTTATATTCCAGGTATTGGCGGCGTACGTATTGAAGATGATATCATTGTGACAAGTGAAGGTAATGAAGTAATTACGAAATCACCAAAAGAACTTATTATTTTGTAATACACAGGAGGATTTTTTTACATGATTTCAGTAAACGATTTTCGTACAGGTTTAACAATTTCAGTGGACAATGCCCTTTGGCAAGTACTTGATTTCCAACACGTAAAGCCAGGTAAAGGTGCTGCATTCGTTCGTTCTAAACTACGTAATCTTCGCACAGGTTCTGTTCAAGAGAAAACATTCCGTGCAGGTGAGAAAGTAGAAAAAGCACACATCGAAAACCGTCGTATGCAATACTTATACGCAAGCGGTGAGGCTCACGTATTTATGGATAACGGAACTTATGAGCAAATCGAACTTGGTGAAAAACAAATCGAGCGCGAGCTTAAATTCCTAAAAGAAAACATGGAAGTAGCAATTATGACTTACCAAGGCGAAGTACTTGGTGTTGAACTTCCAAACACAGTTGAATTACAAGTTACAGAAACAGAGCCTGGTATTAAAGGTGATACTGCTTCTAACGTAACAAAACCAGCTACATTAGAAACTGGTCTTGTTGTACAAGTACCAATCTTCATTAACGAAGGCGAAATGCTTATCATCAACACTGGTGAAGGTAAATACGTTTCTCGTGCATAGTAAAAAAACACTCGTGATAATTCACGAGTGTTTTTTTATAGGAAATAGGGTAGATAGTAAATAGCTGTTACTATAAAACTGACTAAAACAAGTGAAAGAGTACCCATAATAGATGGAGTCAAAACAATTTTAAATGGTTTTATTTCGCCAGTCTCAACGCCAGTTAATGTTTTGCTTATTGCGTGATCTGTAATGTTATTTCTATGGTTACTCATAATAATTAACCACATAATTGCAAATATTGCTAAACTACCAAGGAAAAAGGTCTCTATAAATGACCAACCGACTAATAATGAAAAAAGATAAATAAGAGCTAATTCTACTACAACGGTTAAACTAATTTTCAATGCCTTCATATTTTTCCTCCTCATTCTGTAATTTCAACCAGTTTAAAAAATTTTCACGTGACACGACATGCAGAGAGCAAGGTGACCTTACTTCTTTCTCTAGTGCAGCGTGTTCGTCTGGAAACTTGTTTTCCACATGCAATGAAATATAGGGTAGTTTTTCTTGTGCTTTTAGTGAGCGGATATTATTCGTTTTAGCACCAGCAAATACGTAGGAAAGTTGTAAGTCTAAAAAGGCGATTTTAAAGATTTCTTTTTTAGCAGCCTCGTTATAGCCTTTTCCCCAGTATGGATAGCCAATCCAACTACCAATGTGAGATTGCTTTTTTTCATTATTAATATGTTTAAGTGTGGTGAGGCCAATTATTTCATTTTCTTCATTCACAATCATTCTCGATAAGGATTTCTTTTGACGCTCTTCTTCTATTGCGAAAAGAAGAAATGTTTTCGTGTCTTCGATGTTTTCTACCGTTATCCCCAATGCATTTTTTATATGTGGATCACTTGATAGCTCGAAAATCACATTTGTATAGCATAAATCTAGTGGTAATAAAGTGATGTGCTGCATGGTTTAAACCCCTTTCAAACTAAATATACCATAATATACCATAAAATAATATGAATATTCAGATTCCAATTCAGACTTTAGAGAAAAATTATGTTTTTACTTCTGAAATAGACAACCTCTGCATATGGTTGTACAAATATATTCTTTTTTAGAATACGAAGTTAGTAACTGTTACGGGAGAAGGTGGAAGAATGAAACAGTGGCTAGCGGCAATGGAAACATCCGTGCTTGTTATGGGGGCACTTCGATTATTTTCAGGTAGTGCGGAGATATTTGCTGCTTTGCTTATGCTTTATGTGAATGATGCGAAGAAAGCGTTGTTTATAAATGGTATGTTGGCGTTTGTTGGACCTACCGTATTAATTTTAACAATGACAATTGGGATAGCGAGTGTAGCAAGTGAAATTTCTTTCTTGAAGCTCTTTTTTCTAGCGCTTGGAATTTGCTGTATTTTTATCGCATTACTGAAATAGTAAGTCGAGTATAGTGGGGAGAAGCCGATGAAAGAGGTATTAGAAGTTTTACCAAAAACGATGAAGTACTTAATTGAAGAATGTAAGCAATACGATGCTTTAGAGGAAATTCGTGTTCGAATTGGAAGGCCGCTAGAGTGTATTGCACACGGAAAGGTGTTTTTTTATGACTATATCACTACTGCAGAGGATGCTATTTACTTATTGAATAAATTAAGTCAATTCTCAATTTATACGATGGAAGAGGAATTAAAACGTGGGTATGTGACGCTTCGCGGGGGGCATAGAATCGGGTTAGCAGGAAAAGTCATTACAGAAAAAAGCGCAGTGAAAATGATTCGTGATGTCTCTTCCTTTAATATTCGTATTGCTCGTCAAAAAATAGGGATTGCTGAACCGCTTTTGCCATATTTGTATGAAAAAAGGTGGTTAAACACGATGGTAATTGGCCCTCCCCAAACGGGAAAAACGACACTTTTAAGAGATGTAGCACGTTGCATGAGTCAAGGGGTAAGTGCTTCGGAAATTCCTTCCTGTAAAGTGGGGATCGTTGATGAACGTTCAGAAATTGCTGGCTGTGTGAAAGGAATCCCGCAATATGATTTTGGTACCCGAGTCGATGTGTTAGACGCATGTCCAAAGGCAGAAGGAATGATGATGATGATTCGTTCTATGAGTCCTGATATTTTGATCGTAGATGAAATTGGCCGTAAAGAAGATAGTGAAGCAATTATGGAGGCAGTGCATGCAGGTGTTCAGCTTTTTATAAGCGCACACGGATTTTCCTATGAGGATGTTGTGAGACGTCCATCGCTCAAGGCAGTGCTAGAGCTTGGTATATTTGATAGGTTTGTGGAGTTGTCAAAAGCGAGGGGTCCAGGAACGGTTATGCAGGTGAAAGATAAATATGGAAAACCAGTGTTATCAAATAGAAAGGCTGAGGGCGTATGGTGAAAATATTTGGTGCAGTGTTAATCGTTGCGGTCAGCACCTTTTTCGGGTTTTCGTACGCTAAAAGATACAGTGAGAGGCCGAGGCAACTTAGGTTATTAAAATCAGCACTTCAATCATTAGAGGCAGAAATTATGTATGGACACACACCTTTATCTGAGGCTGCCGAGCGATTAGTTAAACAAATGCCAAAGCCATTAAATTGGATATTTCAAAGTTTCGCTAAAAAACTAGAAAGTGGAGAACAAACGGTAAGGGAAGCTTGGATAGATAGTTTGAAAGAGAATTGGAAGTTGACGGCTTTTCAACAAACCGAGTATGAAATACTGCAGCAATTTGGTGAAACGCTCGGGCAACATGATCGTGAATCACAACAAAAACATATTCGCTTATGTATTACACATTTGGAGAGAGAAGAAGAGGAAGCGAAAGCTTTACAACTGCAATACGAAAAAATGATTAAGAGCTTAGGGGTACTAGCAGGGCTACTAATTGTAATTTTACTGCTATAGGGGGGAGAAAGGCGATGTCCATTGATGTTGGATTAATATTTCAAATCGCCGGAATCGGCATTGTTTTAGCTTTCATTCATACTGTACTAAAAGAATTGAAGCGTGAGGATATTGCAAATTGGGTTATCCTTGTCGGTTTTGTCGTCATTTTATTTCATGTTGCATTTTTAATTAATACGCTATTCGACAAGATTAAAAGTGTCTTTCTCTTCCAGTAAAGGAGGCGGTTCGAATCGAAATTATACAAATTGTCGGATTAGGCCTCGTTGCTACGTTTTTAGCTGCTGTTTTGAACCAGCATAAATCTAGTATTACATCTTTATTTATTGTGTTCGTAGGTAGCGTGATGTTTCTAATTTTAATCGATCAAATTCATTCTATTTTACAAATGATTGAGAGAGTAGCGAGTGAAGCGAAAGTTAGTAACGTCTACGTGGAAACGTTACTAAAGATTATTGGAATTGCTTATATTGCCGAGTTTGGAGCTCAAATTACAAAAGATGCTGGTCAAGGTGCCATCGCTTCGAAAATTGAACTTGCTGGGAAAATCTTAATTCTCGTTATGGCAATTCCTATTTTGACGGTTGTAATTGAAACTATTCTCGGATTTTTACCGACGGGATAAGGGGGAGTGAATGTTGAGGAGGTTTGGAGCTAAGCTGCTATTTGCTTGCTTCCTTTTCTTTTCTTTACCGGTTGTTGTACAAGCTTCTCCTGTAGAAACAAACGTCGTTGATCAACAATTGGATAAGCTCGGAATTGAAGATGTGAAGCAATTTTGGGACGGGCTTGTTACAAAATATGGAGGCTATTTGCCAGAGAGTCAAAAAGGGAGTTTTATGGAGTTTGTAAAGGGAGAAAAAGAATTCTCTCTAAAAGAGTGGATGATAGGGTTATTAAAATATTTATTTCATGAGCTTGCAGCTAATGGAAAACTGCTTGGCACACTCATTATGCTCACAATCTTTAGTGCATTGTTGCAATCACTGCAATCCGCTTTTTCAAAAAGTAGTGTAAGTAAAATTGCTGATGCTGTTGTATATATGGTACTTATTATTTTTGCTTTAAATAGTTTTTATGTCGTTATGACATATGCAAGAGAAACGATACAAACAATGGTAGATTTCATATTAGCGCTATTGCCAATTTTATTGGCGCTTATAGCGACTGGTGGCGGGGTTGTATCTGTATCTTTCTTTCATCCGATTATCATTTTCTTAATGAATACAAGCGGGCTTCTTATGAATTATATCGTTCTACCGCTTTTATTACTGGCAACGATATTAAGTATTGTAAGTACAATGAGTGATCAATATAAAGTGACGAAATTGTCCAAGCTTCTGCAAAACGTTAGCGTTGGGATTATCGGTATTTTCTTAACGATTTTTTTAGGAGTATTATCTGTACAAGGAACAGCAACAGCCGTTGCTGATGGAATAGCTGTGAAAACTGCTAAATTTGTAACAGGGAACTTCATTCCAGTAGTCGGAAGGATGTTTACAGAAGCGGCAGATACTGTTATTAGCGCATCAGGATTATTGAAAAACACAGTCGGAATTATTGGGCTCGTCATTTTATGTTTAATTGTTGCTTTTCCAGCGATTCAAATTTTCTGTATCGCATTTATTTATAAATTCGCAGCAGCAGTATTGCAACCGGTTGGCGGCGGAGCAATTATTCAATGCTTAGACATTATTGGACGAAGCATCATTTACGTATTTGCTTGCTTAGCTATCGTATCATTTATGTTCTTTTTAAGTATTACAATTATTATTGCTGCGGGGAATATTACACTTATGATGCGGTAGGAGGTGAAGAGTATGCAATTTGTTACAGAGTGGATCAGAAATATTATCGTTTTTTTGCTCTTAGCGACAATGCTTCATCTTATTCTTCCAAATTCGAATTTGCAAAAATACGTTAAATTCGTTGTAAGTCTTTTGTTAGTCGTATTAATTTTAACACCCCTTTTTAAACTATTGCAGACAGATGTAAATGAAGTAATTGCAAATTTTAATGAAGAAAAGTACGTAGCAGAAGGATCTGTAAAAAATTCAATAGATTCGAAGAAAAAAGAAATACAAGCTCTAACACGTGCATATAGTTTAGAAGAGATGGCTACCAAAATGAAAAAAGAAGTAGGAAAAGAGTTTGAGAAACAGTATGGTATGTCAGTCTCTGAAATACAAATAGTCGCAGCGGAAAGCACAGCGGAAGTAAAGGCAGCGAAAGATATTCAATCTGTTGTTGTGACGTTAAAAGAAAAAGAACGTAGTAAAAATGATGCAATCGAAACAGTAAAACCAGTTGAAATTAACACGAAAGAACCACTGAAAAAAGTAGAGGAAACGAATGTAGAAATGAAAGACTTCTTTTCAAGCAGGTGGCAACTAGAGAATAAACAAATCCAAGTTCAAATGGAAGGGAGGACAGGTAGAGTAAATGGACAATAAAGATAAAAATTCGAAGTTCTCATTTTTTCGAAACTTATTGAATGGAGATGAAAAAGAAAGTAATGAGAAGGGAAGAAAGGTAACACCTAAGTTCTTACTTGTCCTACTCATACTTGGAATTTTGCTTATGTTTTCTAGTAGTTTTTTTTCAAGTAAAAAAGAAGAAGTACCTGTATTTAAAGAACAAAAAACTCAAAACCAGGAAAAAGATGTACCAACTTTTGGACAAAAAAATAATGATAATATGTCAAATGTAGAAAAATATGAAAAAGCGTATGAACAAGAATTAAAAACTGCTTTAGAAGAAATAGCAGGAGTAAAAGACGTAACGATTAAAGTGAATTTAGATTCATCTGAAGAAAAAATTTTAGAAAAAAATACAGTGAAACGCTCACAAACAACAGGTGAAACAGATAAAACAGGCGGTAAGAGAGAAGTAGAGGACGAGTCTCTTGATGAAAAGACTGTCATTATACGTGAAGGGGATAAAGAAACTCCTGTTGTTTTACGAACAGAGAAGCCGAAAGTACGTGGTGTTCTTGTCGTAGCAAAGGGAGTGGATAATATACAAGTTAAAGCAATGGTAAAAGAAGCTGTGATAAGGCTGCTAGATGTACCGGCCCATCGCGTTTCAGTTTCACCGAAAAATTGATAGGGAGGAAATAAAGTGTTAAAAAAACAAACAGTTTGGTTATTAACGATGTTAAGTTTAGTTGTTGTACTATCTGTGTATTACGTGACAACTCCTGACAAAATGAATACAGCATCGCCGGCAACAGGTGAAAAGATTGGACAAGAAAAACAAGGTACTGATAAAGCAGTAACAAACGAAGCGCCTAAAGAAACTCCGAAAAAAGAAAATACAAGCAAGGAAACAACAAATAAAGAAACAGACAAAAAAGAAAATGCAAAAAAAGAAACAAGTAAAAAAGAGGGCAATGTATCAGTTCAATCAAGTGATGAGAATTTCACAGCTTTACGTATGCAAATGGAAGATCAGCGTAGTGAACAAAAAGCAAAATTACAAGAAGTGATGAGTTCAACAAAAGCTTCAGCAACAGAAAAGAATAAAGCGAAAGAAAATTTTGATGCCATTACGACAATGGAAACGAAGCAAGAATTACTTGAGACAGTAATTAAATCTCAAGGAGGATATCCAGATGCTCTTGTAAGAGCTGATGGCACTGATATTAGAGTAACGGTTAAAGCGGCAAAACATTCACAGAAAGAAGCAAATAAAATTATTCAACTTGTAAGAAGTGAAGGCGGATCAAAAGATGTAGGTGTGAAATTTGATCCACCAGCGAAATAAGTGAAACTTTAATCCGTAGGGATTTCCCTGCGGATTATTATCTTTTACTAAGCAAAGGATATGCAAATAGTAAAATAGAGTATGTAAGTAAATGTGTGAATAGAAAAAAGCTATCATTTTCGATAGCTTTTTTCTATGTCGTCTTTGTAATTATTTTTACTATGTTCAACTCGGAATGGAGAAACACGTTGTGAGTAAAAGATTAATGGTTCATGGTACTGATGATTACTTTTTCCGGATTTGACGTGGATGAAAAGAACGCATGCCCAAACGATTACGGCAGGTAAAAAGAGAATGAGCCATATCATATTTCCACACCTCAACACAATATATTTTCTACACTTTGAACATACTATTCTTATATGAAGGAATGATGAACGGCGTGTAAACAAAAAAATAATATTTGGTAAAAATATGTTATTGACTATAGGTGTGGTGAAGAGTGAGGAGGGAATGGCATGTTTGCTTTGTAACGTTTTGCAAAAGTAGTGAATGTTTTTTAAGAAGTGGTCTTGCCAATTTCATGTGAAACTTGGTATTATTACTAGGTATTAAATTTTTATTGGAATAATATTTTTACAGGAATTTCGATTTATTATAAAGAAATATAAATTGGAATGTTTAAAAAATTTATCGTAAGATGGAAATAGTAAATATTTCTATTAGTTAATGAAATATATTTTCTAATAGAGTACATCGTATTTTTACAGTCAATCTAGTTTTCGTGACGAGAATCTGTAAAAACGGGACAAACAAGAGTATGGGAGTGGATTTTACATGTTTAAAATTCAAGAAGTTCGTGAATTAATTAAATTAATTGATAGCTCTAATATTGATGAATTTGAATACAAAAAAGACGGTACAACAATCAAAATGAAAAAGCGTGGTAATGAAGTTGTTGCTGTGCAAGCACCTGCAGCAAAACAAGCTATGCAACCAGTAGCGCCTGTTGAAGTTGAAACGACAGTAGCAGCAGCGCAAGCAGAAGTGCCAAAACAAGAAGAGAAGAAGGTTGTTCAAAATGAAAACCTACATAAAATCACATCACCGATGGTAGGTACATTCTATTCTTCTTCTTCGCCTGATACACCTCCATATGTAAGTGTTGGGGATAGAGTATCGAAAGATTCTATCGTATGTATTGTCGAGGCTATGAAGTTATTTAACGAAATTGATGCTGATGTAGAGGGCGAAATTGTTGAAATTCTTGTTAATAACGGACAGCTTGTTGAATATGGACAACCGCTATTTCTTGTAAAAGCGTAATAAGGGAGTCTTTGTGATGATAAAAAAAGTATTAATAGCCAATCGTGGGGAAATTGCTGTACGAATTATTCGTGCTTGTAAAGAAATGGATATTGAAACAGTTGCAATTTATTCAGAAGCAGATAAAGAGTCACTTCACGTACAGATTGCAGACGAGGCGTATTGTGTAGGACCAACGATTTCGAAAGAAAGCTATTTAAATTTGACAAACATTATTAGCGTTGCGAAGTTAACAGGCTGCGATGCTATTCATCCGGGATACGGATTTTTAGCAGAGAATGCAGATTTCGCAGAGTTATGCCGTGAATGTAACTTGATTTTTATCGGTCCAAGTCCAGAAGCTATTTCAAAGATGGGCACAAAAGACGTTGCTCGTGATACAATGAAAGAAGCAGGGGTTCCGATTGTACCAGGTTCACAAGGGATTATTAAAAATACCGAAGAAGCAATTGAGCTTGCTAATCAAATTGGATATCCAGTTATTATTAAAGCGACTGCAGGTGGCGGTGGAAAAGGTATTCGTGTTGCACGCCATGAAGAAGAGCTTATAAAAGGAATTCAAATTACACAGCAAGAAGCTAGTACCGCTTTTGGGAACCCTGGTGTATACTTAGAAAAGTACGTTGAAGATTTCCGCCATGTTGAGATTCAAATAATGGCAGATACACACGGAAATGCCATTCATTTAGGAGAGCGTGATTGTACAATTCAGCGCCGTTTGCAAAAACTATTAGAAGAAAGTCCATCACCTGCACTTGATGAAGAGATTCGCAAGCAGATGGGTGAAGCGGCAGTTAAAGCGGCGGTAGCGGTTGATTATACAGGTGCTGGTACGGTTGAGTTTATTTATGAATATAAAACGAAAACCTTTTACTTCATGGAGATGAATACGAGAATTCAGGTTGAGCATCCGGTTACTGAAATGGTAACAGGAATGGACTTAATTAAAGAACAAATTCTTGTTGCTTCAGGAGAAAAGTTATCGTTACAGCAAGAAGAAGTACAATTTAATGGTTGGGCAATTGAATGTCGAATTAATGCGGAAAACCCTGCCAAAAAATTTATGCCATCTCCAGGTAAAGTAGAAATGTACTTACCACCAGGAGGATTTGGTATTCGCGTCGATTCAGCTGTATATCCGGGATATTCAATCCCACCTTTCTATGATTCGATGGTTGCTAAATTAATTGTTCACGGAAAAACACGTGAAGAGGCAATTGCAAAAATGAAGCGCGCACTTAGTGAATTTGTCATTGAAGGCGTACATACAACAATCCCGTTCCATTTGCAATTGCTAGATCATCCTGATTTTGTAAAAGGTGAGTTTAATACGAAATTTTTGGAAGAGCATGAACTTGTGACGCAGTGATACATTAAAGGAGGTTTTTTTCATGGCTGAACATATGTTAGATATGGGTCAAGATACAACTCTTGGTAAAGTAGAAATTGCACCAGAAGTAATTGAAGTAATTGCAGGTATTGCAGCTGCTGAAGTAGAAGGTGTAGCGGCAATGCGCGGTAATTTTGCTACAGATGTTGTTGAGAAGTTAGGTAAGAAAAATCATGGTAAAGGTGTAAAGGTTGAATTAGCAAACGAAGATATTATCGTTGACCTTTATGTTGTAATGTATTTTGGTGTAGCAATTCCAGTTGTTGCACAAAAGATTCAAGACAATATTCGCCAAGCACTCTTTACAATGACAGGACTTGAGCCAAAAGAAGTGAATGTTCACATCGTTGGCGTAACATTCGAAACACAAAAAACAGAAATCGAACCAGTGTAAGAATGAAAAGGTGCCTAGTAACATAGGCATCTTTTTTATCGTTTCATTTCTTCACAAATTACAACCCTCTAATTATTATACTATTTCAAAAAATAAGAAATAAACAAGAAAATGTGTCGTTTTTCCAAAAAACGTACATTGTGATAAGATATGGAACTTGAAGTTAATCTTTTTATTATTTTTCAGCCTTGTAACCCGTGTGTGAAACGATAAATTGTGTTATTATCATTGTATTATAAGGTTGGAAAATCAATGAAAACTGTAAGAGTAAGTGAATTGACGGCTTATAAATTATAATAATATAACAAAGTATAAGGAAAGACTTGAAGCATAAAGGAGAGTTACAATGAAACGTAGGACGGCTAGAGAAAGAGCAATGCAAGCATTATACCAAATGGATATTACAGGTGAATTAGAACCGAAAGTAGCAGTGGAAAACACGCTAGATGAAGGCGAAGAAACAAATGAGTTTCTAGAGTCACTTGTAGTAGGTTTTGTAGAAAATAAAGAAGCAATCGATGAAGCGATTCGTCAAAATTTAAAAAAGTGGAAGCTTGAGCGTATTAGTATTGTTGATCGCAGTATTTTACGTGTAGCTGTGTATGAAATGAAATACATGGAAGAAATTCCACACAACGTAACAATTAACGAAGCAATTGAAATTGCTAAAACATTTGGGGATGAGGAATCTCGTCGTTTTATTAACGGCGTTTTATCTAATATAAAAGATACACTGTAAATTCTTTAAGGGGGAATCTTAAAATGGTAGCAGTAATCATCAAAGGAAATGAAGTTGCGGAGAAAAAACGAGCACAATTAACAGAAGAAGTTGTGAAGTTGAAAGAGCAAGGTATTGTACCAGGATTAGCAGTTATTTTAGTTGGAGAAGATCCAGCATCTCGTTCTTATGTGAAAGGAAAAGAAAAAGGCTGTGAACAAGTAGGGATTTACTCAGAGCTAATTGAACTTCCTGAAACAATTACTGAGGAACGTTTGCTTGCTGAAATCGATCGCTTAAATGGCGATGACCGTATTAATGGCATATTAGTGCAATTACCTTTACCAAAACATATTGAAGAAAAAGCTATCATTGAAAGAATTTCACCAGAAAAGGATGTAGACGGATTTCACCCAATCAGCGTGGGACGTATGATGACGGGACAAGATACATTCCTTCCATGTACACCGCATGGTATTGTAGAATTAGTAAAAGAAACAAATCTTGATATTTCTGGAAAACATGTAGTAGTAATTGGAAGAAGTAATATTGTCGGTAAACCAGTGGGGCAATTGTTTTTAAATGAAAATGCCACTGTCACATATTGTCATTCTAAGACGCAAAATATGAAAGAGTTATCGAAGTTAGCTGATATTTTAATCGTAGCTGTTGGACGACCTAAAATGATAACAGCGGATTATATTAAAGAAGGGGCGGTTGTAATTGACGTTGGTGTTAACCGTTTAGAAACAGGAAAACTTTGTGGTGATGTTGACTTTGACAACGTGTTAGATGTTGCGGGTTACATTACACCTGTGCCAAAGGGTGTTGGTCCAATGACAATCACAATGCTTCTTCATAATACTGTTGAATCTGCCAAACGTGCAGGTGTCGTTTGTAAATAATTTGAGTCGGCTATGAGGAGAGAGAAATGGAGAAGCAATATTTAACCGTTACAGCGTTAACACGCTATATAAAAACAAAAATAGAATATGATCCGCATTTGCAGTCTGTTTGGTTAAAAGGTGAAATTTCCAACTTTAAAAATCATAGCCGTGGCCACATGTATTTTACATTGAAAGATGAAAATGCAAGAATCGCAGCGGTTATGTTTGCGGGCCATAATCGTAATATTAAATTCAAACCTGAAAATGGGATGAAGGTACTCGTGAAAGGAAAAATCTCTGTTTACGAGGCGAGTGGTTCTTATCAAATTTATATTCAAGACATGCAGCCTGACGGAGTCGGAAATTTACATTTAGCGTACGAACAGTTAAAAGTTCGTTTAGAAGAGGAAGGACTTTTTTCTCAAGTTTATAAAAAAGCGATTCCTCCTTACGCTAAAACAATAGGTGTGATTACGTCGCCAACAGGAGCAGCGATTCGTGATATTATAACAACGATTAAACGTCGTTATCCAATTGGGAATGTTATTGTATTTCCGGTACTTGTACAAGGGGAGTCAGCGGCTCCCTCGATTGTACAAGCGATTCGTACAGCGAATGAAATGGGAGAGATAGATGTACTAATCGTTGGTCGTGGTGGAGGTTCTATTGAGGAATTATGGGCTTTCAATGAGGAAATGGTTGCAAGAGCAATCTTTAAGAGTGAAATTCCTATTATTTCGGCAGTAGGCCATGAAACAGATTTTACAATTGCAGATTTTGTTGCAGATTTACGCGCGCCAACACCGACCGCAGCAGCTGAGTTGGCAGCACCTAACATTATAGAGTTACAAGAAAAGGTATTACAAAGAACTCTGAGATTGCAAAGAGCAATGAGAGAGTTAGTACATAAAAAAGAAGAAAAACTACAAGTGTTGCAAAAATCGTATGCGTTCCGTTATCCAAGACAAGTATATGAGCAAAAGGAAGAGCAATTAGATAGAGCGCTAGAACAGCTTGTTTTAGCGAAAGAGCGCTATATTGATAAAAAGGTGAATCAGTTAAAGCAACTTTCATTTTATTTAGAGAAGCACCACCCATCTCAAAAAATTATGCAAACGAAGGTAGCTGTGGAAACGTTGCAAAAGCAATTACAACGTGAAATGCAAACGTTACTTCAAACGAAAGAATTTGCCTTTGTAAGAGCTGCTCAAAAACTTGAAGCGTTAAGTCCGCTTAAAGTAATGATGAGAGGGTACGGGCTTGTATATGATGAAGAGAAGCAAGTGTTAAAAAGTGTGAAAGATGTAAGCCTTGGAGATGCTGTTTCAGTTCAATTACAAGATGGAATACTAGATTGTAGCGTATCAGGCATAGAGGAGCGTGAATTGAATAATGGAAAATAAATTAAGCTTTGAAGAGGCAATTTCGCAACTTGAGCATCTTGTTTCTAAGCTAGAACAAGGTGACGTACCTTTAGAAGAAGCGATTTCTTATTTTAAAGAAGGTATGGAATTATCTAAGCTTTGTGATGAGAAGTTGAAGAATGTACAAGAACAAATGGCAGTTATTCTTGGGGAAGATGGAGAGCTTGAACCGTTTACTGCTTTAGGAGATGAAGCATAGTGACGATTGCTTTTGATACTTTTTTGAAAGAAAGTAAAACTTTCGTAGAAGAAAAACTTGTAAGCTATGCAAATGGATTACAATGTCCAAATGTACTTCGTGAAGCGATGGCATATTCTTTGGAAGCGGGTGGAAAACGTCTCCGCCCGTTACTTTTGTTTGCAACATTACAAGCGTTTGGGAAAGAAAGAAATCTTGGAGTAGGTGCAGCTTGTGCTCTTGAAATGATTCATACATATTCGTTAGTTCATGATGATTTACCTTGTATGGATGATGATGATTTAAGAAGAGGAAAGCCCACAAATCACAAAGTATTTGGTGAAGCGATGGCAGTTTTAGCAGGAGATGGCTTATTGACATACGCTTTTCAAGTTATTATGGCATATGAGCAAAAAGAAATTTCTGCTGAAAAAAAAGTAAGACTTGTACTTGAACTCGCAAAAGCAGCAGGACCAGAAGGAATGGTTGGCGGACAAGTGGCAGATATGGAAGCGGAAGGGAAACGCCTTACGATTGATGAATTGGAGTACATCCATAAACATAAGACCGGAAAACTACTTGAATTTGCTGTACTTGCGGGTGCGATACTTTCTGATGCGACAGAAGAGCAAGAAGAAAAGTTGCTTACGTTTGCCAAATATATCGGTCTAGCTTTCCAAATTCGAGATGATATTTTAGATGTCGAAGGAACTGAAGAAGAGATTGGAAAACCGATTGGTAGTGATCTTTCTAATGAAAAGAGCACATATACGACGTTGTTTACTGTAGATAGAGCAAAGGATATTTTAGAAGAAACAATTGCAGAAGCAAAAGGTGCGATTAGCTCCTTGCAATTACAAGATGAATATTTACTATCTATTTGCGATTTGATTGCAAAACGTAATAACTAATATAACAGCGTTTTCATTTGTTGAGTCATTCATCATTTTATGATATAAATGTAGGAAAAGGTTTTTCTTTTCTTGTTATTGGCAAAAATATATGTAGATTACATTGCCGTTATCACTTCGTGTTAGCGGCTATTTTTTTCATCGCCTAAAGAAATATGGTTTATAATAGGATTAAGGCGCAATAGACTGGTTAATAGCGGGACAAGACGAAAAATAGAAAAGAGAATTTCTTGTTTTGTGTAAATGTTTTTTATAATATTTGACATGTTGACAGATTATGAAATGAAAGTGAGTGATCCATGTGGATCTAACGCAAATTCAAAACCCTAGTTTTTTGAAAGATATGTCTATCAGTGAACTAGAGGGATTGAGTGAGGATATTCGTAAGTTTTTAATTGAAGAGCTCTCTCAAACAGGTGGACATATTGCACCTAATTTAGGTGTAGTAGAACTCACAATTGCTCTGCACAAATTATTTGATAGCCCGCAAGATAAATTTTTATGGGATGTAGGACATCAATCCTATGTACATAAAATTTTAACTGGACGCGCGAAAGAGTTTGGCACATTAAGGCAATATCAAGGTCTATGTGGTTTCCCGAAACGTTGTGAGAGTGAGCACGATGTATGGGAAACTGGTCATAGCTCGACTTCGTTATCGGCTGCAATGGGAATGGCTCTGGCACGTGATTTAAAGAAAACGAAAGAATATGTTATACCAATTATTGGAGATGGTGCTTTAACAGGCGGAATGGCTTTAGAGGCATTGAACCATATTGGACATGAAAAAACAGACATGATTGTTATTTTGAATGATAATGAAATGTCAATTGCACCAAACGTTGGTGCGCTTCATAATGTGCTCGGTCGTTTACGTACCGCAGGAAAATATCACTGGGTAAAAGATGAATTAGAGTATATATTAAAGAAAATTCCAGCAGTTGGCGGGAAAGTGGCTGCGACAGCAGAGAAAATAAAAGATAGTCTTAAATATTTACTAGTATCTGGTGTCTTTTTCGAAGAGTTAGGCTTTACATATTTAGGTCCAGTCGATGGGCATGATTATGAAAAGTTATTCGAAACGTTGCAATATGCAAAGAAAACAAAAGGCCCAGTACTCGTTCACGTTATTACAAAAAAAGGAAAAGGTTATAAACCGGCTGAGAGTGACGTTATTGGAACTTGGCATGGAACAGGACCTTATAAAATTGAATCAGGTGACTTCGTTAAGCCGAAAGAAGTTGCACCAGCATGGAGTGCTGTCGTTAGTGAAACAGTACTTAAGCTAGCGAGAGCAGATGAGCGTATCGTAGCAATTACACCTGCAATGCCTGTTGGATCAAAACTTGAGAAATTCCAAAAAGAATTCCCAGATCGTATGATTGATGTAGGTATTGCAGAACAGCATGCTACAACAATGGCAGCAGGTATGGCAACGCAAGGAATGAAACCATTCTTAGCGATTTATTCAACATTTTTACAAAGAGCATATGACCAAGTTGTTCATGATATATGCCGCCAAAATTTAAATGTTTTCATCGGAATAGATCGTTCGGGATTAGTAGGAGCAGATGGTGAAACGCATCAAGGCGTATTTGATATCTCATTCTTACGTCACTTGCCGAATATGGTGCTTATGATGCCGAAAGATGAAAATGAAGGTCAACATTTAGTTTATACGGCGATGCAATATGAAGATGGACCAATCGCATTGCGTTATGCGCGCGGTAATGGACTTGGCGTTCATATGGATGAAGAATTAAAGGCGATTCCAATCGGTACGTGGGAGACGTTAAAAGAGGGTACACAAGCAGCTATTTTAACGTTTGGTACGACAATACCAATGGCAATGGAAGCAGCTGAGCGTCTTGAAAAAGCTGGGGTTTCAGTGAAAGTAGTGAATGCTCGCTTTATTAAACCAATGGATGAAGCATATTTACATGATCTTCTAGGAAAGAATATACCGATTTTAACGATTGAAGAAGCTTGTTTAATCGGTGGTTTTGGAACAGGAGTAGTTGAATTTGCATCTGAAAATGGTTACCATAGTGCATTAGTTGAACGAATGGGTATTCCAGATCGCTTCATAGAGCACGGAAGTGTAACAAAATTATTAGAAGAAATTGGTTTAACGACAGATGCTGTTGTAGACCGTATTCATACAATGATTCCATCAAAACAAAAAAGGGCGTAACAAATGAGCGTAAAAAAAGAAAGAGTAGATGTACTATTAGTAGAGCGAGGACTTATAGAAACGCGTGAGAAAGCAAAGCGCGCCATTATGGCCGGACTCGTATATGCAAATGAGATGAGACTTGATAAGCCAGGAGAGAAAATCTCGCAAGATACTGAGATTACGGTGAAGGGACAAGTTATGCCGTATGTAAGTCGTGGTGGTTATAAACTTGAAAAGGCATTAAAGACATTTCATCTTGATTTACAAGATAAAGTTATGATAGATATTGGTTCATCAACTGGTGGCTTTACAGATTGCGCGCTTCAAAATGGAGCGAAATTATCTTATGCATTAGATGTAGGATACAATCAACTAGCGTGGAAATTACGTCAAGATGAGCGTGTTGTTGTAATGGAACGAACAAACTTCCGTTACGTGACACCAGTAGACTTAGAACGTGGTTTACCTCAATTTGCAAGTATTGATGTTTCATTTATATCATTAAAGCTTATACTGCCAGTTTTAAAAACAATGCTTATGCCTAACGGAGATGTAGCAGCGTTAATTAAACCGCAGTTTGAAGCTGGAAGAGAGCAAGTTGGGAAAAAAGGTATCGTTCGTGATAGAAAAGTACATGAAGCTGTTGTAGAAATGATTGTCGAGTTTGCTTTAAAAGAAGGCTATGATGTGGAAGGTTTAACATTCTCACCAATTACGGGTGGGGATGGTAATATTGAATTTTTAATTCATCTGAAATGGCATGGTGAACGTGAGAATGGCGAAAATCATTCTCCGATTTCTATAGAGCAAGTTGTTACAGAAGCGCATGAAGTTCTAAAACAAAAAGGGAAAGGGGAATAACATATGTTGTTCCTCTTTTTGCTGTAATTGTATAATGATTGTAAAAACAATTGTGTACAAGAAACGAATTATAAGTTAACATAAATAAGTGAAGTATACCAATGTTTAAACTATGGTAAGAGATAGTGTGAGGTGCAAATGTATGAATAAAGGTCAGCGCCATATTAAAATCAGGGAAATTATTGCAAACAAAGAAATTGAAACACAAGATGAATTAGTTGATATTTTACGTAATGAGGGATTTAATGTAACGCAAGCAACAGTATCGCGCGATATTAAAGAACTGCACTTAGTGAAGGTGCCATTACATGATGGGCGCTATAAATATAGCTTGCCAGCAGATCAACGATTTAACCCGTTACAAAAATTAAAACGAAATCTAGTGGATTCATTTGTAAAATTAGACACGGCAGGACATATGCTTGTGCTAAAAACATTGCCTGGTAACGCTCATTCACTTGGAGCACTTATTGATCATTTAGAGTGGGATGAGATCATCGGAACCATCTGTGGTGATGATACTTGCTTAATTATTTGCCGTACACCTGACGATACAGGTGTTGTCTCTGATCGTTTCTTAAATATGTTGTAACAAAAAATCTTGTTTGCTTTCCATCGTAAAGTGGAAAGTGAACAAGATATTTTTATTGGTTAAAAATATGAATTTTCAATTGTAATATAATATTTTGTTTGCATAAAGTTAGAAAATAGATGGATTGACCCGTAAAACAAATGTTTGGTACAATGAAGCGGGTTAGAAGAGTATATACATACAAATATATAGCATGATTATTTGAATGAAGAACTGAGAAAATCCTTTAGTAAGGGATTATTTTATAACGAGGTGAATGGGGCATTGTTATCGGAATTATCGATTAGAAACTTTGCTATTATTGAAGCATTAAATATTTCTTTTCAAAAAGGTTTAACGGTTTTAAGCGGTGAAACAGGGGCCGGAAAATCGATTATTATTGATGCAATTAGTTTACTTGTAGGTGGCCGTGGGTCAGCAGAATTTGTTCGATATGGAACAGAGAAGGCTGAGATTGAAGGGCTATTTTATGTTGAAGATGAGAAGCATCCATGTATTGAAAAGGCAGAAGAGTTAGATATAGAAATAGAAGATGGCATGATTATTTTAAAGCGTGATATTGCTGCGAACGGGAAGAGTGTATGTCGTGTAAATGGGAAGCTTGTTACACTTAGCATATTAAAAGAAATTGGGAAAACACTTGTTGATATTCATGGACAGCACGAAACGCAAGATTTAATGAATGAAGAACGACATCTGTTTATGCTTGATCACTTTGATGGGGATCGAATCGTTAAACAATTAGACATATATCAAAACGTATACGCTGACTATGAAAAATTAAAAAAACAATTGAAATCGTTAAGTGAAAATGAGCAACAAATGGCACATCGCTTAGATTTAATTCAATTTCAGCATGAAGAAATTCGCAAGGCGGATTTAAAGATGGATGAAGAAAATGAATTAACTGAGGAACGATTGCAAATTTCTAATTTTGAAAAGATTTATAAAGCGTTAGGTGATGCATATCGTTCGTTAAGTGCCGACGGACAAGGGTTAGATAATGTAAGAAGTGCAATGGGGCAAATGGAAAGTATTACACATTTAGATGAAGTGTATCAGGAGAATCATGATTCAATTGCAAATAGCTATTACTTATTAGAAGAGGTTGCCTATCAACTGAGAGAAAAGCTCGATATGATGGAATATGATCCAAATCGTTTAGATGAAATCGAAACACGTTTGAATGAAATTCGTATGCTAAAGAGAAAATATGGAAATACTGTAGAAGAGATTTTAGCGTATGCTGATAAAATTGAACAGGAAATTTTTACGATTGAAAATAAAGACGTTCATATTGAAACGACGAAGAAACAGTTGAAGGAATTAGAAAGTGTTATTCTGAAAGAAGCAACGTTGTTAAGTAATATGCGTCATGAGCTTGCAGAACACCTTACAAATGCAATTCATCAGGAATTAAAAGAATTATATATGGAAAAAACGAAATTTGAAGTGAGAATTATGAAGAGAGAAGGAAATGTAGAAGAGCCCCTTGTGGAAGGTGCGCCGGTAAGACTTACGGCGGATGGTTACGATCATGTGGAATTTTATATTTCAACGAACCCAGGAGAGCCGCTAAAACCACTTTCAAAGGTTGCATCTGGCGGAGAGTTATCTCGTATCATTTTAGCTTTAAAAAGCATTTTTTCTAAGCATCAAGGGGTTGCATCTGTTATTTTTGATGAAGTGGATACGGGTGTAAGTGGCCGGGTCGCACAGGCTATTGCGGAAAAAATTTATCGAGTATCAGTAAACTCGCAAGTACTTTGTATTACGCACTTACCTCAAGTAGCTTCAATGGCAGATTCACATTTATTTATTCGAAAACAAGTAGCGAATGATCGGACAATTACATCGGTTACTGTTTTAACTATGGAGGATAAAGTAACAGAAATAGCTCGAATGATTTCTGGTGTGGAAATCACAGATTTAACGACAGAGCATGCGAAAGAATTACTTACGCAAGCGCATCATTTTAAACAGACAGCAGAGGCTATCCAGTAATGGATAGCTTTTTTTCTCAAATGACGATTTCTTAATTCTTCCGGTTATAAATAAAGCACTGCAAGGAGAGATTAAAAAGTGAAGCCAAGAGGCTGAATGTGGGGTAGGAGCGAGGAGAGTGAACAAGTTGAAATTAGAAAAATTTCGAAAAATAATAGGTCTTTGTCTCCTTGTTTCTTTAGTTTTTATTGGATGTTTTAAACCGCTTCGAACGTTTATTTCATCACCGAAACAACTTGTTGTTTTTGAAGGACAACAATCAGAAATATCATCATTACCAGTTTTCAAAGCTTCATCCACAAATCGTCATGTATTTACAGTGAGTTCGAATGAACAAAAACAAGGACTTATGGTAAATTCTCATCAAAATGGTGAAGCTGATATGGTATTTCAGCTTGCTGGTTTTCCAGTAAAAAAAGTAAATGTGAAAGTGTTAAAAGATTTTAAAGTGATTCCAGGTGGACAATCAATTGGTGTGAAATTAAATACAAAAGGTGTACTTGTTGTAGGCCATCATTTAATTCAAACTGAAAAAGGTAAAATATCTCCTGGTGAAACAGCAGGTGTACAAATTGGAGATATGATTACTGAAATTAATGGTAAAACAATTGAAAGAATGAGTGATGTAGCACCGTTTATTCATAATAGTGGAGAAACAGGTGAACCGCTTAATCTTGTATTGTTAAGAGATGGAAAATATATTCGTACGAAGCTAACTCCACAAAAAGACAACGGTGAATCGTCTTATCGAATTGGCTTGTATATCCGTGATTCGGCAGCTGGAATTGGAACGATGACATTTGTTCATCCAGATTCTATGAAATATGGGGCACTTGGTCATGTTATTTCTGATAATGATACGAAAAAGCCGATTCAAGTCGAAGATGGACAAATTATGCGCTCGACAGTTACATCAATTGAAAGAGGTAGTCATGGGAATCCAGGGGAGAAATTAGCAAGATTCTCACCAGACCGTGAAGTGATTGGCAATATTACAATTAATAGTCCATATGGTATTTTTGGAAAATTAAATACGAATATGAAAAACGGTATAATGGATAAAGCAATGCCTATCGCATTATCTCATCAAGTAAAAGAAGGACCGGCAAAAATATTAACAGTTATTGATCAAGATAAAGTAGAAGCGTTTGATATTGAAGTCGTTAGTACAGTGCAGCAAAAATTCCCAGCCACAAAGGGTATGGTAATAAAAGTAACAGATAAACGTCTATTAGCGAAAACGGGCGGTATCGTACAAGGAATGAGCGGAAGTCCAATTGTACAAAATGGAAAAGTAATTGGTGCTGTTACACATGTATTTGTAAATGATCCAACATCAGGATATGGTGTTCATATTGAATGGATGTTACATCAAGCTGGAATTAATATTTATGATCAAGAGAAAAAAGCGAGCTAATATATATTATTAGCTCGCTTTTTCTGTTGAAAAATTCGTTGAAATTTTGTAAAAGCTCCGCAAGAGGTGTTTTTTGTTGTAAAATAAAAGGAAAGGGTTGAACGTTTCGTTGTATTTCTATGATGGAATGTGTTGCGAAAGGGAATAAATGAACGATAAACATATTTTTTTGTGATTTTATCGGAAAGTAAGAAACTTTAAAAGGGAATTTTCACACAATTGTCGAACAATTCATGTAGCCTAGAAGGATACACATGTCGGAGAATCGATTCGGTAAGGGAGGAAAAGCTGTGGAGAAAATTAAAGTATGTCTTGTGGATGATAATAAAGAACTAGTATCAATGTTAGAGAGCTATGTAGCCGCTCAAGATGATATGGAAGTAATCGGTACTGCTTATAATGGTCAAGAGTGTTTAAACTTATTAACAGATAAGCAACCTGATGTACTCGTTTTAGACATTATTATGCCACACTTAGATGGTTTAGCTGTATTGGAGAAAATGCGACATATTGAAAGGTTAAAACAGCCTAGCGTAATTATGTTGACAGCATTTGGCCAAGAAGATGTGACGAAAAAAGCAGTTGACTTAGGTGCCTCATATTTCATATTAAAACCATTTGATATGGAGAATTTAACGAGTCATATTCGTCAAGTGAGTGGTAAAGCAAACGCTATGATTAAACGTCCACTACCATCATTCCGATCAGCAACAACAGTAGATGGAAAACCGAAAAACTTAGATGCGAGTATTACGAGTATCATTCATGAAATTGGTGTACCCGCTCATATTAAAGGATATATGTATTTACGAGAAGCAATCTCCATGGTATACAACGATATCGAATTATTAGGATCGATTACGAAAGTATTGTATCCAGATATCGCAAAGAAATATAATACAACAGCAAGCCGTGTGGAGCGCGCAATTCGTCACGCGATTGAAGTAGCTTGGAGCCGTGGGAATATTGATTCTATTTCGTCCTTATTCGGTTATACAGTATCCATGTCAAAAGCAAAACCTACGAACTCTGAGTTTATCGCAATGGTTGCGGATAAGCTGAGACTTGAACATAAAGCTAGCTGAGAGTAGAAGTAGCAATGGGTTTTCGTTTTAGTAAAACCGATGTATGCTGGAACGCTATGCTCGATGTTAATTTTAAAGCCAATAAACTTTTTAATGAAAGACCAATGAATGTTATAATTCGTTGGTCTTTTTATTTTGTTGAGAAAAAGAGATTATTTGATATCATGGGAAATAAAACCTATTTTTAGTAATATTACATGTAAGTGAGTTTTTTATAAGGCAATAAAATAGATATAGATAGGGAGAAGGGGAATGGAAAATAAAATTTCAACTTGGCTAGGAATAGTAGCAGCTATGGGAGTTCTTGCTATTGCAGTTACATTTGGAATGTTAGAACTTGCAGATAATCCAGTAGATAAAGAAGTGAGCGCTCAAATAGATAAAAAAGAAGACCAAACAATAGTAGGTAGAGAGGTGGATGGGGTCTTTGTTGATGTGTATGTTACTGAAAATTCTACTGAAAGCGAAGTCATTACAGCGATGCATCGCATGACTCATCAAAAAGTGGTGGCAGAACGAAAATCGGGCTCTATCCCAATGATTCAAAGTAATGCTAAAAAATTAAAAGAAATTATAAATAAGAGTAGCTTTACGAAGAAAAATGAACTTTTAGCAATTGCTGATAGATGGGCGAAAAAAGATTTTAGTAAAATTGTAGAAGATCACAATTATTTCTCGGATGCTCAAGAAGATAGCGTTTGTAAAGTAACTAGAGCAATGGATGCGTTAGAAGAGCAACATTATATTTTAACTACATTCGGGGAGGAAAAAGCGAAAGAACTATACGAATCAGGGGATGCTCCGCACGTTCAATAAAAAATAATATAAAGGACTTCTCTAGTTTTTTTATTATCGTGTTTTAAGGACGTAATGGGACTTATAAATAAATGGTCTGCTTTCTTTATGACGTGTAACAAAAAAGAAAAGATGTGATTCATTATTAAATGATGAAGGAACGGCTAAATCACATCGTAGTACATCTGTTAAAGGATTTTAGTAGGAAAGGCATCCGTGATATAATAGAAAATAATAAAAAGTCCTGCAAAACAGGACTGTATTATTCTTCGTCTTTATTTTGTTTTTCTAATTCAACTAGCTTTTGAATTAAAATGTGCTGCGGCATATGCATGAGTTGTTCAAGTGGAACACCTAGTGCTTTTGATAAGCGGACTGCAGTATCTGGAGAGATTTGTAATGGTCTCATAGAAGTACCTCCTTTTTCGTATAGTATAGCATAAGATTGGGGGAGTGAGGATGACTCTTATATTTGCACATCGTGGTGCGGCTGGAACGTACCCAGAAAATACAATGATTTCATTTGAAGCGGCTGAGTCTTTTAGAGCGGATGGAATTGAACTTGATGTTCAATTAACGAAAGACGGAAAAGTTGTCGTCATTCATGATGAAACGGTGGACCGGACAACAAATGGAAAAGGTGCGGTTCGGAATTATGTATATGAGGACTTATGCAAGTTAGATGCAAGTTATAAATTTGGTGATAAAGTAGGTTTTTGTAAAATACCACTTTTAGAAGAGGTATTAGAATGGCTTGCACAAACGAGTTTGCTACTTAATATTGAACTTAAAAATAATAAAATTCCATACAGAGGTTTAGAGGAAGAAGTTATAACGCTTGTACGGAAATTTAGTCTAGAGGATCGTGTTATATTTTCTTCGTTTAATCACTACAGTATGAAACGGTGCCATATGATGGCTCCTGATATTCAAACAGCAATTTTATATCGCGAAGGTTTGCATAGTCCGTGGGCATACGCGAAAAAAATGGGGGCTACAGCAGTACATCCGAATTATCGTTACCTTCAAGATGCTATTGCCGAACTAACGATGGAAAGTGGTGTAGAGGTTCGCCCTTATACAATTAATGAAGAAACGCTTATGCGTAAATATTTTGATATGAATATATCGGCGATTATTACTGATTACCCTGAAACGGCCAGAACGTTAATGCCAATAAAAAAATGAGACCGCGTGTAACGGTCTCATTTTTTTATTTATAAATAGTGGGGCATTCCTATCTTCTAAAGCGAGCTTGTACTTTATTTCGTTTACGGTCTCGGTGCAAGACGAAGCCACCGAAGATATAAAACCCGAGCCCGAAGCAGAGAGCGCCGATTAAAAATTGTAACCACAGTATAGAGATTGGTGGAAATAGAATCCCGAATACAGTATCTCTCATTAACTTTATACCAAACACAGCTAATGAAATAGGGATGAGTGCTAATAGTAGAGCAACGTAACGCTGCATACATAACGCTCCTTTTCAGATTATTTCGTATATTTTAATGATGTTATAAGGAAAGGGGGTTTGTCAAGAGGGTGCTGAACGAGTAAGATAAAGGTGTGAAAAAATTTGCAGAGTTACTTCGAGAGGAAGTGGGATATATGAAACAAAAAGTATTAATTGTTGGTGCAGGTGAAGGCGGGAGCGCACTGCTGAATCTGTTACAAAGTTCGAATATATTTCAAATTATAGGGATTATTGATATAAATCCGTTGGCAAAAGGACTACAAATTGCTAAGGAATACGGGATTGCAATTGGAGAAAGTGTAACTCCATTTCTTTCTATGCATATCGATGTAATATTTGATATGACAGGTGAAGATGATGTGCATAAGGTTTTATTGGAAAAAAAGAAAAAAGACACTCTTCTTATACCAGGTGATATCGCAAAAATTGTTACAGGATTAGCGCATGAGAAGGAAGGGCTGATTGGGCGATTAGAGGAACAAACGCAACAAGGAGAATTAATTTTAAATTCTACACATGACGGCATGATCGTAATTGATCGAGAGGGACAAGTTCGTCTTTTTAATAAAAGTGCAGAGCGTATTATCGGATATAAAAAAGAAGAGGCGATAGGAAAATATATTTTAGAAGTCATTCCAACTAGTAAATTACTTCGCATTATACGTACGAAACAAATAGAAGTAAATTATGAACTAACATTAGAGAATGGAAAGAAAATTATTACAACGCGTATACCGATATTAAAAGAGGGCGGAGAGGTACAAGGGGCATTTGCAATTTTTAAAGATATAACAGAAGTTGTAGATTTAGCGGAAGAAGTTACAGATTTAAAGGAGATTCAAACACTATTAGAGGCAATTATTAACTCATCTGAAGAAGCAATTTCGGTTGTGGATGAAAAAGGAAGAGGTTTAGTCATTAACCCGGCATATACGAAATTAACGGGTTTAACAGAAGAAGATATTATTGGGAAGCCTGCTACAACTGATATTGTAGAAGGCGAAAGTATGCATATGAAAGTACTTCGAACGCGTCGTGCGGTGCGCGGAATACATATGAAGATTGGGCAAAAAAAGCGCGATGTAATTGTAAACGTGGCACCAGTCATTGTGGATGGAATATTGAAAGGAAGCGTCGGCGTTATCCGTGACGTGTCGGAAATTCAAAAGTTAACAAATGAATTGAATAGAGCAAGGCAAATTATTCGCACATTAGAAGCGAAATATTCATTTGATGATATTGTCGGGAATTCAGATGAAACAACGGCAGCTATCGAACAGGCGAAGCTAGGAGCAAATACACCAGCAACAGTGCTGTTACGCGGTGAATCTGGGACTGGTAAAGAATTGTTTGCACATGCAATCCATAATGGAAGTAATCGAAAATACAATAAGTTCGTCCGTGTAAACTGTGCGGCCATTTCGGAGACGTTGTTAGAAAGTGAATTATTTGGTTATGAGGAAGGGGCGTTTTCTGGAGCGAAAAGAGGCGGGAAACGTGGGTTCTTTGAGGAAGCAAATAACGGTAGTATTTTTTTAGATGAAATAGGGGAGTTATCTGCAAATACACAAGCGAAACTCCTTCGTGTACTGCAGGAAAAAGAAATTGTAAAAGTTGGTGGAACGAAAGCGATACCTATTAATGTTCGAGTAATTGCAGCGACGCATGTGAATTTAGAAAAGGCTATTCTAGAAGGGAAGTTTAGGGAGGATTTATATTATCGATTAAATAAAATCCCAATTCAAATTCCATCTCTTCGTCAACGTAAAGGAGATATACCGACAATTGCGGACAGATTGATTCAAAAAATTAATCAAGATTACGGTCGTAATGTAGAAGGGCTCACTGATTCAGCCATTTTATATTTACAATCATACGAATGGCCAGGGAATGTGAGGGAACTTGAAAATATTCTGGGAAGAGCTATTATCTTTATGAATTATAACGAGACCTATATTGATGTACACCATTTACCGCCATTACATAACGAAGAGCAGGTGGAGTCAAAGCAATCTCATTTATTACCTGAATTAGAAGAAAAGCCACTTGAACATTTAGTGACAGAGTTTGAAGGGAATATTATTCATGAATATTTGGAGAGATTTGATGGGAATAAAACGCAAACTGCAAAAGCGTTAGGAATTTCCGTTCGAAATTTATATTACAAGCTAGAAAAGTATGACCATGCAAAAAATAGCATGCAATAAATTGCGTACCGTGCAATTTATTGCATGGTATACAAAAAGCGACAAAATAAGACAGAATCTTTTGTTATTTTCCAAAGTATTGATTTTACTGCATTTTGAATGCGTTTTCATTATTGGTAAGACCACTTTTAAAAGTTGGCACGGTATTTGCTTTATAAATAGACGAGGGACGACGGAAAGGGTTGATTACAAAATATGAAGTTAGAATACTTAATTGATCAAGCAGCAGGGCAGCCTAAAAAAACTGTAGCTGTAGCAGTAGCTGAAGATCATGAAGTAATTGAAGCTGTAGCGAAAGCAATTAAATTACAGTTAGCTCAATTTCGTCTATATGGAAATCAAGAAAAAATAATGGGGATGCTACAAGAACATGGTTTACAAACTTCAGAACATGTTGAAGTGATTGCAGCAATGTCTAGTGCAGAGGCTGCAGAACTTTCTGTTAAAGCTGTGAGAAATGGTGAAGCAGACGTGCTTATGAAGGGGAACATCCCAACAGCGAATATTTTGAAGGCTGTGTTAAACAAAGAGTGGGGCCTACGTAAAGGTAGCGTACTTTCACATGTAGCAGCATTTGAAGTTCCAAATTACGATCGTCTTATTTTCGTTACAGATGCAGCGATGAACATCGCACCTGATGTAACACAAAAAGCTGCTATTATACAAAATACTGTAGAAGTTGCCCGGGCAATAGGAATCGACTTGCCAAAAGTGGCACCAATTGCAGCAGTAGAAGTTGTGAATCCAGCGATGCAGGCGACAATTGATGCAGCGATGTTAACACAAATGAATCGCCGCGGACAAATTAAAGATTGTATCGTTGATGGACCACTTGCTTTAGATAATGCAGTATCACAAATTGCAGCAGAGCATAAAGGCATAGTAAGTGATGTAGCAGGTAAGGCAGATATTTTACTCGTCCCAACGATTGAAGCTGGAAATGTGCTATATAAATCACTCGTATACTTTGCGGATGCAAAAGTAGGAGCAATGATTGCTGGCGCAAAAGCACCGATCGTTTTAACATCTCGTGCTGATTCAGCAGAAACAAAAGTATATTCATTAGCATTGGCAGTTGCGACTGCTTCAAAATAAACCAAAAAGGGTAAAACATTAGGGGGAAACGACAATGACATTAGAAATCTTCGAATACTTAGAAAAATATGATTATGAGCAAGTGGTATTTTGTCAAGATAAAGAATCTGGTTTAAAAGCAATTATTGCAATTCATGATACAACACTTGGACCGGCTCTTGGTGGAACAAGAATGTGGACATATGATTCTGAAGAAGCGGCGATTGAAGATGCATTGCGTCTTGCAAAAGGGATGACATACAAAAACGCAGCAGCTGGTTTAAACTTAGGTGGTGCGAAAACAGTAATTATCGGTGATCCTCGTAAAGATAAGAGCGAAGCAATGTTCCGTGCACTAGGACGTTATATCCAAGGACTAAACGGACGTTACATTACAGCTGAAGATGTTGGTACAACAGTAGATGATATGGATATTATCCATGAAGAAACTGACTTTGTAACAGGTATCTCACCATCATTCGGTTCTTCTGGTAACCCATCTCCGGTAACTGCATACGGTGTTTACCGTGGTATGAAAGCAGCTGCAAAAGAAGCTTTCGGTACTGACAATTTAGAAGGAAAAGTAATTGCTGTTCAAGGCGTTGGTAACGTAGCATATCACCTATGCAAACATTTACACGCTGAAGGAGCAAAATTAATCGTTACAGATATTAATAAAGAAGCTGTACAACGTGCTGTAGAAGAATTCGGTGCATCAGCAGTTGAACCAAATGAAATTTACGGTGTTGAATGCGATATTTACGCACCATGTGCACTAGGCGCAACAGTTAATGATGAAACTATTCCACAACTTAAAGCAAAAGTAATCGCAGGTTCTGCAAATAACCAATTAAAAGAAGATCGTCATGGTGACATCATTCATGAAATGGGTATTGTATACGCACCAGATTATGTAATTAATGCAGGTGGCGTAATTAACGTAGCAGACGAATTATATGGATACAATAGAGAACGTGCACTAAAACGTGTTGAGTCTATTTATGACACGATTGCAAAAGTAATCGAAATTTCAAAACGCGATGGCATAGCAACTTATGTAGCGGCAGATCGTCTAGCTGAAGAGCGCATTGCAAGCTTGAAGAATTCTCGTAGCACTTACTTACGCAACGGTCACGATATTATTAGCCGTCGCTAATCATTCATATATAACTTTTACAAAAGGTGTGGTTACCTCTTATGAGGTTTCCACTTCCTTTTGAATTTATTAGTGGAGGTAGCAACATTGTCTGTAAATCGAATTCTTGTTATTAACCCAGGTAGTACATCCACAAAAATTGGTGTTTTTGATAATGAAAGACCCGTTCTAGAAGAAACGATTCGTCATGACGTAGAACAGATTGGAAAATATAAGAGAATTATCGACCAATATGAGTTTCGAAAAGAAACGATTTTAGAAGTTCTACATTCTCATGGTATTAACATTTCAAAATTAAACGCTGTTTGTGGGCGTGGTGGATTACTTCGTCCAATCGAAGGCGGTACGTATACAGTAAACGATGCGATGTTAGAAGATTTGAAAAATGGCTTTAGCGGTCATCACGCTTCAAACCTTGGAGGCATTTTAGCATATGAAATTGCTTCTGGATTAAACATTCCTGCATTCATTGTAGATCCTGTCGTTGTAGATGAGATGGAGCCGGTTGCTCGTATAAGTGGCATTGCTGGTATGGAACGCAAAAGTATCTTCCATGCATTAAATCAAAAAGCAGTTGCTCGTAAAGTAGCTGAACAGTTAAATCACAAATACGAGGATTTAAATTTATTAGTTACACATATGGGTGGCGGTATTACAGTTGGTGCTCATAAAAAAGGAAGAGTAATCGATGTGAATAACGGTTTAAACGGAGAAGGACCATTTAGTCCAGAGCGCGCTGGTACAGTACCAGTAGGGCAACTAGTAGAAATGTGTTTCTCTGGTGAGTATTACCGTGATGAAATGATTAAAAAACTTGTCGGACAAGGTGGACTTGTAAGTTTAATCGGTACAAATGATGCGATTAAAGTAGAGCAAATGGTTGAAAAAGGTGATCCTGAAGCAACTCTTATTTATAAAGCAATGGCATATCAAGTTGCAAAAGAGATTGGCGGAGCTAGCGCTGTACTTCACGGGAAAATCGATGCAATCGTATTAACTGGTGGACTGGCATACAGTAAAATTCTTGTCGATGAAATAAAAGAGCGAGTGGACTGGATTGCAGATGTTATCGTACATCCAGGCGAAGATGAGTTAGAAGCGTTAGCAGAAGGAGCACTTCGTGTATTACGTGAAGAAGAAGCTCCAAAAGAATACGTTGTACGTGAAAAAGAAACGGTAGCTAGGGGTTGAGATAATGGCAAAAGAATATGATTTAGTCATCGTTGGCGGCGGTACTGGTGGATATGTTGCTGCAATTCGTGCATCACAACTAGGGTTAAAAACTGCACTAGTCGAAAAAGAAAATCTTGGTGGTACTTGTTTACACAAAGGATGTATTCCTAGTAAAGCTCTTTTACGTAGTGCGGAAGTATATGCAACTGCTAAAAAAAGCGAAGAGTTCGGAGTTATTGCAAGCAATGTAGAACTAAACTTTGCGAAAGTACAAGAGCGTAAAGAGAAGATAGTAACGCAGCTTCATAAAGGCGTTCAACATTTAATGAAACAAGGTAAAATTGATGTGTTTGAAGGTATTGGCCGTATTCTTGGCCCATCTATTTTCTCTCCGATGCCAGGGACAATTTCAGTTGAACTTGCAAGTGGAGAAGAGAATGAAATGTTAATTCCAAAAAATGTACTTATTGCAACAGGTTCTCGTCCAAATTCATTACCAGGTTTAGAATTAGACGGAGAGTACGTAATGTCTTCAGATCATGCTCTAAAAATGGAAACGCTTCCTAGTTCGATTATTATCGTTGGTGGCGGTGTAATCGGTATTGAGTGGGCATCTATGCTTGCTGACTTCGGTGTAGAAGTTACAGTATTAGAGTATGCGAAAACGATATTACCACTAGAAGATCAAGACGTTTCAAAAGAAATGCAACGTCTATTCAAGAAAAAAGGTATTAAAGTGGTAACTGGTGCAAAAGTATTACCAGAAACATTGGTAAAAGATAATGGAGTAACAATCCAAGCTGAACACAACGGTGAAAATAAAGAATTTAAAGCAGAAAAAATGCTTGTATCTGTAGGAAGACAAGCGAATACGCAAAATATTGGCTTAGAGAATACAGATATCGTTGTGGAAAAAGGATACATTCAAACAAATGAGTTTTATCAAACGAAAGAATCGCATATTTACGCAATTGGAGATGTAATCGGTGGCCTGCAACTCGCTCACGTTGCTTCTCACGAAGGAATTGCTGCAGTAGAACATATTGCAGGGAAAGAAGTTACACCAATCGATTACTCTATGGTATCAAAATGCGTATATAGCAGTCCGGAAGTTGCTTCTGTCGGTTTAACAGAACAAGAAGCGAAAGAAAAAGGCTATAAGTTAAAAGTAGGTAAGTTCTCATTCCGCGCAATCGGAAAAGCACTTGTATACGGAGAATCAGATGGTTTCGTAAAACTTGTAGTTGATGAAGAGACAAATGACATTCTTGGTGTTCATATGATTGGACCGCATGTAACAGATATGATTTCTGAAGCGGGTCTTGCAAGAGTACTTGATGCAACACCTTGGGAAGTAGCACATACAATTCATCCGCATCCATCATTATCTGAGGCGATTGGTGAAGCAGCACTTGCTGTAGATGGAAGAGCGTTACACGCATAAAAATGTGGATTTAGGAGGTTATGAAAAATGGCAGAAGTAAAAGAAAAGCGCCATGAAGAGCTTGGCTTAAGTGATGAGCAAGTATTAGAAATGTTCCGTACGATGTTACTTGCACGTAAAATCGACGAACGTATGTGGTTATTAAACCGTGCTGGTAAAATTCCATTCGTAATTTCTTGTCAAGGACAAGAGGCTGCACAAGTTGGAGCGGCGTTCGCTCTTGATAGAGAGAAAGATTATGCATTACCATACTACCGTGATATGGGTGTTGTACTAGCATTTGGTATGACAGCTAAAGAGCTTATGTTGTCTGCTTTCGCGAAAGCTGGAGATCCAAACTCTGGTGGTCGTCAAATGCCTGGTCACTTCGGTCAAAAGAAAAATCGTATTGTTACAGGTTCATCTCCAGTAACAACGCAAGTACCACATGCAGTTGGTATTGCATTAGCTGGAAAAATGGAGAAGAAAGATTTAGTAACGTTCGTTACATTTGGAGAAGGTTCTTCAAACCAAGGTGACTTCCATGAAGGGGCAAACTTTGCTGGTGTACACAAACTACCTGTTATTTTTATGTGTGAAAATAACAAATATGCAATCTCTATTCCAGTTGAAAAACAATTAGCATGTAAAAACGTATCAGATCGTGCGATTGGTTACGGTATGCCTGGATATACAATAGACGGAAACGATCCGCTTGCAGTATATAAAGCTGTAAAAGAAGCAGCAGATCGCGGTCGCCGTGGTGAAGGCCCAACTTTAATTGAAACAGTATCATATCGTTTAACAGCACATTCTAGTGACGATGATGATCGTGTTTATCGTGATAAAGAGGAAGTAGAAGAAGCAAAGAAAAAAGATTCAATTATAACATTCGCGGCTTATTTAAAAGAAGCTGGTGTATTAACTGAGGAATCGGAAAAACAAATGTTAGACGAAATTATGCATATCGTAAATGAAGCAACAGAATATGCAGAAAATGCTCCGTATGCAGCACCTGAAGATGCATTGAAGCACGTATACGCAGAATAGGGGGGAACGTTTCATGGCTGTAATGTCTTATATTGATGCTATTACATTAGCAATGCGCGAAGAAATGGAACGCGATGAGAAAGTATTCGTTTTAGGAGAAGATGTTGGTAAAAAAGGTGGCGTGTTTAAAGCGACACACGGTTTGTATGATCAATTTGGTGAAGATCGTGCGCTTGATGCACCGCTTGCAGAATCTGCAATTGCTGGGGTAGCAATTGGTGCGGCAATGTATGGTATGCGTCCAATCGCTGAAATGCAGTTTGCTGATTTCATCATGCCAGCAGTAAACCAAATTGTTTCTGAGGCAGCAAAAATTCGTTATCGTTCTAATAATGATTGGACTTGTCCAGTTACAATTCGTGCACCATTTGGCGGGGGTGTTCACGGTGCATTGTATCATTCACAATCTGTAGAAGCGATGTTTGCAAACCAACCAGGTTTAAAAATCGTTATCCCTTCTACACCATATGATGCAAAAGGCTTATTAAAAGCAGCCATTCGTGATGAAGATCCAGTATTATTCTTCGAACATAAACGTGCATATCGTTTAATTAAAGGTGAAGTGCCGGAGGATGACTACGTATTACCAATCGGAAAAGCAGATGTAAAACGTGAAGGTGATGATATTACAGTTATCACGTACGGATTATGTGTTCATTTTGCTCTTCAAGCGGCTGAAAAGTTAGCACAAGATGGCATCTCTGCACACATTCTTGATTTACGTACTGTATATCCATTAGATAAAGAAGCAATCATTGAAGCAGCTTCTAAAACAGGTAAAGTTCTTCTTGTAACAGAAGACAATAAAGAAGGAAGCATTATGAGTGAAGTGGCAGCAATTATTGCTGAAAACTGTCTATTTGATTTAGATGCGCCAATCGCACGTCTTGCAGGTCCAGACGTTCCAGCAATGCCATATGCACCAACAATGGAAAAATTCTTTATGGTAAATCCAGATAAAGTTGAAAAAGCAATGCGTGAACTTGCGGAATTTTAATCGGGGGGACTATACATGGCTGTAGAAAATATTACAATGCCTCAGCTCGGGGAGAGCGTTACAGAGGGCACAATTAGTAAATGGCTCGTTAATGTTGGCGATCACGTAAACAAGTATGATCCGCTTGCAGAAGTAATGACTGATAAAGTAAATGCTGAAGTACCATCTTCTTTCACGGGGATTGTAAAAGAGTTAATCGCTGGTGAAGGTGATACGTTAGCTGTAGGTGAAGTAGTTTGTGTGATTCAAGTAGAAGGCGCAGATGAAGTAGCAGCAACAGCTGTTGAAGAAAAAACGAAAGAAGAACCAAAGGCAGAAGTAGCTACGTCTGAAAAAGCACCGAAAGTAAAACAACCAACTGATGGAAAACCACGTTTTTCACCAGCTGTGTTAAAACTTGCGGGTGAGCATAACGTTGATTTAGATCTAGTAGAAGGTACGGGAGCAAACGGCCGTATCACTCGTAAAGATATTTTAAAGCTAGTGGAATCTGGAAATATTCCGCAAGCAGGTGCAGCGAAGAAAGAGGAAGCTGTAGCGGCAGTAGTAGAAGCTCGCCCAGAAGCACCAAAAGCAGCACCAGTAGCGCAAAAAGTAGAAGCTGCGAAACCAGTTTCTGTACCTACAATGCCTGGAGATATCGAAATTCCAGTAACAGGTGTGCGTAAAGCAATCGCAGCAAACATGTTACGTAGTAAACATGAAGCACCACATGCTTGGATGATGATTGAAGTAGATGTGACAAACCTTGTGTCATACCGTAACTCAATTAAAGGTGACTTTAAGAAGCGTGAAGGCTTTAACTTAACGTTCTTTGCTTTCTTCGTAAAAGCAGTAGCACAAGCGTTAAAAGAGTATCCTCAAATTAATTCAATGTGGGCTGGCGATAAAATTGTTCAGAAGAAAGATATTAACCTTTCTATCGCTGTTGCAACAGAGGAAGAACTATTTGTACCAGTAATTAAGCAAGCGGACGAGAAAACAATTAAAGGTATCGCTCGTGAAATTACAGAACTTGCAGGAAAAGTACGTACGAAATCGTTAAAAGCAGACGAAATGCAAGGTGGAACATTTACAATTAATAACACAGGATCATTCGGTTCTGTTCAATCTATGGGTATTATTAATTACCCACAAGCGGCTATTTTACAAGTTGAATCAATTGTAAAGCGCCCAGTAATTATGGATAATGGTATGTTCGGTGCTCGTGACATGGTTAACTTATGTTTATCACTTGATCACCGAGTACTTGATGGTTTAATTTGTGGTAAGTTCTTAGGGCGTGTTAAAGAAATTTTAGAAAACATGTCAGAAAATAATACATCTGTATATTAATAAAAAGCTCGCTTATGCGAGCTTTTTATTATCTTATTTCTTCATCTACATCCTACTATATGTATAAATATCTTTCCCAGTAATCTTACAATAAACGATTATGTATTAGGAATTTACGAAAATACATTGCTGATATATGGTATATGGATATAAAATAAGAAAAGAATAATTTTTTTGGCAAATCTTACTGATGAAACTGTAGTATAATATATTGTATTGTATGAAAAAGAGAGTTATTCTATATAAGTGTTTTATAGATAATGTGTAATCAGTCGTCAAAACATGAAGAATGTTGACTCCTGGTTTTTTATTTTTGCCGTAACAATGTTTCAGGAGGATGTCATGAAAAGAAGTACCGAGTTTCTAAAAAGTTTAGATGTAAAATTAATTTTAATTTTGTGTGCACTATGTGTGACGAGTATAGCTGCTATATATAGCAGTCAGCAAACGGGACAGTATGGAGCTGCAAACTTTGCTATGAAACAAGGTGTTAACTACATAATTGGGGTTGTATTGTTACTTCTTGTTGCAAGCATTGATTTAGATCAGTTACAAAAATTATCTTGGCCGCTTTATATTGCTGGGTTTGCTTCACTTATTCTTTTGAAAGTATTACCACCATCAGGTTTTACACCTGAAAAATTAGGTGCAAAAAGATGGTTTGTTTTCCCAGTATTTGGACAAATTCAGCCGTCTGAGTTTTTCAAAATTGCATTGCTACTTGTAGTAGCGAGTATAGCAGTAAAACATAATGCACAGTATATGGCAAGGACATTCCAAACAGATTTAAAGCTAGTAGGTAAAATTATGCTAGTGTCACTTCCACCTATGGCGGTTGTATATAGTCAACCTGATACAGGTATGGTGTTCTTATATGCTGCTGCTATTGCATGTATTTTATTTATGTCAGGTATTCAAAAGAAATTGATAGCATTATGTACAGTTATTCCGTTGACCATATTATCTGCTTTAATATTTATTTTCTTTAAGTATCAAGATTTTTTCTATAATAATTTAGTTACTTTACTAAAACCTCACCAACAGTCGCGTATTGTAGGTTGGTTAAATCCATTTGAAAATGCAGATCAAGGTTATCAAACGCAACAATCGATTTTAGCTGTAGGTAGTGGAGGAATGGAAGGTAAAGGGTTTGGGGGAGGAAGCGTCTATATCCCAGAGAAGCATACTGACTTTATTTTCGCTACAATTGCCGAAGAAGGTGGATTTATCGTAGCAGCCTTAGTTGTCTTCTTGTTCCTATTACTACTATATCGAACAATTATTATTGGTTATTCCGCTGATAATTTATTTGGTACATTATTATGCGCTGGATCGATCGGTATATTAACAGTTCAAATATTCCAAAACATCGGTATGATCGTTGGATTAATGCCTGTAAAAGGTATTGCATTACCTTTCTTATCGTATGGGGGAAGTTCCTTATTCTCGAATATGATTATGATGGGGCTCATACTATCGGTACGGAAAACGTATAAAAAATATATGTTTTCAGTTAAGTAAAAAAAGCTGGTTCGTTTTTAAACGAACCAGCTTTTTTACATATATGCTCATAAACGTTGCAAACTAAAACAGGTTAGCAGTTTGAGACGGGTAAGGAGTGCAAAGTGATGCATATGCATATTTTTGAAGGAGCACGGCATCTTTCTAGTAGTGAATGGGTTATTCGGGCTATTATAGCATACATATTTTTAATATTAGTTGCGAAAGCGATGGGACAAAGGTCTATCGCACAACTTCGTTTTTTAGATGTTGTATTAGTGTTATTGCTTGGTGGGAATATTTCTAACGCATTGTCTGATGAAAAAGTAGGGTTACTGGGCTCGATGATTACAACGTTCATACTCGTTGTACTTCATATTATAAGCTCAGTTTTAATGCTGAAATGGGATAGATGGAGACGTTTTTTAGAGCCAGCACCTATCATTCTTATACATAATGGTTCCATTGATTTTAGCAATTTGAAAAAGGCGAGAATTACCGTGGAATATTTGTTTTCGGAACTTCGTATGCGAAATGTGAGCGATATTCAAACGATTAAATTAGCATTATGGGAAGCAAACGGTGTCGTTTCTATATTTCGGTATCCAGAATATGAAGCAGTTTCGCGGCTTGATCTTAAAGTGGCGGGAAAAAAATCTCCAGTTTCTTTTGTATTAGTAAAGGATGGGAGGATACAGAAAGATGTTCTTGCATTATTAGGAAAAACAGAAGCTTGGGCGAGAGAATTTCTAGAGGAGAGTACAGAAGTGGAATCTATTATGTTAGCTACAGTAGATGAATCACATAAAATAAATATTTTGTTAAAAAAATGAAAAATATACGCATTTTGTCGTTTCGAACATATGATACAATAGTGTGGACAACGAAAAAGGAGGCGATACGGTGGGATATGTAGAAGAATTACGAAAAATAGTTGGTCATCGCCCTTTAATTTTAGTTGGTGCTGTTGTACTCATTATAAATGAAAATGGATATGTTTTATTGCAGCAGCGGACAGAGCCGTACGGAAAATGGGGGCTACCTGGCGGGCTAATGGAGCTTAGTGAATCACCAGAAGAAACAGCTTATCGTGAAGTATATGAAGAGACAGGAATAAAAGTGAAGAACTTGCGACTAATCAATGTATTTTCTGGAGCGAACTACTTTACAAAATTAGCAAACGGTGATGAATTTCAATCTGTAACAACCGCCTATTATACAGACGAATACGAAGGGGATTTTGTTATGAATAAAGAAGAAGCAGTTCAGCTTAAATTCTTTTCAGTAACAGAACTACCTGACTATATTGTAGGATCGCATAAAAAAATGATTGCTGAATATATGAAGATTATGGAAAAAAAGATATAATCATAGTGAAAGAAATACAAAAACACAGTTCTGGTTGGTAGTCCAGACGCATGATTTCATGTCAGTAACCTTCCCCTCCGGGATGTCCTGTATTTCTAATCTTTTAAAGGAGGGGCTGTCAATGGATTTGACAGTATATCACGATGGCCAATTTTTTGTTGGAATCATTACATGTAAAGAACAAGGGAAATTGTATGGGGCGAGGTATATTTTTGGGGCGGAACCGTCAGATGAAGAAGTGCTTATGTTTGTGAATGGTTCACTTTTAGAGCATTTTCAGCACTTTGCAAAATGTGGTGTAGAAGTTAAAGAAAAACAGCGTCCTAAAAACATAAAGCGTATCATACGACAAGCAGCAAAAGAAATAAATATTAAACGTTTTACTAAGGCGCAAGAGGCGATTAGTTTATCTTATGAATTGCATAAACAAGAAAAGAAAGTGCAGTCTAAAGAGAAGCGAGAAGCTGAAAAAGAAAGAAGACGTTTAATGAAAGTACAAAAAGCAAAGCAAAAACATCGTGGTCATTAAAGAAAAGGTGTTAGAGCAGGAGCTCTAACACCTTTTCTATACTGAAATACAAGTAAACTTACTTGTATTTCATAAACATTAACTGGTAAGATACAAATAGGTAGTTTTAGAGGAGGGAAAAGAGTGATTAATTTTAACTTTTTTATGAATGATGTTGTCCGCCAAGCGCGTGAAGAGATTGTCTCTGCTGGATATACAGAATTGACGACACCAGAAGCGGTAGAAGAAGCGTTTAAAAGAAATGGAACAACACTTGTAATGGTAAACTCTGTATGTGGTTGTGCAGGTGGTATTGCTCGTCCTGCTGCTGCGCATTCCGTACATTATGATAAACGTCCTAACCACCTTGTAACGGTGTTTGCAGGTCAAGATAAAGAAGCGACAGCAAGAGCGCGTGAATATTTCGAAGGGTACCCACCTTCTTCTCCATCATTTGCTTTATTAAAAGATGGAAAAATTGTAACGATGGTAGAGCGTCATGAAATTGAAGGTCATGAACCGATGCAAGTTATTGCGAAACTACAATCATATTTTGAAGAGAATTGTGAAGAACTATAAAAAATAAGAGAAAAGGCGGCACGTCCACAATCAAGTGGATGTGCCGCCTTTTTTATTTATTATTAAAATTTATGGAATATGCATAGTTGTGTTATTTTATGCATCATTTTATACATGAAAAATAGCGTTTATATTGTTTTGTTATTTATTTTTATTTTATATATTGCATAAAAATAAAAGTGCTGATACAATACAAACATCGAATAAATATTCTATTAAACTTTTAAATATACATTATTAGGGGGAAGAAAGATGAAGAAGTTAGTATCAATATCGTTTGCACTTATTTTAATTGTAAGTATATTCAGCGCTTGTAGTAATGGGGAATCGAAAGAAACAAAAGGAAATAAAAAAGTACTCGTAATGGGAACTTCAGCAGATTATAAACCTTATGAATATGTAGATGCGTCAAAGAGCGATGAAATTATCGGCTTTGATGTTGATGTTGCTAAATATATCGGAAAAGAACTTGGGTATGAAGTGAAAGTGAAAGATATGGATTTTGGTGGTTTATTAGCATCTCTTAGTTCAGGAAAAGTTGATTTCGTAATGGCAGGCATGACGCCAACTGCAGAGCGTAAAAATAATGTTGATTTTACAGATATTTATTTTGTTGCGAAAAATATGGTCGTTTCTAAAAAGGATTCTAACATTAAATCTGTAGAGGATTTAAAAGGGAAAAAAGTAGGAGTACAAACAGGGTCTATTCAAGAAGAGAAAGCAGCAGAATTTAAAAAACAAGTAGATTTCCAGGTTGAGGGACGTGACCGTATACCAGAAATCGTACAAGAAATTAAAGCTGGTCGTTTTGACGCTGCAATTATAGAAGACACAGTTGCTAAAAATTATTTAGAGAAAATGAAAGATTTACAAGGAGTTGAAATTAAAGAAGCGCCAGAAGAAGTTGGAGCAGCAATTGCCCTTCCGAAAAACAGTGATAAAACAGCTGAATTTAATAAAGTAATTAAAAAAATGCAAGAAAATGGAGAAATGGATAAATTAGTGAAGAAATGGTTTGGCAGCGGAAAATAAGCTGCCTTTCACTTTTCTGTGAGGGGAATGAAAAGAATGAACTTAGATTTTTCGGCGATTACGCCTTCGATACCATATATACTAAAAGGTTTAGAAGTTACTTTGAAAATTGTAGCAGTATCAGCTTTAGCAGGATTTATTTTAGGAACGCTATTAGCACTTTGTAAAATTGCTAGAATACGAGCATTAAATATAGCAGCAGATTTTTATACATCAATTTTTCGTGGTACACCCCTTGTATTGCAATTAATGATTATTTATTTCGGTGTCCCGCAAATAATTGGTTATGAAATACCAGCATTCTTAGCTGCTGTACTTGCATTTAGCTTGAATTCAGGTGCATACATGTCAGAAGTAATTCGTGCTGGTATTCAAGCGGTGGATAAAGGACAAACAGAAGCAGCAATGGCTTTAGGGGTACCATACGGAAAAATGATGAGAAATATTATTTTCCCTCAAGCATTAAAAAATATATTACCAGCGCTTGTGAACGAATTTGCGACACTTACGAAAGAATCGGCTGTAGTAACAGTAATAGGCGCGACTGATTTAATGCGTCGTGCTTACATCGTAGGCGGTGAGACATTTAAATATCTTGAACCATTACTTTTTGTTGGACTGATTTATTATATGTTAGTCATTATTCTTACATTAGTCGGGAAGGCAATTGAAGGGAGAATGAAGAAAAGTGATTAAAATTGAAAACCTTCATAAATCATTTGGTAAAAACGAAGTATTAAAAGGAATTACAACAACGATTGAAAAAGGGGAAGTAGTTGCAATTATAGGACCTTCTGGATCAGGAAAATCAACATTTTTACGTTGTATGAATATGTTAGAAGCACCAACGGATGGTCACATTTGGATTGGAACGGAAGAAGTAACGAATCCGAAAACGAATGTTATGCATGTTCGTGAAAATGTCGGTATGGTATTTCAACATTTTCACTTATTTCCTCATATGACTGTATTAGAAAATATTACGTATGCTCCTACCAATGTAAAAGGGGTAACGAAGCAAGAAGCTGAAAAGAAAGCTGAGAAACTTTTAGAAAAGGTTGGACTAGTAGATAAAAAAGATACGTATCCAAATCGTCTTTCGGGAGGACAAAAGCAACGTGTAGCAATTGCAAGAGCGTTAGCAATGGAACCCGAAGTTATGTTATTTGATGAACCGACATCGGCGCTAGATCCAGAGATGGTGAAAGAAGTGTTGGAAGTCATGAAATCGTTAGTTACGACAGGAATGACGATGGCTATCGTTACACATGAAATGGGCTTTGCAAAAGAAGTGGCAGATCGTGTTCTTTTCTTGGACGGAGGAAAGCTTGTAGAAGATAGTGCGCCAGAAGAATTTTTTGCAGCGCCGAAAAGTGAACGTGCGCAACAATTTTTACAAAAAATATTGTAATATGAAAAGGTTATGTGAATAATAAGTAGAAAAGGATGACATTGTGTCATCCTTTTTTTATACTAGCTGTAAATACGTTTATACATATAGGAGTAATGATATGTTTAAAATTGGATACCGTACAGTAAAAACAGCAATAGGGACAGGCGCGGCAGTTTTTATTGCTCAGTTATTAGGGTTGGAATTTTATAGTTCAGCAGGTATTTTAGTTATTTTATGTGTACAAAATACGAAGCGCAAATCGCTTCAAGTGTCGTTACATCGTTTTCTAGCTTGTGTATTATCAATGGTATTCGCGTTTTGTATTTTTGAAACGATCGGCTATACACCACTTGCAATTAGCATATTGTTACTTACATTTATTCCGACTGCAGTAATGCTTAAAATTCAAGAAGGCATTGTCACGAGTTCAGTTATTGTTATGCATCTATATTCATTGAAGCAAATTACATGGCTTATAGTTGGAAATGAAATTGCTATATTAACGATAGGGATTAGCATGGCGTTATTAGTAAATATGTATATGCCGAGTAGTGAAAATAAGCTAAAAGAGTATCAGGATAAAATAGAGAGCAATTTTAAAACGATTTTGTTTGAAATGGTTGTGTATTTACGAAATCGAGAAAGTAGTTGGAGTGGGGCAGAACTCATTGAAACCGAGAATATGTTAAATGAAGCAAGAGATTTATCGTTTAAAAAACTTGAGAATGCATTTATGCGAGAAGATGATTATTACTATCGTTATTTTAATATGCGTATGCAACAATTCGAAATTTTAGAGCGAATGATACCACTAGCAGCTTCTTTATCATGGACATATGAACAAGCTGATATGATTGCAGATGTTGTTGAAAACATTGGTAATGCTATTAGCCCTGAGAGTACTGGCGTTATTTCCTTAAGGCAGCTTCAAGAAATGAGGGGATTATTTAGAGACATGCCATTACCAGCTACACGCGAAGAATTTGAGATACGTGCGAAACTTGTTCAACTTGTGTATGAAATGGAACAATATTTACTCATTAAAAGTCGCTTTAAGGGAAAGGATAATATAAAAGAACTTATATAGAAGGTAGGAATTATCTATGCCGTATCTTCTCTCTATCATATTATGTCTTTCTTTATCGCCGATTTGGCCTCTTGGGGATAATCCACGTGCCGGAGATCCTTTTATTATTGTAAATAAAGCAACGAATAAATTAGCTTACATTGACGATGGAAAGATTCAAAAGGTTTTTCCAGTAGCGACAGGGAAAACGAATGAATTAACTCCAGAAGGAACTTTTGATGTTGTAATGAAAGCGAAGGATCCGTATTATATTGCGAAGGATATTCCAGGTGGGTCGCCAAAAAATCCACTTGGGTCAAGGTGGATTGGATTTAATGCAAGAGGAACTGATGGAAGTAAATATGGAATACATGGAACAAACCAACCGAGTTCAATTGGAAAGTATATTTCACAAGGGTGTATAAGAATGAAGAAAAACGATGTGGAATATTTGTTTGATCGCATTCCAATTGGAACGAAAGTATGGATTGTGAAATCGAAAAAATCATTTCAGCAATTGGCAAAAGAAAAAGGAGCCGTTGCATATGAAAAAGCCAACGAAAAGGTTGGCTTTTTCTATTATAATAAGTTGTCTTGACATGTGTACATAACCGTGCGTTAATGAGAATATAGAAAGATAAAATTAGATAAAGGGGTTGCTCATATGTACTTGAATCCAAAACTTTCGTATATGCAGTTTTTTATGGGATTTCTATTTGTTATTACATTCATATTGGCAACTTTTAATATATGTTCTTATCTTGTAGCGATTGTATGTATGGCATTACTTAATCTAACTTTTGTTATTGGAGCATTTCAGCAGAAACAATATACAAGTTTTGTAATAGCACTTGTAATGTCATTTTCCTTTAGTATTGTAGCGATTGTGTTTTATATAAAATAAACCATCTCGATGTCGAGATGGTTTATTTTGTCATGTGTAAAAAGTAAAAAAAGGACGAACACATCGCCCTTTTTACCAAAACATACTCGCGCCAGCAAGTAATGTTGTTACAAGCATAGAAATCAGCATCACATAAACCATAACTTTTTGAGCTTTTTTATGCATCGTTATACCTCCTTGCAAATCAGTACAATTTCATTGTAACGAGAAATGAAATTATGGACAAGGGGAGAGTGAGGACAAAATTCGGGAGGGGATTGCAAAATATAACAGGAAATTTGAGTGTGTATAGAGAATATAGTAAAAGGGTATATTGTTAATTTTTAGTTGGGCAAGCTGAAGAATGGAGATACGATGATGAAAATATACGAAACAGATCGTTTATACTTAAGGGAAATTGATGAGTCGTATGCTGAAACAGTTCTTCAATATTACGACAGAAATCGTGAATTTTTAAAAGCTTGGGAAGAGTATAGACCGGATGATTTTTTTACGCTAGATTATCAAAAGAAAAAGTTGCAAAAGGATAGAAAAGAGTTCGAAGAAGGGAAAATCATCAGACTATGGATTTTTAAAAAGGGTGATGATACGAAAATAATTGGGTGTATTTCATTTAATTTAATCGTTCGTGGCATTTATCAATCTTGTGTACTCAGTTATAAATTAGATAAAGCAGAGTTAAACAAAGGGTATACGACAGAAGCGCTTAGAAAAGCAATTCAAGTTGCTTTTGGGGAATTTCAGTTACATCGTATAGAAGCTCCGATTATGCCTCGTAATTTAGCATCTATACAAGTAGTAACGAAGATAGGTTTTCAATATGAAGGCGTGTCTAGGAAGATGTTAATGGTAAATGGCGTGTGGGAAGATCATATGCGCTGGGTATTGTTAAATGAGTAATAGAAAGCAGATGGTTATCTAGACATGTAAACCATCTGTTTTTTGTCTTGTATTTCGAAACTTTTGCGAAATTCTGTTATAATTAATAGTGTTACATACATAATGGTAGTGCAGGAGGCGCAGTCTTATGATTAATCAAGAACGTTTAGTAAATGAATTTATGGAATTAGTACAAGTAGATTCTGAAACGAAATTTGAAGCAGAAATCTGCAAAGTATTAACGAAGAAATTTACAGATTTAGGTGTAGAAGTATTTGAAGATGACACAATGGCTGTAACTGGTCATGGTGCAGGTAACTTAATTTGTACTTTACCAGCAACAAAAGATGGTGTTGATACAATTTACTTTACTTCTCATATGGATACAGTAGTTCCTGGTAATGGAATTAAGCCTTCTATTAAAGATGGATATATCGTATCAGATGGTACAACAATTTTAGGTGCGGATGATAAAGCTGGATTAGCATCAATGTTCGAAGCAATCCGTGTTTTAAAAGAGAAAAATATCCCTCATGGTAAAATAGAATTTATTATTACAGTCGGAGAAGAATCAGGTCTTGTTGGTGCAAAAGCATTAGACCGTGAGCGTATTACAGCGAAATATGGCTACGCATTAGATAGCGATGGAAAAGTTGGTGAAATCGTTGTTGCAGCTCCAACACAAGCGAAAGTGAACGCAATTATTCGCGGGAAAACAGCTCACGCTGGTGTAGCGCCGGAGAAAGGTGTATCTGCAATTACTATCGCAGCGAAAGCAATTGCGAAGATGCCACTTGGTCGCATTGACTCTGAAACGACTGCAAATATTGGACGTTTTGAAGGTGGTACACAAACGAATATCGTTTGCGATCATGTACAAATCTTTGCAGAAGCTCGTTCTTTAATTAATGAGAAAATGGAAGCACAAGTTGCGAAAATGAAAGAAGCATTTGAAACAACTGCAAAAGAAATGGGCGGTCATGCAGACGTTGAAGTAAACGTTATGTACCCAGGATTTAAATTTGCTGATGGCGATCACGTTGTAGAAGTTGCAAAACGTGCAGCTGAAAAAATTGGTCGTACACCTTCTCTTCATCAAAGTGGTGGCGGAAGTGATGCAAACGTAATTGCAGGACATGGTATCCCAACAGTTAACTTAGCGGTTGGTTATGAAGAAATTCATACAACAAACGAGAAGATTCCTGTTGAAGAATTAGCAAAAACAGCAGAATTAGTTGTTGCAATTATTGAAGAAGTAGCGAAGTAATGGAATAGAAAAAGCGTGTAAATCAATTATGATTTACACGCTTTTTATTTTGATTCGATTGCTTTGACAAGACGTATAAGCGAATATAAGAAAAACTATGGAAGTATATACGTTGTTGCTACATGTACTAGACGAGGGAATAACCTTAACGTATTCATATTGAAAATCGGAAGTAGTAAATAATTAATTGCAATGATTAATATAACTACAGGGAATGTATAGTTGAGTTTATCCCGCTATTTGCCGGACAGTAAGACCACTACCTCAAAATTCAGCGAAAGTAAAGAAGTTAGGTGGGGGCCCTGCTGCCCGTAAAAGTCCGATTAGTGAGAGTTGATTAAAGTTTCGATTTATATCGATTATAAAAAAGAACAAGTAATTATTATAACTATTGTGCAAAATTTGATATAATAAAAGAACGAACGTTCTGATTAGGGAGTGAGTACTATGCGAGAAATGTATCCGAAAAATGGTCGTGTTATTTTACATGTAGATATGAATTGCTTTTTCGCATCTGTTGAAATTGCTCATGATCCATCATTACAAGGAAAGCCATTAGCGGTTGCTGGAAATGAAAAAGAGAGAAAAGGAATTATTATAACATGTAGTTATGAGGCGAGAGAATACGGAATACGTACGACGATGCCCCTTTGGGAAGCGAAAAGGTTATGCCCGCAATTAGTTGTAAGGCGTCCTAATTTCACATTATATCGCGAAGCTTCATTTCAAATGTTTCAAGTCCTTTCTCGTTTTACAGAAAAGATACAACCAGTCTCAATAGATGAAGGATATTTAGATATTACAGATTGCTACGCACTTGGTTCGCCTCTTGAAATAGCAAAGATGATTCAACAAGCACTATTAACAGAGTTGCAGCTTCCGTGTAGTATCGGAATCGCTCCAAATCTTTTCCTAGCAAAAACAGCTTCTGATATGAAAAAACCTCTCGGTATTACCGTACTTCGAAAACGTGATATTCCAGAAATGATTTGGCCACTTTCAGTTGAAGCAATGCATGGGATTGGAGAAAAAACAGCTGAAAAATTAAATGAAATTCATATACATACAATTGAACAGTTAGCGAAGGGAGACGAGCATATCATTCGCGCTAAAATTGGCAAGCACGGTATTGATTTACAAAAGCGTGCAAAAGGTACGGATGATAGGGAAGTGGATCCGAGTCAAATGGGCCAACATAAAAGTGTCGGTAACTCGATGACTTTTTCAAAGGATATGGATGAAGAGAAAGAATTACTTGATATGTTAGAACGGTTATCAAAATCAGTGAGTAAAAGATTACAAAAGCGAACCCTTGTCAGCTATAATATTCAAATTATGATTAAATACCATGATAGGCGAACAGTAACACGGAGTAAGCAATTGAAAAATGCAATTTGGGAAGAACGCGATATTTTTCAAGCAGCATCCCGTTTATGGAAGCAACATTGGGATGGTGATTCCGTTCGTTTACTAGGTGTTACAGCTACTGAAATAGAGTGGAAGACAGAATCGGTGAAACAATTAGATTTATTTTCATTTGAAGAGGATGCGAAAAAAGAACCACTACTTGCTGTCATTGATCAAATTAACGATAAGTATGGAACACCGATTTTACAACGAGGTAGTCAACTACTACGTAAGCAAGAGAAGTCGTTTCAGCAAAAATTAGAAAATAAGTTTATGTAGAAGGTGTCATGAAGCTGTAAATATCATGACACTTTCTATTTTTATAAAAATAGAAAGTGTCGTTTTTGCACTACAAGCAAAACAATTATTTAATAATAACTCAAGTAAAAAGATAATTTTAGATGAATTTGATTTAAGTATGTATACAAATTTTTTGACGGAATATGCCGATTTGCTAAATAAGTATAAATAAAAAGCACTGTAACCAGTGCTTTTTACGATAGATTAAGAGATTGTATGATTTTCAAAAATAACAATCTCTGAGTTATTTGCTGTTGAAACGCGTTGTGCGTAATATGTGAAAGCTGAAGAAATATATGCTGGTAACGTATCATTTGTATGTGATGTTGTATATTCATGGATTAATTCCTTTAAAGTTGTCCATTCTAATTGTGCTGGGTGATCAGACACGAAAGAACTTACCCAGCGATCAAATGAAGATGAAAAATCAGTTTGTAAACGAAATACTTCTTTCATAATAAAACGCTCCCTTAAAATGTAGTATAATTATTTTAACACAAAACACGAACGATAGCTAAATTTTTTGAGTATAACGTTCGTGTTATATAGTTGTCTAGATGTTTGGTTATGTAAATTCAATTTGCCATTTGAAATAACATTCCGTAAGATGAGAGATAGAGTATATTTAGAGCTGGAGGAAAGAAAGTGGAATTTGTATTTTTAGGAACTGGTGCAGGTGTTCCTTCAAAAGGAAGGAACGTTTCAGCAATTGCTTTACAATTGTTAGAAGAACGAGGACAAACTTGGTTATTTGATTGTGGCGAGGCCACGCAACATCAAATATTACATACATCTGTACGTCCGCGCCGCATTGAAAAAATATTTATTACGCATTTACATGGCGATCATATTTTTGGATTGCCTGGTTTATTAGGTAGCCGTTCATTTCAAGGAGGAACTACGCCTTTAACGGTGTATGGACCGAAAGGAATTAAACAATTTATTGAAGTGGCATTATCGGTAAGTACGACACATGTGAAATATCCACTTGAAGTTGTGGAGATAACAGAAGAAGGTACCGTATTTGAAGATAATGAATTTTATGTAGAAACGAAAAGATTGTCACACGGTATAGAATGCTTTGGATATCGTATTGTAGAGAAAGATATACAAGGTGCTCTTTTAGTTGATAAGTTGCTTGAGATGGGTGTGAAACCAGGTCCAATCTTTAAACGTTTAAAAGATGGTGAAGTAGTTGAATTAGAGGATGGCACGATATTAAATGGAAATGAGTTTATCGGCCCACCTCAAAAAGGAAGAATTATTACTATCTTAGGTGATACGCGATATTGCGAAGCGAGTAGGGAGCTTGCGCAAGATGCAGATGTACTTGTCCATGAAGCGACTTTCGCAGCAGAAGATGAGCAACAAGCGTATGATTATTTTCATTCTACATCTAAGCAAGCTGCGAGCATTGCACTTCAGGCAAATGCGAAGCGACTAATATTAACTCACATTAGTTCTCGCTATCAAGGAGATACATATAAGGAATTATTGAAAGAGGCTAGAGAGTTGTTTTCTAATACAGAAATAGCGACAGATTTGAAATCATTCCCAGTAGAAAAATAATAATTTTGTAAAAAATGGTAACGGTAGGTTGCCATTTTTTTATGTCTAAAAAAATTTAAAAATAAAACTGTTATTATTTTATACTTATACTTGGATGATACAGAAAATTAGGATGCTTTGAATATATAGGATAAAAATACGAAATAATGATTATTTAGAAAAACTGTTATATAAGTCAGATGACATACAAGTGATACAAATAGCAGAAATGGAATTTTATTCAGAACTTTTAAAATTCAACAAAAGTAAGCGTTTTATAAAAAACAAGCTATAATGAGGGCAGGTTATAATTTATGATAAGTCGCATGTATTTTAGTCATTATCGTAACAAGTGAAGTTGACTAAATCATGAGAGAGTAACACGAGAATTATAATAGGAAAGATATTACTATTATTTGTCATAAGTCTTTTTCACTTTTTAGCTAAACGATATGATTAGCAAGTGTAGCTATTGCGAGTTCCTTAGTAGAAGCTTTTTATTAATAAGGTGGTGGAGATTTAATTGGTACACCACTCTTTAAAAGAGTTCAGAACATCAGCAGGTAGTCTAGGCGGAATAGCGGGTGCAAATTTAGTTGCATTAGCAATGGTTATATCACTTGTTTATGCTATGCTTGCAATGGCTTCTGTGTTAAACTTTGGATTGCTACCAGACTTTATTCTGGATTATCTTGTATCATTTTTAAATGAAAATAATGCTAAGATTCTTATGTATTATGATAACTGGTATTATTTCAGGTTATATTGGATTACTTTTATTCAAAAACTATCCAATTCGTACAGCAGAACAAATTCGTGGTACAACTGGAAAAGCGACAGATGTAGCAGCTTAATAGAATAGTAGAATAAATTTTTTCATAGAGGTTTAGGGGGAGTTATGATGAAGTATCGCTCAGTATTTGATATTATCGGTCCAGTTATGATTGGACCATCAAGTTCACATACAGCAGGCGCAGCAAGAATGGGGCAAGTTGCTCGCCAGCTGTTTCGTCATGAACCAGAAAGAGTAAGCATTTCGTTATATGGATCATTTGCAAAGACGTATCGAGGGCATGGTACGGATGTAGCACTAATCGGTGGAATATTAGGATTTGAAACAGATGACTTACGTATTCCAGAGGCGCTAGAAATAGCAAAAGAGCGCGAAATTGAAGTGGAATTCATTGAAGAAGATGCCAATGCACCTCACCCAAATACAGCGAGAATTCGTTTGTATAAAGGTGAAGATGAAATTGAAGTTGTTGCTTGCTCAATTGGTGGCGGTAAAATTGAAGTTGTAGAATTAAACGGATTCGATCTTCAATTATCAGGCACGAGCCCAGCACTACTTATTGTAAATAACGATCGCTTCGGTGCTATTGCAGCGGTAGCTTCAATCCTTGCGAAACATGAGATTAACATTAGTACAATGAGTGTTTCTCGTAAAGAAAAAGGAAGAAGAGCGCTTATGGTCATTGAAACAGATGAATTATTAGCAGATGAAGTGATTGAAGAAATAAAAGCGCAACAAAATATTTGTCAAGTAACTATTATGGAATAATTGCAGGGGGGACACACCATGTTTCGGAACGCAGCGGAACTAGTGGCGCAAGCTAAAGAACAAAATGTAAAAATCGCAGAAATTATGATTCAATGTGAAATGGAAACAAGAAGTATTTCACGTGAAGAAGTAATTGCTGGTATGGAAAAGAACTTAGTCGTGATGGAGCAAGCAGTAGAACGTGGTATTCGCGGCGTGAAATCACCAACTGGTTTAACTGGTGGAGATGCTGTAAAAGTTCAAGCGTATATGAAGAGTGGAAAAGGCTTATCAGGAGATACGATTTTGGACGCAGTAAGCAAAGCTGTTGCAACAAATGAAGTAAACGCGGCGATGGGAATTATTTGTGCAACACCAACAGCAGGGTCTGCTGGAACAGTGCCAGGTGTACTATTTGCACTAAGAGAAAAATTGCAGCCTACACGTGAAGAAATGATTGAATTCTTATTTACAGCAGGAGCTTTCGGTATGGTTGTTGCGAATAACGCTTGTATTTCTGGTGCAGCGGGAGGATGCCAAGCTGAAGTTGGTTCAGCAAGTGGAATGGCGGCTGCAGCCGCAGTTGAGATGGCTGGTGGAACACAAGATCAAGCAGCTACAGCGATGGCAATTTCATTAAAGAACATGCTTGGTTTAGTGTGTGATCCTGTTGCAGGACTTGTAGAAGTACCTTGTGTAAAACGTAATGCAGCAGGAGCTGCGAATGCGATGATTTCAGCAGATTTAGCATTAGCTGGTGTAACGAGTACAATTCCATGTGATGAAGTAATTGAGGCAATGTTTAGAATCGGACAAACGATGCCAGTAGCACTTCGTGAAACAGCAGAAGGTGGACTTGCAGCAACGCCGACTGGTCGTCGCCTGCAAGAAGAGATTTTTGGGAAGAACAATAACTAAGTGTAATTATAGAAAAAGGAGCTCAAATAAACTTGAGCTCCTTTTTCTATTTTTCTTTTGTTAGTTGTTCTAATGTTTTTCCAAGATTATGTGATCGTTTCGTTGCCTGTGTAATACAAGAAATAAGTGCTTGTTGAAATTTATGTTCTTGTAATACTTCAATACCTGCTTCGGTAGTTCCACCAGGAGAAGTAATTTCCTTTCTCAAAATAGAAGGGTGTTTGTCACTTGCTTTTAGCATTTCAGCAGCACCAATCATCGTTTGAAGAATAAGTGATTTTGCAACATCTTCTTTTAAACCAATTTTTTTTGCAGCTTCTTCCATAGCTTCCACTACGTAATAAATATAAGCAGGTCCACTTCCGGATAATGCAGTGACAGCATGCATATCTTCTTCCTCTACAACAGAGACGAGACCAATTGTTTCAAATAAAGATGTTGCAGTGCGAATATGCTCCGCTGTTGCATGTTTTGAAGGGGAGATAGCGGTAGCTGATTTTAAAATGGCTGCGGATGTATTTGGCATTGCACGAATAATTGGAACGTCTTTTTGAAGTAGTTTTCTAATTGAGTCAGTAGAAACACCTGCTAGTAATGAAATAATAAGCACGTTATTATTTATGTATTCTTTAAAAGGGGTAAGCGCCTCTGCAACATCCTTTGGTTTCATTGCTAGAAAAAGAATATTTGCATCAGTAAGTAATTCTTTTTTATTATGAGTACCTTTGACACTGTATTTTTTATGTAGCTCTTGTAATCTTGTCTCGTTAGAACGATTACTTACAGTAATTTGTTCACCTTTAACGACATTTGCATGTAACAAGCCACCAATAATAGCTTCGGCAATAGAGCCTGCACCGAGAAAGGAAATGTTTTGAATAGACATGATGTTCCTCCTTTAATTTTGGTTAGAAATTCTTATAAATGTACATACATTCGTTTTTTTATAGGAAACACCTCTTTTTATCTGAAAATAATGACAAATATATATAGAAGTTGTAAACTGAAGAAGTATTCATTTTTGAACCGGAAAGAGACAGGGGGGCTAAGCATGACGGCGATTCACCGAATGGAGATTCCTGTACCATTTGCAGTGGAAACTGTGAATGTGTTTTTAGTTGAGGGGGAGACATTAACATTAATTGATACAGGGACGAATACAGAAGAGGCAAGGAATGCGTTAGAAAGTCAATTAGGTGCATTAGGACATACGATAGAAGATATTGAAACAGTAGTCATTACGCATCATCATGCAGATCATTGTGGACTTTTAAATATATTTTCTGAGAAGACGAATATTATTGGACATCCTTGGAATGAGCCTTGGATTACACAAAATCCAGAATTTTTAAAGCGGTATCATGAATTTTTTAGAGAGACGGCCTTACAGTTTGGTGTGCCAGCAGCATTTTTGAAAGACGAGTCGTTATTGACGACGAGGACACTTAAATATTCTTGTAATAGATCGTTAACGCATACTGTGAGAGAAGGAGATCGTATTGATTCTTTGCCTGGATTTATAGTACTTGAAACACCAGGTCATGCTTCTACTCATATTTCTTTATATAGAGAATCTGATGGAATATTAATTGGTGGAGATGCTCTCATTAGTCATATTTCTTCGAATCCAATACTAGAACCGCCATATGAAGGGCAAACAGAGCGGGCACGCCCATTACTACAATATAATCAAACATTACAGCGTTTAAGCGAAATGAATATTTCACGCATTTTATCAGGGCATGGGGAAGATGTTCTAAATGTGAAACAACTTATTGAAACGAGATTACAAAAGCAAGAAACACGTGCTTTTAAAGTGCTTGAGTTATTAAAGGAAAAACCAATGACAGCATTTGAAGTATGTGTAAAACTATTTCCGGTATTATATAAAGAACAATTACCACTTACTATTTCAGAAACGGTTGGACAATTGGACTATTTAGCATATAATCAACAAGTGATGATTGATGAGTCATCGCAACAATTGATTTATTATGCAAAGTAGGTGACAGCAATGACAGGACGTTTACAAAATAAAGTAATCGTCATTACAGGTGCTTCTAGTGGGATTGGTGAGCAAGTTGCAATGCAAGTTGCAGCACAGGGAGCGACTCCAGTATTAATGGCTCGAACAGAAGAGAAACTACAAGCGTTAGTAGACAAAATTAAAGAAACTTATAATACGCCTTGCTATTATTATGTATTAGATGTAAGTGAAGAGATGGAAGTACAGTCTGTTTTTTCAAAGGTATTACAAGAAGTGGGACGTATTGATATATTAGTAAACAATGCGGGATTTGGTATTTTTAAAACGTTTGAAGATGCGTCAATGGGTGAAGTAAAAGATATGTTCCAAGTAAATGTATTTGGATTAGTAGCATGTACGAAAGCGGTACTACCTTATATGGTAAACAAGAACGAAGGACATATTATTAATATTGCTTCACTTGCCGGAAAAATTGCAACTCCGAAATCAAGTGCGTATGCAGCAACGAAACATGCTGTATTAGGATTTACGAATAGTTTACGCATGGAATTAGCGAATACAGATATTTATGTTACAGCAATTAATCCAGGTCCGATAGATACAAACTTTTTTGAAATAGCGGATCAATCTGGTACATATGTAAAGAATATGGGACGTTACATGTTAAAACCAACATACGTAGCAGAACAAATCGTAAAGTCGATGCACACGAAAAAACGTGAAGTAAACTTACCGAAGTGGATGGGAATTGGTCCAAAACTTTATGCTTTATTCCCAGGTTTATTTGAACGTGTAGCAGGTAAATCATTAAGTAAAAAATAGGAGATTTCCACATGGAAATCTCCTGTTTTTTATTGTTTTCCAGTCACATAATCATAAACAATATCCTCAATCTCCTCGTATAAATCAATTTCAATATTTGAATGAGTCACCGTTTGAATATGTTTCACTAGCATTTCCTGATCTTCTTTTGATATTGGACTGCATTGATATTGCTGAAAACTTTTTATAATCATTTTCTCAATTAATTTTTCGTTCATATTTTTTCCCGCCTGTATGTACGTATGTATTGTTTTATTGTACTTGAAGTGAAATAAAAAAACTACTATGCACTATTTTTGTATAAAAATTCGGTTGAGTATATTATTTTTCTAATAAAATTAAGTTTTTTTAGATTTAAAAATTTATAAATATTTAATTGACTCTATAAATATACAATATTATAATCATACTTAATTTAAAGAATCGATTTGAGGAGGAACTTATGAAAGTCGCAATTATTGGAGCCACTGGATATGGGGGCATTGAATTAATTCGTTTATTAGAACAACATCCATATTTTTCTATAGCATCTCTTCATTCTTTTTCGCAAGTTGGTGAGTGTATAACAAATGTATATCCGCATCTTCGAAATGTCCTTTTTCATACGTTACAAGAAATTGATGTGAAGACAATAGGGAAAGAAGCAGAAATCGTATTTCTAGCAACACCAGCAGGAGTATCAGCGGAGTTAACTCCCAAGTTAATAGCAGAAGGTTTAAAAGTAATTGACCTATCTGGAGACTTTCGTATGATAGATCCTTCGTCATATGAACTGTGGTATAAAAGGCCAGCAGCGAAAGAAGAAATTCTTAGAAAAGCAGTGTATGGGTTAAGTGAATGGAAAAGGACTGAGATTCAAAAGGCAAATTTAATTGCAAACCCAGGATGTTTTGCTACAGCCACATTGCTAGCGATAGCGCCGTTAATACGTAGTAGCATGATTGAAGAAGATTCGATTATTATTGATGCGAAATCAGGGGTATCAGGAGCAGGAAAAACACCAACAACAATGACTCATTTTCCTGAGCTATACGATAACTTACATATCTATAAAGTAAACCAGCATCAGCACGTTCCAGAGATTGAGCAAATGCTTACAGAATGGAATAGTGAATCACAGCCAATTACATTTAGCACACATTTAATACCGATATCACGAGGAATTATGATTACACTTTATGCAAAAGTAAAACAAAAGATGGAAATAAAGCAACTTCAAAAATTGTATGAAGAAACGTATGAACAATCGCCTTTCATCCGAATTTGTACGCAAGGGAAATTTCCAAGTCCAAAAGAAGTGAGAGGCTCAAATTATTGTGATATTGGCATAGCTTACGATGAAAGAACTGAAAGAGTTACGGTCGTTTCTGTTATAGACAATATGATGAAAGGCGCGGCTGGGCAAGCGATTCAAAATGCAAACATAATAGCGGGACTAGAAGAGACAACAGGTTTACAACATATGCCGCTTTATCTATAGGGGGGACATGATGATTAAAGTAGCGTCTATTACAAAATTAGAAAATGGTTCAATTGTAACGCCTAAAGGCTTTTCGGCAATTGGTACTGTAAATGGTCTGAAAAAGGAGAAAAAGGATTTAGGGGCAATCGTTTGTGACGTACCAGCATCATGTGCCGCTGTGTATACAACGAATCAAATACAAGCAGCCCCTTTGCAAGTAACGAAGGATAGTATAACGGCAGAAGGGAAGTTACAAGCAATTATCGTTAATAGTGGAAATGCAAATGCTTGTACTGGAATGCAAGGATTACAAGACGCATACGAGATGCGCGCGTTAGGGGCGGAACATTTTGGAGTGAAAGAAAATTACGTTGCAGTAGCTTCAACAGGTGTAATTGGTGTTCCACTGCCGATGGATATAATCCGAAAGGGGATTGCAACTCTTATACCGACGAAGGAAGAAAGTGAAGCATATTCTTTTTCTGAAGCAATTTTAACGACGGATCTTATCACGAAAGAAACTTGTTATGAAATGATTATTGATGGGAAGAAAGTGGCGATTGCGGGTGTTGCAAAAGGTTCAGGGATGATTCATCCGAATATGGCAACGATGCTTAGTTTTATTACGACAGATGCTCATATAGAGCGTGACGTATTGCAAACAGCATTATCCCAAATTACGAATCATACATTTAATCAAATTACGGTAGATGGAGATACTTCTACGAATGATATGGTCATCGTTATGGCAAGTGGATTATCAGAAACAAGCCCGATAAATATGGAACATACAGATTGGGAAACTTTCGTATGTACTTTACAGAAGGTATGTGAAGATTTAGCAAAAAAAATTGCGCAAGATGGTGAAGGCGCTACGAAGTTAATAGAAGTAAATGTGCTAGGAGCTCAAACGAATGAAGAGGCAAAAAAAATTGCAAAGCAAATAGTCGGTTCGAGTCTTGTGAAAACAGCAATATATGGTGAAGACCCAAACTGGGGACGAATTATTAGCAGTATTGGACAAAGTGAAGTAGCTATTAATCCGAATACAATTGACATTACTCTTCAATCTATATCGGTATTAAAAAATAGTGAGCCTCAAACATTTTCTGAAGAAGAAATGAAAGAGAGATTACAAGAAGATGAAATAGTGATTAATGTGTACTTACACTTAGGTGAAGAGACAGGATCAGCTTGGGGCTGTGACTTAAGCTATGGATATGTGAAAATAAATGCTTGTTATCGTACATAAGGAGAGAGAAGATGAGCGATTATATTGTAGTGAAATGCGGCGGTAGTATGTTGAATCAATTAAATGCTGTGTTTTTTGATTGTATAAAGAAATTGCAACAGAAGTATAAAGTAGTGATTGTTCATGGTGGTGGGCCAGAAATTGATGCCAAATTAAAAGATTGTAACATCAACGTAGAAAAAAGAGATGGATTACGCGTAACACCAAAAGAAGTTATGGATGTTGTTCAAATGGTGCTATGCGGAAGTACGAATAAAAAACTCGTAATGAATTTACAAAAGCATAATTTACTTGCTGTAGGTTGTTCAGGGTGTGACGGCAATTTACTTCAAGTTCAACCTGTCAGCGAGGAGATAGGATATGTGGGAGAAGTAAGTTATGTAGAAACAGCCTTATTAAAAGGATTAATAAATATGGGGTATATTCCTGTTATTGCTCCAATCGGGGTAAATGGTAATGAAATTTATAACATAAATGCGGACAATGCTGCAGCTGGGATTGCGGCCGCGTTAGGGGCAAAAGAGCTGATTTTTATTACGGATGTAGATGGAATATTACATGAAGGGAATTTGGTAAAGGAAACGGATGAATCTGAAATTGCTACTTTTATAGAAACAGGTGTTATTACAGGTGGGATGATTCCGAAAGTACAGGCGGCACTAGCATCATTAAAAATGGGAGTGCAAAAGATAAGTATTGTGAATGGTACAAAAGATTTTACTGAGGTTACGGGAGAGTGTATTGGAACGACGGTAACGAAAGGCGTGAGTATTGCATGACGAGTCATCTTTTTCAAACGTATGGCAGAAGAACTATTGAGTTTGTAAAGGGAACTGGAACGAAAGTTATTGATAATAACGGTAAGGAATATTTAGATTTCACATCAGGAATTGGCGTATGTAATTTAGGACATTGTCACCCTACTGTTCTCAAAGGTGTACAAGATCAACTTGATGATATATGGCATATATCTAACCTGTTTACAAACAGCTTACAAGAAGAAGTTGCGTCATTATTAACAGAAAATAGAGCATTAGATTATGTGTTTTTCTGTAATAGTGGGGCAGAGGCAAATGAAGCGGCTTTAAAGTTAGCACGTAAGCATACTGGAAAATCTCTCGTCGTAACATGCCAGCAGTCTTTTCACGGTAGAACATTTGGAACGATGAGTGCAACAGGCCAAGATAAGGTAAAAGAAGGATTTGGTCCATTACTTCCATCTTTTTTACATATCCCTTTTAATAATATTAAAGCATTAGAGGAAGTAATGAATGAAGAAGTTGCGGCGGTAATGGTAGAAGTTGTTCAAGGAGAGGGAGGAGTAATACCTGCCGATCTATCTTTTTTGAAAGAGATTGAAACATTATGTAATAAGTTCGGTTCCTTATTTATTATAGACGAAGTACAAACGGGGATAGGAAGAACTGGAACACTATTCGCTTATGAACAAGTGCGAATAGAGCCTGATATCGTTACCGTTGCAAAGGCACTTGGGAATGGGGTTCCTGTCGGAGCGATGATTGGCCGGAAAGAGCTCGGAACGTCGTTTACTGCAGGATCACACGGTTCAACTTTTGGCGGGAATTACATCGCGATGGCTGCAGCGAAAGAAGTATTGCAAGTGAGTAAAAAACCATCGTTTTTAAAAGAAGTACAAGAAAAGGGCGAGTACGTATTAGAGAAGTTGCAAGAGGAATTACAGCATGTCGAATGTATTCAAAATATACGTGGTAAGGGGCTTATGATTGGGATTGAGTGTAAGCATGAAGTTGCAAGTTTTATAGAACAACTAGAAAACGAAGGGCTTCTCGTATTACAAGCAGGCCCTAATGTTATAAGACTATTACCGCCACTCATTGTCACGAATGAAGAGTTAGAACAGGCAGTATATATAATAAAAAAAGTAGTTTGTACAAAAAACGTATCAATCATATAAGGGGGAAGTTTCATGTCAACTGTACAAGTACCGAAATTAAATACGAAAGATCTTTTAACACTAGAAGAATTAACGAAAGAAGAAATTATTTCTTTAATTGAGTTCGCTATATATTTAAAAAAGAATAAGCAAGAGCCTTTATTACAAGGCAAAATATTGGGGCTTATTTTTGATAAGCATTCAACTCGTACTCGTGTATCTTTTGAAGCGGGAATGGTACAACTCGGGGGACATGGTATGTTTTTAAGTGGAAAAGAGATGCAAATGGGAAGAGGAGAAACTGTTTCAGATACTGCGAAAGTATTATCGCAGTATATTGACGGGATTATGATACGTACATTCTCGCACGCGGATGTAGAAGAGCTTGCAAAAGAATCGAGTATTCCTGTTATTAACGGTTTAACGGATGATCATCATCCTTGTCAAGCATTGGCAGACCTCATGACAATATATGAAGAAACAAATACATTTAAAGGAATAAAATTGGCTTACGTAGGTGACGGAAATAATGTATGTCATTCATTGTTGCTAGCGAGTGCAAAAGTCGGAATGCATATGACTGTTGCAACGCCTGTAGGATATGAACCGAATGAAGAGATTGTAAAAAAAGCGTTAGCGATTGCCAAGGAAACAGGAGCTGAGATTGAAGTTTTGCATAATCCTGAATTAGCGGTGAATGAAGCGGATTTCATTTATACTGACGTTTGGATGAGCATGGGGCAAGAGGGCGAAGAAGAGAAATATTCTTTATTTCAACCTTACCAAATCAATAACGAACTTGTTAAGCATGCGAAGCAAACATATCGTTTCTTACACTGTTTACCTGCCCATCGTGAAGAAGAAGTAACAGGAAAAATTATAGATGGACCGCAGTCTATCGTCTTTGAGCAAGCTGGTAATCGATTGCATGCTCAAAAAGCGTTATTAGTGAGTTTATTTAAAAATGTAGAAGAGCCTTCCTAAAAGGGAGGTTTTTTTATATTAAAATGTCATATGTATATTTAGTTAACCATTTCGATATCATTTATAATAAAAGAGAAAACTAAATTTGTTTTTCAGAGTGTGTAAGGACATACTACATATAAAAATATAGTTAAAGAGATGATGAGGGTGAAAACAACTAAGAAAACATATTCGTTTTTTCAGCGGATGTGGAGAATATTAAAGTTTCAATATTATAAGTTGCTTCGATCGCCAGAAGGCGCAAAGAAAGTATCGTTAGGGTTTGCTATAGGATTCGGCTTAGAAATGTTAGTCATTTATACGGCATCGCTCGTATATGTAATATTTTATCCAATCGTCAGGCTAGCAAAGGGATCTTTTCCTGCGGCAGTTATTGGCAATATTATTGGGAAAATATCGTTTCTCCCAGTATTTTTATTTCCGCTTGCGTATGCGCTAGGAAAAATGATTTATCCATTTCATGTACAGAAAATTCATCATGAACCATTTAAGATATCGGACTTGTTTTCAAGTCACATTTTTACGATATTAAAGAGCTTATTACAAAGTGAAGTGTATGTATTAATTGGAATGACGATTTTAGGAGTTGTGTTTGGTCTCATTTCGTATTTCGTTGTGCATTATTTATACGAAAAGAACCGTAAGTTACGCTTGAAGAAAAGGAAGAAACGAGTGAGAGAACCACTTGTACAATTATAAACAATGTCACATCCATTTTCTCCTTTGAATATGTTTAAGAAAAAGGAGGAGAGGATAATGTATTATTATTACGTACCTCAAGTATATCCATATGTAAATTATTATCCGGTTTATGATACGAGTAGACAATACGAATTATATCGGCAACAACAATTACAGCAATTATCACAAATACCACAATTACCACAACAACAGCCTACACAGGAAAAAAAACCATATTTAACAACATGGCCATATTCCAATGTGTACTATGGTAACTATTACGAATCATAAAGCTGCTTCTATTTAGAAGCAGCTTTATACGTTTGTTTTCAAAATTAAATTTTGAATGGTTTGAAGAGAATGGATGAGCTTTTCGCGCTCTTCCTCAGATAATGTTTGGAAATTTTCTTTTAGTTTGTCTAAAATGAATTGCTGATACTGATTTACTAATAATTTCCCTTCAGCTGTTAGGGAAATTAAAATGACCCGTCGATCTTTTTCGCTATAATGACGCTCTATTAGTTCTTCTTGAATAAGTTTGTTTAATAGAGGTGTCATGTTAGGCCGTGAAATCGCTAGCCGCTTGCCGATTTCGGAAACTGCTAATGTGCCGTTTTCATGCAAAAGCAGTAATACTTGTGTATGTGATGGCGGCATATGTCTTTGAGAAGAAAATTCTCCAGGAAGCATAAATTTGCGATAAAAAAGAGGCACTAGCGAAAGAAGATGATCAACAATACGTTCCCACTCGCGTGATTCCATATAAAGGCCCCCTTCCACTATCATTGTAACAAAAAAGACATGTTATAAAAATAGAATTGTTTCATGGGAATTTTAATATTTGTAGGCCAATACTTTTTTTGTAAATGAATCGGCAATAATCGTATAGCCTTTATCATTTGGGTGTACTTGGTCAAAGAGCAATTCTTTTTTATCATTCGATATTAATTTACGAATTGGCAAAACGATAGATGGTTGATTCACTTTTGCAATGGAATAAACGGATTCATTCCAGCCGTCTAAAAACATATCTGCATAACTTGCGATGGAGTCATCGAGTTGTAACGGGTTATAGAGTTCAGAAAGAATGAGTAAAGCATCCGGATTTTGATCTCGGACTGTCTTTACAATATTTTTTACATCCGCTTCAAAATGAGCTTTTTCTTTATTTAACATTTTAATACCGTCTATAACACCGACATCACGATTTAAGCGAAATAAATTATTTCCCCCAATATTAATTGTAATGATATTTGCTGCTCTAATTTTTTGCTTTACATCTTCTGATTGAACTTTTTTAGCGAGACGATCTGTTGTAAGACCGTTTATCCCAAGGTTTTCTACAGTAATTGGTTTATGAATTTGTGCTTCTATTTGTTTAGAGGCTAATTCAGCAAATCCACCTTGTGTTGATCCATATCCTTTGGCGAGCGAATCACCTAGTACGAGATGATAAAAGGAATCGTTTGTTTGCTTATCAATCCAACTTGGAGTAGATGTTTTTTCTGTTTTTTCTTCGGGTTCATTTTGTTTTGTCTCGTCGTTCTTTTCAAAATAAGAATAAGAAATGATCAGAAGGAGGAGACAAACAATTGTTAAGATGACTTTTTTCATAAATTCATCCTCCTTGTAATTGGTAATTGTATCATATTCAGCAGTATTAGCAATGTAAGGGCATATTATATGTTTATGAAAAGTTTATAATAACTTTACAGAAAATTTGTTGAAGTTTGTCAAAAAATATTGACGATAGGAAAGAACTTTATATATGATAATGTCAGATAAGGTGAAATTTTAATTAGTGGGAGCTTTATTTCCTATTAATTGTTAGTCTTCATCAATCGGGCGTTTAAGGGGACTACTCGTTAGCGCAGGGTGAAATGAAAATTGTGTCTCTAATAGAAGAAAAAAGGTATGTGGTTAGAGACAGATAGGGATTCATTTCATTATTTCTGGTAATTGTATAAGGGGGATTTTTTGTGAAAAAGTCAAAAAAAATGCTAGCTGGAGCAACTCTTGCGATTGGTGTTATAGCACCGCAAGTAATGCCAGCAACAGCTCATGCAGATGAGAACACTGGGGAGAGTACAGTTAACTTACGAATTCTAGAAACATCAGATATTCACGTTAACTTAATGAATTACGATTATTATCAAACGAAAACAGATAATAAAGTAGGTCTCGTACAAACGGCAACACTCGTTAATAAAGCACGTGAAGAAGCGAAAAACTCTGTCCTATTTGATGATGGAGATGCATTACAAGGGACACCGCTTGGAGATTATGTAGCAAATAAAATAAAAGATCCGAAGAATCGTGTGGATCCTAGTTATACACATCCATTATATCGTGTAATGAATTTAATGAAGTATGACGTCATCTCTCTTGGGAATCATGAATTTAACTACGGTTTAGACTATTTAAACAAAGTGATTGAAAAAACGGATTTCCCGGTTATTAACTCGAATGTATATAAAGATGACCATGATGATAAGGAAGAGAACGATGAAAATTATTTTAAACCATATCATATTTTAAAGAAAGAAGTAGTGGATGAAGCAGGCCAAAAACAAATAGTGAAAATTGGTGTAATGGGATTTGTTCCACCACAAATCATGAACTGGGATAAAGCGAATTTAGAAGGAAAAGTAAAAGCGAAAGACATCGTCGCAACAGCAAAAATAATGGTGAAAAAAATGCAAGATGAGGGTGCAGATATTATCGTTGCATTGGCTCATTCAGGCGTCGATAAGAGCGAATATAAAGAAGCGAATAAAATGGAAAATGCATCATATCATTTAGCAACACAAGTTCCTGGCGTAGATGCAGTATTAATGGGACATTCACATACTGAAGTGCAGGATGTATTTAATGGTGTTCCAGTTGTAATGCCGGGTGTTTTTGGTAGTAACTTAGGTATTATTGATATGCAATTGAAAAAGGTAAACGGAAAATGGGAAGTGCAAAAAGATCAATCTAAGCCACAACTTCGCCCGATTGCTAATAGTAAAGGTACCCCATTAGTAGAATCTGATCAAAAATTAGTTAATGAAATTAAAGATGAACATGAAAAGACAATCGAATATGTAAATACACATGTAGGTGAAACGAAAGCACCAATTAATAGTTATTTTTCATTAGTACAAGATGATCCTTCCGTACAAATTGTGACCAATGCGCAAAAATGGTATGTAGAACAAGAACTTAAAAAACCAGAGTACGAAAAGATTAAAGATATTCCGGTTTTATCTGCAGGCGCACCATTTAAAGCAGGTGGCCGAAACGGTGCTACATATTATACGGATATTCCAGCTGGAACGTTAGCGATTAAAAACGTTGCAGATTTATATGTATATCCAAATACGTTATATGCTGTAAAAGTAAATGGGGCACAAGTGAAAGAATGGCTTGAAATGTCTGCAGGTCAGTTTAATCAAATTGATCCAAAGAAAACAGAAGAACAGCCGTTAGTAAATATAGGGTATCCTACATATAACTTTGATATTTTAGATGGCTTAAAATACGAAATTGATGTAACACAACCGGCGAAATACGATAAAGATGGAAAAGTTGTAAATGCAAATGCGAATCGTATTGTAAATATGACATATGAAGGTAAGCCAGTAGCTGACAAGCAAGAGTTCATCGTCGCTACAAATAACTATCGTGGAAGTAGCCAAACGTTCCCAGGTGTAAGTAAAGGGGAAGTTGTATACCAATCACAAGATGAAACACGTCAAATCATTGTGAAGTATATGCAAAAAATAAAAGATATTGATCCAGCAGCTGATCAAAATTGGACATTTAAACCGATTGTTGCAGATAAATTAAATACAACATTTGATTCTTCACCAAATGCACAAAAGTATATAAAGAAAGATGGAAAGATTTCATATGTTGGACCATCTGAAAATGAATTTGCGAAATATGCAATTGATATAACGAAGAAAAATGATGATAAAGAAACTGGTGAAGGAAACCCAACAACACCGCCAACAGGTGGTGGAGAAAATCCAACGACACCACCAAAAGGTGATGGAGAAAACCCAACAACACCGCCAACAGAAGAAGGTAATAATGGTAATGAACCAAAGCAAGATGGAAACAATACTGGATCTGGACAAACTACAACAGATGATCAAAATACAAAAGAAACAACAACTGTAAGTGAAAATAAAGAAGCTGAAAAAGATGAACGTGATTTACCGAAAACAGGTGCAAGTATTGCTTCTACAATTGGAGCTGGTCTTGCGTTTGTTGGAGCGGGATTACTTCTGTTATTTAGAAGAAAGAAAGCGAATAGATAGTCAAGAAATATAAAAAGGATTACCGATTTGGTAATCCTTTTTGTTATATTATGAAACTGGTACTGCTTTTTCTTTTTTCCATGAAAGACCGAATCCAGTAAAGCCGACAATAATGGTTACGACTGGACATGCTAAACAGAAGATTGCGTATGGCAGGTAATCGAATGTTGGAACGCTAAGAACGTTTGTTAAGAATACGCCACTTACACCCCATGGTACGAGTGGATTAATTACTGTACCAGCATCTTCTAATACTCGTGATAAATTACGACGTTCTAAACCGACTTCATCGTATTTATTAGCAAATGCTTGTCCTGTTAAAACGATGGATAAGTACTGCTCACCAAGTAAGAAGTTTACACCAATTGCAGTTGAAGCAGTAGAAATAATTAAGCGTGTACTAGTTTTTACGAAGCTAGAGATAATATTCATCAGCTGCGCTATAATACCCATTCCTTGTAATAATCCTCCCATACAAAGAGCTAGGAAAATAAGAGCAATTGACATCATCATACTTTGCAGGCCACCGCGAGATAATAAGCTGTCAATGTCTTTGATACCAGTTTTAGAAACGTAACCGTCTTGCATAATTTTTATTAAATCAGCTAAAGAAGTGCTAGGTTTAAAAATAAAGAGAATAATAATCCCTACCACAATTCCTGCAAGTAATGTTGGAACTGCGGGTACCTTTTTAAATGCGAATAGGAACAGTAATAAAATAGGAATCAGTGTAACGATAGAAATCGTTGCATTTTTTTCTAGTGTGTTAATAAATGCTGAGAAATCAACGTTTCCACCAGATCCGCTTCCTAAAATGAAAAATGCGATAAAAGCAATAATGAAAGCTGGCACTGTTGTCCAAAGCATGTTACGAATATGTTCAAATAAATCTACACCTGTTACAGCAGGCGCTAAGTTTGTTGTATCAGATAAAGGAGACATTTTATCTCCGAAGAATGCACCAGAAATAATTGCACCAGCAATAAGAGCTGGATCGTATCCAAGGGCAGTACCCATTCCCATAAAGGCAAGTCCTACAGTTGCAGCAGTTGTAAAAGCACTACCGATACTCGTTCCAACAATTGCACAAACAACAAAAACAGTTGGAACGAAAATTTTTGGAGATACAAGTTGGAAGCCGTATACCATTAAAGTGGGAATAGTTCCAGCTGCAATCCAAACGCTAATTAATACGCCTACAAGTAAGAAAATAAATATAGATGGAATACCAGCTGAAATACTACTAATCATCCCTTTCTCCATAGTAGACCAAGAGATTCTCTTCAGGAATCCAAATGCTAATAAAAGAACGATACCAAATAAAATTGGAATGTGTGGTGAAACTTCTAATTGAATAACACTAAAACCAATACAGAAAAAGATAAAAATTGTTAAAAGAACAGACTCAATTTTTGAAACCATTGTTTTCCCCTCCTAAGTAATGTGAAATAGCTCTTTTTTATATAAAATTCGCCAATATTGTATATTTCCTTCTAAAATTTAGAATTTTGTGACAAATTACCGGTAATTGTTAGTCCTTCTATATGATACGGAAATGATTGGATAAAAAAACGTCCCTGCATATAATTATGCAGGGACGAAGAAATCGCGGTACCACCCTAGCTTGTGAAATGAATGCGTCACAAAATAAAGGGTCATATGATATGCGCTTATAAAATAAAAAACGCCCCTGCAATATATGCAGGGACGAAAAATTCGCGGTACCACCCTAAATTGTGAAACAGTGTCGTTTCACCACTCTTTAGACATAACGGTCTATAACCGTCTTTCACTACTCCTCACGTTTCGTAAAAGAAGCTCCAGGGGGTAATTCATAATTCGCTCTGTACTGGTTCGCACCGACCACCAGCTCTCTGAAATCAGAAATCGAAATACTACTAAATCCTATCAACGCCGATTCATATGATGTTAGTTAAATTTTTATCATATTTTCATCTTACATGTCAATAAAAATATTAAATGTTTTTTTAGGGAAATAAAGGATAATTGTTTTTAATGCTGTAAAAATGTACGTTATAATGAATTTGAAAGGGGGAGGAAAGAGTGAAGAAAAAAATAATTCTTTTTACCACTTTATTAGTTATTGGAGGAAGTGCTGGAATTTACACAGTTTTTGCGGCTGAATCAGAGCAGTTGAAACAAAAGCAAATACAACAGTCAGAAGTGAAGAAAGTAAAAGAAATAGAAGAGAAGAAATCAATGGAAAAAGCAGCAGAAAAACTAGGAGTTTCTACTGAGGGGAAAACAAAAGAAGAGGTTACGAAAGAAGTAAATACCGCTAGATTTGAGAAGCGTCATGATTTATTAATTGAGCACGCTAAGCAACTTGGAATTGATACAGAGGGGAAAAAAGATGAAGAAATTATTTTAGAAATTGGAAAGATACAGCATGGAAAGTAGAACAACTTATCGTAGGATAAGTTGTTCTTTTTTAAGAACTATTTGATTTTAAAATAATTGACAGTCATTCGGATTTAATGTTAACTATATTTATAAACAAGTTAACATTAGGGGTGACAATTGTGACAATAAATAGTAGAACGATTGAAAAATCATCTTATACATATGAAGAATTAGCAGAGAAAAATAAAGCTTACGTATGGCACCCATTTACACAAATGAAAGATTATTTAGAAGAAGATCCTGTCATTATTGAACGTGGAGAGGGAAGAAAACTATACGATGTAAATGGTAATGAATATTGGGATGGTGTTTCATCTATATGGTTAAATGTTCACGGACATCAAGTACCGGAATTAGATGAAGCAATTCGTGAGCAATTAAATAAAATTGCTCATTCTACTATGTTAGGACTTGCTAACGTTCCATCTATTTTATTAGCAGAAAAAATTATTGAGGTTGTACCAGATGGATTGAAGAAGGTATTCTATTCTGATTCAGGTTCTACCGCTGTTGAAATTGCAATTAAGATGGCTTTCCAATATTGGCAGCATAAAGGGAAACCAATGAAACAAAGATTCGTTACATTAAAAGAAGCATATCACGGTGATACAATTGGAGCTGTTTCAGTAGGAGCAATAGACTTGTTTCACCAAGTGTATAGTTCGCTCTTATTTGATGCGATTAAAATGCCGTATCCATATACATATCGTTCTCCTTACGGAAATAATAAGGAGGAAATTGTAAAAATCCATTTAGAAGAAATGGAAGAATTGTTGAAAGAAAAGCATGAAGAAGTAGCTGCCATCATTGTAGAGCCATTAATGCAAGGTGCTGGCGGAATGATTACAATGCCAAAAGGATATTTAAAAGGACTGCGCGATTTATGTACAAAGTACAATGTATTATTTATTACAGATGAGGTAGCGACTGGATTTGGGCGTACAGGGAAAATGTTTGCGTGTGAACATGAAAATGTGACGCCAGACATTTTAACTGCTGGGAAAGGTTTAACAGGTGGATATTTACCAATTGCAGTTACGGTAACGACAGATGAAATATATAATGCCTTCTTAGGAGAATATGAAGAACAAAAAACATTTTTCCATGGACATAGCTACACAGGTAATCCGTTAGGGTGTGCCGTAGCAATCGCGAATCTAGAACTATATGAAAAAACAAATTTAATAGAAGAAGTGGCACGTAAAACGGATTATGTGACAGCGCAATTAGAAAAGCTCTTTGCGTATAAACATGTAGGTGATATTCGTCAGTGCGGATTAATGGTTGGTATTGAGCTTGTGAAGAATAAGGAAACGAAAGAAGCGTTTGACTGGACAGAAAGAGTCGGTGTTCAAGTATGTAAACGCTCAAGAGAGCTGGGTATGATTTTACGACCGCTAGGTAACACGATTGTATTTATGCCACCACTTGCTTCTACTTTTGAAGAGATTGATGATATGTTACGCATTTTATATAAGGCAATCTCGGATGTTACGGAGGGAGAATAATGAGTGGTTTTTTCATAACAGCAACTGATACTGAAGTTGGAAAAACAGTAGTTGCAGGTGCTATAGCAGGTGTATTTAGAGAATTAGGATATAACGTAGGGGTGTATAAACCGTTGCAAAGTGGGCATGTTGCATCAAACCCTGAGGGAGATGCGGCAAGGTTAAAAGCATTATCAGGTGTACCGACACCAGAAAATGAAATTTGCCCTTATTCTATTGAAGAACCACTTGCTCCGAGACTTGCCATGAAAAGAGCTGGAAGAGTAGTAAAGTTAAAAGAAATTACTGATTACTATAATGAACTATTAAAAGAGTTTAATAGCTTATTTGTAGAAGGAGCAGGTGGGCTTGCTGTCCCATATACAGAAGATGCTTTAGTAATTGATTTTGCAAAAGAATTACAGTTGCCTCTTATTGTAGTAGCTCGTCCTACATTAGGAACAGTAAATCATACAGTGTTAACGATTGCTTACGCAAAGGCGCATGGTTTAACCGTAGCGGGTGTCATTTTATCAGGTTGCAAAGAATGTGAAATGGAAAGAGTGCAAGAAAATAAAGAGATGATTGAAGAGCTGAGCGGGGTACCAGTTTTAGGATTATTGCCATTCTTTGCAGGTGAGTTTACGAAAGAAGAAGTATTAGAATCTGCAAAAGAACATATTATGATTTCAAAATTAGAGGAGTTTATCCAAAATGAATCAAACGTGGCGGGCGCACCTTCAATCTAAATTACAACAATTACATGAGCAAGGGCAGTATCGTGATTTATATGTAACAGAGAAGGCAGAAGAGACTTGGCTTATTCGAGATAAAAAAAGGATGTTAAATTTAGCGTCAAATAATTATTTAGGGTTAGCTGGAGATGAAAGGTTAAAAGAAGCTGCTATTGCCTGTACAAAAAGATATGGAACTGGAGCGACTGCCTCTCGTCTCGTTGTAGGAAATCATCCATTATATGAAGAGGTTGAGAGAAGCATATGTGACTGGAAAGGTACTGAAAGAGCTTTAATTGTAAATAGTGGATATACGGCAAATATAGGTGCCATATCTTCTTTAGCCTCTCGGAACGATATTGTTTTTAGTGATAAGTTAAATCACGCAAGTATTGTTGATGGAATCATATTAAGCGGGGCAGAGCATAAAAGGTATCGTCATAATGATTTGGATCATTTAGAGAAGTTGTTGAAAATGGCTTCGCCTGAAAAAAGGAAATTAATCGTAACAGATACCGTTTTTAGTATGGATGGTGATACTGCGTATTTGAGAGATTTAGTACAGCTGAAAGAGAAATACGGGGCAATCATTATAGTCGATGAAGCACATGCGAGTGGAATATATGGAATCGGCGGAGCTGGGTTATCTCATATAGAAAAAAATCTTGCTCAAAAAATTGATATACATATGGGGACGTTTAGCAAGGCTTTAGGGTGTTATGGTGCGTATTTGACAGGTGATGAAATTTATATAGAGTATTTACAAAATATGATGAGAAGCTTTATTTTTACTACAGCTTTACCACCAAGTACGTTAGGAGCGGTGCAAAAAGCAATTGAAATTGTAAAAGAAGATAACGAAAGAAGAGAGAACCTTATAGCAAACGGAGAATACTTCAGAACTAAATTAAGGGATGCTGGTTTTGATATTGGGAATAGTTCAACTCATATTGTACCGATTGTAGTCGGTTCAAATGAACATGCTTTACGGTTTAGTAAAAGGTTGCAAGAGGCAGGGATTGCGGCTATTGCAATTCGTCCGCCAACTGTGCCGGTTCATAGTTCTCGAATTCGCTTTGCAGTTACATCGCAACATACAATAGCTGATTTAAAATGGGCTATTGACCGAATTATCCACATTGCGAAAGAAGAGGAGCTTTTCGTATGAATGAGCTAAAGATTATTTTTATCCCCGGATGGGGAATGGAAGAGAATATTTGGGATTTAGTACTTCCGTATTTTAAAGGATATTCTGTTCAATGCATAGATTGGCGTAATGTGAAAGAACGAAGTGAATTTGCGGAACGAATTATAGATGTAGCGCATAATGACAACGTAATATTGGTTGGATGGTCACTAGGAGCGTTAGCAGCAGTTGAAGCTTATAAAAAGATTCAGGCAAAAGGCATCGTATTAATTGGTGGTACTGCTAAATTTACAAATACGAGCGATTACAGTAACGGATGGAATGCTTTGCATGTAGAACGGCTGAAAAGGAATTTGGCGAGAAGGAAAGAAGATACGCTCAAGCGGTTTTATGAAAATATGTTTACGAAAGATGAGCTAAAAGAGAATAAAAACTTTGAAGACATTGTAGACCGTTTTAAAGGTGATTCTATTCAGTCTTTACAACTAGGTTTGGATTATTTAATAGAAACAGATATGAGAGAAGAACTAAAAGAAATTAAAGTACCTATACTACTTATTCACGGAGAACAGGATGTAATATGCCCATTGTCTGCGGCACGTAGTATGACGGAAAATAGCAGCAGCGAGCTGAAAGTAGTAAGTGAAGCAGGGCATGCATTATGTGTGGCGAATTTTGAATATTGCGCAAATGAGATAATTCAATTTGTAGAGGGGATACGACATGATCAACAAAACGTTACTACAAAAACGGTTTAATGGGGCAGCCGTATCTTACGATCGATATGCAAATGTACAAAAAAAGATGGCACATTCATTACTTTCAATCTTAAAGGAACGATATAGTGAAACGGCATCAATACGTATTTTAGAACTGGGATGCGGGACGGGGTATGTAACAGAGCAATTATCAAAGTTATTTCCGAAAGCACATATTACAGCAGTTGATTTTGCTGAAAGTATGATTGCGATTGCGCAAACTAGACAAAATGTAAAAAATGTAACGTTTCACTGTGAAGATATTGAGCGATTACGATTAGAAGAATCATATGATGTCATTATTTCAAATGCTACATTTCAATGGTTAAATAATTTACAACAAGTGTTAAGAAATTTATTTCAACATTTGTCTATAGATGGGATATTACTCTTTTCAACGTTTGGACATGAAACGTTTCAAGAATTGCATGCTTCGTTCCAACGTGCGAAAGAAGAAAGAAATATAAAAAATGAAACATCGATTGGTCAACGTTTTTATTCAAAAGATCAGTTGCTTCATATATGTAAGATAGAAACAGGGGATGTGCATGTTTCTGAAACATGTTACATAGAGAGTTTTACAGAAGTTAAGGAGTTTCTGCATTCTATTCGAAAAGTAGGAGCAACTAATAGCAATGAAGGATCATATTGTCAAAGTCCCTCACTCTTTCGTGCAATGCTTCGCATATACGAAAGAGACTTCACGGAAAATGAAGGGATAATGGCGACGTATCACGCTTTATTTATGCATATAACAAAAGAGGGGAAGAGATGAAATGAAACAAGTACAAACAAAAAGGGATTGGAAAAAACTTGCATATGACGTAATAGAAGAGAAAATGATTACGAAAGAGGATGCAATAGCGATATTAGAAGCTGATGAAACAGAAGTTTTAGAAATTATGAATGCTGCTTACATTATTCGCCATCATCACTTTGGTAAGAAAGTAAAATTAAATATGATTATTAATACGAAATCTGGATTATGTCCTGAAGATTGCGGATATTGTTCACAGTCTATTATTTCAGAGGCGCCGATTGATAAATATGCTTGGCTAACGCAGGAAAAGATTGTAGAAGGGGCACATGAAGCAATTCGTCGTAAAGCGGGTACATATTGTATTGTAGCATCTGGTCGTCGCCCGACAGATAAAGAGGTAAATCACGTAATTGGAGCAGTTAAGGAGATTCGTGAAACGACAGATTTGAAGATTTGTTGTTGTTTAGGGTTCTTAAACGAAGATCAAGCAGGACGTTTAGCCGAAGCGGGTGTACATCGTTATAACCACAACTTAAATACACATGCGAATAATTACGAAAGCATTTGCTCTACTCATACGTATGACGATCGTGTTGATACAGTTCAAAAAGCGAAACAAGCCGGTATTTCACCATGTTCTGGGGCGATCTTTGGAATGGGAGAGACAATAGAAGAGCGAGCTGAAATTGCATTCGAATTACAACGTATAGATGCAGATTCAATTCCATGTAATTTCCTTGTTGCTGTAAAGGGTACGCCGCTTGAAGGACAAAAAGAGTTAACACCAGTAGAATGTTTAAAAGTGCTGGCGATGATGCGCTTTGTAAACCCAACGAAAGAAATTCGTATTTCAGGAGGGCGTGAAATCAATTTACGTTCTGTACAGCCAATCGGTTTATTTGCAGCAAACTCTATTTTTGTTGGAGACTACTTAACGACAGCTGGACAAGAACCGACTGCAGACTGGGGTATGATTGAAGATTTAGGATTTGAGATTGAAGAGTGTGCACTATAAGATAGAAAAAAGCAAACTTGTAAAAGAGTTTGCTTTTTTTTGTAAATAAAATGTAATAAATAGTTGTGAACGTTTGATACTAGTGGCTTTTGAGCGGAAAAAAGAATTTTGGTGGACGAATTTTCCAAGCACCAATTGTACATAGTAAATATGTAATTTATATTGGGTTGGAGGATTTTACATGCACAAATATATATTAGCGATTATGACTTGTCTCATTTTACTAAAAGCAATAAGTGCTGATCCAGTTAAGGCCGCCGAAAATCCTGAACAAAAAGAGATGCAACAACGAATTGAACAACATTTTCGAACGAAAGCTGAACATTTTGGTTTGAAAACAGAAGGGAAAGATTTAAAGGAAGTACGAAAAGAAATTACTATTATAGAAGAAGCGAAGAAAAGAGAGAATGTATGGAGAACAGCACAAACGCTTCGTATACAAACAGAAGGAAAAACAATGGATGAATTAATAAAAGATGTACGGAAAAAAGTGAAGAAATAAAAAAGAGGCCGCAGCCTCTTTTTTATTTTTTTATGCCCATTGTTTTGATAAGTGAGCCATTTCAATCGCAGCAACGGCAGATTCATAGCCTTTATTACCAGCTTTCGTGCCCGCGCGTTCAATTGCTTGCTCAATCGTTTCAGTCGTTAATACACCGAAAATAACGGGGATGTCTGTTTGTAGTGATAAAGATGCAACACCTTTTGCTACTTCATTACAAACGTAATCGTAATGTGTTGTAGCACCGCGAATTACAGTGCCTAACGTAATAACAGCATCATATTTCCCGCTATTAGCCATCTTTTTAGCGATTAAAGGAATTTCAAATGCGCCAGGAACCCAAGCAACATCGATATCAGTTTCTTCTACACCGTGACGCTTTAATCCGTCTAAAGCGCCGCCAAGTAACTTACTTGTAATAAATTCATTAAAGCGTCCAACAACAACCCCAACTTTTAATCCTGTACCAACTAAATGACCTTCGAATACCATAATAAATCTCTCCTTTAATTATAAGTTTAGTAAATGTCCTAATTTGTTTACTTTCGTTTGTAAATACGCTTTATTCTCTTCTTTTGCTGGCATTTGCAACGGTACGCGCTCGATTACTTCTAAATCGTAACCTTGTAAGCCAGCAATTTTTCTTGGATTATTCGTTAACAATCGTAAATGTTGTAAACCTAAATCTTTTAATATTTGAGCGCCAATACCGTAATCCCGCAAATCAGCAGGGAAGCCAAGCTTTTCATTTGCTTCTACAGTATCGAAGCCTTCTTCTTGTAACTTATAAGCGCGAAGCTTATTAAGAAGCCCAATGCCTCGTCCTTCTTGTCTCATATAAAGAAGAACGCCTTTTCCTTCACGCTCAATTTGAGCAAGTGCAGCATGGAGTTGTGGTCCGCAATCGCAGCGGCACGAGCCAAATACATCTCCTGTTAAGCACTCTGAATGAACGCGAACAAGTACAGGCTCTCCTGTTGAAATATCACCTTTTACGAGTGCGATATGCTCTTTCGTATCTAATGAATTAGAATAGCCAATTGCATGGAAAGTACCGAAATCTGTAGGTAATGTAATTTCCACTTCTCGCGTCACTAATGTTTCATGGTGGCGGCGATAAGCAATTAAATCTTCTATTGTAATCATTTTTATATCAAATTGTTTTGCACACTGTATTAAATCAGGTACGCGTGCCATCGTACCGTCCTCATTAATAATTTCGCAAATGACGCCAGCTGGTTCTGCTCCGCAAAGCTGTGCTAAATCGACAGCAGCTTCTGTATGACCAGCACGGCGCAGGACACCACCTTCTTTCGCAATTAATGGAAAGATATGTCCAGGACGATTGAAATCAGCACCTTTTGATGCGGGGTTTAACAATTCTTGTATCGTAGTTGCACGTTCGTGCGCGCTAATCCCTGTTGTTGTAGAAACATGATCAATGCTCACTGTAAATGCAGTATGATGCGAATCTGTATTATGAGCTACCATTGGTTCTAATTGTAGACGTTCTGCGTACCCTTCTGTAATTGGTACACAAACGAGACCACGTCCATGTGTAATCATAAAATTAATTGTTTCTGGCGTAATATACTCTGCTAAAGCGATAAAATCGCCTTCATTTTCACGGTTTTCATCATCACATACGATCACGACTTTTCCTTGTTTTAAATCTTCTAGAGCTTCTTCAATACGATGAAACATAATGCTTCCCCCTTATAGAAATCCGTTTTCTTGTAAAAAGCTTTCGGTCATTGAACCTGTTCGTTTTACTGGTTTAGAAATAAAGCGTTCGATATATTTACCAATCATGTCACACTCAATGTTTACGATGTCACCGGCATTCTTTTCTCCAATAACAGATTCACTTACTGTGTGCGGGATGAGTGAAATTGTAATGGAAGATTCGTCTATATCAAATATTGTTAAACTCGTTCCATCAACAGCAACGGACCCTTTATGCAAACAATAGCGTAGCAATTCATCAGAAATAGCTATTTTGTAATAGACGGCATTATAGTGTTGTTTTTTGTTTAATATCGTTCCGATGCCATCGATATGTCCTGAAACGAAATGTCCACCGAATCGTCCGTTTGCAGCCATTGCTCGCTCTAAATTTACTTTAGAGTGTGATTTGAGCAGGCGAAGTGATGTTGATTGCATCGTTTCGGGCATTGCATCAACTGTAAATGAAGTAGGTGTAAAGCTTGTTACAGTTAAGCAAATACCGTTAACCGCGATACTATCACCTAAGTGAACATCTGATAAAATTTTATTGGCATGAATCGTTAACTTCATCGCTTCGCCGCTTTGTTGCATGTTTGCAATCGTTCCTAATTCTTCTACAATTCCTGTAAACATTCCGTCACCTCACTTCGAGCATTTGCAACAATTTTTATATCATCGCCAATTTGTTTCATCTCTTGAATTTTCAAGGAAAGTGCATCTTGTAATGTTGAAAAACCATTTCCACCAAATAAAGTAGGGGCATTACTTCCACCAATTAATTTGGGACTTATATAAGTTACAATTTCATTGAAATGCTTTGTTTGTAAGAAGCTTGCATGAACTGTTTGCCCACCTTCGACGAAAAGAGAAAGAATTTGTTTTTCGCCGAGTAGGTGTAAAACATCCTGTATTTTAATTTGCTTCGTTTTTATTTGGAATATAGCTATATTTTCAGATTCATAAGAAGCTATTTTCTCTGGATTTACATCCTTACCAACTATAATCCATGTCGGTGCTAAACCATCTGTTATGACATGAGAAGATGGTGGCGTTCGTAAATGGGTATCTAAAATAACGCGTATAGGATTTTGCCCCCCGTTAGGAATTCTTGTTGTTAAATGCGGATTATCAGCTATAACTGTATTCACTCCAACAAGAATTGCATCATGTGTATGACGATATTGATGAACATCAGCCCGTGCTTCTTCACCTGTAATCCATTTACTTTCACCAGTTACAGTTGCTGTTTTTCCATCTAAGCTCATCGCTGTTTTTATTGTTACAAATGGGCGTTTCGTTTTCATGTAGTGAAAAAAGTAACGATTTAATAAAACCGCTTCTGCTTCAAGAACACCGGTAGTTACTTCGATGCCAGCTTCTTCTAATCTCCGTTTTCCATTACCAGAAACGAGAGGATTGCAATCAAGAGTAGCAATTACCACCCGTTTAACTCCTTTTTTTAACAGTAAATCACAGCAAGGTGGTGTTTTTCCAAAATGGCTACATGGTTCAAGTGTTACATACACGGTAGCTCCTTTTGCTTTTTCACCAGCCATATGAAGAGCATGAACTTCGGCGTGTTCTTCACCAGCACGTAAATGGGCTCCCATACCGACGATGTTTCCGTCTTTTACAACAACAGCACCAACCATAGGATTTGGACTTGTTTGCCCGGATGTTCCTTCTGCTAATTGCAGGGCAATCCTCATATATTCTTGATCTGTCATTTTCTTCACCTCTCCTAAAAAAATCAAAAAACCCCAAGGATTTTATATCCTTGGGGTTTGGGAGACGTGATTTCTAGAAATATAGTTCGAATACGAAAGTATAGGAAAGAAACCTAACGATGATTGATATTTTGGCATAAGGAAGAAACCTAGCAAAATATCGAATTTTTCAAACGCTAGTCGTATCTTTTTATTTCAGCATAGAAAGAAAAGTATACAAAATAAAACATATATATAGATTTGAATTGAATCTATATATATATGCATACTGAAATAAAAGTGTATTCGCTATATAAAATTACTAGAAAACATATCCTTCTCCCATCCAGACTATACTGTCGGCCCTAGAATTTCACTAGATCCACCGTTTTCGATTTGAAAACGGGTCACGGACTTAGAAGTTTGCACTTCATCACCGCCGGTTGGGAATTTCACCCGACCCCGAAGGATGCTGTTTGCTCAAATTATAGCACAAAAAAAATAAAAGGCTAGTAAAAAGTATTCGAATGTGAAGAATTGTGTGAAAATATATGTAGGCTGGGATGGAGACAAAAGTATTAGAAATGTTGTAAGGAGAAGGGATATAACGGAGTTGCTAAAAAGAAAAAACATGCACAAAAAAATGTGCATGTCACATGTAAAATTATTCTGCCTCTGGTGCTCTAACAACAGATTCGAATTTACCTTTATGCGAAGCGTCGCAATAAGGCATATTTTTTGATAAACCACAACGGCATAAAGAAAATGCCGGTTTTGCTGGGAATACATTCCCTTGTGAGTCGACTAATTCCACGTCCCCTGTAACGCGAAAAGAGCCATTATCATTTACTTTAATTTGTACTTTTGCCAACGTTATCCCTCCTTCCCAAACGCTTAATTTCATCATATAATCAAGGGAAGTGCTTGACAATATAAAAAGAGCACTTTGTTTGAGAAAGAAGAGAGTGTTATAATAGTTTTCATAACTGACTAGAGTAAGGTGACGAGAGATGGATAAACAATTACATACATTACGAAACATTGCAAATGAGCGCACGTGGGCATCATTTTTGAATGATAATCATCCATATAGTTTGTTACATTGGTCCATTGCAGGTGTAGGGCAAGAGGCAAAGGATGTTTGGTTACTTCAAGATGAAGTAACATTTCAAACGACAGAATTCCCAACGTTAGATGATGCAATGCAATGGATTTCTGAAAATATGGAACAAGTTACAGACGTTTTAGCGCAATAAAAAACAGGCTTATGCAAGCCTGTTTTTTGTTTCTTTCACATATGTGTTTAAAAATTGATCGACGGCTGCTTCGTACTCTTCTTTATTTTCGTTATAAGAGCAAGCGTGTGCACCGTGTTCTGCAATATAAAGCTGCTTATTATTTTCTTTCGCTTCATATAATGCTTTTGTCATATCAGCTAAAATATAGTCGTCATCTTTACTATGAATAAAGAGAACGGGATTGTTAATGTTTTTTATACAGTCGATTGGTGAAACTTCACGAATTGTATAACCGTCACGAACTTTCAAAAATGCGTTTGCTAAAGGTAATAAAGGCCATTTTGGTAAATGGAATTCAACCTTTAAACGGTGCTGTAATTGTCCTTGAAAATCAGAGAAAGGACAATCTGCAATATAGAAATCAGCACCATCTTCTACAAGTCCTGCGTATTGAAGAAGTGTTGCAGCTCCCATAGATTCACCATGAATACCAAGTGTAATATTGGTGCCAAAACGGTTTTTTAGCCAGTCAACTACGGATTTTAAATCATGTTTTTCATAGTATCCATAGCTTGTTGTTTTTCCGCCAGTTTTACCATGACGACGATGATCGTAAATGAGGACGTTATATCCCCTTTTTAAGAATAAGTTTGCATATTTTACAGAGTTTATTTTATTTACAGATACACCGTGGCAAAAAACCATAAACTTATTGGTGGAATGACCAGCAGGAATGTAATATCCGTGAAGGTCGTATCCGAATTGTGAAGGGATATGAATTTCTTCTTTATGAAGAGCATCAAAATCCTCTATACGAAAATGTTTTTTCGTTTCTCTTTCGAGTACTTCTTCCTCTGTTTTTTTCTTTAAGTACATCACTTTATTTGTAAAGAAAATCCCAAGGGCAGTTATTGCACCTAGTATAGTAAACAGTGCTGCAAAAAAACGTTTCATACTTTACCTCATCCTCCAAATACCGTTACATGTGATACACTTATATTGTATCACAATGATATAAAAGGGGAGAAATAGGAAATGCTGCATATACAAAAAATTACGCCAGCGATGAAAGAAACAATCCGAATGTTCATGTGTGAGAACTGGGGAAGTTCATTGATGGTTTCACGTGGTAAGGAACATCAGTTAGAAGAGTTGCCAGGATTTGTTGCTCTCTCAGATGACAGAATAATCGGAATTATAACGTATGAAGTGACCGGAAATATATGCGAAATTGTATCGCTAGATAGCTTTGAAGAAAGAAAAGGAATAGGGACGAAACTTGTGGATTGTGTATTACAAGTTGCAGAAGAAGAACGGTGCAGACAGGTTTGGCTTATTACAACAAATGATAATATGAATGCGTTACGATTTTACCAAAAACGTAATTTTGTAATGACTAATTTATATGTGAATGCGGTAGAGGAGGCACGAAAAATAAAGAAAGAAATTCCACGTATGGGATATGATAATATCCCAATTTTACATGAAATTCAGTTGGAGTATCGTTTAGTGAAATGATGTAACAATTTTCAGAAATATGAGTTATTAATCTTGACGGATAGTGTAATTTAGGTTACCGTAAAATTGTAATCTATTACCATATTAAGGGGTGACGATGTGGCAACTATACGTGATGTTGCAAAATTGGCAGGTGTTTCAGTCGCAACCGTTTCACGAGTTATTAATGAAAAAGGATACGTTCATGAGGACACAGTAAAACAAGTAAAGGAAGCAATTGAAGAATTACGTTATAGGCCAAACAGTGCAGCGAAGCCACTATTTAAAGAGAGTTCAACGATAATTGCATTACTTGTAGATAATTTATGTAACCAATCAAACATCACTTTGCTACATTGTATTGAGGAAATAGCATATAAAGAAGGCTATCAAATCATTATTTGTAATATAGAGAATAAAGATAGATACATACATATGCTGAAGCAAAATAACATTGCAGGTGTTATTTTGACGAGAGCAGTTTTTAAAAGTGTAGGAGAAATTCCATTTCCATTTGTTGTGATCGATGAGCAACAATCACATGGAAATTATTATGAAAGTGGACAGAGAGCTGTTTCTTTATTAAAAGAGAAAGGGTGTCACTTTCTTGCATATTTCGGTGAGGGAGAAGAAAGTGAAGAAATGGAAGATCATATAGCAGGGTTTTTAGACGCTGTTTGGGATGAAGGAATCTCTTATCGAGAAGAATGTGTACAAGGGTATACAAATAAACAATTTATTACATTATTGCAAAACAATCCGTATATAGATGGAATTGTAGCCTCAAGTGATCAGATTGCTATTGAGTTAATTCGGTCAGCGAGATTTCTAAATATACATATACCAGATAAATTAAAAATTGTTGGACCGAATGGGAGTATAGAGTGTGAATGGATAGGTTCATCACTACCGACAATTGAAAGCTATGTCAAAGATAACGGAAAAGTAGCTTTTCAACAATTAAAAGGAAAAATAAAAAAGTAAAAGGTGCGTTTTATACGCACCTTTTTATAATGTAATTGCGGCAATAAAGCCAAATATAAGTAACGGTATATTGTAATGTAGAAAAGTGGGTACACATGTATCCCATATATGATGGTGCTGACCATCAGCATTTAAACCGGATGTTGGTCCAAGGGTACTATCCGATGCTGGAGATCCTGCGTCACCTAGTGCTCCGGCTGTACCGATAATTGCAATTGTGGCCATTGGACTAAATCCAAGCTGAATGCAAAGAGGTACAAAAATGGTTGTTAAGATAGGGATGGTTGAAAAGGATGAACCAATTCCCATCGTAACGAGAAGTCCAATAACGAGCATAAGAAATGCAGCGAGTGGTTTGTTATTTCCGATTATATGTGCACTCGTTTGCACTAGAGATTCAACATGTCCTGTTTTTCGAAGAACAGCGCCGAATCCAGCGGCAGCAATCATAACAAAGCCAATAAAGGACATCATACGCATTCCGCTTGTTAATATCGCATCTGCTTCTTTAAGTGGTAGACTGCCACTAACTGATAAGACGATAATACCTGCTAAAGCACCGAAAATCATTGATTCTGTTGTTAATTGAACAGTTAATGTAGCAATGATAGATAATAACCCGAAAGTAATGCTACGTTTTGTATAGGGAACGATTTCATTTTCGGTAGTATGAATTTGTTCTGTTTCATACGTACGAGGTTTTCGGTACGTAATGAATACCGCTACACATAATCCAATAATCATACCGATTGCTGGAATAGTCATTGCTTTTGGAATAAGTGTGACATCAAATGTAAGGCCGCTTTGCGCAGCGTTGGTTTGCAATACGTCATGATAAATTTTTCCGAACCCTGCAGGGATCCACATATAAGGAGTAATCAATCCAAATGTAATAATACATGTGACAAGTCTGCGATCCACTCTCAGCTCATTTAATACTTTTAAAAGTGCTGGAATTAAGATGGGGATGAAAGCAATGTGAACAGGAATCACATTTTGTGAGAAACAAGCCATCGTTAAAATAATGAATAAAATAAGTATTTTAGAATAAACTTGTTTTTTCGTGTCTTGTTCATTGCCAATCCATTTTAATGCAGTTTGAATCATAGCATCTGGAAGTCCTGTTTTGGAAAGGGAAATAGCGAAACCACCAAGCATTGCATAACTTAAAGCGATTGGAGCACTGTTTCCAAGACCAGTTGTAAAAGTGTTAATCGTTTCTGAAATACCGAGTCCGCCGATAAGTCCGCCTGTTAAAGCTCCAACAATGATGGCGACAATGACCTGGACACGTAACAAACTAAGCAATAGCATAATTGCTACTGCGACGAGTACAGCGTTCATAATAAATGTAATCTCCCTAAATTTTTATCCTGTTAAGACAAGTAAATATGAAACATTTTGCTATGTTTATACATACTTGCGACATATTATTATAAAATGTTTTCTATGAAATGTAAAAGAGCCTTTTGTTACTAATGCTGAAAAGCTAGCTCTTGTTTAATTGATTGTAAAGAATTAGCGAATAATTCTGGTTCTTCTAAATCAGGAGAATGTGCTGAATTTGGGAACCAAATCATCTTTTTTATAGGCGCTTCAATAATATCGCAATATTCCTGAACGAGTGCATAAGGAGTTTGATAATCATAGCGACCAGAACAAAAATAAACTGGAATAGATAAACTTGAGATAGAAGAAAAGAAATCGATTGTCAGCATTTCTTCCCATAAAATTCCAGATTTTAAATTTCCTGCGAGAAACTTGAACCAATCTAATAGCGTATATTCGGGAGAAAAGAAACCTTTTCGTATGAAAGAAAAGGAAGATCCGTTTTGGATTGCGCCTCCAAATGTGCCAAGCCACTTTCTTTGAATAATGAGACGTCTCGTATCTAAAAATGGTGGTTTGCCTAATTTTAAAAGGGAAGCTAATGCTTTTTTATGATCATGTTTTTTTGCAGAATGAATTAAATGTTGATATAGCAATTCTTCATTTTGTTTCATATGTACAATTTGCCCAATACCGATGTAAGCCTCGATATACTTTGGATATTGATGTGCTATGTTAAGCCCAATAATACTTCCCCAAGAATGACCAGCGAGAAATAGTTTTTGTTTGTTGAACTTTTTAAGTACATATTGAATCACTTCTTTTGCATCGGAAACGAATTGTTCGATTGTGAAATTTGCTCCGAAATCTTTCATTGAAAAGGATTTACCAGCTCCGCGCTGATCCCAATTAATAACAATAAATTGCTTCTCTAATTCTTTTTGAAAATGGCGAATAAATCCGATTTGTGCCATCCCAGGTCCGCCGTGACAGCATAATAAAATAGGTTGCTCTACGTTTTGTCCACGCATAAGGAGAGTTTGTTTTCGATTATTAATCATAACGCTTTCTATCGTAGCGATACTATTAGGAATGAGTTGTTTGTTTTCGTTATAGAACTGAGGGGTGTAGCTACGAAAAAGCATATTGAAAACCTCCTTTTGTGAAATCGTATGAATCGCACAGGCTATTCATTTTGCATATACTGTTAGAAAATCATTGTAACATACCATACTAGTGTCATTTCAACACGGGAGGAGGGAAATTGTGACGATTGGAGAAATTATAGATGGTTTAAATAGACGTGAATCCATCGCTATTATAGCAAAACGTCTTGAAATAAGCCCGTATACATTATCGAAGAAATTAAGATTGATTGGATACGAATATGATGGAGAGCAGAAGAAACGTATTTTTGTAGGAGATGGAGAAGAACCACGTCACTTACAACTCCAAGAAGCGACCGCCCTTCAATATGAGAAAACAGATTATCAATTATTAATTTATGAGCAATTACAAAGCATTTATGAGTTATTAAGAAAAAGAGAAGAAGTAATTGCACCAATTGTGAGTAAAAGTACAGAGAAAAAGAGACGAACCTTTTCTATTAATACAGAAATATTAGCAAGATTGGACCTTATATCAGAATCGAAAGGAATTCAAAAATCTAAACTTGTAGAAGAGGCGTTGCAACAATTTTTACAGCAATATGAAGTTGACAAAACATCACATTTTGATAACTAAAGAAAAGGATACTATGTTCATTAGAAGAACGAGTATCCTTTTTATGATGTATATTACGTATAAAATAGAGAATCAGTACAAATCCTTTATACGTGAAAAATGAAATTTATTATTAGAGAAACACTTAATTTACTTTTTGAATTCTTCCATCAATAACTGGCTGAATTGGTTCTTTTAATTGTTTTACGTAATTGACTAACGCTTCAAAGTCGTTTGGCCCAGTTTCTGCATTTTTACCATTTTTAAATGATACGAATCCATCACCGCCAGAAGCTAAGAAAGCATTTGCAACTACGCTATACGTTGTAGATGGAGATAATTCTTCTCCGTTTGTTAAACGTATATTTGTAACTTTTTCACCGTTTGGTTTATTTGCATCCCACGTATATTGAATACCTGAAATTTGAAGCATTCTTGTTGTTCCTTTTTGCCATTGCTGATTTAAAATATCGCGAATGTCTTGACCTGTTAAATCTACTTTAATCAATTGATTTCCAAAAGGTTGAATGCCGTATAACTCACCCCACGTAATATCACCAGCATCTAAGTCATTACGAATGCCACCAGGATTCATGAGGGAGATTTGAGTTTGCATCGTTTGACGCTGAGCATCGGCAACTAAATTTCCAAGAGTGGACTCACCAGCATCATTTTGTTTACGGTCGATAGGTGCTGTAGATTTTCCGACCACTTCATTTACAAGTGGTGCGATTTTTTCTTTATATTGATCTAGTTTTTTCTTTACTTGTTTATCAGGTTCTACACCTTCATGATACGTTGTAACAACTTCAGCTTTTTTCTTTACAATATCCTTTGTTTTACGATCAATTGTTACATCGACGTCTGAGAAAGCCATTCCGTATGAATTTGCTTGGACAATTAGTTTATTGTTTACTGTACCATTTACATACGTATGACTATGTCCACCGAAAATAACATCAACTTCTGGGTCTGTTTCATTTGCAATTCGAGTAAGATCGCCATTTGTTACCCCAGACTCATCGGTTGTTCCACCGACATGAGCAAGAACGACGATAGATTTAACGCCGAGGCGTTTTAATTGTTGTGTTGATTTATTAATTGCTTCTACTTCATCAGTAATTTGTACATTGTTAAGCATCGTAGGCATAACGACATTTGGTGTATCAGTTGTAACAACCCCAATGAATCCTACAGGAACACCATCTACCATTTTTACAGTAAATGGTGGTAAAAATAAGCGGCCAGTTGATTTGTTATAGAAATTAGCAGCTACATAGGGGAAGTTAGCCCCTTTGAAATTTCCTGTTTTTTCATGATATCCACCGTAAATGAGGCGTTTCATTTCATCAATGCCTTCATCAAATTCATGGTTCCCGATTGTACCGACATCAAATTTTAAGTCATTTAAAAATTCAATCGTCGGTTCATCTTGTAATAATGCTGAAATTGGTGGACTAGCTCCGACGATATCACCAGCATGTACGAGAAGTGTATTAGGGTTTTGTTTTTTATGTTCTTTTAAATAAGTAGCTAAGTAATCAGCGCCACCAGCTTCTTTATTATTGATTTTTTTAACAGTATCTAGTTGTCCATGGAGATCATTAATACCAAGCATTTGTACGTCTATGTAGCGGTTTTGTTCAGCTGGATTCTGAGATGGGGGAGCGGCAAATACGCTTGAAAAAGTAATGGTGCTTAAAACAGCAACGGCAGGAATAATTTTTTTCCACATAATATAATTCTCCTTTTTTATAATCTGACATCATACGACATAATTTTAATAGATTCATAGGATTATAGCTACATAAAAATTTAGTCTTTTCGAAAAATTAACATATTTACAAAAAGTGAATAATAGAGTAAAGACCCTTTTTTATTGTCGATTTCATTGTGTATCTACTATAATGGAGAAAAAAGTAAAAGGTGAGTAGCATGAAGAAAAAGAAACAAAGACAAATGCAAAGACAATCACAAGTGAATCAACCAAAGAAAGAAACACTTACATTAGGCGATCAATTAAATGATTCACTCATGCAACAATTAAAGAGTAAGAAGAAAGAGTTGCAAGTGAGGGAAGAGGAAAAAGAGGCAGCTGAACTGGAAAGAAAGCGCCAAGAACAAAAAGAACGTGAAAAGAATAAATCATTTGAAGAACTGCTAAGTGAAAGTAACCTTACTTGGAAAGACTTTAAATAATAAAAAAATGATCAGTGAAATACCACTGATCATTTTTTGACGAGCTTGTAAGAAAAGGGGAGTTAGAATGAGAAAAATTGTCGTTGTTCCACATGAAAACCATTGGAGTGAAAAATTTCAAATGGAGGCTAAAAGATTAAAATCAGCGATGCCAGAAACGGTAAAAATTTATCATATTGGAAGTACGTCAGTTCCCGGACTGGCAGCTAAACCTATTATTGATATGATCATGGAAGTAGAAAATATCGAAAGAGTAGATGGGTGGAATGAACGATTTATAGAGCTTGGTTACATCGTAAAAGGGGAAAATGGTATTTCAAGACGCCGATATTTTATTCATGGAACTGAAGAAAAACGCTCGTATCATTTACACGTGTTTGAAAAAGGAAATCCAGAGATAGTAAGGCATTTAGCATTTCGTGATTATATGATGGCTCATTGTGAAGAAGCAGAGGCATATGCAACCTTAAAGAAAGAATTAGCCGAAAAGTATACATATGATGGCGAGTTATATACGGAAGGAAAAAATGAGTTTGTGCGCAATGTGGATGAAAAAGCGAAAGAATGGAGAAAAAATAACGTGAATGAATGAGTTCACGCTATTTTTTAGCTATATAAAAGTGTTATGTAAACTGTACGTATGTTTTGACTTTTGGGATGAATCTTGTTGAAATAAAATTGTGGCTTATAAAAAATGTAACAATGAAAGGGAGACGACTGTGCATATTCCAACAACTACACTTCATAATGGCGTGAAAATGCCGATGATTGGTCTAGGCGTATATAAAGCGAAAGAAGGAGACGAAGTAAAGCAAGCAGTAAAAACAGCGTTAGAAGTTGGATACCGTTCGATTGATACAGCAACTGTATATGAAAATGAAAGCGGTGTCGGAGAGGCGATACGTGAATCAGGAATTCCAAGAGAAGATATATTTATTACAACAAAAGTATGGAACGACGATCAAGGATATGAGGAGACACTCGAGGCGTTTGAAAAGAGTTTGAAAAAATTACAAATGGACTATGTAGATTTATATTTAATACATTGGCCGGTAAGAGGGAAGTATGTTGATACGTACCGAGCTTTAGAGAAATTGTATGAAGAAGGTAAAGTGCGTGCGATTGGTGTTTCTAATTTTCATAAACATCATTTAGAACTATTATTACCAAATTGCAAAGTGAAGCCGATGGTAAACCAAGTGGAACTTCATCCGATGTTGACGCAATTTGAGTTGCGAAATTATTGTCAAGATGAGCAAATTCAAATGGAAGCATGGAGTCCGTTAATGAGGGGCGGAGAAGTATTCCAGCATCCGATCATTCAGGCTATTGCTAACAAATATGAAAAAACACCTGCACAAGTTATATTAAGGTGGGATATTCAAAGCGGGATTGTTACAATTCCTAAATCTGTTACACCATCTCGTATTAAAGAAAACTTTACTATTTCTGATTTTGCACTAACTGAAGAAGAGATACGTCAAATTAACACGTTGAATCGTGATTTACATGTAGGAACGAATCCTGATAAATATGATACGTTATAAAAAAGACTGTCTCCTAATACTGGAGACAGTCTTCTGTTTTATCGGTAATTCGATATTTTTAACGATGCAAAGCATATGTGTCATATTTAACAATCTTTTGAAGTTGTATATATTCTTCTTTCGTTAAAGGTAACTGTTGACTAGCTCGTATATTTTCCTGTAATTGTTGAAGAGAGCTTGCACCAGGTATAACAGCTGCAACAGTCTTATTATGTAAGCAATATTGAATAGCTGTTCCTGTTAAAGAGCGTTCTCCAATCATTTCTTTTACACTTGCTAGAGTTGCATGTAATTCATCGTAAGAATAAGAGAGATAATCCTTTTCCTTTACTCTTTCTATCTTTCTTGCATTATTGTCAGTTAAAATTCCTTTTGCAAGTGGCCCGCGGGCAATGACGCTAATTTGGTGTTCATTTAGAAGGGGGAACCATTCTTCTGGACGACGATTTAAAAGGTTATATTCCATTAGTACACTAACGATGTTTGAGCGTTTTGCATATTCACGAACGACATTTGGGCGTATAGAAGAAATACCGTAATGGCGAATAATACCTTCCTTTTTCAATTCTTCAAAAGCTTCAATTGTTTCATCTATTGGATCTTCAATTGTTCCGCCATGAAGTTGGTAAAGGTCAATATAATCAGTTTGAAGTCTACGTAAACTTTCCTTTACTTCAGTCTTTATGTAAGCTTTAGAAGGATCCCAAGACCAGCCATTTTTTTCTTCTGTCCAACGATTTCCAACCTTCGTTGTAAGTACAATTTGGTCTCTTCTTCCCTTCAAGGCTTTTCCAACAAATTCTTCATTTAATCCGTAATCATATAAATCTGCTGTATCAAAAAAATTAATTCCTAAATCGATCGCTTCATTGATAATATGCATAGCTTCTGTTTCAGATGTACCGAGAGACATACAGCCAAGGCCCATTTCTGTAACAAACAAATCTGAGTTTCCTAATTGACGTTTTTTCATAGGTCAACCTCCTTACCTTTATTGTACGAGAGGGAAAAGAGGTTGACAAACGTTTACTTTCCGCTTCGCATTAACTGCCCGTAAAAGCATGATTAATGTTTCACTTTATTTGCTGTAATCCACTCTTGTACAGTTGTATACTCTTTGCTATATTGCTTTAGCTTATGGCGAATTTGCCATGCTTTTCCGACTAAAGTGACGCGATTTGGTAAAATATAAACTTTCATTTCTATCACGCTCCTTTCAATGTGGTAAAATGTATGAGGAAAGAATAGGAAATAGAACAGGGAGATGAAGTAGTATGAGTAATCTTGCAGAGAGAACAGTAAAAACTGAGCCAATTTTTGATGGTAGAGTTATAAAAGTTCGTGTTGATGATGTAGTATTACCAAATGGAGCAATGAGTAAACGTGAAATTGTAAATCACCCTGGTGCAGTTGCTATTATTGCTATTACTGATGAGGGGAAAATTGTGCTTGTTGAGCAGTATCGTAAAGCACTTGAAAAGGCGATTATAGAAATTCCGGCTGGCAAGTTAGAACCTGGTGAAAAACCTGAGGTAACAGCAGTTCGTGAATTAGAAGAGGAAACAGGATATGTATGTGAAAATATGGAGCTCATTACTTCTTTCTATACATCTCCAGGATTCGCAGATGAAATTTTATATGTATATAAAGCGACAGGTTTGACAAGAAAAGAAAATAAAGCTGAGTTAGATGAAGATGAGTTTGTGGAATTAATGGAAGTATCGTTAGAAGAAGCGATTACTCTTATGAAAGATCTTCGTATTCATGATGCGAAGACGATGTTTGCAGTACAATATTTACAACTACAAAAATAAACACTCGCCAAAGGCGAGTGTTTTTTAATTGATTTTTGCATATACACGTGCATCACGTAAGCTACCATCTGGTGCTAGGAAATCATTTTCCATTGTCCCTTCTAGAATGAATTCTAGACGTTCTGCTAAGCTACATGCATTTATATTTGTTGCATCAGTACGAATTTCAATTCTTCTAGCGCCTAGTTTATCAAAGGCGAACTGAATTGCACCTTTAACAGCTTCGGTCATATAGCCTTGTTTTGTATAGGCACTATGTAGCCAGAAGTGAAGTGAAAACTTTGGAATATCCCAGTTTTCAGGCTTTAGTGTAATTGCTCCGATGAATGTACCAGATACTTTATCGTATAAGTGAAAATCAAGTGTTTCACGAAGTAAAAACTGTCCGTGAGCTTCGCGAACAATTTCTTCAGCACTCTCTTCTGTTTCAGCGTTAATTGGTATCCACGGTACTAAGTCTTCTAGAGAAGCTTGGATTGCTTCATATACTTCTGCACCATCACCTGGAAATGGTTTACGAACTTGCAAGCGTTCAGTTTGAAATAATGTTGGAAAATCTAATAATAATGGTTTCAAGAGAAATCCCTCCTATTCTCTACTTTTTAGTTTAGCAAAGTAGAGCGGAATTTCAATGTTAATTCGTCATACTTTTTTCTTTCTTTCATACATTTTTAATAAGAGTGTGAACGGAGGGAAGAAAAATGTGGCGAAAAAATTGGCAAGACCGTGTAATGTCTCACATACAGGAAAACTCTTCATTATATATATTTAACGCTGTTTTATTATTGATGGGAGTAATATTCGGAGCCATTCTCGTGAATAGTTTACAAATCAATCAAAAACAAGATTTATCATTTTATTTACAACGTTTTTTTGGACAAGTCTCTAAAGGAGAATTTGCCATTGCGGGCGAAATGTTTCGAGAAAGTTACTTTTCGCAATTAAAATACATCGGATTTATTTGGATTTTAGGAATTTCAATTATTGGATTACCACTTATTTTTATTTTATTATTTGTAAAAGGAGTTGTCGTTGGATTTACAGTTGGTTTTTTAGTAAGTCAGCATGGATGGAATGGACTATTATTAGCATTTGTATCTGTTTTGCCACAAAATTTAATTATCATTCCAGTCTTTCTCGTTATGACAACCATTGCTGCAAGTTTTTCTTTACGGATGATTAGGCATCAATTTATTAGAAAAATAACCGAGCCACTATTACCATTATTAATCCGTTATACATGCTTCTTTCTCGTAATTGGAGTGGTGTTAGCACTTGCTTCTAGTGTGGAGGCTTACGCATCACCAGTTTTAATGAAAGAAGTCGTTGAGGCTATTAATAAAAAATAAATACTTTTTGAGAATAATTATCAATTTGTTTTTATTGTTTTTTCTTTTGACAGAAGCCCTTCTTCTGATATAATGGTGTAAGAGTGGCGAGGAGGGAGTAGTACCGAATGGAAGAAAGAATTGAACGAATTAAGAAGCAATTACATGCAGCGAGCTACAAATTAACACCGCAACGTGAAGCAACAGTTCGTGTGCTGCTAGAAAATGAAGAAGATCATTTAAGCGCAGAAGATGTTTACCTCCTTGTAAAAGAAAAGTCGCCAGAGATCGGATTAGCAACCGTCTATCGAACTTTAGAACTATTATCTGAGTTAAAAGTTGTCGATAAGATTAACTTCGGAGACGGTGTTTCACGCTATGACTTACGCCAAGAAGGTGCGCAGCGTTTCCACCATCATTTGATTTGTACACAATGTGGTGCTGTACAAGAAATACAAGAAGATTTACTTGGTGAAGTGGAAAGGAAAGTAGAACGAGACTGGAGCTTTAAGGTGAAAGATCATCGTTTAACATTCCATGGGATTTGTAAAAATTGTCAAGAAAATGAAACGGATGAAAAATAACCTTTTCCTATTTATCTAGGAAGAGGTTTTTTATTTGAATAAGGTATAAATTGGTGAAAGCTTGGCATATGTTGTAATAACTTATATTTTGGAGGAATTTACAATGCGCCGAGCTTTAAAATTAACTTTTGATGGAATAAAAGTATTTTTATTATTTACAAGTTGTACGATTTTGTTTTATTTCGCTATACTATGGATAAATGAAGAATATGAAAGCTATCATCGTTATGAAAAACCTAAAGAAGAGACTGTAGAAAAAGTATCAGGGAATGAAGAACCGGCAAAGGATGCTTTCGTAAATAGAATGATGTTTTTCTATGAAAATGGGGAGTAGTGTAGAGTGGAAGATCAATTAAAAGATTTTATTCATTATATGGTTGTCGAAAAAGGATTAGCAAAGAATACAGTAGTATCTTATGAACGGGATTTAAAAAGCTACGTAAAGTATTTGCAAAATGTGGAACAGACGAAAACTTTTCATGAAGTGACCCGTTTACACATTGTTAACTTTTTGCAGTATTTAAAAGAGAACGGAAAATCTTCGAAAACATTGGCGCGTCATATCGCATCAATTCGTTCGTTCCACCAATTTTTACTTCGTGAACGAGCGGTAGAACACGATCCATCCGTACATATTGAAACGCCACAAGGGGAACGGAAATTACCAAAGGTATTATCAGTTGATGAAGTAGAGGCGTTACTTCAAACACCAAAAATGACAAGTGCTTTTGGTATTCGTGATAAGGCGATGCTAGAGTTACTGTATGCGACAGGACTTCGTGTTTCAGAATTGATTGCACTCAATTTAGAAGATGTACATTTAACGATGGGATTTGTTCGTTGCATAGGGAAAGGGAATAAAGAAAGAATTATTCCACTAGGAAGTTTAGCAACGGAAGCGATTCAAAAGTATATTGAAAAAGGAAGAAGAGAATTAATGGGGAAAAAAGTAGTAGATGCACTCTTTTTAAACCATCATGGTAATCGATTATCAAGACAAGGATTTTGGAAAATATTAAAACGATTAGCGAAAGAGGCAAATATTGAAAAAGAACTTACACCTCATACGTTGCGTCACTCGTTTGCTACGCACTTATTAGAAAATGGAGCAGATTTACGTGCTGTACAAGAAATGCTTGGACATGCAGATATTTCAACTACGCAAATCTATACGCACGTTTCAAAAACTAGATTAAAAGATGTATATAAACAGTTTCATCCGAGAGCATAGTTACTATGCTCTTTTTTTCATAGATTAAGAGGGGAAGACCGTTTCACAGAAACTTCACAAACATTTCGTATATTGTTTTCAGCAGAAGACTAGAATATTACAATGTATTTCCTCTATACTAAATAAAGTATAAAGGAGGAAATGATGATGAAAAAACTGATTATAACTTTATTTATCGCGATGCTAGCGTTGGCTGGCTGTAATACAAACAAAGAAGAACCGAAAAAAGAACAGAAACTTGAAGCTGTAAAAGTAGCAGTCCAAACAAATCCGAAAGAAATTAAACCAGGTGAAAAAACAGAAGTACAAGCACTTGTTACACAAGGGAAAGAAAAAGTAACGGATGCCGATGATGTAAAGTTTGAAATTTGGAAAGATGGCGACGAAAAGCACGAGATGTTAGATGGTAAGCATAAAGGAAAAGGTGTTTATGCAGTAGAGAAAACATTCGAAACGGATGGAGTATACCATATTATTGCTCACACAAATGCACGTGAAATGCACGTTATGCCAGAAGTGAAAGTTGCTGTAGGAAATGCGAAAGTAGAAGATGCGAAAAAAGAAAATAGTGATCACAGTGCAGGACATGGAGATCATAAAAGTGACACAATGATCCATCTTATGGCTGGAGACATAAAGGCAAATGCTGAATCTACAATGAAAGTTCATTTAAAGCAAAAAGAAGAAGCATTAACTGGTGCTGAAGTACAACTAGAGATTTGGAAAGATGGTGTTGAAAAACACGAATTTATTCCAGCGAAAGAAGGGAATAAAGGAGAGTATGAAACGAAACATACTTTCAAAGAGAACGGTGCTTACAAAGTGAAAGTACATGTAAGAAAAGGCGAATTGCATGAACATAAAGAAGAAACAATAGAAGTAAAATAAAAAGTAGCTCTTTAGAGCTACTTTTTATTTTTAATATGAAGAAATAAATCATAAAAAAATTAGCACTTCGTTGCAGAATGGATTACAATAGAAGTGTGAAGAAAATGAGAAATTCTACGAAAATGTATTAAAAAGAAAGCGTAAACATGTTATGATATCAGTATCAGATGTCTGACATCTGACTTAGAAAAAACTAGAAATGTTTTTGAATCGTTTCAAGTAAACGAAATAGGTTAGAAAATGATTTAAAGAAGTACTGTTTGACAATGAGAATTCTTTTGGATAACAGTTTCACTTTATAGCGTTTTGAACATACTACAAGAAGTAGAACTGAACTTATAGGAGGTCGCAGTTATGAATAAATATAAACGTATATTCCTAGTCGTAATGGACTCTGTGGGAATCGGTGAAGCACCAGATGCTGAGCAATTTGGTGATCTAGGATCTGACACAATTGGTCACATTGCTGAACATATGAATGGGTTACAAATGCCTAACATGGTGAAATTAGGTCTTGGTAACATTCGAGAAATGAAAGGTATCTCTAAAGTAGAGAAACCACTTGGATATTACACAAAAATGCAAGAGAAATCTACTGGTAAAGATACAATGACAGGTCACTGGGAAATCATGGGCCTTTACATTGATACACCATTCCAAGTGTTCCCAGAAGGATTTCCGAAAGAATTACTTGATGAATTAGAAGAAAAAACAGGCCGTAAAATTATCGGTAATAAGCCAGCTTCTGGAACTGAGATTCTTGATGAACTTGGTCAAGAGCAAATGGAAACAGGCTCTTTAATCGTTTATACTTCTGCTGATAGCGTATTGCAAATTGCAGCACACGAAGAAGTAGTGCCACTTGATGAGTTATATAAAATCTGTAAAATTGCACGTGAATTAACATTAGATGAGAAATACATGGTAGGTCGTGTTATTGCTCGTCCATTCGTTGGTGAACCTGGAAACTTTACACGTACACCAAATCGTCATGACTATGCATTAAAACCATTCGGCCGTACAGTAATGAACGAATTAAAAGATAGTGACTACGATGTAATTGCTATTGGTAAAATCTCTGATATTTATGATGGTGAAGGGGTAACTGAATCACTTCGTACGAAGTCTAACATGGATGGAATGGATAAGCTTGTAGATACATTAAATATGGACTTTACAGGTCTTAGCTTCTTAAACTTAGTTGACTTTGATGCATTATTCGGCCACCGCCGTGATCCACAAGGATACGGAGAAGCTCTGCAAGAATATGATGCACGTCTTCCAGAAGTATTCGCAAAACTAAAAGAAGATGATCTATTATTAATTACAGCAGACCACGGTAATGATCCAATTCACCCTGGTACTGACCATACACGTGAATATGTACCATTATTAGCATATAGCCCAAGCATGAAAGAAGGCGGACAAGAGTTACCACTTCGTCAAACATTTGCTGATATTGGTGCAACAGTAGCAGAAAACTTCGGTGTGAAAATGCCAGAATACGGAACAAGCTTCTTAAACGAGCTAAAGAAATAGGGGGATAAACAAATGAATCGTGAACTTATTACAAAATCAGCTTCATACTTAAAAGAGAAATTTCAAGAGACACCACAAGTAGGACTAATCCTTGGATCAGGACTAGGTGTATTAGCAGACGAAATTGAGAATGCAGTAACAGTACCTTACAGTGAAATCCCTGAATTCCCAGTATCAACTGTAGAAGGCCATGCAGGTCAACTAGTATTTGGTACACTTCAAGGTGTAACAGTAGTAGCAATGCAAGGACGTTTCCACTTCTATGAAGGATACGACATGCAAAAAGTAACATTCCCAGTTCGTGTTATGAAAGAACTAGGTGTAGAAACAGTAGTTGTAACAAACGCAGCTGGTGGTGTAAATACATCATTTGAGCCAGGCGATCTTATGTTAATTTCAGACCACATTAACTTCATGGGTACGAATCCATTAATCGGACCGAATGATTCTGAAATGGGCGTACGTTTCCCTGATATGTCTACATCATATACAGTAGAACTTCGCGAAATGGCGAAACAAGTTGCAGCAGACTTAAATATTAAAGTACAAGAAGGTGTATACGTAGGAATGACAGGTCCTGTATATGAAACACCTGCTGAAATTCGTATGCTTCGTACACTTGGCGGAGATGCAGTTGGTATGTCAACAGTACCTGAAGTAATTGTAGCGCGTCACGCTGGTATGAAAGTATTAGGTATTTCTTGTATTTCAAATATGGCAGCTGGTATTTTAGATCAACCACTTCACCACGATGAAGTAATTGAAACGACAGAACGTGTTAAAGCTAACTTCTTAGCATTAGTAAAAGCAATCGTAAAACAAATGAAGGGGTGACTTCACGATGAGAATGGTGGACCTAATTGCAAAAAAACGTGACGGACATGCATTAACGACAGAAGAAATTAACTTTATTGTTGAAGGATATACGAATGGTGATATTCCTGATTATCAAGTAAGTTCACTTGCAATGGCAATTTTCTTCCAAGATATGAACGATCAAGAGCGTGCTGATTTAACGATGGCAATGGTAAATAGCGGTGATACAATCGACTTATCGGCTATTGAAGGTGTAAAAGTAGATAAGCATTCAACAGGTGGTGTTGGTGATACAACGACACTTGTATTAGGTCCATTAGTAGCTGCTTTAGATGTACCAGTAGCGAAAATGTCTGGACGCGGTTTAGGACATACTGGTGGTACAATTGATAAATTAGAAGCAGTTCCAGGATTCCATGTGGAAATTGAAAACGATGAATTCATGCGTCTTGTAAATGAAAACAAAATCGCTGTTATCGGCCAAAGTGGTAACTTAACACCTGCTGATAAAAAGCTATATGCACTTCGTGATGTAACAGCAACAGTAAACTCAATTCCGCTTATTGCAAGTTCGATTATGAGTAAAAAAATTGCTGCTGGTGCAGATGCAATTGTTCTTGATGTAAAAACTGGAGCAGGTGCATTTATGAAAACGGATGAAGATGCAAAACGTTTAGCAGAAGCAATGGTACGTATCGGTAATAACGTTGGTCGTAATACGATGGCAGTTATTTCTGATATGAGTCAACCACTCGGTGAAGCTATCGGTAACGCATTAGAAGTTCAAGAAGCAATTGATACATTACAAGGTAAAGGGCCGAAAGATTTAGAAGAGCTATGTTTAACACTTGGAAGTCAAATGGTGTACCTTGCTGGACAAGCTTCATCTTTAGAAGATGCACGTGAAAAGCTAATTGAAGTAATGAACAACGGAAAAGCGCTAGAATCATTTAAAACGTTCTTATCAGCGCAAGGCGGTGACGCATCTGTTGTTGATGACCCTTCTAAATTGCCACAAGCACAATTTAAAATTGAAGTGGAAGCGAAAGAAGACGGATATGTATCAGAAATCGTTGCAGACGAAATCGGAACAGCAGCAATGCTTTTAGGAGCAGGACGTGCAACGAAAGAGTCTGAAATTGATTTAGCAGTTGGTCTAATGCTGCGCAAAAAAGTAGGCGATAGCGTGAAGCAAGGTGAATCTCTCGTTACAATTTACGCAAACCGCGAAAATGTTGAAGATGTAAAAGCGAAAATTTATGAGAACATGAAGATCTCTAAAGAACACGTAGATGCACCAACTTTAGTACACGGTATCGTAACGAAGTAATAAAAAAAGCTGAGGAGATTTCTCCTTGGCTTTTTTTACTATTTTTTGTTTATAATAATAATGGGTGAAATTATGATTAGAATTTGTGCAGTAACAAAAACAGATGAAGTATTATATGATGTTTCTTTAGAAGAAACAAAGAAAGACCATATTGTATGGTATTGGCTAGATTTATATAAGCCAACGAAAGAAGAGTATACATATATTCTGCAAGACCATTTTAAGTTCCATCCCCTTGCAATTGAAGACTGTCTAGAATACGTACAGAGGCCAAAAGTTGATTTTTATGATGGATATAACTTTTTAGTTCTTCACGCGTTTGGAGAAGATGGGCTAGAACCACATGAAATTGATTTGTTTGTTAGTGATCGCTATATTGTTTCTTTCCATTTTTCTCATAATAATGCAATTGAAAGAGTATGGAAAACACTTGGTGAGAAGAGGCGGATTAAGAAAGGACCTTTACATGTAGCACATACGATCACTGATCAAATTGTAGATGATTATTTCGCACCTGTATATTACATTGAAGATCATTTAAATGCGATTGATGATAATTTAACAGGTGAGACAGCAGGAGCCGTACTAGAAGAAGTATTTGATATTAGGGCAGATTTATCTAAGTTAAGACGTACAATTATTCCAATGCGTGATTTATTGTATCGTATTTTGAATTCCACTCGTTTTTACGGTATAAGTGATCATGAGATTTATTTTAAAGATATACATGATCATTTACTTAAACTTACGGAAATGATTGAGGCAAGTCGAGAGTTAACGGCGGATATTCGGGATAGTTATTTTTCATTAAACTCACATCATATGAATAACATTATGAAAACATTAACTGTATTCTCGACTATTTTCATGCCATTAACATTTATTGCGGGAGTATATGGAATGAACTTTACGCATATGCCAGAGCTTGGTGGACAATATAGTTATTTTATTTGTCTTCTTCTAATGGCATTAATTGGCGGCGGAATGATGGCCTGGTTTTATAAAAAAGGATGGTTTAAGTAAAAAAACACCGAGGATTTCCTCGGTGTTTTTTTTCAACCAATAGCATGTAATACAAACATAGCTAAGAATAAGCATGTAATGATATACATAGATGGTGCGACTTCTTTACGCTTTCCAAGAGCAACTTTTAAGATAGGGTAAGCAATAAATCCGAACGCAATGCCATCAGCGATACTATATGTGAGCGGGATCATGACGATAATTAAGAACGCTGGAAATCCTTCTGAAAAATCGTTCAGAGGAATTTGCTGAATGCTTGTAATCATCAGGCCGCCAATAATAATTAAGATTGGTGCAATGGCACTATCAGGAATTAGTTTGACAAACGGAAGTGCAAACAATGATGCAAAGAATAACAACCCCGTAACGATAGACGTCAGACCTGTCTTTCCGCCTGCAGTAATACCTGCGGCACTCTCTACTGTTGATACGGTAGGGCTTGTGCCAAATAGACCACATGTCATTGCTGAAATTGCATTGGCTTGGTAAGCACGTGGGAATTTACGGTCATCTTCTAATAAACCGTGCAGAAGTCCCATGTTCTCAAAAATAAGCACCATGCTTAAGGAGAATGTTGCAATCCAAAACGGTAAGGAAGAAAGTTTGCCAAATGACATAGCTCCAAACACATCCCCGTAATTAGCGAATGAGAATGAACTATTTCCGATTTGACTTGTATCAACAAGGCCAAATAGCCATGCAATACCAGTTCCTATTGCAATCGTCCATAAAAAGTTTCCACGTACGTTACGAATAAATAGTACAAGTGCAATGATAAGAGTAAGCACGGTCGCAAGAACGACAGGGTTACTTAATTTACCCATTGCAACAGCAGTATTTGGGTTCGAAACGACTAAGCCACCTTTTTGCAATCCGATAAACGCTAAAAATAATCCGATGCCGACAGTAATTGCTTCCTTTAATGACTTTGGAATTGATACTGATAGCACGCGAGCGATTGGTGTAAAAGCGGCAATTGCAAAAATAATACCAGAGATAAAGACAGCAGCCAATGCTTCTTGCCAAGTTAGTCCAAGCGTATGCACAGCTGTGTACGTGAAGAATGCATTTACACCCATACCAGGGACAAGAATAGCAGGTGCATTTGCCCAAAATGCCATGAGTAGACATCCGACAAATGAACTGAAAACAGTTGCTAAAATTCCAGCTTCAAGAGGAATGCCAGCATCGGATAAAATTGATGCATTTACAATCATAATATATACGATCGTGAAAAATGACGTAACTCCAGCTAAAACTTCTTGTTTTGGTGATGTTTCGTGTAAACCTAATTTAAATGTTCTTTCAAGTATTCCTTTCATGTTAAACCTTCTTTTTCATATCCCTCTCCCACCCGTGATATCTCTTTCGTAAGAGCTCACCGTCCTTTATTATATCAGAACATCATGTTTTTACAACAAGGAAAATGATAACGTTTACTTATAAATGAAATTATTTATAAATACGTAAAAATTGCCCGTATTGTTGAAATAATTTCTAACTCTCCCGATTGAATAGGCGGGGCTGCTTGCGCATGTAAAGTAGCATAAGACGTAACCTCCCTTGGTAATTGGGCAGATTCTTCAACGAATGAGAGGGGAACAGGATTAATATTTAAATTATATGTACTCGCAATAGCACGAGCTTTTTCTACTGCTTGGTGCAGAGCTTGAATGAGAGCTTGCTCATAATATTTATTTGGATGAGATACTCGGAAACGTAAACCTTTTGCTACATTTGCACCATTTGAAACGGCTATATCATATACTTCCCCAGCTTTTTGTACATTTAAAACGGTAATTTCATACAAATGCTCCACGCGGTATCCTTGCAGCAAGGCTTTATCATTTACATATTCGTATTGAGGAGTAATTGTATAAGAAATCGTCTCTATATCTTTATCGGCAATACCAAGCTGTTTAAGTGCATCCAGCAATTGTTTGGATTGCACTGCATTTTCTTCTTGAGCCTGTTTTACATTTTTATCATCTGTTCGAATGCCGAGTGTTAATATAACAACATTCGGTTTTGCTTTTACAACACCTTCTCCTTGTACAGTAATAGTAGCTTCTTTACCAGTATTAGCAGTGCGTACGTTGTGTAAATAAGGATTCATTCCACCCTGCATTTTCCATCACCATCCTTTTTATATGTATATGTGTGAACAAAAAAGAAATTTATATGAAAAAAGTTACATAAATGAGAATGTTGAGGAAAGAAAGCATATACAACATAGGTATTTATAGATTATAATATGTGTAAATATGATAAAAAAGGGACGAGGCTATTGAACGAAAAAAGAGAAACGCTGATTTTAGATTTATCTGCATCATTTCGAAAAATGATACGTTTATTACAAAATGATATTAATACACGTTTTGCAGAACATATGCCATATAATGAATTTTCTGTATTACGTGCGTTATTTTTAAACAGTCCACAGATGGCTTCGCAAATTGCGAGTGAAGTAAACGTAACCTCCAGTCATATTACAGCTGTTACAGATCGTCTCGTACGAAAAGGATTAGTAGAAAGAAAACGTTCTAATTCAGATCGTCGAATCGTGTACTTAGAAATTACAGAGCACGGAAGAGAAGTAACTGAAAAACTTGAAGCTGTGCGTAAAGAATATTATAAAGAGAGATTTAAAGGTTGGAGCGACCAAGAAATAGAAATGGTCTTAGAACTATTTGGCCGCGTATTATAATAAATGAGGATAGGAAGCGAAAGCATTCCTATCCTTTTTCTTTTGAATAAAAATATTTTGAAACTCCGATACTTTAATTAAAAGATCGGAGGAAAGATTATGAAATATATTGCTGCACTTACCATTTTATTTGGTGGTTTTTTCTGTTTTCAAACATTCACGTACGCAGATACGCCTATCCAAGTAGTGCGAAAAGAAGTGAAGTACATTGAAAATGATAATACAGTCTTATATTCGAAATTATGGGTTCGTTCTATGCAAAACGCAGTATTATTCCACCATAGCGATAATATTCGTAATCAGGACACATTACGTAATGTAACAAGTTCATCGCTTGTTAAAGCGAAGCAACTATCTTTTCAGAAAGCAGCACTCTATATACCGAGACTATCGCAATACGTATCAAAAATAGGAAAAGAAAATATTCAAGTGTACTACATTGCGATTCACTATAATGTAAAAAAAGAAAATGCATATCAATTAGATGGCATGAACTATTTTCTACAAGTATTCGTAAAAGAGCGTGGGGAATGGAAAATTGCTGAAAGTGTAGTTGCACCGACAGAGCAAATTGTGCAAAATGGTGATGGATTTGGGATGAAAGAAGAGATGGTGTATGGGGATAGGAGAGAGAATGTGAAATAACCTCCTCATCGAGAGGAGGTTATTTTATTTGAAATTCCAAGAGACTTTCCATTTTAATATTTTAGGTAGGAAGAAATACGTAATGAAACTAGTTATTAAAAATCCGATGTAAAAGCTGGACAATGAGTGCGCGCGACTTAGTATTAAACCTCCAACGATCCCACCAAAGAAAATAGCGCATGCCATTACTAACTTTTGTAACTTTGGATATAATAGATAGTTACCATTTCGCTCATTGATTGAGCGGGCATATAAATAAATACCGAGTGGTAATAAAATAAGTATATGTGCAATAGGTGCAATCAATGTTTTTACCGGCGGAATCTTTGTAAAGTTTGGTTCGTTATGACGTACTCCATTTTGATCAGTATAAGCGCTTTGTGGATCATAATTAAAGTTAATAGTAAAATCTTCTGCTGGACTAGAAATACGTATGTTTTCCATAACATCATGTATAATGCCATTGTTCTCATGAAAGTCGGCACTCGAGTGAACAGCAATGACTCCTGATATTAGAGATGGAAGTAACGCTGGGAAGATTAATATAGCTGCAGTAAGAAATCCTTGCGATATCACATTTCCAGCGATTGTTCCTATACATAAGGCAAGTGTATAAATAGCGATTAATACAATTAACATATATATAAAGTAACTATGAAACGGTGAAAATACTTGATATTTATTATGAAAAGTCAACCTTTTCATAATAGCAAATAGCCCCCAGTTTAAAATGACAACAGCGGCGATATTACAGATTCCAAACAACCACTTTGTTATATAAAGGTGTGAACGTTTAAAGGGCATAGACCATAACAAGTCGCTAGCGTTATTTTGTCTTTCCCATCCAATTAACGTACAAGCTAGAATGGTCAGTATGCTACCTAACAGCATGATAGGATCTAAAAGTGTTAAATCAAAGTGATAATGATATACATAGTTCCATTTTTTATTGTCATTTAGAAAGTGTTGCTGTTGAATAGAAGTCATATAGTATTTATATGACAAACTATAGAAGCTGACGAGCCAAAATAACCATACAACATATTTACTTTGTTGATACGTTCTTAGCCATAGTGCTTTTTGAAACATAGGATCTCTCCTTTAAAAAACTTTATAATTTGTTAGGCGTGATAATACAACATAAGTAATGATTCCAGCGAGAAACAAACTGATATAGTAGTTAGGTAAGAAATAAAATTGATTGATTTTATAGCCACCTAGTAATGAAAAGTAAATGGTTGTCCCCCATATACATATTTTTAAATGTTTTTGGAAAATAAATATCCTTTGACTATTTTCATTTGGTGAACGCACATATAAATATGTCCCAAGTAGTAAATAAAATATTGTATAGAAAATAGGGACTAACATTGATTTGGCTGAATAATATACGTGAGATGCTGGATTTCTTAAAGTAGTTGGATCGTTGTCCCTCTTCCGAGAATCTGGCTGATAGTTATAATCAATAGAAAAGCGATATATTGGTACAACTATATTTGTTTTTTGATTGATTTCATATAGTTGTTGATCTAATTTATTATTTTTAGTATCGGTAGCCTCTAAATGGTTTAGTGTAAAAGTGTACACTAGTGGAATAAATGTAAGGCCCATTAGTAGCCATGGAATGCAAAAAATGACCTGTGAAACAATACTTCCAGTAAAAGTACCGATACATAGAGCAGCTGTATAGACTGCAACATAAGAAACTATCGCATAAAGAAAGTATCGGTGAAGTGGACTAAATGATTGATAATCAAAATGGATAGTTGTTCTATAAATAACATACATAATAATCCAATTTATAAGTAACGAGCTCACAATACAGAAGGAACCGAAAGCCCATTTAGATAAGAAAACATGTTTTCTTTTAAATGGCATCGTCATAAGTAGTGTATTAGATTGGTTGCTACGTTCCCATCCTATCAATAAGCAGGCTAAAGCAATGATAAGAACAGTTAACCAAAAACTATTACCATCTCGTGCAGAAAAGGTATAAAAATAATAATACTGTTCCCCTTTTTCTTGTAATTCGTAATATTTATCGAGTTCCATCTGAGCACTTCTATAGTATCCGAGAGATAGAAGATAAAGCGAACTAAAGAAGAATAGTAACGCAGCATATTTCCCACGCTTCCAATTCCACATCCACAACGCTTTATGAAACATATCCATCCTCCTCCAGTGTCGTAACGAAGACATCTTCAAGTGACATTGTTAATTCTTCAATGAGTATAGGTTGCTCTTTATAAAACTTCTCCAGTGTTGTAGCCACATTTCCCTCAATTAAAATCGTATACACTTTTCCTGTTTGATTTAATATTTTAATATTGCTTAAGTTTTCTAGTTTTTGAGGTAATGAACGCTCGTAAGCTACTTGTATTTTTGCAAATTGTGATTTTGCATCGTCTAGTGACGTAATAGATGCTACAGTATGTCCTTTTAACATAATGATTGTATCTGCAATTTGTTCCACTTCATCTAAATGATGGGTAGAGATGAAAATGGTAATTTCTTTTTCTGCAACTTCTCCAACGAGAAACTGTAAAATCTGTCTTTTAACGATAGGATCAAGTCCGTTTGTTGGTTCATCTAAAATAATATATTCTGCTTTTGCAGCAACAGCTAAAATGATGGCAAGCAGTGCTTTCATTCCTTTTGAATAACTACGAATTCGTTTATTTGGTAAGTTGAAATGTTCTAGTAGTTCATAGAAATATGGTTCATCAAAAGCTGTATAAACTGCTTTATAAAACTTCACGATTTCTTTTACTGTATAACCGTTCAGTATGTTAGTAGAATCCGGAACATATACGATTTTTTGTTTCGTTTCAGGATTCTTATGAATGTCGATATCCTCATATGTAACAGTTCCCTCGTCTGGGTCTAAAATGCCGACCATCGTTCGTAATAAAGTTGTTTTTCCCGCGCCGTTTCTTCCAAGTAACCCGATGATACTACCTTTTTGTAATGTGAAAGAAACATCGTCTAAAATTGTTTGAGTATCAATTGTTTTCTTCAAGCTTGTCACTTTCAGCATCCGTATTTCCTCCAATCTCTTTATAGTATGAATCTATCCAATCATGAATTTTATCTTTCGTAACACCAAGATAAGAGGCTTCTAATAGTAATTGATGAAATTGCTTTTCAACCATAGCGATTTTCCTTTCGTCTAATGTTGGGGTAATCGATTGGGATACAAATGTTCCTTTTCCTCGTAACGTTTCAATAATTCCTTGTCGCTCTAACTCTTGATACGCTTTACTCACTGTATTTGGATTTATAACGAGTAAAGAAGCGAGTTCGCGTACAGAAGGAAGTTTATCACTTGGAGCCAACATGCTTTTCAATACGAGTTCTTTTATATTTTGAACAATTTGTTCCCATATCGGAGTGTTGCTTCTTGGGTCAAGTTGAATATGCAAGAGCAATGTCTCCTTCCTCATATGTATTAAGTGTACTACTATGTGTAATACACTTAATACAATATAGGGGACGAATGTATTTGTCAACTGAAAATGTTAGAAAAATTTGGTATTAAAAAAAGGTAAATTGGAAAAAATAGGTCTGATATAGAATGGAGGGTTAGTCATGAAGCGAGTTTTTGGAATACTTGTTTGTTTCATGTTATTGCTTTCTGGAACTTCAGTGAGTTTTGCGCAATCTGAAAAAACGAAGCAGGAGAAAACAGAAGAAACAACGCCGAAGTTAGCGGAACAAGCGTCGTCAGCAATCGTAATTGAGCAAGATACAGGTAAAGTTTTATTTGATAAAAACCCAAATGAAAAATTACCACCTGCTAGTATGACAAAGATTATGACAATGCTTTTAATTATGGAACAAGTTGAAAAAGGAAAACTAAAACTGACCGATAAAGTTAGAGCGAGTGAACATGCAGCTTCAATGGGTGGATCGCAAATCTTTTTAGAACCTGGGGAAGAGATGACTGTAAATGAGATGTTAAAGGGTATTGCAATTGCATCTGGAAATGACGCATCTGTTGCAGTAGCCGAGCACATCGCAGGTTCAGAAGAAGGATTTGTAAATATGATGAACAAAAAGGCGAAAGATTTAGGGCTGAAAAATACACATTTTCAAAATCCAACAGGTCTTCCGGCCAAAGACCATTATTCGACAGCAAATGATATGGCTATAATGGCGAGAGAATTGATGAAGTATCCACTTATTCGTAAATACACAGGTAAGTACGAAGATTATTTACGTGAAGATACGGATAAAAAGTTTTGGCTCGTTAATACGAATAAACTAGTACGTTTTTATCCTGGCGTAGATGGAGTAAAAACAGGTTTTACGACAGAAGCGAAATATTGTTTAACAGCATCGGCTGAAAAAAATGGCATGCGTGTCATTTCAGTTGTCATGGGAGCACCAACATCAAAAGAACGGAACAACCAAGTGACGAAGCTTCTTGACTATGCATTTGGACAATATATGACAAAGAAATTGTATACGCGCGGCAAAAAAATTAAGACAGTTCAAGTAGGAAAAGGGAAAAAAGAAAAAGTAGATTTAGTTGCGTCAGATAATGTTTCTCTTCTTATGAAGAAGGGCGAGAATATGGACAAGGTAAAACAAGAAGTAATTGCTGAAAAGAAAGTAAAAGCACCGATTAAAAAAGGTGACGCGCTTGGTACACTTGTTATTAAAAAAGATAAAGATGTTTTATTAAAACAAACAATTGTAGCAAAAGAAGATGTTGCTGCAGCGAGCTGGTGGGAGTTATTTAAAAGAAGTTTTGGGATGTTTTCAACATCAAAATAGCGGCAAATATTTTGCCGCTTTTCTATTCGTATGTAAGTGAATAATGCTGAAAGGTTTCACTTTATGACGAAATAGTTCTTCTTTTGTCAGCAGGAAGGATTCTTATTTTGTATCACGAAAATCTTTATGTATGTGAATAAGTAAAGTTTGAGCATAAGGAGGAAATCGTGTGAGTCTTTCCATGCAATTAGAAGTAAAACGTGACGTCCTATGTGTGAGACTAGAGGGTGAATTAGATCATCATACGGCTGAAGAGTTGCGAACGAAAGTAACAGATATGATTGAGACACATGGTGTTCATCATATTGTTTTGAGCCTAGAGAACTTATCGTTTATGGATAGTTCTGGTCTAGGTGTTATATTAGGCCGATATAAACACGTAAAGGGATTAGGTGGAGAAATGGTTGTTTGTGCAATTTCACCGCCTGTTAAGCGTTTATTTGAAATGTCGGGCTTATTCAAAATCGTTCGCTTAGAAGAAAGTGAAGCGCACGCGCTCGCGACGTTGGGGGTGGCATAGATGAGAAATGAAATGAACCTTCAATTTTCAGCATTAAGTCAAAATGAATCATTCGCTCGCGTTACAGTGGCGGCTTTCATTGCACAACTAGATCCAACGATGGAAGAATTAACGGAGATTAAAACAGTTGTGTCAGAAGCGGTTACAAATGCAATTATTCATGGATACGAAGGAAATGCAGAAGGTATTGTTTATATTTCTGTAATTTTGGAAGAAGCAATGGTGAAACTCACGATTCGAGATGAAGGGATTGGAATCTTTAACTTAGATGAAGCGAGACAACCCCTTTTTACAACTAAACCTGAATTAGAGCGTTCCGGAATGGGATTTACTATCATGGAAAATTTTATGGATGAAGTAGAAGTTATTTCAAACGAATCTTTCGGGACAACAATCCATTTGACAAAATACTTATCAAATAGTAACGCTCTATGCAATTAAGGAGAATAGCCTATGGACATAGAGGTCAAAAATGAGAAGAAGAAACCTCAGTTAAAGGACCACGAGCTAAAAGCGTTAATTCAAAAAAGTCAAGATGGAGATCAACAAGCGAGAGATACAATCGTTCAAAGTAATATGCGCCTCGTTTGGTCGGTTGTACAGCGGTTTCTTAATCGAGGATACGAACCAGACGACCTATTTCAAATTGGATGTATTGGGCTCTTGAAATCGGTAGATAAATTTGATTTATCTTTCGACGTGAAATTTTCAACATATGCAGTTCCAATGATTATTGGTGAAATACAACGTTTCTTACGCGATGATGGATCAGTGAAAGTTAGTAGGTCTTTAAAAGAAACAGGAAACAAAATTCGAAAGATGAGAGATGAGCTTTCGAAAGAATTCGGAAGGGCTCCAACGATTAATGAAGTGGCAGAGGCACTAGAACTAACGCCAGAGGAAGTTGTTCTAGCACAAGAAGCGAGCCGGGCCCCTTCATCTATACATGAAACTGTATATGAAAACGATGGAGATCCAATCACTATTTTAGATCAAATTGCAGATCAATCTGAAACGAAATGGTTCGATAAAATTGCTTTAAAAGAAGCGATTAGAGAACTAGATGAACGAGAGCGCTTAATTGTATACTTGCGTTACTATAAAGATCAAACACAGTCAGAAGTAGCCGAGCGCATAGGCATTTCGCAAGTACAAGTTTCAAGACTTGAAAAGAAAATATTAAAACAGATGAAAGATCGAATAGACGAATAATTGTCTATTCGATTTTTTTATGCCGTTAATAGGAGAGAGATGTTAATTTTCGCAAAAATTAACAGAATTTATTGATAATTTAGTCAATTTAAAATATAATCCAAGTATGAACTTGTCATAAAGGGGGAAGGAAACATGGAAACGAGGCAACAATGGGGAACGAGAGCTGGATTTATTTTCGCAGCGGTCGGATCTGCCGTTGGATTAGGAAACATATGGCGTTTTCCTTATACAGCGTATGAAAATGGAGGAGGAGCATTCTTTTTACCGTATTTATTTGCATTATTAACGACTGGTATTTCATTGTTAGCGTTTGAGTTTGCCCTTGGTCATCGTCATCGTGGCTCAGCACCACTTACATTTTTCCGTATTAGCCCGCGTGCAGAATTTATTGGATGGTGGCAAATGTGCGTAACATTTATTGTTTCAACATATTATGCAGTGATTATTGCTTGGTCTATATCGTATACATACTTTGCAATTACTGGAGCATGGGGAAAAGACACGCAATCATTTTTATTTAAAGAGTACTTACATGTTGCAGATAAGCCAGGACAATTTGGAGGACTTGTACCAGAAGTATTAATTCCGTTAGCTCTCGTTTGGATTATTGTGCTTGGCGTTGCATTTAAAGGAGTTAAAAAAGGAATCGAAGTTGTTAACCGTATATTTATTCCTTTATTAGTTGTTATGTTCCTTATTATCGTTGTTCGTGCAGTGACGATGGAAGGTGCTATGCAAGGACTAGATGCATTCTTTAAACCAGATTGGAGTCGTATTTTTGATGGGAAAGTATGGCTTGCTGCTTACGGTCAAATATTCTTTAGTTTATCTTTAGCATTTGGAATTATGATTACGTATTCTAGTTATTTACCGAAAAACTCGGATACAACAAATAATGCCTTTATTACTGGATTTGCAAACTCAGGATTTGAATTATTAGCAGGTATTGGGGTCTTTGCAGCTCTTGGATTTATGGCAAATAATATGGGAGTACCGGTTGATAAAGTAGCAAGTGCTGGCGTTGGGCTTGCGTTCGTAGTATTTCCCCAAATTATTAATGAATTGCCGATGTCACCGTTGTTTGGTGTTTTATTTTTCTTATCGTTAACGGTTGCTGGAATTACATCACTTATTTCACTCGCGGAAGTATGCTTTGCCGCTGTATCTGAAAAATTCAGTTTAAGTCGGGAAAAAACTATTGGAATTATGGGAACCCTTCTCGTGTTAGTTTCTCTTGTTTTTGCAACACGTGGTGGACTTATGTTCTTAGATGTTGTCGACTATTTCGCTAATAATTTCGGATTAATTACAATTGCACTTGCGGAAGTAGTTACGATAGGGCTCATTTTACGCCGTTTACCAGTTTATCAAAATCATGCAAACTTTGTATCTGATATTAAATTAGGAACGTTTTGGAGAGTGAGTTTACTCGTTATTACTCCGCTTATGTTAGGGTATATGCTAATTGATGGTACAATCCAAAATATTAAAAAGAACTACGGAGATTATCCGACTGAGTTTGTTGTAACGTATGGTTGGTCGATAGCAGCAGCATTCCTCATAGTTGCAATAATCATTGGCCTGAAAAAATGGGATGCACAAATTCATTCGGATTCTGCCAAGCTTGAAAAAGAATGGAAAGATCGAGGTGTTTCATAATGAGTGGATCAGCGATTATGATGATGGTTATTGGAATAGTAGTCATTTGGGGAGGGCTTGCATTAAGTATTGTAAACTTATTTAAGAAAAAGGCATAAGTAAAAAACATCTGTACCGAAATGGTGCAGATGTTTTTTTATGAAAAAATTGTATTAGAAAAAAATTCAATAACCATACTACAACTACGAGGAAGAGTGAAGGGGTGAATGAAAGTTGGAACAAACGATTTATATTAAAATGCGCAATCGTTTAAAAGTTTCTCCTACTTATGAAGTAAAGCTGGGCGATGTTGCTCAACTTGCCGGAGATTCTTCCGTAGTTGAGTTGTTACAAAATGAGATAGTTTACAAAATAACAGCGCATGATAAGACGCATGTTGTAATTGATGTTATGAAAGTAATTGAGATTATTCAACAGAAAGCATCTCATGTACAAATTAATTTACTCGGTTCTGGACAAACTCTTGTTGAAATTATATACGAAAAAAAGAAGACACACCCAATTTTTTTCGGGCTTGTATGGCTGTTACTGTTCATTGGAGCGGCCCTTGCGATCATTTATTTCCATGAAGATGTAAGTATGCAACAAGTACATCAACGGTTATATTACATGATTACTGGAGAATTTAATGCGCAACCACTTTTATTTCAAATCCCTTATTCTTTAGGTCTTGGCTTAGGGATGGTTTTATTTTTTAATCATGTATTTCAAAAGCGAATTAATGAAGAGCCGAGTCCGTTAGAAGTTGAGATGTTTCAATACCAACAGTCACTTGATCAGTATGTAATCGTTAATGAAAACAAGGATAATATGAAACAACTTGCCGATGATTGAGTCTGGATTTGTTATTTTAATTGGTTTAGCTGGAGGGATTGCGGTAGGTAGCGGATATGTCGCATTTTTAGCTGTACTTGGTATAATCCCCCGTTTAGCCCAATTAACGAGAAGTGGAAAGTATATTCAATATTTTGAGTGGGCAGTCATTGCAGGTACTTTAACGGGGGCTTGGTGCAGTTTGAAAAACATTACATTTCAAACGTCGCAGTATTGGCTCGTTATATTAGGGATATTTTGTGGCACATTCATCGGAATGCTTGCTGCGGCATTAACAGAGGTGTTAAATGTTCTGCCTATTTTAGCGAAACGAGTAGGGGTAGAGGGGAAGATTATTGTTTTACTCGTTGCTCTTGTACTTGGAAAAGTAATAGGATCGTTGTTTCACTGGATTTATTTCGTAAAGTAGGAGGCAGTATATAAATGACAAGTCAGAAATTGAAGGATGATTACATAAATAAAGTGAAGGAGTATCATCCAAAGCCAAACTATTTACTAAATTGTATCAAAGCATTTCTTGTAGGTGGACTCATTTGCACAGTTGGAGAAGTATTGATGAAATTTTATATACATTATTTTCACTTCAGTGAACAAGAGGCAGGAAACCCAACTGTTGCAACCCTTGTTTTATTATCCGCGATTTTAACAGGGTGTGGTGTATATGATAAAATCGGTCAATTTGCTGGAGCAGGATCAGCGGTACCGGTAACAGGATTTGCAAATTCTATGGCGAGCGCTGCCTTAGAACATAAGAGCGAAGGGGTTGTTCTAGGGATTGCTACAAATATGTTTAAACTGGCAGGAAGTGTGATTGTATTTGGGGTTGTTGGTGCATATATCATTGGGTTAATAAGGTATACCTTTAAAATTTTTATGTCTTAAAGGAGGGCTAGTATGAGGTTGACCGGAAAACAAACGTGGGTATTTCAAAATGATATATATGTGAATGCAACGGGTACTGCTGTCGGTCCGAAAGAAGCTGAGGGCCCTCTCGGGAAAAAATTTGATATTTCATATGGTGACTTGCATTGTGGAGAAGAAAATTGGGAGCTTGCCGAACGAAGATTAATGTCAGACTCAATTCAACAAGCAGTGCAAAAAGGGAATATAAAAACATCGCAAATTGATTTCTTTTTAGCGGGAGATTTATTAAATCAAACAGTGACAGCAAATTATGTTGCGCGTAAGTGGGGCATTCCTTTTTTAGGAATGTTTAGCGCTTGTGCGACGTCTATGGAGACTTTAGCAGTTGGCTCAGCTTTTATAGACGGTGGATTTGCAAATCGTGTCTTAGCTACAGTAAGTAGTCATAATGCAACGGCTGAAAGACAATTTCGCTATCCAACAGAGTACGGTGGACAAAAGCCAGGGACAGCAAATTCAACTGTGACTGGTGCAGGATCTATATTAATTAGCAATGAAAAAAGTGCAATTAAAATTACGTCGGCTACAATTGGAAAAGTGCAAGATTTAGGAATTACAAATCCTTTGGATATGGGGGCAGCGATGGCTCCAGCAGCAGCTCATACAATTCAACAACATTTTGAAGATTTAAGAAGAAGTGCCGATGATTATGATTTGATTGTTACGGGTGATTTATCAGCTGTTGGGACGCCGATTGCGAAACAACTTTTACTTGAGGAAGGTTATGATCTTGGGCATATATACAATGATTGTGGATTGATGATTTATGAATCAAGTCAAGAAGAAGTGTTTGCAGGTGGTAGTGGTTGCGCTTGTTCAGCAGTTGTCACATATGGTCATTTATTACACGAGATGCAAAAAGGGAATTTACAACGAATTTTTGTCGTTGCGACTGGTGCATTATTAAGCCCGATGATGATGCAACAGAAGGAAACGATTCCAACAATTGCACATGGTGTCGTATTTGAGAGAGTTAAAGGAGAGTGAATTGTGGATTTTATATATGCATTTCTTGTAGGTGGAGTTATTTGTTTAATTGGGCAACTATTGTTAGATTTCGTAAAGTTAACACCAGCTCATTTAATGGCAACTTTTGTAGTCATCGGAGCAATTTTAGATGGATTTGGATTGTACGATAAACTAATAAAGTTTGCAGGTGCTGGAGCAACAGTCCCTATTACAAGTTTTGGACATTCACTATTGCACGGAGCAATGCATGCAGCAGAAAAACATGGATATTTAGGAATTGGTATTGGCATGTTTAGTTTAACGTCTGCGGGCATTTCCGCAGCGATATTGTTTTCGTTTTTTATAGCACTTATATGTAAACCGAAAGGATAAATCAAATGAGACGAAGGGTTGTTTTGGTCACAGATGGAGATGAATATGCAAAGCGGACAATTGAGCTTTTAACGAAGGAATTTGGGGGAAGGTGTATTTCAGCATCACAAAGTAATCCAACCAAATTGACAGGGAAAAAAGTTGTTGAGCTTATTATGCAAACGCCATATGACCCTGTATTTGTCATGTTTGATGACAGTGGATTTATTGGAGAAGGATCTGGTGAAAAGGCTTTAAAATATGTGGCTACCCATAAACAAATTGATGTGCTCGGTATTTTAGCGGTAGCGTCTAATACGCATCATTGGGAATGGGCACGTGTAGATGTAAGTGTAGATCGGAATGGGAATTTAACCGAATACGGTGTTGATAAATTTGGACTTCCAGATGGCGAAATTGGCAGAATTAGCGGAGATACAATTTATTGTTTAGATGACTTGAATGTTCCTGTCATCGTTGGAGTCGGTGACATTGGTAAGATGTGTGGAAATGATGAATGGGAGAGGGGATCACCTATTACGAAGAAAGCAATTCAATTAATTTTGGAAAGGAGTGGTTTTTATGACGAAGCCTAAAAAAGTGGATATCCCTATATCAACTTTCATAAGTGACAATGAAAATTATTTAAAGCAGACAGTTGGGCTAGGCGTTACATACGATGTTGGCATTCGTAAATTTCAAATTTTGAATAAAGAAATTGGTGTGTTATTTGTAAACGGACTTTGTGATACAAATTATATTATCCCTATTTTAGAAGAAGCGGTGGATACAAATGAGATAAGGGATGTAGAAGAAGATACAGTGAAGCTTTTAGAGAATCGCTTAATCCATCAACAAGTAAGTAAAGTGAAAACGATGGATGAGGTAATGCTCCAAGTATTATCAGGACTCATCGTGATATTTGTGGAAGGTGAAACGGAAGCGTTTGCAATCGATGTTCGTAGTTATCCAGGGCGAACGCCGACAGAACCAGATACCGAAAAGGTAGTACGCGGTGCAAGGGATGGATTTGTTGAAAATATCGTTGTAAATACAGCATTAATCCGTAGAAGAATTCGAGATCCACGTCTTCGAAATGAAATGGTTCGAGTAGGAGATAGATCACAAACGGATATTTGCATTACATACGTTCAAGATGTTGCAAATCCAGATTTAGTAAAGATTATAAAACAAGAATTAAATAACATCGATGTAGATGGAATTACGATGGCGGATAAAACAGTAGAAGAATTTGTTGTAAAGCAAAGCTATAACCCATTTCCACTTATTCGATATACAGAAAGGCCAGATGTAGCAGCAAATCATCTACTAGAAGGACATGTGTTAGTACTTGTTGACACATCGCCAAGTGCTATGATTACACCGACAACATATTTTCATCATTTACAGCACGCGGAAGAGTTTAGACAAAATCCAGCTGTCGGTACATTTTTACGCTGGGTGCGCTTTTTAGGTGTTATATTCTCGTTATTTTTATTACCATTTTGGTTAGTGTTTGTATTTGATCCAACTCTTTTGCCAGCAAATCTTGCTTTTATTGGACCGACTAAGATGACGCATTTACCAATTTTATTACAGGTGTTAATGGCAGAGGTCGGACTTGAGTTTTTAAGGATGGCAGCCATTCATACTCCAACGCCGTTATCGTCTGCAGCAGGGTTGATTTCCGCTATATTAATTGGTCAAATTGCAATTGATGTAGGTTTGTTTGTGCCAGAAGTAATTTTGTATGTAGCAGTTTCGATGATTGGTGCATATGCAACACCGAGTTATGAATTAGGATTAGGGAATAAGGTTGGGAAATTGTTTGTTATTATTTTAACAGGCCTCTTCCATGAGATGGGATTTGTAATTGGTATGACGATATTAATTTTATTTTTAACGTCTATAAAAAGTTTACAAACACCTTATTTATGGCCGTTTTTACCATTTGATTGGGGCGCATTAACAAAAATTTTACTCCGTCCAACGATGTCTAGTTTAAAAGTACGACCAAGTATTGTAAGACCTCAAAATGTAAAAAGACAAAAATAAACGGGATTATACACCCGTTTATTTTTTTTAGCAAAAATTTATTATTTTTTAACAAAAATCAAACATTTTTTGTGTACACTTAGAGTAGATATTGTGTATGGAAGGGGAAGAGGACATGATTAAATTATTTGTAAGTGATTTAGATGACACGCTCGTTTACGATGTGAATCATATGCAAAAAGAAGATGAACGTGCGCTGTGTTGGTTAGCTGAGAAAGGGACAAATATTTGTTTTGCCTCTGGCCGCTTTACACACAGAATTGATGAAGTTGTAAAAAGGTTTTCATTCCCATATTACACAACTGGCTTAAATGGAGCGACAATGTTGCTTCCGGATGGAAATTTATTTCATGAATCGAGTTTTGAAAATGTGGTTGCCCAGGAAATATATCGATATATACATAAAAAAGGACTAGCGGATATTGTTTGTGCAAACGAGCAGCGATATACAAAAAGGAAGAATGAACATCACCATAATTTTGAAGCGTATATGGGCGTGCATATCGCTGAAATTGAAGCGTTAGAAGAAGAGTTTGGTAAGACTGTACACCCTGCAAAATTGTTTGTTTTTGGAGAAGAAGAGAAAATTGTGACGTTAGATCAAGAGCTACGAGATACGTTTCAAGGCGAAGCGGAAGTTTTTATATCAGGTAAACGCTATGTTGATATTATGCCAAGAGGCGTGAGTAAGGGGAGTGCTCTAAAGCGACTAATGGATCATTTGCAAATTGAAGCAAATGAAGTTGCTTGTATTGGAGATTCTTTCAATGATATTTCTATGTTTGAAGTAACCCCGCATTCATTTACTCTTCATCATGCCCATCCATATGTAAAGGAGAAAGCAAATCATATAGTGCGTTCGGTTGAAGAGGCTGTTATGAAATTACCGTTACTTGTATAAAAAAGAAGCCCGTCACTGGCGGGCTTCTTTTTTACTTGAATAAAGATTTAACAAAATCAATGATACTTGAGAAGAAATCTTTCACTTTATCTAGAAAACTTTGTCCTTCTTCAGAACCTAAGAAGGCAGAAACGTGTTCTTTTGCTTTGTTTAATTGACTACCAACTTGATTCCAATCGATATTAAGATTTTTCATTTTATCAAATAACGATACTAAGTTATCTAACTGTTCATCTGTCAATGTAATGCCGAGTTGATCAGCAATTTTTTTAATTAATGAACGTAAATCTTCTGTTGTTTTTGGCTGTTCTTTTGCAATTTCTTCTTTAATTTTTGCAACAAGTTGAACTGCTTTTTCTTCACCAATTTTATCACCAAGCTGGGCTGTTTGTACCATTTCTTCATTCGCTACTTTTTTAACTTCTTCAGGAATTTGTTTATTGGACGCAGTTTCGTATGCTTTCATTAATCCAGTTAAAGCTGCAGTTCCTGAAACTTTAAAAGGTGCAGTAATTTGAATTTCTGCATCTTTTACACCTGCTGTAATCAAAGCGTTAGTGTACATTGCATCTGTTACCCAGTTAATGTTCTTTGATCGTACAATAAGACCAGATCCTGGTTTTGTGTATGTAATCATAGAAGAAGAAATTGCTCTCGTACCAATTTGTGCTTTTGGAACAATGCCTTCTAGAAATTTATGTTCTTCCGCATTAGATACAGTGATAATTGTAGCATCTTTTGGTGCTTTCATTTCTTTTAACAGATCTTGTTTTTGTTGTTCGGATAAGTTCTCTCCTAATGTAACAATTGATTCTCCCTCAATGATGTCTGCAAATGAAGCTGTTGGCATCATAAATACCGTTACAGCTAATAGCAGAGCTAATAATTTCGTTTTCACGAAAAATCGCTCCCTTTCTCTTTCTAAAATTTTCGGGCAACAAAGTTATTATAGTATATATTTCTTATTTGTCACCTAGCTTTTTCCACATTTCAAAAAAGAAGTATCTAGATTGTCGGATTCTTTTTGTTTCTAGTCATGAATGTGGTAATATAGTGCTGAGATAGTTGAAAGGAGACATATACGTATGAAAACTTTAGGATACATATTAATGGAAAACGGTGAAAAAATCGACTTGGAATTTTTCCCAGAAGAAGCACCGAAAACAGTAGAAAACTTTAAAAAATTAGCAGAGCAAGGATTTTATGACGGTGTTACATTCCACCGTGTTATTCCTGGCTTCGTAAGCCAAGGTGGAGACCCAACAGGTACAGGTGCAGGTGGCCCAGGTTACTCTATTCCATGTGAAACTGATGGAAACCCTCATAGACACCTTGTAGGATCACTTTCTATGGCTCACGCTGGCCGTAACACAGGCGGTAGCCAATTCTTTATCGTTCATGAGCCACAGCCGCATTTAGATGGTGTTCATACTGTATTCGGTAAAGCAACAAGCGGTATTGAAACAGTATTAAAAATGCGTCAAGGCGATGTAATGAAAGAAGTTAAAGTTTGGGAAGAATAAGGTAAGGAAAAAGAGAGCTTTTGCTCTCTTTTTTATTTTTAATGAGATTGAGTACTACTTCTACAGCTCATCATACAAGTAGTATTGTTGCTAAAATATATTGTTTGTGAGAACAAACCTTTAACCAATTACATAGAATACATTACATTATATGTTTCAATAAATATTTTTTGTTATATTAATTTTGCTAGAATTGTGCTGCTTTAGAGTAACTATAAATGAAGTGCTGTTGAATGATATGTTTCTTTCCATTCCATATAAAATTTTCTTTTTTTAACTCTATTTATTAAAGGAATAGTGCTGAAACATAGATTTGACTTTCTTCTTTTCGCTTTGTATGATTATCAAGTTGTTTTAGACTCTTCTCACTCTGTTGAAAATATTGTAAAATGAATGTGATATGAAAAGAGTGATTGAGGGGATTACTAGTTTGTAACTTTTGTAAGAAGGGATAAGGGTTATGTTAATTCGTTTTAAAAAAAGTTATGAAAAAATTGCAATGGGGCTTCTTTCGTTTATGCCAACTGAAAAAGATGTGAAAACATTACAATTGACAATGAAAGAATATGAAGCAAAAGATGATTGGCAATTGTATTTGTGGAAAGAAAATGAAGATTTTGTTGGAATAATGGGGATTGTAAAAAAAGAGAATCAAGTATTAGAAATTCAGCATTTGAGTGTGAACCCGTCTCATCGTCATGTGGGGATTGGGACGAAGATGGTTCAAGAGTTAAAGAGTAAATTTCTTGAGTTTACAATTTGCGGAAATGAGCAAACAGCAAGTTTTTGCGAAAAATGTAAAGGGCTAGAACAAAATATACATTCGTGAAAGCAGAGATAAGTAGTTTATTATCTCTGCTTTCTTTTTTGTAATTGTTCGTTTCGTTCAGTAATGACCTCTGTGCGATCACGCAAAGTGTGCTTGTTTATAATATATTCACCTGGGATAGCATTCAAGTCTTTCCAAGAGAGGTTTTGTTTTTGACATAACTCTATGCACTGCTTCTCTAACGATGAATCTGATAAGGGTAAAAATAAAGGTACAAAACGTTCTTTTTTATGGATAGATTGCAATCTTTCATTGAGCAAGGAAAGAAGTTGTACTTGATTAATTCCTAAACGTTGTAAAGGCACACCGCTTTTTTCTAAAATTGTAATTGCGCTTTTCATCATTTTTGTAGAACCATTCCAATTAGCACGTCTTTGGTGGTATAAAGAAACTGCAATTTGAATGAGACCAACTAAGTAATGATCACGATTACCTCTTGGTTTTGTCTTCCAATACTCTTCTAGTATTTCGTGGCATTCAAAATAGTCATAATCTCCATGGAAATGAATTAAAAATTGTATGTATTCGGTAGGATACATGTTTTCTCGCTCCTATCTAACGGTTATACATATAAGTGTATCATAGAAATATGAACAATAAACGACTAGGAGGTTTCCCCCTAGCCGTTATTGTTCATATTAGCAGAAGCAAGCTGCTCCTACAATAATTAGTAAAATAAACAGTACAACAAGTAATGCGAACCCACCGCTAAAACCACAATCAACGTGACCCATAGTTTTTTGACCTCCTACATTGTTCTTACTACACTGTTATCATATGAAGTGGTGGGCATGATGACATAGGCATCGGTCTATTTTTAATTAAATTTCTTAAAAAGGTTGGATAGAACATGAGTATGCTCTATACTTATGTTGTTATAGAAAAAATGTGGTGGGATGCTTTGTGCAATATAATTTTAAAGTAGAGGCTTTTGAAGGGCCGTTAGATCTATTGTTACATTTAATACATCGTTATGAAATTGATATATATAATATTCCTGTAGCAGATATTACAGAGCAATATTTATCTTATGTGCATACGATGAAAGAACTTCAATTAGATGTTGCAAGTGAGTATTTAGTAATGGCTGCAACGTTATTACAAATTAAAAGTAAGATGTTGTTGCCGAAACATGAAGAAGATGTACTTGATAACGGTGATGATTTTATAGATGATCCTCGTCAAGAATTGATGGAGAGGTTAATTGAATATAAGAAATATAAGCAAGTTGCTACTGAGTTAAAAGAAAGAGAACAAGAAAGAGCACAGCTATATACACGTCCACCAATTGACTTTACATCGTTGCAACAAGAAGAGGAGACAAGCTTACCTCTTGATGTTACGTTATATGATATGCTAGCAGCATTTCAAAAATTAATGCGCCGTAAAAAGGCAAAAAAACCTGTAACAACACGTATTACTCGTCAAGAAATACCAATTGAACAGCGAATGACTGATATTTTAAAACAGTTAAAAATAAAGGGTGGTCGCCAAAGTTTTTATGATTTGTTTGTTGATGATGAACGTGAAATAATGGTTGTAACATTTTTAGCAGTTCTGGAACTTATGAAAAACCAACAAATCATAATTGAGCAAGAACATAATTTTGATGAAATTTTCGTATCAAGCTCTAATAAATCTGCATAGAGCCAGTATGTGAAAATGGGATAGCAACATTTTATCTCATGCTATGTTTTAATGTATCGTTTGGAACAAGAGAAAAAATATTGAACCGAACGCATTAATTGTGATTCGGTTTTTTGATGTGTATTTTTATGAGAAAATAGAAGGAAGGAGCTCGTGAAATGGATAGGAAAGAACAAAAGTCAATTATTGAAGGCCTTTTATTTGTTTCTGGTGATGAAGGGATTTATCCAGAACAAATAGCGAAAGTTCTTGAAATTGAAATGAATGAAGCAATTAATATTTTAGAAGAAATGCAACAAGAATGTGAAGGTGCAAACCGTGGTTTGCAAATTGTACAGTATGCAAAAGTATATCGTTTTGCTACAAAGAAAGAACATGCTTCATATTATCAAAAATTAATAGATACACCAACAGCTGCTTCACTCTCACAAGCTGCCCTCGAAACGTTAGCGATTGTTGCATATCGCCAACCAATCACAAGGACTGAAATGGAAGAGATTAGAGGAGTTAAAACTGATAAGGCGTTACAAACGTTGGTTTCACATTTACTTATAAAAGAAATGGGAAGAGCAGAAGGACCAGGGCGTCCTATTTTATACGGAACAACAAAAGAATTTTTAGACACATTTGGATTGAAAACATTAGATGATTTACCACCGCTTTCTGAAGAGAATGAACAAATGAATGAAGCAGATTTATTCTTCGGTTCCTTACAAGAGATATCGAAATAAAAGCTTAGCATTTTGCTAAGCTTTTTTTGTATATCAATTATTTACAGTGCCATACTAAATGAAAAAAGGAGACGAGTTATGAGAGGTATGCGGATTATTTTATTATTAGTTTCTGTTTTATTATGTTTTTCTTTAAATAGCGCATCAGCTAAAAGGTATATGATGTCCATTCATACTACGTCTCCTTTACATATGCATCGGCAACATCTTAGTAAAATGAAAGTGAGCTTTTTAAAAGTGGGGCAAGGTGACGCAACACTTATTATAATGCCAAATGGACAAACAATGTTAATTGATGGAGGACCTTATGAAGCAGGAGAGGTTATTATTCAGAAATTAATTGAGAAAGGGATTAATCATTTAGATGTAATTGTCAGTACGCATCCCGATATGGATCATATAGGGGGGTTAATTCCAATTGTAGAGCAAATGCCGGTATCGCTTATACTAGATAGCGGAAAAACATATAGTTCTCTTACTTATCATACGTATCGGAATAATATAAAAAAAAGAGGGATACCTTTCGTTTCAGTAAAGGAAGGACAATATATACCGCTGGATCCACATGTTTCTATACAAGTATTAAACAACGGGAAATCAAAAGATGAAAATAATGAATCCTCAATTGTTTTAAAGGTGCGATATGGAAAAGCGGATTTTTTATTAATGGGTGACGCGGATGTACGGACAGAACATGAAATATTAAAACAATTTGATGTCCATGCAGATGTGTTAAAAGTGGGGCATCATGGCTCATATACTTCAACAAGTGAAACGTTTATAAAAAAAGTGGAACCGCAGTTTGCTATTCTATCGTACGGGAGTAATAATCCGTATGGACATCCTCACCAAAGTGTAGTGAAACGCTTAAAAAGGCACGGTATAATGGTATATAGAACGAATAAACGTACAGTAGAAATGGAAACAGATGGTGAACATATTATGTTAGAATCTAGCGGATTAATGCCATTGTTGAAGTGATTTCTATATTAGGGGGCGATACTGTCCCTTTTTGGAAAAATGAATAATATATATTATAATTATAAGAGACGTAAGAAATTTCCTTTTCTGTTGAATAAAAAGGAAATTTCATTAGAATGTATAGACAACTACTCGTGCGTATATTAAGATGGAACTAGGCGAATAAGGTAATAATAACAAGTAGGTAATTCATGGGAAAGGATCGATGAAAATGAAAACGCAAATTGTCATCAATGCCAAAATTTACACAGGTCAAGAAATAGTGGAAAACGGATTTATTCGTTACGCAGAAACCATTAAAGAAATTGGTTTGATGGCTCAATATGTACCACAAGAAAATGAAACTGTTTTTGATGCTACAGGGAAGATTATAATTCCAGGTATGATCGATGTTCATATTCATGGTGGATACGATATTGATGCGATGGATGCAAATAGCGATGGGTTAGTAACTCTAGGTAAAGAAATGTTAAAAGAAGGGGTTACAACTTACTTCCCAACAACAATGACACAAGCTCCAGAGGCAATTGAAGCAGCGTTAACTGCTGCGAAAGAAGCAAAAGAAAAAGGAGCGCATTTCGAATATATTCATTTAGAAGGACCTTATGTTTCAAAGAAACGTGCAGGTGCACAGCCACTTGAACATATCGTTCCTGCAAATATTGAGCAATTTAAACAATGGCAAGAAGCAAGTGGGAACTTAATTAAATTAGTAACATATGCACCAGAAGAAGAGGGAGCATTAGAGTTTGAACAATATCTTGCTGAAACTGGTGTAGTTGGCACAATGGGACATACAGATGCAATTGATGCGCAACTAAAAAATAGAAAGATTACACATGCGACACATTTATACAATCAAATGCGTGGATTACATCACCGTGAACCAGGAGTTGTGGGTCATGTGTTATTAAATCCAGATGTAATGGTTGAAGTAATTACAGATGGTATTCATATTCACCCTGACATGGTGAAATTAGCATATAAGTTAAAAGGACCGAAAAAAGTAAGTGTTATTACTGACGCAATGCGTGCAAAAGGTCTTGAAGATGGATTATATGAGCTTGGCGGACAGCCAGTACATGTAAAAGATGGTAGTGCTCGATTAGAAGATGGAACGTTAGCTGGTAGTATTCTAAAAATGGATCAAGCTTTCCGAAATGTAATTGAATTTACAGGTTGTTCAATCGAAGATGCAGTACTTATGACATCAGTTAACCAAGCAGAAGAGTTTGGATTAAATAATAAAGGTGCATTAGCGGTAGGAAAAGATGCAGACTTTGTTGTGATGAATGAAGATTTACATGTATATGATACGGTTCGTTTAGGAATTCATATGAAGGAAGGGAAGTAATTAAATGAATATTCTTGTTGTAAAAACTCCAGAAGAATTAGCAGAAGCAGGTTATAAATTAATTGAAGAAGTTGTAAAAACAAAAGAAAATCCAACATTAGGAATGGCTACAGGAAGCTCTCCATTAGGTATTTATGCAGAAATGCGAAAAAATAAACTTGATACAAGCCGTGTAACCACTGTAAACTTAGATGAGTACGTAAATTTACCACATGAAGATAAAAACAGCTATCACTATTTCATGCAAGAACAGTTGTTTGATCATCTTCCATTTAAACAAACTTATGTACCAAACGGGATGGCAAGTGATTTAGAGGAAGAGTGCAAACGTTACGAGAGCATTCTAGCTGCTAACCCAGTTGACCTACAGATTCTTGGAATCGGTGAAAACGGTCACATCGGATTTAATGAGCCAGGAACACCGTTTAATTCTCCAACAAACATTGTTGAATTAACAGAATCTACACGCCAAGCAAACCTTCGATTCTTCGAAAAAGAAGAAGATGTGCCAACTCATGCGATTACAATGGGAATTGGAAGCATTATGAAAGCGAAACAAGTTCTACTTGTTGCTATGGGTTCTAAAAAGGCAGAAGCTGTTAAAGAATTATTGCAAGGTGAATATAGTGAAGAGTGTCCGGCTACAGTTTTACAACGTCATCCGAATGTAACCGTAATCGCTGATCAAGAAGCCCTATCTTTATGCAGTGAGGCGATTGCTGATGAACATCGACAAGTATTCACCATTTCCGATCTATTATCAGATTCAAGAGTGGGTGAAACAGCTAATTGAGGACGGCGAATGGAAGCCGGGAGATAAAATCCCATCTGAGAATGAACTTTGTGATAAGTTCGAAGTGAGTCGAATGACAATCAGACAGGCGATTAATAATTTAGTGGAACAAGGCTATTTATATCGGAAGCGTGGAATTGGAACATTTGTCCAACTTCCGAAAGTGGAACAAAAATTGCAAGGAATGACGGGATTCACAGAAGACATGATTTCTCGTGGGATGAACCCAAGTAGTCAATTACTTAGTTTCCGCCTAGTTCCAGCTACTGCTAAAATAGCAGACCGGTTGAGAATACAGGAGGGGGAATCGGTTTATGAAGTGAGGCGTATTCGCTTAGCTGATGATGAACCGATTGCTTTTGAGACGACATATTTGTCGCCAGCTCTTGTAAAAGATATTAACGAAGAGATATTGCAACAATCTTTATATGAACATTTAGAGAAAAAACTGGGCTTTAAACTTGTTAGCGCTACTCAGTCAATTGAAGCTTCCGTTGCGACGGAAAATGAAGCTGAACATCTGCATATTCCTAAAAAGGCGCCTGTACTTGTAATGCGTCAATGGTCATATTCAGAAGGTGAGATACCGCTAGAGTACGTGAAATGTATTTATCGTGGAGATCGTTATAAATTTATTACGAATATCGCACGTAACAAATAGTATATTTCAGTTTGTGAAGTACAGTGGAATTGAAAATGGTTAACATGTAAAGAAATAAAAATACGACTCATCCTTATAAGGAATGAGTCGTATTTTTATTATGAGCAATTACGTGGTTAACAGCATCTTTGACGTGATTTACTACATAGTGAGCGTGTTTTTTTACTGCATCATCTGCTTGCGACATAGCAAAACTGTGAGGAGTTAAAGAAAACATAGGAATGTCATTATAAGAATCCCCTATACAAGCAATTTCCTCAGGTTTTATTTGAAACTCATTTAATAAAACAGAAATGGCAGAGCCTTTACTAACATTCGGTGGCATTACATCTAAACATTGTTCTGCTGAGATGAAAGTACTAACTTTCCCGTGGAATTTTTCATCAATTTTTTTCTGAAGGAGTTGTAAGCTCTCCTTTGTTCCACCGACAGAAATTTTATTTGGGAAAATTGTATCATCAATCTTCTGTAGTAAGTTTGGTTCTTCAACAGAAGTCATAGTTACTTGTTGTTCAAGTTCTTGAATGAAAGGTGTTTTCTCTTCAATGTAATAATTATGCTCATCACTTACATAACGGAAATAAGGATCTTCATTCGTCATAGCTAACAAACCGGGAAGTATGCTGGAATCAAAAGTTGCAGATAATAGTTGTTTATTTTCATGTGTATATACAAAAACACCATTTACACTAATGCGATGAAAATTTGTATTTACAGCTTTCATTAAGTCTGCAATTTCATTATCAAGTCTTCCGGAAGCGAAGCAAAGAATAACATTTTGCTCGGCAAGGCTGCGCAGTGCCGCAACATCTTGTTCGTCAATAAGACCTCCGTGTTGCATCATTGTACCATCGATATCACTTACAAACATTTTAATCATGCTGTTATCTCCTTTCTATGTACAGTTGCTCTTACATTATACGCATCATATATAAACATGTCTAAAAAATGAATTTTTATTAAATGGCAGATGTTTTACATTGACGACAAAGAAGAATATTCTGTAACATAAAAGTAGGCTATTTAAGTACGAGGGTGGTGTTATATGAGTAATTATCTAGAAATTAAAAAAGTTTTAAATAATAATGTCATCATTGCTAGCCATCCGGAACACGAGGAAGTAGTAGTGATTGGTAAAGGAATTGGATTTGGGAAAAAAGCAAAAGATGTATTGGAGCAAGAACAAATCGAAAAGATGTTTGTCTTAAAAAATGAACGTGATCGTGAACAATACAAATTATTAGTGCCGCATATTAGTGAAAAATTAATTGAATTGATGAACGATATTATGCTGTACATTCAAGGGAAAGCGAAATCGCCACTAAATGAACATATTCATATTGCGTTAACAGATCATATTTCATTTGCGATTAAAAGGTTAAAACAAGGACTTACAATTGATAACCCTTTTTTAGTTGAAACAAAAATGCTCTATCCAAAGGAATATGAAATTGCGGAAGGTGTTGTAGAACTTTTAAATTCTCGTTTGCAAATTACATTGCCAGAAGGAGAAATTGGTTTTATTGCACTTCACATTTACAGTTCGCTTACAAATTCTGATTTATCTTCAGTTAATCAAAACTCCCGTCTCATTGCACAACTTGTATCTTTAATTGAGACAAACTTACAAATTACATTAGATCAAGAGAGCATTCATTATTTACGTCTTATTCGTCATCTTCAATATGCTATTGAGAGGGTGAAAAAAGGAGAAAAAGTAGAGGAATCGCAAAGTTTTGCTGATTTATTAAAGGCGGAGTATCCAGCTTGCTATAACTTGGCTTGGAAGCTAGTTAAGGTCATGCAAAAAGAGTTGCAACTACCTGTATATGAAGCTGAAAGTATTTATTTAACGATGCACTTGCAACGCTTAGTAAAGGCAGAGCATGTGTAAAAAGCCATATATTTTTGTCTAAAATGAAAACGTTAAAAAAAATGATTGAATCGCTTACAATAGTTATGTATAATAACTATTGCAAAGTTATACAAATTTCGACAAACACATTAAGGTGAGTAACGAAAACGTTTGCCTTAATTATAGTGAACTTATACGTAAACCTATTTTTGACACGTGTTACTGATTCGATCAGGCATGAGTGGAGAAAAGTAAGGAATGTAAGCTAGAGAAAGGGATATACTACCCTTTGTATAGCTATCGTTCTATCTTTTTTTCCTCATGTCTTTTTGGCGTTTGTCGGAAGGTATCAATATAGATAAGAGAGGAAGGGTTTCCATGTTTAAGAAGATCTTTGGTGTTCTTCAAAAAGTCGGAAAAGCGTTAATGCTTCCAGTAGCGATTTTACCGGCGGCAGGTATTTTACTTGGATTTGGTAATGCATTTCAAAATCCACAGTTAACAAATGTTATTCCTGCTTTAAAAGCAGATTGGTTCGTAATGGTTGCAAAAATTATGGAACAATCTGGTGATATTATTTTCGCTAACCTTGCATTATTATTCGCAGTTGGGGTAGCAATTGGTTTAGCTGGTGGAGACGGAGTAGCTGGTTTAGCAGCATTCGTCGGCTACTTAATTATGAACAAAACGATGAGTGTGTTCTTAGAAGTAGATAAGCTAGTGAAAGTAACAAGTTCTGGAGCAGACCCAGTAAAAATTGGATTTGCAGATCCAGCGTATGCAAACGTATTAGGTATTCCAACGCTACAAACAGGGGTATTTGGTGGTATTATCGTCGGTATAGTAGCGGCATATTGCTATAATAAATACTTCAACATTGAATTACCATCATACTTAGGTTTCTTTGCAGGTAAGCGTTTCGTACCGATCGCAACTGCAACATTCTCTTTAATAGTAGGTATTATCATGTGCTTCGTTTGGCCATACATTCAAGGTGGCTTAAACACGTTCTCACATCAAATGATTGATGCAAATAGAACAATTGCAGCATTTATATTCGGTTTAATTGAACGTTCATTAATTCCATTTGGATTACATCACATTTTCTATTCACCGTTCTGGTTCGAATTCGGTCAGTATACAAATGCAGCTGGCGAATTAATCCGTGGTGACCAAAAAATCTTTATGGCACAGTTAAAAGACGGTGTAGAATTAACAGCAGGGACATTTACAACTGGTAAGTATCCGTTCATGATGTTCGGTCTTCCAGCAGCAGCTTTAGCAATGTACCATGAAGCACGTCCAGAAAATAAAAAATTAGCAGCAGGTATTTTAGGTTCTGCAGCATTAACATCTTTCTTAACAGGTATTACAGAGCCACTTGAATTTTCATTCTTATTCGTAGCGCCAGTATTATTCGGAATTCACGCTGTATTTGCTGGTCTATCATTTATGACAATGCAAATTTTAGGTGTTAAAATTGGTATGACATTCTCTGGTGGTTTAATTGACTTCCTATTATTCGGTGTACTACCAGGCCGTACAGCATGGTGGTGGGTAATTATTGTTGGTCTTGTACTAGCAGTTATTTACTACTTCGGATTCCGCTTTGCAATTCGTAAATGGAATCTAAAAACACCTGGTCGTGAAGTGGCAAATGCAAATGACGGCGCAGGAAAAGCAGAAGCAGGCGAACTCCCTCGTGAAGTATTAGTAGCACTTGGTGGTAAAGAAAACATTGCTTCTTTAGATGCTTGTATTACTCGTTTACGTGTTCAAGTTAACGAACAAAAGAATGTAAACAAAGACCGCTTAAAAGAACTTGGAGCAGCTGGTGTACTTGAAGTTGGAAATAACATTCAAGCTATTTTCGGACCGAAATCTGACACATTAAAATCACAAATTCATGATATTATGTCAGGTCGTACACCTCATGTTGAAAAAGAAGAACCTGTAAAAGTGGAAGAAACTCCTCAAAAAGTTGATGAAAATGAAACAATTGTATCACCAATCGAAGGGAAAATCTTACCAATTACAGAAGTACCTGACCAAGTATTCTCAGGAAAAATGATGGGAGACGGATTTGCAATTGAGCCAACTGAAGGAACAGTAGTTTCTCCAGTGAACGGTGAGATTGTCAATGTATTCCCTACAAAACATGCGATTGGTATTCAATCAGAAGGCGGAAAAGAAATTTTAATTCACTTCGGTATTGATACTGTAAAATTAAATGGTGAAGGTTTTGAAGCGCTTGTAGCACAAGGCGACAAGGTGAAACAAGGCCAACCATTATTAAAAGTAGATCTTGCATTTGTAAAAGAAAATGCACCATCTATCATTACACCAATTGTCTTTACAAACTTACAACAAGGGCAACAAGTCGAATTGAAAAAAGATGGAAATGTTAAGAAGGGCGAAACCGCTATTATTGACATTCAGTAGGAATTTGACGCAAAATGTTTATAATTATAATAGGCGATGTGGTTGACCGAACATCGCCTATTATATACAATAGATGATGTAGTACTCACGTCTATACAACTAAAAAATACTGTAATTTAAAGGAGATAAATTATCATGGAAAAAATCTTTAAAGTAACTAGCGACTCAGGAATTCATGCTCGTCCAGCAACTCTACTTGTAAACACTGCAAGCAAATTCGGTTCTGACATTAACTTAGAGTATAACGGAAAGAACGTTAACTTAAAATCAATCATGGGCGTTATGTCTTTAGGCATTCAACAAAACGCAGAAATTAAAATCACTGCAAATGGTGATGATGCAGCTCAAGCACTAGCAGCTATCGAAGAAACTATGAAAAACGAAGGATTAGGAGAATAATGACTCTTAACATTCAAGGGATCGCTGCATCAAGTGGGATTGCTATTGCAAAGGCTTTCAGACTTGAAAATCCTGAATTTAACATCGAAAAAAAATCAATTACAAACGAAGCTGCAGAAATTGCACGCTTAGACGCTGCGCTTGAGAAAGCAAAAACTGAATTAGAAGCTATTAAGGACCACGCATTTGCTGAGCTAGGTGCTGACAAAGCTGCGATCTTTGAAGCACATTTATTAGTGTTAAATGATCCAGAACTAGTAAACCCAGTAAAAGATAAAGTAAATAGCGAAAAAGTAAATGCTGAATTTGCAATGGATGAAGTTGCATCAATGTTTATTTCTATGTTTGAAAACATGGATAACGAATATATGAAAGAACGTGCTGCGGACATTCGTGACGTAACAAAACGCGTTCTTGCACATTTACTAGGAATTAACTTCTCAAATCCTGGTACAATTTCTGAAGAGGTAATCATCATTGCTGAAGATTTAACACCATCTGATACAGCTCAGTTAAACCGTAAGTATGCAAAAGGTTTCACTACTGATATCGGTGGACGTACATCTCACTCTGCAATTATGGCTCGTTCTATGGAAATTCCAGCTGTTGTTGGTACGAAAGTTGTTATGGAGAAAATCCAAAACGGCGATATCGTTATCATTGACGGTTTAGATGGAGAAGTAATTGTAAACCCATCAGAAGAAACTCTTCGTTCGTTTGAAGAAAAGAAAGCGAAATTTGAAGAGCAAAAAGCTGAATGGGCTAAATTAAAAGACCAAGCTACTGTAACAAGTGACGGACATCACGTTGAGCTTGTTGCAAATATCGGAACACCAAATGATGTACAAGGTATTATCGATAATGGCGGAGAAGGCGTTGGCTTATACCGTACAGAATTCTTATACATGGGCCGTGACAATCTTCCAACAGAAGAAGAGCAGTTCGAAGCGTATAAAGCAGTTCTTGAAGGTGTAAAAGAAGGGCAACCAGTCGTTGTTCGTACACTTGACATCGGTGGAGATAAAGAGCTTCCATACTTACATTTACCAAAAGAAATGAACCCATTCTTAGGATACCGTGCAATTCGCTTATGTCTTGATGAGCAAGATGTGTTCCGTACACAACTTCGTGCATTACTTCGTGCTAGCGTATACGGTAACTTAAAAATTATGTTCCCAATGATTGCAACTCTTGATGAGTTCCGTCAAGCGAAAGCGATTTTATTAGAAGAGAAAGCGAAACTTGTAGAAGCGGGTACAACTGTTTCTGATTCTATTGAAGTTGGTATGATGGTTGAAATCCCAGCTTCAGCAGTATTAGCAGATCAATTCGCGAAAGAAGTTGACTTCTTCTCTATCGGAACAAATGATTTAATCCAATACACAATGGCTGCAGACCGTATGAACGAACAAGTATCATACTTATACCAACCATATAACCCATCTATTTTACGTCTTGTAAAAATGGTTATCGATGCTGCTCATAAAGAAGGCAAATGGGCTGGTATGTGTGGTGAGATGGCGGGCGATTCACTTGCTATCCCATTATTATTAGGATTAGGTTTAGATGAGTTCAGTATGAGTGCAACATCTATTCTTCCTGCAAGAACACAGCTAAGCAAGTTGTCAAAAGCAGAAATGGAAACATTAGCAGAAAAAGCATTAATGATGTCAACTGCTGAAGAAGTTGTTGAACTAGTTAAAAGCATATAATTAATAAAAAAACCTGAGTCGATTTGAAATCGGTCTCAGGTTTTTTCTATGAGAAAAGTAAATCTTATTTGCTTACTATCGAGGATAAGAGACAGAATTAGATAGCGATTGCAACGATATCAGTTGGGCATACACGTAAAATACCAGTAAAAGTATTTCGATTTTGATTGTTCTTATCGTCTTTATTGTTATCTTTGTTGTCTTTGTCATTACGAGCTAAAGCAGAGAAAAGAGCAACACCGTTAGCGAAACCTTCAAAAATTACATTGTTGAAAGTACCATTACCTCTAATGCTTAAAAGAGAAAGTTCTGTTCCAACTGAAATGCTAGCAAGTACGTTACATACAGCTGGTTGTTGTGGTCTAACCTCTCTCTCTCTCTCTTTCTCGCGATGGTCGCGCTCTCTTTCATGATGATGACATTCTCTAAAGTTATCACAGCATCCAAATGATCCAAACATAATCCTCATCACCCCCTTCACACTTATAATCTATGTAAGTTCGGTAGTTAGTGACTGGACAGAGAGTGGAATTTTTTCTAGGGGATTTTCTCATTTTAAATGACTAGCTGGGTGTTTAGTATGGAATGATGTTTAAAATAGGGGGAATATAACAAAAAAATGTAAAAACCACCGAAATAAATGAAATGGGTAGCCTTTACACTTTTTTACTTTTATATAAAACGATGATATATACAGGAAGAGCTAGGAGTAGTGGTACAATGGATCGTGCAGTATGTTTTTCTGATTCTAATTGGAATGCTTCTTCTTTTGGAAATTGTAAAATGGAGATGTTTGCGGCATCACCAATAAAATATAGAAGCAGTACAGTTACTATGTAACATAAAAGTGCGATAAAGCTTCCGTATGAACTCAATGAAAATCCCTCTCTTGTTATCTATTTGTTATCATTGTATCACAATTGTAACAAAAATACACGGGTATATTTCAACGTCTTAACAAAATTCGACATGAAACGTCACGTTTATTTATGAGAAGGGAATAGAATATACTTTTCCATAAGTATAAATGTCGAATGATTTGTAGTAATATTACAAAAGTATGACAGGGAATAAAAAAACGAAGGCAATGTAGTTGCCTTCGTTTTTTATTATTTTGCCCACTCGCTTACTTGCTCTACGCTCATGCGAGGTGCAGGGTGGCCTTTTAAAGTTGATTCCCCAATTGTAATAAGCATAATTGGAACGTAACGAGATGAAACGTTAAATTCGTCTGTCAGTGCTTGTGGATTGAAGCCACCAATAGCACAAGTATCCCAACCAGTTGCTTTAGCTGCAAGCATAAGTTGCATTGCTGCTAAAGATGCATTTGAAAAGGCAGCATCTCTTGGGAATTGTTCACGAGCATATGCAGATTCAATATTTTTAGCTAAGCGTTCTTTTGCTTCTTCTTTCATAAATCCTTGTTCTACAATTGGACCATATACTGGCTCAACATTTTTATAAGCTTCTAAATCACCTAAAATAGCGACTACTGCAGAAGCATCAAGAATTTGTTGTTGGTTATAAGCTATTGGGTGTAATCGTTTTTGTACATCTTCACCTTGAAAAACAAGGAATTTCCAGTGTTGTAAGTTCCAAGCGGAAGGTGCTTGTGCTGCTGCTTTTAAAATCTCATGTAATTCTGTAGATGAGATTTCTTTATTTGGGTTGAATGCACGTGTAGATGTGCGTTCATATAGAACGTTAAAAAAGTTGTCGTTTGTCATAATATATCCTCCAAATTGTATATAAAATTATCGGGAAAACGCAATGTATATTACTTACATTTTGTAAGTTATCGAATTTAAGAATATAATATCTTTATTTTAATTGTCAAGTTTTAAGAAATAAGCTAGGGCATTCATACAAACGATATAATTCCTATAATCATACACTAAAAAAGGAATTTATAGAGTGAAAAGGGAAGATAACATTCTCAATTAGCTTGTTAATATGTATTTCTCACAAATTAAAGTTTATTGGAGAACAGTCTTTTAGAAATGTTTGTGAGGAATTCAGTAGAACAAGATATATGAAGTGAGTGAAGACTAGTGATGAACATACTACATTTTTTATTAGAGAATACGGTTTTCCAAAATGTGTTACAAGATCTGCAGTTAAATGTCCTTTATATAGAAAATGGATGTAAACATCAACAAACGATAGAAAATATCCATCCAAAATGTATGTTTATAGCAAATAGTTTTGAAGAGGGCGAACTATTATTTCAAAGAACGAAACCGCACATTATAATTATGTATGTAACAGATTATTCTCAAATAAAATATATAAAGAATATGTATACCTCGCAAAGTACATTCATTGTCATTTGGGATCAACAAATAACAAAGGAATTTACAGATGTACTTGCATTAGGAATACGTAATATTGTAATAGCCCCTGTAACTCCGCAAGCAGTGTTAGAAGAAGTGAATAAGAGTTTGTATCAACTTTCTTTAGTAAGGCAAGTTAGTTTACAACAGGAACTGCTTCAAACGATGTTTGATTTTCAAAATGATTTATTATTTATAGTAGAAGATGATGAAATTGTTGATTGTAATACAAATTTTTTAACGTTTTTCGGATATGAAAATTTGTTTGCCTATCGCGAGCAACATTTAGTATTTGCTGAACATTTTATTAGAGAAAATGGATACTACTCGACGACGCATGATATAACATGGTTAGACGATACTTTATCAAGCGGTAGAAGAATTAAGATGTCAAATTATGAAGGGGCAGTATCTACTTTTCTATTACGTGCGACACCATTGCCAGAAGATTTATCAAGATTTATTGTAAAGTGCACGGAAATTACAGAATTAGATGAAATCTATCAAGAACAAGAAAGACTTGCTATGATAGATTCATTGACAGAGATTTATAATCGTTTAAAGTTTCAACAAATACTAGAGGTAGAATGGGAAAAGGTAATACGTAATGATGAGAAAATAGCAATTATTTTATTTGATATAGATAATTTTAAAACAGTTAATGACACATATGGTCATGATTTTGGCGATTTGGCATTAATACAACTTGCAGAGCTTATGAAATCTAAAGTGGAGCAGCAACATGTATTTGCAAGATGGGGAGGGGAAGAATTCATTATATTAGTGACAAATACAGTAGAAAAGGAAGCATTTCAAGTTGCGGAATCATTACGATTCTTCATTGAAACAAAGCAATTCACTGGAATTTCGAAGTTAACAGCTAGCTTTGGGGTTGCGTTATATGAACAAGGAACTACAAGAGAAGAATTAATGCAACGAGCGGATATTGCATTATATGAAGCGAAAAAAAATGGAAAGAATCAAGTATGTGTGTATAGAAAAGAAAAAATGTGATTTTTCGCAACAAATTGTTGCGATTTTTTTTTATTGTTTGATAATAGAATAGGGGGACAATTTTTAGCGAAGGAATTATGGAGGATCAATATGATAAAAAAAGTAATGGTGGTGGCTTCACTGTCTGCTATAGTTGGCGGCGGAGTATACTATTTTCTTGTTAGCCCCAATATAAAGGAAAACACTGTATTAACAACTAAAGTGAATCCTACTATTGAATCGGAAGTACAAGGGAATATAGAAGAAAAAGAAGAGCAACAAATTGATTATGCTAGCATATCTCAAAAATTAGATCAATATTTAGTCGGAAAGCAATTCAATGGAACAGTTTTGGTAACAGATAAAGAGCATGTTATATTGAATAAAGGATATGGGTATGCTGATGTTCAAAATAAAATAGAAAATACGCCTCAAACAAAATATCGTATCGGTTCTATTACGAAAACAGTCGTTGCCACATCTATTTTACAGCTGCAAGAACAAGGGAAATTGAATATTCAAGATAATGTAAATAAATATATTCCTTCATTTCCGGAGAATAAAAATATTACGCTATATCATTTATTAACGCATACCTCTGGTTTACCTGAACACGCAAAAGGCAATATTAATGCGGCTTCCCGCTTACAATTAATTAATTGGATTGGACGTCAAAATTTAGAATTTCCTGCAGGAACAGGTTGGAGATATACAGATTATAATTATATGGTGCTTGCTTATATAATAGAACATATATCGAAAAAACCTTTAGGAGATTACATAAAAGAAAACATATTTGTAAAAGCAGATATGCATGAATCCGGTATGGGAAATATGGTACCTGGAGATAAAAATTTTACAAAGGGTTATGTGAAAAAAGATCAAGAGCTTGTACCAGCGCAGAAGTTAGGCATGGATTGGCTATATGGTTGTGGTGAGATGTATACGACAGTTGGAGATATGAAGAAATTAGACGAAGCAATTATAAATGGAAAACTTCTTTCTGAACAAAGTATACAAGCAATGTTTTCACCTTCAGCAGAACGGAAATATGCATTTAGTTTTTATATATATCCAGATTATTTTCATAATCATGGTGTATTATCTGGTTGGAACACTTTCAATAATTTTAATAAAGAAAAAGGAACTTTTGTTATTTTATTTTCAAATGTGAAAAATAGTATGGATGATGACTTTAATAAAGAGTTCCGAAAGATGGTAAATGATTTATTAGAACAAAGGGGATGAGAAAATGGAACATAAAACTTTATCAATAGGTTTCATTGGTATTGGCGTAATGGGAAAAAGTATGGTTTATCACTTAATGCAAGATGGTCATAAAGTATATGTATATAATAGAACGAAAGCAAAAACAGATTCTTTAGTGCAAGATGGTGCAAATTGGTGTAATACGCCAAAAGAGTTAGTGAAGCAAGTTGATATTGTAATGACAATGGTTGGATATCCACATGATGTAGAAGAAGTGTATTTTGGTATAGAAGGAATTATAGAACATGCAAAAGAAGGTACGATAGCAATTGACTTTACGACATCTACACCTACTTTAGCAAAACGGATTAATGAAGTTGCAAAAAGCAAAAATATATATACGTTAGATGCACCTGTCTCAGGAGGAGATGTTGGTGCGAAAGAAGCAAAACTCGCAATTATGGTAGGTGGGGAGAAAGAAATATATGATAGATGCTTACCTTTACTTGAAAAGTTAGGAACAAACATTCAATTACAAGGACCAGCTGGGAGTGGACAACATACAAAAATGTGCAATCAAATTGCGATTGCTTCCAATATGATTGGAGTATGTGAGGCTGTCGCTTACGCGAAGAAGGCTGGACTGAATCCAGATAAAGTGTTAGAGAGTATTTCAACAGGGGCAGCAGGTAGCTGGTCATTAAGTAATTTAGCTCCTCGAATGTTAAAAGGAGACTTTGAGCCAGGATTTTATGTAAAGCATTTTATGAAAGATATGAAAATTGCTTTAGAGGAAGCAGAAAAATTACAATTACCAGCCCCAGGCTTAAGTTTGGCGAAAGAATTGTATGAAGAGTTAATTAAGGATGGCGAAGAAAATAGTGGAACACAAGTACTATATAAAAAATATATAAGGGGGTAAACGAGGTGGACCTTCAAAAGTTTGATGAGATGATTGATACTGTACAGCGAGCTACTTGTATGCAAATTAATGAAAAACAAAAAGAAGCTTTTAAACAAAAATATGATTTTGAACCAGAATTTGAATATGGAAGAGATGAGAAGGGACATTATGTAATTCGAACCTCAAAAAAGATGTTAGAAGAAATGGAGTTTTATTTGGCATTGAAATATGATCGTGATGGAGTGGATCTTTATATGCAAGCTGAGATTGATGGTATATTTCATGTATCTGTTAGCTATGGTGAAGATGCCCTACATCTACAAGAATTGTTTCAATTTCTAGAAGAAAAAAAATAAAAGTCCTCATTTGAGGACTTTTATTTATTTAGTCATGTTTAATTTTTATAATTATAAGTTAGAAGCGCGGCGGCATCGTTCAACCGGGAACGGGATAATTTGTGCGATGTGGTTAGGACCAAATTGTTTTGTACGAGCATGGCGTATTATATAAAAAGCACACAGAATTGAAACAGGAATAGCGCCGAATAAACCAAATAATAAAGCGCTTACACAAGATGCGACAAATCCTAAAACACCAATTTCTAACTCTTCCATAATAGCTCCTAAAATAACAGGAAATGCTCCACATGTAACTCCAAGTATAAGTGCGATAAGTAAGCTCATGATTATCCCCCTCTGTTTGCGATATTATTTTCCTTCTAAGTTAATTGTAGTATATCACATATAAAACAGAATTTTCAGAAAAAATTCAATAAATGTTCGAAAAATGCACTTGAAAAATTAAGGTGTAAATTTGTGATGAAATGGTACTTTCAAGTAAATAAAAAATCAGACTTATTTCAAAATGAAATAAGCCTGTTCCATAGGAGGATGTATATATGTAGAGTGAATAAAAGTTTGGAAAAGGGGGTCCAAGTCCTTTTATTCAACTAACTACCTTAATAGATTGGAACCCAGCCTTCAGTTGTCACAAAAATACGAATAGCTACAACTTGGCGATCATCTTGCAAGGTAAAATAATGTCTTGCATTTTCAGGAACAGATATTAAATCGCCTGGCTCAAGTTCAACATCAAAGAATTTCCCATCTTTACCTTCAATAGCGAAAATGCCGTGACCACTGACGATAAAGCGAACTTCGTCATCTGTATGATGGTGTTCCTTTTGGAAATTAATTAATAATTCGTCAAGGTTAGGTGTGCTACTTGAAAGTGAGATTACATCATGTGCTTTATAACCTCGACGTGCTGAAACATCAGCGATTTCTTTTGAAAAAATAGCTAATATTTCAGCTTTGTTTTCATCTGTTAACGAATAATTTTCATTTAAATGAGTAGGAAGTTTAGAAATATTCCATTTCTCATATAAAACGCCTTCCTCTTGTAGAAATTTAGATACTTCCACTTCATTTTCAATACGAGTATTTACTTCATGAATACGAATTTGCGCCATTAGAAACGCCTCCTTGAATTGATAATAGTTTTATATGAAATTGGAATAAAAACTCATAAGCTTCTAATCTCTTCTTTGCATCAAAGCTATCTCGGCCCCATACGGTAATACCGTGGTTACGGATTAATACTGCACCCGAATCTCCTTGTATATGCTTTCGGAAGTTTTCTCCAAGTGTTGGGATATGGGCATGGTTTTCGATAATAGGAATGTGAATGGTTGCACCTTCTTCCCAAATATCGAGAGCTTTAATAATTTCTTGATTTTGAAGGGTGACTGCATCACTATATAAATTTGTGATGACATTATTATCGGTTGTATGAACATGAAGTACGCAACCGGCATTCGTATTGTTATAAATGTGTGTATGCAATATTGTTTCTGCTGAAGGGCGTAATTCAGTCTCTAAAACGGGAACTCCTACATGATCTACTAATAGAAAATCATCTGGAGTGGTTTTTGTTTTATCTTTACCGCTTGCCGTAATAAGAAAAGTAAGTGGTTCATGACTAACCTTTATAGAAATATTACCACTTGTTGCTGGGAACCAATTTCGTGTTGTTAACTCTTTTTTTATCTCGCTTAAGTCATACCATTGACGAAAAAGTTGTTTCATGCCTTCACCTCCAACAAAAGTTTTAATTCAGCTTGCACATCTTGAAATGTTTCAAACGGTGTATAAGCAATATGATTTTCTTCACACTTTGTAATAAGAAAATCGCGAGCGAATACTTTATCAGCTTGTTTCGCGGCTTGTAAATCAGTAATAGAATCTCCAATTACAATATGAAAGTCATCTGTATCACTTAATTTACGGATTAATGATGATTTACATAATCCGCAATGATTTTGACAATGATCATCACAAGAATGAGGCCATTTAACTGTAATAAACTCTGCTGAAAAGTCTGTTTCATTACAATAAATTTGCTCTTTTGGAATGATTCCTTGTAAGAGTGGATAGACGAAGAAATCCATTCCACCTGATATCACGTAAAAAGAAATGTTATTTTCCTTTACGAATTGTATAAACTCATGAAAACCACTACGGATTTCAGCAGTTTCTATTAAAAATTGAATAATATCATCGTGCAGATTAGTAGGTATTAATTGAAATAATTGAGAAACACCTTCTTGAATGGATAGTTCTTGTGATAAAATTTTATTCTTTACTTCTTCGGCTTCTGGTGGTGCGAATTTTTCCATAATGGACATAATGTTATCATTATTTGTAATCGTGCCATCGAAATCACAAAATACTTGAATACTCATAATTTCACCTCATAAGAGGGATTTCCCCATATTTGTAGTGCACTATGCAAATTTATGTCGTCTACTTCATGGAGTGGTTTATTTTGCAAAGTAGCATCAATTGCAGTACGGAAAGCTTTACCGCCGCCTTGCGCTCCATTTGGATGTCCGTGTATCCCGCCGCCAGCATTAATAACAACATCTTTACCGAAATCTCGTACAATAAAGGGAACGAAACCAGGATGAATACCAGCAGACGGAACAGAAAAGCTCTTCTTGAAAGATGCATCGTCTTCAGTTAAATATTTTGAGATAGCAAGAGCCTCCTCTTTTTCTAGCGCAACACTTCCGTATGGAGATGGGAATAATGAAAAGTCAGCCCCAGCATAACGTAGTAGCTTTCCAAGTAATAATGGAGATGAAACTCCATATAACTTGGATGCTGAATAAGCACCACTTACAGCAGGATGTGCCATAATAGGAACTGGGATTTCATCATCTTCTGCAAGTGATTGTAGTACATCTAGTCCGTAAGCAAATACGTTAAATAATAGAATATCAGCTCCAGCTTGCACTGCACGTTTAGCATTTTCTTTTAAATCAAAAGTTCGTCCTGTTAAATTTACGGCATATAACGTTTTATGTCCGTATGTTTCATATACGGATTGTAAAACTTCTTTTCCAGATACAATGCGTTTCGTAAGTGGTGTTAATGCATTTTCAAATAATATTTCATCATCTTTTACTATATCTACACCACCAATTGCTTGATCGCGTAATTGCGTTTTTAAATACCCAATGTTTCGTCCAATCATTCCTTTAAAAATACTCATTAAAAGGGGACGATCATGCACTTGTAAAAGATTTCGAATACCATCTATCCCGAATTTTGGACCAGGAAAATGTTTTTTTAACTCGTCTGAAAAAGTTAAGTCAATTAATTTTACTTCGCCATCAAGTGATAGCTTTCCAAATGTAGTCGTTAAAATCGCTGGTAAATCTGGACTGAAGTTTAATAGCGGATATTCGATTTTAATAATTCCGCGTTTTACTTTTTTACGTAAATACGAATTGGTAGGTTCATGTTCAGCTAATTCCTCAACATGAATGACGTTGCCTTTATGCTGCTTTAATTGTTCTTGCAATAAGTGTGGCAAATGAGTCCAAGAGCCAATTGTTAAACCGAGTGCAATTTGCTCAGCTTTTTTTTCTAAGTTATGTGAATCATCATGGATTAAATACGTCGCTATAATTCCGCTCATTGTTATAACCTCCTAGTTAAATAAAAAAACCTCTCAGCTAAGGAGAGGTTTTTTTACAACCAGCTCCTTATCTGTCAGCGTAATGCTGCGAGAATTAGCACCGTGTCTACAATTGTAGATCGGTTGCCGGGTTTCGTCGGGCTCGTCCCTCCACCTGCTCTTGATAAGAAGTATTTAGAAATGTTTAAATTTTTAAGATAACTGAATTTTGTCAGATATTTTTCGTGTTGTCAATTACTTTTTGAAAAAATTTAATTTATCAATTCGATTAATGGCTTCTCGTAATCTATCTTCTGTATGCAAGAGACCAACACGGACATACCCTTCGCCATGCTCACCAAATCCGACACCAGGAGCAACTGCGACATGTGCTTTTTCTAGTAAAATATCAGAAAATTGCTCAGAGGTGTATCCTTTTGGAACGGGAAGCCATGCAAAGAACGATCCTGTTGGAATGTCTACATTCCAACCAATTGAGTGACAGGCTGAAATAAGAGCGTTTCTTCGAGATTCGTAACTATTTACAAGGTCTATTACACAAGACTGTGAACTTAATAGCGCTTCTCGAGCGGCATCTTGAACTGCACCGAATATACTAACATACATATGATCTTGTAATAGGTTAATTGTTTCAATCACACTTTCATTCCCTACAGCAAAAGCGATGCGCCAGCCAGCCATATTGAAAGTTTTTGATAATGTGTAAATTTCAATTCCTATATCTTTCGCACCATCTGCTTGCAAGAAACTAACAGGTTTTTGACCATCAAATCCGATAGCGCCATAAGCAAAATCGTGAACAACTAATATATTATGTTTATTAGCAAAGTAAATGGTTTCATCAAAAAAATCTTTTGATGCAGTAGCACCGGTAGGATTATTTGGATAGTTTAAAAACATTAATTTTGCACGCTCTGCAATAGAGGCATCAATGTTCGTATAATCTGGTAAAAAGTTATTTTCTGCAATAAGTGGCATTCTTTCAAAGTGTGCTTTTGCTAAAGCAACCCCTGATAAATAATCTGGATAACCTGGATCCGGAACGAGAATCGTATCACCAGGATTTGTAAAACAAATCGGTAATTCTACTAGTCCAGCCTTCCCACCAAACAAAATAGCAACTTCAGTTTTTGGGTTTAATTCGACGCCATATTCACGTTTATAGAATGTAGCCACGGCTTCCTTTAAGCTTTCATGTCCGCGAAATGGCGGATATTTATGATGAATGGTCTTTTCGGCAGCATCTTGTAAAGCTTTTACGATATGCTGCGGTGTTGGTTGATCTGGATTACCTTGACCTAGATTAATAACATCGTGACCAGCTGCAACGACTTTGTTAACTTTTGCAACAAGTGAAGCGAAAAATTGTGTTGGCAATGATGTTACTATCTCAGAAGGTTGAAATAATTTCATACTTTCCACCTCTTTTGAAAGTTGTTACAATTCTAGTGACAAATGATATAATCTTTCCAGTATTTTGTAAAGAGAAAAATAAGAATGGGGCTGAAAAAATGAAAGTCGCATGTATTCAAATGGATATTGTTTTTGGAGATGTAGAAAAAAATATTGAGAATGCTAAAAATAAAATAAGTGAAGCTATGAAGGAAAGGCCAGATGTTATCGTCTTACCAGAACTATGGACAACAGGATATGATTTAACGAGACTTTCTGAAATTGCAGATAGGGATGGAGTGGAAACGAAAGAAAAGTTAATAGAATGGGCGAAGCGATATGATGTACATATTGTTGGTGGGTCCATAGCAAAGCAAACAGAGCAAGGCGTTACAAATACGATGTATGTTGTAAATAATGAAGGACAGTTAGTCAACGAATATAGTAAAGTACATTTATTTCAGCTTATGGATGAACATAAATATTTAATAGCTGGTAATGGTACGGGCGAATTTAAGCTAGATGATGTTGAATGCGCTGGAACAATTTGTTATGATATTCGTTTTCCAGAGTGGATGCGTGTTCATACTGCTAAAGGGGCAAAAGTATTATTTGTTGTAGCTGAATGGCCATTAGTTCGTTTAGCACATTGGCGTTTGCTATTGCAAGCAAGAGCAGTTGAAAATCAGTGTTATGTTGTTGCGTGTAATAGAGCAGGGAAGGATCCGAATAATGTGTTTGCAGGTCATTCTTTAATTGTGGATCCTTGGGGTGAAGTTGTAGTAGAGGCGAATGAAGAGGAATCAATTTTATTTGGAGAGCTTGAATTCGAGAAAATTAAAGAAGTACGTAAAGGAATTCCAGTTTTTGCGGATCGCCGTCCAGAATTATACAAATAAAATGTTGACAAGTGATTTTTATTCTTGGTATAGTCTTCAACATAAAGTTAAAAATTCAAAAAATTATACAACTCTTATCAAGAGCAGGTGGAGGGATTTGGCCCGATGAAGCCCAGCAACCGACCGTAATACCATTGTGAAATGGGGCGTTTATTACGCCAAAAGGCACGGTGCTAATTCCAGCAGAAAGTAAAACTTTCTGGCAGATAAGAGGGGAGAAGATAAACTTCAAACCTCTTTCTTAGTGGAAAGAGGTTTTTCTATGTTAGAAAAACCTCTGAATTTAAAAAGGGGGAGAAGAAGATGGGATATTATTCATTAACAGAAATAACAGCTGTACAATATGCGAAAGATTATGGCTATTTTGAAGAGAAGGCAAATGTCATTTGTCATGAAATTGGAGATGGAAACTTAAATTACGTGTTCAAATTAGATGATGGAGAGAAATCCATTATAATAAAACAAGCACTGCCTTATGCGAAAGTAGTTGGTGAAAGCTGGCCATTGTCTATAAAAAGAGCAACGATTGAAAGCAAGGCATTACAAATTTTTGCGCAGTATGTACCGGATTATGTTCCAGTAGTGTACAGTCATGACGAAGAGTTAGCGATAACGGTAATAGAAGACTTATCAAGACTAACAATTACAAGAAAAGGATTAATAGACGGAGAAGAATATCCGCTTTTATCCCAGCATATTGGTCGTTTTCTAGCACATGTTTTATTTTACACTTCAGATTTTGGTTTACAGTCAGAAGAGAAGAGGATACTAGAAGGTACCTTTGTAAATCCGGACCTATGTAAAATTACAGAGGATTTAGTGTTTACAGATCCGTTTGGGCATTATGATACAAATGATTATGAGCCAGATTTACAGCTCGTGGTTGATGAACTTTGGAGTGATAAAACTTTAAAACTAAAAGTAGCACAATATAAATATAAGTTCTTAACAAGAAAAGAAACTCTTATTCATGGTGATTTACATACTGGTAGTATTTTTTCGTCACCTTCTGAAACGAAAGTGATTGATCCAGAATTTGCGACATATGGCCCATTTGGGTTTGACATAGGTCAATTTATTGCAAATCTATTATTAAATGCGTTATCTAGAGAAGAAGAAAAGAGAAGTGTACTATTTTTCCATATAGAAAAGACGTGGAGTTATTTTGTAGAGACTTTTACAAAGTTATGGATTGGAGAAGGTGTAGAAGCATATACGAAAGAAAAACAATGGTTACCAATTATTTTGCAAAATATCTTTACTGATGCTGTTGGATTTGCCGGATGTGAACTAATTCGTAGAACAATTGGTTTAGCTCATGTAGCAGATTTAGATGAAATAGAAAATAAAGAAACAAGAATTCAAGCTAAGAAACAAGCGCTATCCTTAGGAAAAGAACTAATAAAATATGAATCTAAAAGTGCTGATATTCAACTGTTTCGAACATTATTTCAACAGACAGTTTCAAGGGGTGTAAAAGCATGAGTACAATCGTTACGGTTCCGAGATCTGTAAGTTGGAAAGGGGATGCAATTGCGGTATTAAATCAAACGAAATTGCCACATAGCACAGAATACAAAACATTAACGACTATTGAAGAGGTTTGGAAAAGTATCATAATGTTAGAAGTACGCGGAGCGCCTGCAATTGGAATTGTAGCTGCATTTGGCTTGGCGCTTGCAGCGAAAAAATATAATACTTTACATATCGAAGAATTTCAAAAGAAGTTTAATAGAGACTGTAACTATTTAGGGACATCACGCCCAACGGCAGTAAATTTATTTTGGGCAATTGATCGTATGAGAGAATCTATTCGAGAGATTACTACAATAAAAGAAGCGCAAAAAATATTAGAAGAAGAAGCGCTTCGCATTCAACAGGAAGATGAAGAGGTGTGTCGAAATATTGGGGAATATGCGTTAACATGTTTTAAAGATGGCGATAATATTTTAACAATCTGTAACGCTGGAAGTATCGCAACTGCCAGATATGGAACTGCATTAGCTCCCTTTTATATTGGAAAAGAGAAAGGTGTGCGTTTACATGCATATGCGTGTGAAACGAGACCAGTTTTACAAGGTGGTCGCTTAACGACGTGGGAATTGAAGCAAGCAAATATTGATGTGACCCTTATAACAGATAATACTGCAGCTCATGCTATTCAAACGAAAGAAATAAACGCAATTATTGTGGGGGCGGATCGAATTGTCGCAAATGGAGATACAGCCAATAAAATAGGGACAATGAATTTAGCTATTTTAGCAAAGTACTTTAATATCCCATTTTACGTTGCTGCGCCACTGTCAACATTTGATGTTACGAAAGAAACTGGAGCCGAAATTATTATTGAAGAAAGAGATGAAACAGAAGTTACGAAAATCTTTGGAAAACAAGTAGCACCAATTGGAACGGATGTTTATAATCCAGCATTTGACATAACACCGAATGAATTAATTACAGGAATTATTACTGAGAAAGGTATTATACGCGGGGACTATAAACGAGAAATTGCATCATTATTTGAAAAACAAGCTAATACATAATAGCTTGTTTTTTTATGCCTAAATGCAGTGTTTTCTCTTACTTATATAATGAAAGGAGGGGAAGAGGGTGGAAGAGTGGATCAAGATGATAGGTAATGTAGGGTTTCCGATTGTTGTAACATTATATTTACTCCACCGTATTGAAAGTAAATTAGAGGGGGTAATTGTTGCAATTGAGAAGCTCCCGCGGCAATTAATAAAGTACGAAGATCCTCGGGATAAAAAATAAAGTTTGCTCTTCTTGAGCAAACTTTATTTTTATTGAGCGGTATAACCACCATCGATAACGACAGCTTGACCAGTTATACCTTTAGCTTTTTCACTCGCTAAAAACATCGCATAATCTGCAATTTCTTGTACTTGTAATAAGCGCTTTTGTGGAACGAGTGGATAAATAACATCTTCTAAAACATTTTCAAGTGGTACATTTCGTGTAGTAGCTAAGTCTTGTAGTTGATTACGTACAAGGGGGGTATCAACATAACCAGGGCAAAGGGCATTAACAGTAATACCATGCGTAGCACCTTCTAAAGCGGCAACTTTTGTTAATCCAATTACGCCATGTTTTGCACTATTGTAGGCAGCTTTTCCAGCAAACCCGACAAGGCCGTTAATAGAAGCGACATTAATAATACGACCATATTTTTGTTGTTTCATAATCGGAAAGGCATGCTTAATTGCAATAAACGGAGCAATTTGCATAATTTGAATTAGTAGCTCGAACTTTTCAGTTGGAAAGTCTTCAATGGGTGAAACGTGTTGCATTCCTGCGTTGTTAATTAATATATGTAATGAACCGAAATGATCAACTGTTTGAGAAATTGCTGCTGTAATTTCCTCTTCAGATGTAACGTCACATTTTAAACCGATAGCTTGAAAACCTTCATTTTGTAATTGTTCAGCAGCTTCTTTTGCACGTTCTTCAAGCCGATCGGTAATCACAACTTTTGCACCTTCTTTTGCAAAAGCCTTTCCCATTTCATAACCAATGCCACTTGCAGCACCTGTTAAAAAGACAACTCGATTTGTAACCATGATGAAAAACATCCCTTCATAATAAAGTTTTCATAGTGCTCTATTTAGAGAAGCTATAATGAAATTCCTGCAAACATTTGGAAAAAATATCGTTAGCTATCTTGTTTTGCAAAATAGTCTTTGCTATACTATTTTGTAAAGCAAGATACTTACGCTTATCTATCTTGTAAAGCAAGATAGTAGGAGGATTTGAATTATGTCGACAAGTCAAATGCTGAAAGGGATTTTAGAAGGATGCTTACTTGCTATTATTTCTGAAGGCGAAATATACGGTTATGAAATGAGTGAAAAGCTAGCGAAGTATGGTTTTACAATGGCGAGTGAGGGAAGTATTTATCCGTTATTAATACGAATGCAAAAAGAAGGACTAATAACAAGCGTAATGAAGGAATCTCCATCTGGTCCAAAGAGAAAATATTATACATTAACAGAAAAAGGCGAGGAAGCACTTGATGAATTTATGGATCGCTGGGAAACGATGCAAAGTAGTGTAGAACGTCTACTTGAAGGGAAGGGAAGGAGAAAATAATGCTATCAAGTGAAGCGCGAAAGTTTTTGTTAGATATGAGATTATTTTTGACGGCAAAGAGTGTGAAAGAAAGCGATATTGAAAATTTTATAGAAGATGCGGAACTCCATTTAATTGAGGGTGAGAGTGATGGGAAAAGTGTAGAAGATATTTTCGGAAGCTCACCGAAAGAATATGCAAATGAACTTGTCAAAGTAATGGAAAGAGATAGACAGGAAACGTGGAAGCAAATTGGTTTTACAGTAATGAATATCGTATCGTTTTGGATTATTGCTTTTATCTTAATAGTGAATCATGGAATGTTACAGATTTCACTTATTCAGTGTATCGGTTATAGTTTTTCATTGATTTTAGTTGTTATAGGTCCTAATTTTCTACTTCGCAAAATGGCCTTCGTAACAAGTTTTACAAAAACATGGTTTTCTATGTGGTCTTTAGTTATGATCGCTCCAATGTTTTTATTAGGAGCTGTTACGATATTAGACGTGATATATCCGACAAAAATGCTCACATTCACCGAAGTGCAAAGTTATATAGTGGCTGGTGGGATTTTTATCATCACAGTAGCTATAAATATATATTTTGAAGGATGGTTTAAAAACTTATATTTAATCATTCCACTTTCAATTATGTTAGTGTTTAAAACATTTACAACGGAAGACCTTGTTCCAATGTTATTTCAAATTATATGTTTATACGGAAGTCTGTTTATTTTAATTTTCCTTGAAATTATGATGAAGACGAATAGAAGAGAGACGGTTTAATAAGGGAGGGATTATCATGATGATTTCTAAAGAAGGAGAAAAGTTTTTAATTGATACGAAAGTGTATTTAATAACGAAAGGAATTAAAGAAGAAGATGTTGACGCTTTTTTAGAAGATGCAGAACTTCATTTAATTGAAGGTGAGAAAGAAGGAAAAACGGTAAGTGATATATTTGGTGATTCGCCAAAAGAGTATGCTAATCAACTTGCAAAAGAGATGGGTATAGATAGAAAAGGTAATTATAAATTATTGCTTTACTTTATTGTAAATTTATTGGCTTTTACGATGATGAAGAGCGTATTCTTTAGTGAAACCGACCATCGTTTGTCTTATTCTTTAATTGAGTTAATTGGCTATCCGATTATGATTTTTGCAGGAATTATTGTATTAATATGGGGGATGAGAACAGCATCATTTAAGCGTAAAAGAATTGAATTTTTAATTATATATATAAGTGGTGCGGTATGGTTCTTATCAATTTTTAGTATTGCATTATTAAATAAGTTTTATGGTACAACATTTATTAAGTTTACTAGTACAGACAGTTTCATCCTTGTTGGTGGAGTAGTTCTTTTAGCGGCTGTTATAAATATTAAATTTGGTGGTTGGTTTACTTTGTCATATTTACTAGTTCCAATTGCATTAGAATATGCATTTGGAATGATAGATGTATCAAGCGTTATCGGAATGTATGTACAACAAATAATTCTTTTCATTGCTATTTATATGCTTTTACAAATTCAGATAAAATTAGAAAAAAGAGAAGTATACAAATAAACAAGTAGGAGAGTTATGTATATGAGGAGGGGATTTCTCAGATCAACCATACTGTTTTTATCAAAAGAAATACATGATGCCTATTTTAATATTTTATTAGGTGATAAGTTTATATCTATCTTTTTAGTTTAATAGGAAAAAGGCTGCTCTGGATATACCAAAAATTATTTCCAAAGAAATATTATATAGGGATTTTTAGAGGGATTACATTTACATTTAGTTGTCTATTTTTATTTCTAGCAGCCGGGATTTGTTTTGTTGATTGGAATAAGTTGTTTTAAACAGTAACATGAGGGTTACTGTTTTTTTCTTTGCAATAAAGAGCTTTGTAAAGAGAGTGTTTTTTGTTCGTTCGTCAATAGAGACTGAATAGGAACATTTTCAGGGCGCGGGACTATCGGATACATAAGATTGGTTGGAGAAGGATGGTGCTCCGAGCCAGTTGGGGAATGAGGATCTGCGTGAGTAAGTTTTCCGTGAACACGTCTTGTAAATAAAATATGACCGATTTCGTGAGCAAGCGTATATATATTTTTCATAGGAGCAGCCGAGTTTGTTAAAACGATATATCCGGTAAGTTGTTGCTGTTTTGCTAAAGAGTAAGCGCAGGCAATTACTGCTGTTTCTTTGAAATAATCACTGCCAATATAACAAATATAAAGGTCGCATTCAGGAGCTTCATTTACACATGTTTGGAAAAAGGATGCCAGCTTTTCTTGACTTTGAATGGAATTTTTATAACTGATTTCACGGTCAAAAAAACGGAAAAGTTCATTTAATACAATTACTTCTTGAATTTGAAATGTAATGGGGTGCCAAATTGATTCTGCAACAGCTAAATCTTTTGCGATGCGGTCATCAGAAATATCGGCGCCGGGAGTAATACAAATACATATATTGACGTATGGATCCATAAGGAACACCTCAACTGAAAAAAAGTTCTTCCTATAATATATGTGGGGAAAAGATGTCATGTATGGATAAACGCCTTTTTTATTGAATATATAGATGACAAGTCGAAAAAATTTCATAGTTCTATAACGTAGTGTGATCATCTTTTTGATATAGTAAAGAAAAGGGGGAGAATATATGTATACATTAAAAATCGTTTCAGACAGAGAAGCTCTTTATCAATTTGCAAGTTATGTAAGAGTTGTACAAGGGGTGGAAGATGTATATGTAGAGGTGGGAGAACCTTTATATGAACATCCGTTAATGAAGTTTTATGTACATATTAAGCTGAAAGAAACATATGAGCAGCATAAAGCGTTACAGGAAATAGCAAGATTAGTAGAATTGGGGCGTTTTACATATGTCCATTATCGTAATGATGAAATTGAGGAAGCTTTTGAAGCTGTAAAATATGAAAGTTTTAAGAAATAAAGGTGAAAAAAAGGAGGCGAAAGCTTCTTTTTTTCTTTAAAATTACATGAACAAAAAGAGCAAAATTTTGTTATGATAAGGGAGGTTAGGGAAAGGGGAATTTACATATGGGGTATATTGAAGAGTTACGAAAAGTCGTTGGTACAAGGCCGCTTATTCTCGTAGGATCAGCAATTATTATATTAAACGATAATCAAGAAGTATTGCTTCAATATCGTTCAGATACATATGATTGGGGTGTACCTGGTGGGGCGATGGAACTGGGCGAAACGACAGAAGAAACTGCACGTAGAGAGTTATTTGAGGAAACGGGGTTAACTGCAAAAATAATGCAATTTCTTGGTGTTCTATCAGGAAAAGAAGTATATTTCCGTTATCCGAATGGCGATGAAATTTTCAATGTTATTCATCTGTATCAGGCACATCATGTGAGCGGGGAATTAAAGCTCGATCATGAAGGGTTAAAACTTCAATATTTTCCAGTAGATAAGTTGCCAAAATTGAATGAAACGACAGAGAAAATTTTACAAAAGTTTTTATATGCGCTGACAGAATAGAAGGTTAATTCCTTCTATTTTTATTATATTAAATATTTTGATTTTTTAGTATGTTTATAGTATGATAGTTATAGATATACATCTTATGGAATTTCACCTAAAAACTGACTAGGGTACATAAGAGAGGGGCAAGTGCAAAATGCATAATGTTGTTATTACAGCTGCAGTTCGTTCGCCAATTGGAACTTTTGGAGGAGCGCTAAAAAATGTAACGCCAGTAGAATTAGCTGTTCCTGTACTTCAGGAAGCTGTAAAACGAGGCGGGGTAGAACCACATGAAGTTGATGAAGTAATTTTAGGTCATTGTATTCAAAGAACTGATGAAGCAAATACGGCGAGAACAGCTGCATTAGCGGCAGGATTTCCTGACACAGTTACGGGATATACAATCCAACGTCAATGTTCTTCAGGTATGCAAGCAATTATGTCAGCTGCAATGCAAATCCAATTAGGTGTAAGTGATGTTGTTGTTGCAGGTGGGGTAGAAGCGATGAGTTCGAGCCCTTATGCATTGAAACAGCACCGCTGGGGACAACGTCTACAGCACGGAGAAATTCGTGATACGGTGTGGGAAGTGTTAGAAGATCCGATTCACCATATTATGATGGGTGAAACAGCGGAAAATTTAGTTAAACAATATGAAATTACAAGAGAGGAACAAGATGAAGTTGCTCTTCGCAGTCATACATTGGCACTGAAGGCAATCGAGTCTGGATACTTTGACGATCAAATTGTTCCTATTACAATAAAAGAGCGTAGAAAAGAAGTTGTATTTTCGAAGGATGAACATCCACGTGCAGATATTACAGCTGAAAAATTAGCTGGATTGAAGCCGGCGTTCCGTAAAGATGGATCAGTGACTGCTGGAAATGCATCTGGCCTTAATGACGGGAGTGCAGTTCTAGTATTAATGAGCGAAGAAAAAGCGAAAGAAAAAGGTTTACAACCGTTAGCTAGAATTGTTGGATATTCAGTAGCTGGAGTAGATCCAAAAATTATGGGTATTGGACCAGCACCAGCAATTCGTAAAGGTTTAGAAAAAGTAGATTGGTCATTGGAAGATGCAGATTTACTTGAAATTAATGAAGCTTTCGCGGCTCAATATTTAGCTGTAGAGAAAGAGTTAGGCTTAGACCGTGAAAAAGTGAACGTAAACGGTAGTGGCGTAGGACTTGGGCATCCAATTGGTTGTACAGGGGCTCGTATTACAGTAAGTTTAATTCACGAATTAAAAAGACGTGGGTTAGAAAAAGGAATTGCCTCTTTATGCGTCGGTGGCGGTATCGGGGTTGCCTTATTTATAGAAGCACTATAAAAAAGAAGCAGCTATTGCTGCTTCTTTTTTTACGACTCAAATAGATGATGGAATAATCGATCGCGATTTTCAAAGAAAAGTTTCGTCGTTTGGTAATGCTCAGTTTCTTCTAATGTGGATTCGTGAATTCCCTCTTGTGTTAAAGAATATATAGTGGATTCAGGATAAGCCATTAAAATAGGAGAATGCGTCGCGATAACAAATTGTGAACCTTGTTCAGCTAGTTCGTGCATTCGAATGAGCATGGAAAGTTGTCTCATTGGTGATAAAGCTGCCTCAGGCTCATCTAAAATGTATAAACCTTGTCCTGAAAAACGGTTCATAAATAATGAGAAGAATGATTCACCGTGTGATTGTTTGTGTAGTGAGATACCACCATAAGAGTTGATAACCGGATTCCCACGTGCTTCTCTATCAGCATCTATTTCATCAATATAAGAAGCAACGTTATAAAATGATTCAGCGCGAAGAAAGAAACCGTCGTTTGGTGTATTGAAACTTTTTGAAATTCGAAGGTATTCATGTAAAGATGAATGGGAATCGTTTGTGCTAAAGCGGAAGTTCTTCGTTCCACCTTCTGCATTAAAGCCTAACGCAATCGCAATTCCTTCAAGTAATGTTGATTTACCTGTTCCGTTTTCTCCAATAATGAATGTTACATTTGGATGGAAATCTAGTGATTGTAATGTTCGAATAGCGGGTAAGCAGTAAGGATATGCGGAAAAACTAGGGATATTTTCTTTTTTTAATGTGACATTTTGTAAAAAGGGTACGTCAATCAATATATAAACCTCAATTCATAACGGATTTTGAATTTAAAAAGGCAGCAAATACAAGTGTTAATGACACCTGAATCCCTTCTTGTTTTCTGAATATTTTATGTGGATTATATCATTTAAACTATCATATTCCAATGTGAAAATAAATATTGCATGAAGATTCATTCTCTCGTTATGATATATGGTATTCTATTGAAAATGTGAGAAGGAGTTAAAGTATGCCGTTTACATTTGCACATCCAGCAGCAGTTCTTCCTTTTGCGAAAAAGCACTCTAAACATATTTCAGTAACGGCTCTTATATTAGGTAGTATGGCGCCTGACTTTGAATATTTTTTGCACTTTAGACCCTATGGTGTTATTGGCCATACATGGCTTGGGTTCTTATATTTAAATTTACCGCTTGTATTTCTAATCGCATACATATATCATTACATTTTAAAAAAGCTGTTTATAACGCATTTGCCTAAACCGTTTGCTGGTTATTATTCATATGCAATAGATGAGAGGTGGGGGCTACATACCTGGAAAGAATTCTTTGTATTTTGCTATTCTGCATTATTCGGTATGCTCACGCATGTCGTTTGGGATGCATTTACTCATAATACAGGCTATTTCGTTATGAAAATAGCATTGTTACAAATTGAATTACACAGTATTCCATTGTATAAATATATGCAACATGGGAGTACATGTGTTGGCTTATTATTGCTATTATACGTACTATGGAAGTATAAAGATGAAACAGGGAAAGATATGATTGTAGCTTTAGAAAAAAGAAAGTATTGGGTTTCGATAATCATTGTGACAGCTTTTATATTTATCGTGCATGCGTTCCTAGACCCCTATTTTCATATTTTCCAAATTGGAGGTATAATAGTATCTGGACTGACAAGTTCATTTTGTGGAATTGTCATTGTTTCTATAGTTTACAAAGCAAGGGACTAATTTTATATTCATGAATGATAGCGTTAGGAGAAATGAAATGATGAAAGCATGGAAAAGTATTTTTGTTTTATGTAGTTTTCTTCTTATGTTAAGTGGTTGCTTCCATCAAGAAGAAAAGAAAGCTGAACCGAAGAAGAAAGAATCTATTCCTGAAACGAAAGAATATGGTGGGCGTGAGCTGAAAAAAGTAGGACAAAAAGTGAAAGAAACAGGATGGGGTACTTTCAAGTTAGAGCAGATGCATTCTGTGAATCAAACATTTGAAGTAGCGCCAATGAAAATTCACGTACAAGATGTGAAAGTAATCTCTTTATCACAAATGAGTGAAAAGGCAAAAAATACATTGAAAGTATACACGGCACTAACTCCTGAAGAAGTAAAACGTAGATTAGGGGATAAAGTAAGCCAAGAAGATGCAGAATTATATGCATCGCTAAGTGGAACAGAGATTAGTAATACAATTCGTTACGTTGAGATTACATATAAAGTGGAGAATAGCGGGAATAAAAATATGCAATTTTTCTCTATGAATGATGTTATGATTAATGGTAAGCAACATTTTAAAGTAGCCACTCAAAACTTTTTATATGACGAAGATACGTTAGTTGGTACAAAAAATGTATCAAGAGAAGACTATAAGCCTGGTGAAATAAGAGATGGTATTATTGGTTTAATACTTGACGATGGAAAAGACAAGGTAAAGGATATTCAGTTTACAACTGATGATTTACTTGCAGGAGATTCAGAAACACAAGATGTTGTAAAAGAGCCACAAACGTTTAACATCTCACTAAAATAATGTAAGACAAAACAGTCAGCATACAAATATTATGCTGACTGTTTTTTTATTTCTTTTATGTATGAATCTACATTTTGAAAAGGCACCTTAATTTTAAACGCATCTTTTTGTTCATTAAATTGCTTTTCATTGTAGGGACCGAAACGTTTATTGTGCTTTACATCAATAATCCAATAATGTTCACTTTTTTTATTTGCAATTGCTGCGTCAGGGTTATTTGGATCTGATTTTTCCTCAGTTTGTTTTGCAATAATGTATTTATCATCCCAAGCAATGTCTGTAATTTTTGCAGGGATGTATTGTGTGGCATATACAGCATCTTGCGAGGGGAAAAGTTCAAATGCATTTCCAGAAGTACGTATGAGTTCGTATTCATCGTTAACCGTATAAGTTAAGTGACTTGTGTTTCCTGCACAACCAGTTAATAGGAAGGCGACGAATAGGATTATCCATTTTTTCAATATGGGAACCTCCTTTATAATGCTATTGTAACAAATTGTACAAGAAAAGTAAGAGAAACGCTAGTTTACAATGTTTTTTAGAAGTGGTACGATGAGACGGGTAAAGAAGGATATGAAGGAGTCGACATAAAATGAAGTTAAAGATGCATCGTCCAGCGCTTGTAATGAATCGCATAGGTGCTTCCCTAATTGACATGTTTTTAATCTCGGTTATGTATGGTGCAGTAGTAGCTATTATGACCGGAAACTATAGTGCTATGTTTAAGCGCTTTAATATAAGCTTAGGTGATTTTAGATATGATTTCGCAGTAGTTTTCATATTAATGGCGATATATTTTATTGTATTACCCTTTATTTGGAACGGTGTTACACTTGGCAAAAAGGTAACGAGAATAAAATTAATTTCATTGAAGAGTGAAAAGCTAACGTTGCAAACATTAATTATAAGATTTTTTGTAGTGTTATTACCGAACGTATTGCTATTAGGAATTCCATTAATATGTAACGTATATATGATGTTGTTCCGCAAAGACAATTGCGGTTTTCAGGACTTAATTACAAAGACGAAAATAATAAGTCTTGTATAATAAAATAAAAAAAGACCCTTTTATATATAAAAGGGTCTTTTTTTATTTTATAAGTATATTGTGAATATTTACAGTAAGGAAAAACTAAAATGTGTCATTTCTATTTATAATAGATTGAAAATTAAGATAATGGTATAATAATTAAAAATAATATCTTTATCTCACCATTTGGGGCTGATTAAAGTTTTACTTTATATAATAAGGGGGAAGTAGAGATGACAGGAGGTAGCATAATTTTTTGGGGCATTCTCATTTTTATCGGTCTAGTTCTTGATCAGCGTAAGAGTAAGAAAAAAGAAGGATAAAAAGTAAACGTTTACAAATCGAATGGCAATTTTTCTTGCTTGCAGAATAATCTCATAAAGGAGTATACTGAATGACGGTAAGACTTATAGAAGGGGTAATGAAAATGAAGCTTGCAGGAAAAGTTGCTATCGTAACTGGCGGTGGCATCGGTATTGGACGTAATACAGCTCTTTTGTTGGCTAAACAAGGCGCAAAAGTTATTGTGACGGACATTGATCAAGAGAGTGGACAAGCAACAGTGGAGGAAATTACGAATCTAGGCGGAGAAGCCCTTTTTGTATTCTATGATATGGAAAAGCAAGGAGATTGGCAACGCGTTATTAGCATTACTTTGAATGCATTCAGTCGCATTGACATGCTTTTTCAAAATGCTGGTTTATATAAAATAGATTCTATTTTTTCTCGCCAACAAGAGAACGATTCCAATGTACTTTGTATTAATGACGTTTGGATAGAGATAAAACAATTAACGTCATCTTTTATGAAACAGCAAGAAGAAGTGGTGCTTAGTGATTTACCGATTTTCGGTATTATTGGCACGAAAGGACAATCATTTCATACAGTAGAAGCCCTAGTATAATAATGAAAACCGCCCTCAATATATGTGGACGGTTTTTTATATGTGTATAGTAAAGATAAATTTTTTAGCGAATACGTTGTTCAGTTTGGTTATCAAAGAAATGCGCTTTATTCATATCAAATGCTAATTTAATTTGGTCACCAGGTGAAAACGTATGTCTTGCATCTACACGTGCCGCAAAATCTTGATTCCCAAGTTTCATATATAAAATGGATTCAGCACCTAATAACTCAGCGACTTCAATTTTTGTTGTGAAGGCAGTAGATTGTGAAGCTTCTAAAAATAGTAGTTCATCATGAATGTCCTCTGGACGAATACCTAAAACAATTTCCTTATTTACATAGCCTTGTTCACGTAGCATCTTCATTTTTCCTTCAGATACTTTAATTTTTATAGTATTGTCTATAACGAAATCGGTTTCAGTCAATTTACCACGGAAGAAGTTCATAGCTGGTGAGCCGATAAATCCACCCACGAAGATGTTTTCTGGTGTTTCATATACTTCTTTTGGAGTTCCAATTTGTTGGATTTTTCCATCCTTCATAACGACAAGACGCGAAGCCATAGTCATTGCTTCTGTTTGATCATGTGTTACATAAATTGTTGTTGTTCCAAGGCGATGATGTAGCTTAGAAATTTCTGAGCGCATTGCAACACGGAGTTTAGCATCTAAGTTTGATAATGGCTCGTCCATTAAGAAAACTTTTGCATCTCGAACGATTGCTCTACCTAACGCAACACGTTGGCGCTGTCCACCTGATAATGCTTTCGGTTTTCTATCTAAATATTGTTCAAGTCCTAAAATTTTTGCTGCATCTTTTACACGACGATCGATTTCATCTTTTGGTATTTTTCGAAGTTTTAATCCAAATGCCATATTATCATATACACTCATATGTGGATAAAGAGCGTAGTTTTGGAATACCATTGCGATATCTCGATCTTTTGGAGGAACATCATTCATTAGTTTACCATCAATTGAAAACTCGCCTTTTGAAATATCTTCGAGTCCAGCTACCATTCGTAACGTTGTAGATTTTCCGCATCCAGAAGGACCGACAAATACGATAAATTCTTTATCTTGAATGTGTAAATTAAAATCAGTTACAGCTGTTACGTTATTATCATATATCTTATAAATGTTTTCTAATTTAAGTTCTGCCATGGTATTTCCCCCTAGAAATAATTATGCAAACGTTTTCTTTGAGTTCATTATAAACGAATAGATTCAAAAAATAAATAAAAAAATAAAACGTTTTCATATATTGGAGAGTTATTAGTGATTTTCGCATGTTTTCTTAGAAAAAGAACAATAAAAATTGTAAGCGCTATTTTAAATTGAGATAGAATCTGTTATCATTCATTAATGAAAACGTTTGCGCCTTAAAAAGAGAAAAATGAATGATGAATGAAATGGGGTAGCATAATGGAAAAACAATGGTGGAAAGAAAGTGTAGTATATCAAATTTATCCTCGTAGCTTTATGGATAGTAATGGTGATGGTATAGGAGACCTTCAAGGGATTATTTCAAAGCTAGATTACTTAAAAGAGTTAGGGATTGATGTGATTTGGTTATCACCAGTCTATGAATCTCCAAATGATGATAATGGTTATGATATAAGCGATTATTGTAAAATTATGAACGAGTTCGGAACAATGGAAGATTGGGATGAGCTATTACATGAAATGCATGAACGTAATATGAAATTGATGATGGATTTAGTTGTTAATCATACATCTGATGAACATAATTGGTTTATTGAATCACGTAAATCAAAAGATAATAAATATAGAGATTACTATATATGGCGCCCTGGAAAAGAAGGAAAAGAACCGAACAACTGGGGAGCTGCTTTTAGTGGATCTGCATGGCAGTATGATGAAATGACAGATGAATATTATTTACATCTGTTTTCTAAAAAACAGCCAGATTTAAATTGGGATAATGAAAAGGTAAGACAAGATGTTTATGAAATGATGAAGTTTTGGTTAGAAAAAGGAATTGATGGTTTCCGTATGGATGTTATTAATTTTATTTCTAAAGAAGAGGGATTACCAGCTGTTGAAACAGAAGCAGAGGGGTATGTTTCAGGTCATAAGCATTTTATGAACGGTCCAAACATTCATAAATATTTACATGAAATGAATGAGGAAGTATTATCGCATTATGATATTATGACGGTTGGTGAAATGCCTGGTGTAACGACAGAAGAAGCGAAATTGTATACTGGAGAAGAACGAAAAGAATTGCAAATGGTATTCCAATTTGAACATATGGATTTAGATTCAGGAGAAGGTGGAAAGTGGGATGTAAAACCATGCTCACTTCTTACTTTAAAAGAGAATTTAACAAAGTGGCAAAAAGCATTAGAGCATACCGGATGGAATAGCCTTTATTGGAATAATCATGATCAGCCTCGCGTTGTATCTCGTTTTGGTAATGATGGAATGTATCGCATTGAATCAGCAAAAATGTTAGCGACAGTTCTTCATATGATGAAAGGAACGCCATATATTTATCAAGGAGAGGAAATCGGAATGACGAACGTCCGATTTGAGTCAATTGATGAATATCGAGATATTGAAACGTTAAATATGTATAAAGAAAAAGTGATAGACCATGGTGAAGATATAGAAAAAGTAATGGAATCTATTTATATAAAGGGTCGTGATAATGCTAGAACTCCGATGCAGTGGAATGATCAGAATCACGCTGGATTTACAAAAGGTGAACCTTGGATTACTGTAAATCCTAACTATAAAGAGATTAATGTGAAACAAGCAATCCAAGATGAAGGTTCAATTTTTTATTACTATAAGAAATTAATTGAACTACGCAAAAATAATGAAATAGTTGTATATGGATCATATGATTTAATATTAGAGAATAATCCTTCTATTTTTGCTTATATAAGAACATATGGAGACGAAAAACTACTTGTTATTGCAAACTTTACTGCGGATGAAAGTGTATTTGAAATGCCTGAGGATATTAGTTATAGTGAATCAGAATTATTCATACACAATTACGATGTAGAAATCGGATTGATAGATAACATTACATTACGTCCGTATGAAGCGATGGTATTCAAATTGAAATAAGAAAAATCCTTATGCCACCTTGGCATAAGGATTTTTTGGGTTACCATTTTAATATGGAGAATCCATATGGAGGAAGTGTAACTTGTAATACACTTGCTTCTGCTGAAAATTCTTCGTTTGTATAAATGTTAATTATTTTCTTACCAGTAACATGAAGAGGGAGTGAAACTGTAACTTCACTATTAGTAGGGTTTAAAACGAAAAAGATAGTTTCATCCTCATATGTTTTCGTATAAGAAATATAATTATGTTCATCATTTGCTTCGATGAATTGAAAAGTACCATGTCCTCCAAATGCTTTATGTTGTTTCCGTAATAAAATCAATGTTTGTATATGGGTAAATAATGCATGATCTTGTTCTTTAGTATCCCAAATCATACATTTACGGCAATCAGGGTCCATGCCGCCATCCATACCAATTTCATCTCCGTAATAAATACAAGGAGAGCCGATGAAAGAAAGATGGAATACATAGAGCAATTTCAACTTATTTTTATCTCCGTTGCATGTTGTTAAAATTCTTGGAGTATCATGGCTATCTAATAAATGAAATGCTGCTTCATTTACATTCATAGAGTAGGAATGTAGAGATTCTGTAATTTGCTTCATGAATTCACTTGCTTTAATGGAATCGTTAGCAAAGTAAGAAAGTAGAGCGTTTGTAACAGGATAGCTCATGACAGCATCAAATTGATCGCCTTGTAGCCACGGAAGGGCATCGTGCCAAATTTCTCCCAAAATATATACTTCAGGATTTAGTGTCTTTATTTCAGTTCGGAATTCTCTCCAAAAGTTGTGATCGACTTCATTGGCGACATCAAGGCGCCAGCCATCTATATTGAATTCTCGTACCCAATAACGTCCTACTTCAAGTAAGTATTCTTTTACATCTGGATGAGCTGTATTTAATTTAGGCATATACGGTGTAAAGGCGAAAGTATCATAATTTGGAAGTGGTTCGGTTATAATCGGAAATTCATGAATGTGGAACCACTCTTTATATGCGGACTTCTCACCATTCTCTAGTACGTCTTGAAATTTCTCGAAAAAGTATCCACTATGATTAAACACAGCATCGAGCATTACTTTTATACCGTGCTTATGACATTCTTCAACGAGCTCTTTAAAAGTTTCTTTCGTCCCAAATTGTGGGTCAATTTCCATATAGTCAATTGTGTCATATTTATGGTTTGAATGAGCTTTGAAAATAGGTGTGAAATATATTCCGGAAATGCCAAGCTTAACAAGGTAATCAAGGTTTTGAATAACACCAGAAAAATCTCCGCCGAAAAAATTAGTTGGAGTTGGATTCGCACTTCCCCAAGGAAGGGTGTTTTCTGGATTCAGCGTACTATCGCCATTAGCGAATCGCTCAGGGAAAATCTGATACCAAATGGTGTCTTTAATCCAAGATGGTGCTTTGAATACATCATCTGCATGAATAAATGGAAAACAGAAAAAGTTACCAACATCATCATTTGGAATGCTAGAAAAGAATCCTCGCTCTGCATAAATAAGAGTGTCTGTTTCAGATTTTAATTCAAACCCATAACGTAAGCGCTTAAATTTTGGTTCGATTGAAATGGACCAATAATCAAATAATGCAGTAGAACCCGTTTTTTTCATGGGTGTACTTGCTGATATCCATTTCCCGTCTTTCCATTCGTAAGGATCACCGTAAATAAGATCGGCGCTTTGAATATCATCTCTCTTAGTACGTACTCGGATGTGAATTGTTTGTTCATCATAAGCGTATGCATAATTATCTTTCGGCCTATGATAAATAGCTTCTTTAAACATATAGAAAATCCCCCTTCAATACCTCTATACATAGTATTCCCTTAAGTGTAATAATAAAGCCTATATTGCAAACGATTGCCTTTCTCGTAGCTTTAATATTGCTTATAAGAGTAGTATTCATTTCATATAAAGTCAATGTATAAAGAGTATAATGACATAATTTTTAAATTAATATTTGCAAAATGAATAAAAGAATGTATAATGATAGACAAATAGCGCAAACGTTTTCATAGATTGAGATATTGTTTGCGCTTCAATTAAACTATTAAATGCAAACGTTTTCAGTTACTGAGGTACATAGACAATTTAGGGAGGTTTTTGGGATGAAGAAAGCATTATCATTATTAACGGTTTCAGCATTATCTATTGGTATGTTATCTGCATGTGGACCGAAAGATTCAGGGAAAAAAGAGGAAAGTAAAGCGAAAAAAGACTATGATCTTCTTGTTTGGGAAGATGATAAAAAAGGTGTTGGTTTAGAACCAGCAGTGAAAAGCTTTGAGGAAAAATATAAAGTAAAAGTAAAAGTTGTTGAAATGCAAATGACAGATCAAGTGAAGAAGTTACGCCTTGATGGACCAGCGGGGACTGGACCAGATGTTGTAACATTGCCACACGATCAAATCGGAAATGCAGTAACAGAAGGTTTACTTTCTGAAGTGAAAGCAGATGATGCTGTAAAGAGTAAATTTACTAATTCATCAATAGAAGCACAGACATATAATGGAAAATTATATGGTTTACCAAAAGCAATTGAGACACCAGTCTTTATTTACAATAAAAAACTAATGCCAAAAGCGCCAGAAACGATGGACGAGCTGTTTAACTTCTCAAAAGAATTTACGAAAGATGGCAAGTACGGATTTTTAGCATTAGGAGATAACTTCTACTTTGCTAATGCATTCATGGCAGGTATGGGCGGTTATGTATTTGGTGAAAAAGATGGAAAACCAAATGCAAGTGATGTTGGATTAAATAATAGCGGAGCAGTACAAGGTGCTGAATATCTTCAAAAATGGTACAAGGAAAAATTATTCCCAAAAGGTATTATCGGTGAATCAGGTGGGCCTGCTGCTGATGGACTATTCAATGAAGGAAAAGCAGCTTCTATCATGAATGGCCCATGGGCGTTCCAAGCAATGGAAAAGAACGGGATTGATTATGGCGTTGCTCCAATGCCGAAATTACCAAATGGTCAACCAATGAAAACGTTTGTTGGGGTTAAAGGATGGCATGTAACAAGTTTCTCTAAACAAAATGATTTAGCTACAAAATTCACTGAGTGGGTAACAAATGAAGAAAACGCAAAAATTCGATTTGAGAAAACAAAAGAAATTCCTCCAGTAAAATCAGTAATGGAAGATCCAATTATTAAAGATAACGAAGCTGCAAAAGCAGTTGCAACGCAATCTGAAAATGGAATTCCAATGCCAAACATTCCAGAAATGCAAGAAGTTTGGAAACCAGCTGGAGATGCGCTTCAATTAGTTGTTACAGATAAAGAGGCACCAAAAGCGGCGCTTGATAGTGCAGTGAAACAAATTAAAGGTAATATTGAGGCAAATCATAACAAGAAAAAATAAGGTGAAATTCGTGCCTCGAATATGAGAGGCACGAATTCTCTCCCTTCCATGTAGGAAGAAAAAAGGGGGAAGGAACATGCAAACATCTATGGAACCAGCAAATGGGTTAAACCATTCAAAGCATAGAAAAATGGCAACCATGTTATCAATCATTCCAGGCGTGGGCCAAATGTATAATAAACAATTTGTAAAAGGTCTTATTTTTCTAGTATTAACAGGTTCATTTATTGTAGCCTTTGCTGATTTATTAAATATGGGATTATGGGGTATTGTAACGCTTGGTACAGAAGTTCCACGTGACCATTCTGTCTTTCTATTAGTAGAAGGAATCTTGGCCCTTATCGTTATCGCTTTTGGGCTCGGCATATATGCATTTAACTTATACGATGCATACCAAAATGGAAAGAAACGTGATATCGGAACACCGTTAAATTCTGTAAAAGAGCAATACCGTAATTTGTTAGATCAAGGTTTTCCTTATTTAATGGTTTCACCAGGTTTTCTACTACTTATCTTTGTTGTCGTATTTCCAATCATCTTCGTAATTTTAATTGGATTTACAAACTATGATTTATATCATTCTCCTCCAGCAAAATTAGTAGATTGGGTGGGCTTTAAAAACTTTATTGATATTTTCACTTTACCGATGTGGAGAGAGACATTTGTAAGTGTATTCTCTTGGACTGTCATTTGGACATTCGTTGCAACAACATTACAAGTTGCGCTTGGTATTTTCTTAGCGATTATCGTAAATCAGCCCGGTATTAAAGGAAAGGCAATTATTCGAACAATCTTCATTTTACCGTGGGCGGTTCCAGCATTCGTATCTATTCTTGTTTTCTCTGGTATGTTTAATGAAACATTCGGAGCGATTAACAATCAAGTATTAGCTTTATTCGGAATTGAAAAAATTGCTTGGATGACAGATCCATTTTGGGCGAAGATTGCTTTAATTATGATTCAAACGTGGCTTGGGTTCCCGTTTATCTTTGCGATGACAACGGGTATACTGCAATCGATTCCGGGAGAATTATATGAAGCGGCTACAGTAGATGGAGCGACAGCTTGGCAACAGTTTCGTAAAATTACATTGCCACTTGTGTTATATGCAACAGCACCAATATTAATTACGCAATATACGTTTAACTTTAATAACTTTAGTATCATCTATCTATTTAACGGTGGAGGTCCTGCTGTAGCTGGACAAGACGCAGGTGGAACGGATATTTTAATTTCATGGATTTATAAGTTAACGATGACTTCAGCGCAGTACGGAAAAGCAGCAGCTCTTACAATGATATTATCGTTAATCGTTATTACAGTTGCGTTATGGCAATTTAAGAGAACAAAATCATTCCAAGAAGAGGATATGATGTAAATGAATATTAAAAGACAGAAGATGTTACGTCTCTCATTAAGTTATTTAGTTATTTTCGTAATGTGTGCCATCATTTTCTATCCGTTATTATGGATTATTGGCTCATCGTTTAATCCGGGTGATAGTTTATCTGGATCAAGTATTATTCCACAAAATGCAACGTTAGATCATTATCGTAAGTTATTAGATCTAGAGAATAGTAATTACTTACTATGGTATAAAAACACATTAAAAGTAAGTGTTTTAACGATGATTTTCTCAGTGTTAGCAATTAGCTTTACTGCTTATGCATTTTCGAGATATCGTTTTGTTGGAAGAAAAAATGGTTTATTAACATTTTTAATTCTGCAAATGATTCCAAACTTTGCAGCGTTAATTGCTTTATACGTATTAGCCCAATTAACAGGATTAATTGATACACACCTTGCATTAATTTTAATTTATGTAGGCGGGGCTATTCCGATGAATACATGGCTTATGAAAGGGTATTTTGATACGATTCCGAAAGAACTAGATGAATCAGCTCGAATGGATGGAGCAGGGCATTTTCGTATTTTTTGGCAAATCATTATGCCACTTGCAAAGCCAATCGTAGCGGTTGTAGCGTTATTTACTTTCATTGGTCCATTTACAGATTTCATTTTAGCGAGTATTATTTTGCGAACACCAGAAAATTATACTTTAGCAGTTGGATTATATGAAATGGTTGCGAAGAAATTCGGTAATGAATTTACAACGTTTGCAGCGGGTTCTGTGTTAATTGCGATCCCAATTTCAATTTTATTCCTATCACTACAAAAATACTTTATTTCTGGTTTAACAGCTGGAGGTACAAAAGGATGAAAAATGGGACATTACGTCCCATTTTTCTTTTCATCTCCCTATAAATAAGTTTATAGGGAGATGAAAAGAGATTTGACATCACATGTGAAAAGAAGTGAAATAAATAGTATATTATAGTATAGGAAAAAATAGCTATATCCCTTACAATACATGAAGAGGGAGAATAGGATTAGTTTTGCAAGATATAAGAAATGAAAGTTTATGACTTGCAATGAGTGCGAGATAAAATATATGAAAAATGGCAGAGAAATGAGAGGAGGGGGATTTTTATGACAGTTACAATTAAAGATGTGGCGAAGCAAGCGAATGTTGCACCATCAACAGTTTCTCGTGTAATTGCTGATAATCCAAGTATAAGTGAAAAGACAAAGCGCCGTGTTAGGAAAGTGATGAGTGAATTAGGGTATCATCCCAATTTAAATGCGAGAAATCTTGCGAACCAAACGACGAAAACACTTGGTCTTGTTATGCCAAGTTCTGCAAGTAAAGCTTTTCAAAATCCATTTTTCCCAGAAGTTATAAGAGGGATTAGTTCATTTGCACACGTAGAAGGTTATGCGCTTTACATGTCGACAGGTGAAACGGAAGAAGAAATTTTTAATGGTGTCGTAAAGATGGTACAAGGACGCCAAATTGGTGGCATTATTCTTTTATATTCAAGGGAGAATGATCGGATTATTCAATATTTACATGAACAAAATTTCCCGTTTGTTTTAATAGGAAAACCATATGATCGAAAAGATGAAATTACATATGTAGATAATGACAATTATACAGCTGCAAGAGAAGTGGCAGAATATTTAATTTCATTAGGGCATAAACAAATCGCGTTCATTGGTGGTGGATCAGATTTACTTGTAACGAGAGATCGTTTAGCTGGTATGAGTGATGCCTTGAAATTAGCAGACATTGTATTACCAAAAGAATATATTTTACATTTTGATTTTTCGAGGGAAAGTGGTCAACAAGCTGTTGAGGAATTAATGGGACTGCAGCAACCGCCAACGGCAATTATGGCAACGGATGACTTAATTGGACTTGGTGTGTTAAGTGCTCTTTCTAAAAAAGGATTTGTTGTACCGAAAGATGTTTCTATTGTAAGCTTTAATAATGCTTTATTATCGGAAATTGCGAGCCCTCCACTTTCGACAGTTGATGTGAATATTTATCAGCTAGGATATGAGGCGGCAAAAGCTTTAGTTGATAAAGTAGAGAATGCAGAATCCACTGCAAAGTGTATCATTATTCCTCATAAATTACTAAAACGTCAAACTTGTGATCATTATGCATAAAAAAGCTAAGAGTTTAACTCTTAGCTTTTTTCATTAGAAAGGCTTCTAATCGGTCGCAGCCTTCTTTTAAAGTTTCGATACTATACGCATAGGACAAGCGAAGGTAGCCTTCACCGTATTCAGAGAATGCTGTTCCAGGAACTACAGCTAGTCCCGCTTCTTTGACAAGATCAAGTGCAAAATCAAATGATGAAGATGTCAAATGACCAACATATGGGAATAAGTAAAATGCACCTGTTGGCTTTTCAACTGTTAATCCCATTTGAGTGAGTCTATTATATACGTAATCACGGCGTTTTTTATATTGGTGGCGCATCATTTTTGGTGCGTCTTTAGCTGCTGTTAATGCTTCAATTGCAGCGTATTGAGCGATTGAAGTAGCACACGTTACATTGTATTGATGAACTTTTAATATGTGTCCTGCTAAATAGCTTGGTGCAAATAAAAGTCCAACACGCCAGCCAGTCATAGAATGTGATTTAGATAAACCGTTAATGACAATTGTCTTTTCACGCATTTCTGGGAAATGAGCGATAGATGTATGCTTTTGTTCATATACAAGCTCGCTATAAATTTCATCTGAAAGGACGAAAATATTTTTATCTTTTAAAACATCTACAATATCTTTTAGCTCTTCTGTTGATAAAGTTACACCAGTTGGATTAGAAGGATACGGTAGTACGATACATCTTGTTTTTTCTGTAATAGCATTTTTAAGCGCTTCAGCTATTAAACGAAATCCAGTTTCACGAACATCTACAAAAACAGGCGTTGCACCGCATAATCGAATAATGGGTTCGTAACCTGGATAAATAGGAGCAGGTAAAATTACTTCTGTTCCTGGCTCTAAAATCGTTCGGAATGCAACATCAATTGCTTCGCTAGCACCGATTGTAACGATGGTTTCGTTTTCAGGTGAGTAATGTAAATCGTAGTTATCTTTTACAAAGTTACAAGCTGCCTTACGTAATTCTAGTAAACCAGCGTTATGTGTATAGCTTGTATAGTTTTCTGTAATCGCCCGTTTTGCCGCTTCTTTTACGAGAGAAGGTGTAGGGAAATCGGGTTGTCCAATTGTTAAAGAAATCAAATTATCATAGTTTTGAATCATGTTAGAGAATTGACGGATTCCAGAAATTTGGATGTCCTTCACTCTAGGGTTAATGAATTGTTCCATTGTATCTCCCTTTCTTCCGTTTGAAAATTAAGTTCATTTTATCATATTTTCTATGATTACGCTTTGTATATGTTATTTAGAAAGAGAGAGAAAAGAGAAAAAAAGCCGCTATAAGCGACTTTTTAATATCCGTATTCCCAATCTATTTCATCTTCATTCCAGAGTACAGAGGATACCTTGCCAAGGTGAACGACTGATTGGTTCACAGCACATGTGCAGTTTTCATCTCCCGCTTTATGCTGTAACTCTTCATATACTGATTTTTCAACATTTTCTAGAACAACCAAATTTTCTTCTTTTAAAACAAGCGTAGTACCCGCCATATTTATCTTCCTCCTACTAAAGTAATGATCACTTATTTGTAAACATAGATAGTATGGATTATATGCTGTATTTTGCTATAGTTGTCCGTCTAAAAAAGTATTTTTATATTTTCTTTGTAATCCGTATTCATTGTATACTGCACGAAGGAAATTTGGTACAGGGTTTACAATCATTTCGAAAATCTGTAACAATTATTATGAGTTGTTAACAAAGAATTAACAAATATGTTAAGAAAAATCAAAATTTTAAAACAAATACACCTATAAAATGATATAATCATATCAAAATACATATAGGGGATGAGAGGTTATGGAGCTTATCCGTGATTTATTGATTCAAATTGCCATCATAATTTTGCCACTATTTTTATATGAAGCGATTCGTTTAAATCGCTATCAAGAAATGCCTCCGAAGCCAAATCGTTACTTTATTATGTTTTTATCTAGCGTTACGCTCGTTCTCTCCATGACATACTCTATTTGTTTTGGCAATGTGTGTGGGTATAACTTTCACCCCATTCCAATTGTCAGTGGTTTTTTATATGGTGGGATTGTTGGTTTAATCCCAGCAGTTATTTTTGTTGCATACGAATGGTTACTAAAGGGAATGAGCTTTCTTCCAGTTTTAGAAGTAATATTTTTATTGATAGTTCCGCTATTTTTATCAAAGAAATGGTCTCTTTTTTCAAGGGATAAGAAATTAATTTTAGCATTTATGATTTCATCATTTTATGTGCTTGTTTCTTTAGTATTAGGCATGATTAATGTTCTTTTGGAAACAGGATTTACACCGTATATTTCGCAAATATATAGCGGATTTATATTTGCCTCGCTTATCATGGTCATGACAATGGTATTTCAGGTGTATTTAACTGAATATTTAAATGAAAATGCATTGCTACGTACAGAGATGCAAAAATCAGAAAAGCTTAATATTGTAAGTGAGTTAGCAGCAAGTGTGGCACATGAAGTTCGAAATCCACTAACTGTTGTTCGTGGATTTATCCAATTGCTAGAAAGTACGGAAGATGTGAAGAATAAGGATTATATGCGTCTCGTATTAGCTGAATTGGATCGGGCGGAACAAATTATTTCAGATTACTTAAATTTAGCAAGGCCGCAAATTGAGAAAAAAGAACACATTTGTTTATCAGCCCAATTAATAGAAATGACCACTCTCATGTCGTCATTTGCAGCGATGCAAGGTGTATATTTACAAGTTGAAATTTCAGAAAGTCTTTATACGATTGGTGATAAGACAAAATTGAAGCAAGCTATTATGAATGTTGTTAAAAATGGTATTGAAGCAATTCAAGGAAATAAAGGATATTTAAAAGTAACAGCTATTCAAAAAGACGAAACAATCATAATAAGAGTTAAAGATAGTGGTGTTGGTATGACGAATGAACAGTTAGCAAGGCTTGGGCAACCATATTATTCTTTAAAAGAAAAAGGGACAGGATTAGGACTTATGGTAACATTTAGTATTTTACAAGCGCATAATGGTACATTGGAATATAAGAGTGAAAGTGGAAAAGGCACTGAAGCAATTATTATATTACCAGCTGTACAAAATAAGGAATAAAAGTTACCGATGAAAGGTAACTTTTTATTTTATATTGTTTATTCATTTGTTTTTTCTTGTTTTGCTCGGCTAAATAAACTTTTAAATGATTGAAAGAAGCTTTGCTCTTTTGAGGCAGCAACCATTCTTTTTGTTTCTTGAATTTCTCGAATAACTTGCATAAGCTGTGCATCACGGTTACTGTCTTTATTATAAATTTGACTAACAAGTTTATTCATTTTTTCTTCCTGTTTGGATTCTCGTTTATACATATGATTCATTAATAAGTCCATCTTTTCTTTTTGCAGTGCATCTGTTTGAGCGGCGTGATCGACTAACTCTTGAAGCATTTTTTCTTGAGAGCCTTCTTTTACATAAACTTGTTGCATCAATTCGTCTAGTTTCTCATCCTTTAAACGATTTTGTGTAATTAAAGTAGAATTTTGATGAATAATTGCCTCATTTAATTGAGCTAGCATTTCAAGTTTTAACATGAACTCCTCAAAGTTACGCCCATCTTCTTTTTCTTTCGTTTGTATCTCTTGCTTATCTTGTATAACTGGTACAGGTGGGGCCTCTTTTTCTTTTAAAATAATCGGTATCGTTTCTGAAATATCTTCTTGTAATGTAGCAGCTCTTTCGTGTATAGATTTCAATAATTTTAAATCATCAAGTTTATAAATACGAGCATCAGCTGTTTTGGAAATCATATAACCATGTTCTTCTAACAGTTGACTATATTTGCGAACTATATGTTTTGGGATGCCTGTTTTATTCGTGACATCTTTCGTTTTATAGGTAGCTTCCATCATATTTCCTCCCCAAAAAGTATCGTATATATCATTTCAATCTTTTATGAGGACTTCCTTTGAAAAAGAATGTCGGAAGGCTATTAGTTTTCTACAGCATTAGTGAAAAAATGAAAATTTTTGGCGGAATGGCAAGGAATAACTAAAATAATGTCTGAAAACATATACAGGAGAAGTTTGTTATAATAACGGAGGAAAAGAAACTGGTAGAAACATGGAGGTATACATGAAGCAATTAAAAGGTATTATCATTTCAATTATCGCAATTCTGTCTATTTTAGTAGCAGTTTATGAAGTACTTGTGCCAGAGGAAACAAGTGTAAAGAAAACGAATACGTATGATCAAGTGTTAGAATTTCCGAAAGAACGTTATCCAGAGACAGGAAAACATATTACGGATGCTATAAAAGAAGGGCATTCAGAAGTTTGTACAATCGATCGTGGTGGTGCTGCAGATAGAAGGAAATTGTCGTTAGCACCATATCCATCAAAAAAAGGGTATGATCGTGATGAATGGCCAATGGCGATGTGCGTGCGCCCATAAGGGCATATATTGAATTTGCTGATAGCAAAGCAACAGGTTAGATTGCGAAGACCTGTCATCACCCAACTTATCCGGAATGGAAACTGAACGGGGAGTGTAGCATGTTGGGAAAGCCATAAGTTGATGAGCTACCACGTCACGACTGAATGGCAAGATGAAACTTTGTAGATAAGGATGAAAGCTATACTGCTTGAATGATAGTCCGAACGATCAGAGCCATGATTATAACGGAAGGTAGTTACAAACGTTATACAGCCTTAGATGAAATCCATCTACATAGGGGATTTTATTAAAAGTAATCTCAGTTCTGCACATGCTGAGATTAATGCAATCCATAGGTTGAGTAATCCCAATAAGGGTTAAAGGGCGAACGTCACATCCGACACTACAAAACGCTATGTCAATATGTGTCTAAATGGGGATTACCTAAATTGGAACGCCCGTATGGGCTATAGTTGTTGAACTTGAAAATCCAACATGGTAACGGAATTCCCGTAGTAGTTTGAGGTAGGGAAAGCCTACTACATGGCGAAGGGGAATAGCTTGTCTTGTTTAATACCACACCGGAAGGAGCGAGAGGCTCATAAGAAATCCAGACGTAGTATTGAACAATCTAGTTTCCAAATCTAAAGAGGAAAATTACGTCTTTGACCGTCTATATAGAAACCTATACAATCCAGAATTTTATCTGAAAGCATATGCAAATCTATATGCAAAGCCAGGTAACATGACGGAAGGTTCGGATGGGAAAACAATTGATGGGTTCAATCTTAAACGGATTGACTCGTTAATTGAATCACTCAAAAATGAAACGTACCAACCAAAATCATCACGAAGAGTGTATATTCCTAAAGCTAATGGTAAAAAACGCCCACTTGGGATACCTTCTTTCGACGATAAGTTAATGCAAGAAGTTATACGCATGATTCTAGAAGCGATTTATGAAGGAACATTCCTAAAGACCTCTCATGGTTTTCGACCTGAACACAGTTGTCATACGGCATTGGAACAAATAAGAGGAACTTTCACAGGTGTAAGGTGGTTCATAGAGGGGGACATTGAAGCCTTCTTCGATAACATTGACCACCATGTCCTAATTAACATTTTGAAAAGGCGCATAGACGATGCGAAATTTATCAGGTTAGTATGGAAGTTCCTCCGAGCAGGCTTTATTGATGATTGGAAATTTCATAAGACGTATAGTGGAACGCCGCAAGGCGGGATTATCAGTCCGCTATTATCAAATATTTATCTTAATGAACTAGACGTTTATATGGAAGAATACATCAATAGTTTCAATAAAGGAATTAAAAGAGAAAAAACAAACTCTACAAGATACCTAGAAACTAAAACGTACAGGATGAGAAAAAGAATGAGAGAAGTCTGGGCAGAACTACCACAAAAAGATAAAGATGAAAACTTAAAACAGTACAAAGAATTGAGAAATCAACTACTGAACACACAATGTACAAATCCTATGGACAGTAACTTCAAGAGACTCAGATACACGAGGTACGCCGACGATTTCCTAATAGGTATTATCGGAAGTAAAGAAGATTGCCTAACACTAAAAGAGGACATTACTATATTTCTCAAAAATAAGCTCAAGCTTAATTTATCACAAGAAAAGACGCTTATTACAAGCAGTGCAAAAAAGGCAAGGTTCTTGGGTTATGACATAACGGTTACGAGAAACACAAGTCTCGGTACTGATGGAAATGGTGTTACTAAACGAACTCGAAATTTCATCTGTAAACTTTACGCCCCGCAAGATAAGTGGGTACAGAAGCTAAAGGAATATGGAGCACTAAAAATTACTTCAGATGGCAAATGGAAGTCTACCCATAGAACATATCTGAAAGACCTTGACGACATAGAAATTATCAACACATTTAACTCTGAGATACGAGGTTTGTACAAATATTACAAACTAGCGCATAATGTTGCGAATCTACACAAATTTCATCATTTTATGAAGTTTAGCTTCGCGAAAACATTAGGAGCGAAATACAAAAAGTCTGTATCAAAAATATTCTCCGAATATAGTATTAATGGGGAATTATGTGTTAAATACAAAACGAAAAAAGGTCAAAAGGTGATGTACTTCTATAGAGACGGTTTCAGAAGAGTGAAAAGTCCAATATTTATACATGATGCGGATTCTTTACCAAATACTTTGAAATTTGGAGGTACAACTAGTCTTATTGATAGGCTAAAAGCTACTAAATGTGAGTACTGTGGCAAAGAATCAACTGAACTGGAGATGCATCATGTTCGAAAACTCAAAGACTTAAAGGGTAAAAAGAAATGGGAATACTTTATGATTGCAAGAAGAAGAAAAACTCTTGCGCTCTGTAAAGAATGCCATGTAGCTTTACATAATGGAAAACTAGATTGACAAGTGGAGAGCCGTATACATTGAGAGGTGTACGTACGGTTCGGAGGAGAGTACTTGGAAACCTAATGTGGAAACACATCAAGGCGCTGGGTGCTTATCCTACAAGGAAGGCGGAAAAGGAGCACATATTGAATATATAAGTCCGGCGGATAACCGCGGAGCAGGTTCTTGGGTAGGGAATAAGTTAGATAAATACCCAGATGGTACGCGAGTAAAATTTGAAGTGAAGTAGTAGTTGTATATTTCATAATGAAGGAGAAGGGGAACTATGGAGTTAACGATTTCTTATTCGCAATTAATGTTGATGAACTATGACGGTGAGCAGCCTTATGTAGATTGGACTGATGAAGATTTTGAAAGAGGTTATGCTAAGGCAGATGGAACTGTTATTTTTGAAGCACTTTCTGATTATACTTGTGAAGTGAAAGTGACCCCAGGGAAACATATTGAAAAAGAAGAAGTAGTTAGAACGATTACGGTTCCTTTTACAGTTGAAAATGAAAGTATCGTTATAACGAGTATTCTTTCTAATAAATTTCAAATACCTATTCCAAATGGTGAGTATACAGTTGTATTACAAGCAATTCCTCTTGAAGAGCCAACGGATGATGAATTATATAAAATACAATATGAATTCTTTTTTGAAAGTAAAGAATAAAAAATGGGTTATCCTGAGAAAAGGATAACCCATTTTTGTTATGCGTTTGTTTTTAAAAGGGAACGAGCATCTTTCGCTGCTTGCACCATATGTTCTAAAGCTGGAATAACTTCTTCTGTTCTTCTCGTTTTTAAACCACAATCAGGATTAATCCAGAAATATTTAGGATCACATACTTCTAAAGATTGTTCTACGATTTTATACATTTCATCTTTACTCGGTACACGTGGGCTATGAATATCATATACACCTAGGCCGATGCCTTTTTCATATGTTGTATGTTTTAATGTATCAATAAATTCTCCGTGACTTCTTGATGTTTCGATAGAAATTACATCTGCATCTAATGCGCGAATCGCGTCAACAATATCTTCGAAGTTACTGTAACACATATGAGTATGAATTTGTGTTTCATTTGCTACAGAAGAAGTTGCTAAAAGGAAGGATTGTACTGCCCATGTAATATAAGCATCCCAATCTTTTTCTTTTAGTGGCATTCCTTCACGAAGTGCGGGCTCATCGACTTGGATTACTCTAATTCCGGAAGATTCAAGTAGTTCAATTTCGTGACGAAGAGCTAGTGCAATTTGATACGAAACTTCTTTTCTTGGAATATCATTTCGAACGAAGGACCAATTTAAAATTGTAACAGGTCCGGTTAACATTCCTTTTACAACTTTCTCTGTTAAGCTTTGCGCATAAACTGTTTCCTTAATAGTCATGCCGTTAATAAAGGCTACATCACCATAAATAACAGGTGGTTTTACGCAGCGGGAACCGTATGATTGTACCCAACCGTTTTTAGTGAATGAGAAACCAGCAAGGCGCTCACCAAAATATTCGACCATGTCAGTTCTTTCAAATTCACCATGTACAAGGACATCAAGCCCAATTTCTTCTTGGTAACGAATCCATTTTTCTGTCTCTTTTTCAATAAATTGTTCATATTGTTCATTTGAAATAACACCGTTACGCCATTCTTTTCGCGTTTGACGAACTTCAGTTGTTTGCGGGAAGCTACCAATAGTCGTTGTTGGTAATAGCGGTAACTCTAGAGCAACTTGTTGTAATTCGTATCGTTTTTCAAATGGAAGAGGACGTGAAAAATCTTCTTCTTTTAGTGCTGTTCGTGCTGCTTTGACATCTTCTCGGTTACGTGCAGCAGATGAACGAATTGTATGATGTACGTTTCGATATGTTTCCAGCTCATTACTAATGCTTTCTGTACCTTGAGTGAGAGCGGAATGAATAAGAACTAATTCTTCTAATTTTTGATTTGCAAATGCTAACGCATCAAACAGCTCAGTCGATAAGTGAGTTTCTTCTGTTTTATCGATTGGTGTATGCAATAAGCTACAAGAAGGCTGAACGATGATATCTTTCGTTTGGACTTGTTTTTGTAACGTTGTAAATAACTCAAGAACTTCATCAAGGTCAGCTCTCCAAATGTTACGGCCATCTATACAACCGACAGCTAAAGTTTTATCAGCTGGGAATCCATATTTTGAAATAGCATTTAGATTACCTTCTTTACCATGAATGAAATCTAATCCAATACCGGATACCGGGAATGTAATAATTTCTTCATAGTTTTCTTCTACGCTATCAAAATATGTTTGTAAAAGAAGAGTCGCATTTGGAACTTCTTTACGAATAGCTTCATAAATTTCTTTTGCTTGTTGAACTTCTTTTTTAGTTAAAGAAGCGAAAATCGGTTCATCAACTTGAATGGCTGGTGCACCAGCTGCATGTAGTTCTGAAAGCAGTTGTACGTAAGGTGCAACTAACTGTTTTAAAATGGTAGGAAATTGTTCTTGTGTATAACCTTTAGCTAATTTTAAGAAAGTATATGGTCCTAAAATAACAGGCTTTCCATCTACTCCTAATTCTTGTTTTGCCTCTTCGTATAAGCGAAGTGGACGATTATCTTTTAAAGAGATTTGTAATCCCTCTTCATATTCAGGAACGATATAGTGATAGTTTGTGTTAAACCATTTTGTCATTTCGGAAGCTACGTGATCTTTAGAGCCACGCGCCATTGCGAAATATACATCAAGGTAAGATGTAAACTCAGAAAAACGTGATGGAATAAATCCTAGCATATAGGCAGTATCCAAAACGTGATCATAATATGTAAAGTCGCCAATTGGAATGAGTTCAATCCCTTTTTCTTGCTGTACTTTTACGTGTTGAAGGCGAATTTCTTTCATTGTTGTTAAAAATTGTTCTTCATCGATTTTATTGGACCAAAAAGCTTCCAATGTTTTTTTCCACTCTCGTTGTAGTCCGATACGTGGATAACCTAAGTTACTTGTTTGAATTGCCATTTTAAATTCCTCCCTAATTGAAAGTAAGCATTTCCGTTTACTAGGAAATACCTATAACAAAAAGTACAAAGACATAGAAAATAAGCCTTCCTTTTTGTTTTAACACCTCATCATCATCCGTGAATCTATCAGTGTTGTTAAAACAGGCAGGTCTCCTGACTTATGCTTCATATAATTTCTTTCACCTTCCCGTTTTCACAGTGGCACCAAAAAGAAATCTCAGCATTTACAGTGGCGGGACCGTGTTGGAGTTTCACCAAGCTTCCCTTTTAAACACGAAACGAAACTTTCGTGTACCTATTTTCCTTTTGAAAGGAATTTAACAAGCGATATGATATTGAAACAAATTTTAACATAATTTTTGGAATTTTGTCTACTGTTTTAAAATAAGAAAATTCTAAAGTTTTTATTTCTTAGTATTCTGACTTTTTATATTCTGGAGTAACGAATAATATTACAGTATGAAAAGAGAAATTGAGCTATGAAAGAAGTAGGGATGTCTTCTTCCATAGCTCAATCTTCATCTATAGCAACTTCTGAAAGTTGGCCTGCTATAGCATCTTTAAGGAGGGTGTTTAGCCATTGTAATTCAACTGTAATATGCTCAATTACACTTTGCAAAATATATAGTTGTGCACGTGGAACCTTTCCTTTATTACAATCATATATCGTTTGCATAGTATGTAAATATTGAAGAGTATCGTTTTTCTTTTTTTCTAAAATAGGAACTAATTCGTGATCATTGCTAAAGTGAGCGAAAGATAAGGCTGAATAAATAGGTTTATATATTTGGTTTTTGGCTTCGAATTGTTTTAATAGTAAAGTGTGGAATAGTTTTTTGCCTTCTTCTGTTATATGAAAAATCGTTTTGTCAGGTCGATTTGTGTCTCTAATTACACTTGTAATATGAATTGCCCCTTGCTTTTCTAATTGCTCGAAGGCGTAATAAAGTGATCCTTTAGCATATTTAATGTAACAATCCATTTGTCGTTCTTTCATAATATGCTGCACTTCATATGGATGTTTATCTCCTTCGAGTAGCAAGCCGAGAATGACTAATTTCATGCTCATGCTGTCTCAACTCCTGTATATAAAAACTTTATCCAGTAAGATCCCCACCCAAAAATTCAGCGGAAGCAAAGAAGTTAGGTGGGATTAACTGCCCGTAAAAGCCCAATTGGTGTGGGCTAATAATCAGTGGGGGATGAACATCCCCCCACTGATTAAAGTTTCACTTTATACATATTATAAACGGCATATCCTTTTTCATAAAGGGATATGCCGTTTCTTTTTTATATTAACTAACTTGCTTTTGTTTTTCTTTCTTTTTAGGGCCTGTAAAGAGGCGTTCATTTCCCATAAGTAAAATACAAATAATACTTAGTACAGCCGGGATGAGTGCCCAGAAGAATGTGTTCGCAATAGATGTAGCGAGAGCTTCCTTAATACCCGCTAATATTTCAGCAGGAATTTTTGCGGTAGCGCCTGGTGATAATAAGAAACTTGTGTCTCCGCCTTTTGGAGCTAATTTTGCTAGTTCAGGGGGGAATACAGAGTTTAGTTTATCTGTAAAAATATGATTTTGAATTGTACCAAAAATCGTTACACCAAGAGTCATACCGAGTGATCGGAAGAATGAGTTTGTTGATGTCGCCGAACCACGGTCCCGCATTTCCAACTTGTGAATAGAAGACATACTTAATACTGAGAATGAGAAACCAACACCAAGCCCAGCGAGAATCATAAATAGTGTTACGAGTAAACGAGGTGTGTCTATTGTTAAAGTACTTAATAAATAAATACCAAGAACGAAGAAGACACCAGATACCATCATAATGTTACGATAGCTTGTTCGAGAAGCTAATTGTCCTCCCGTTTGACTTCCAATTACAGAACCAACCATCATTGGTGTTAAAATTAATCCAGCATTAGAGGCGGAACCTCCAAGGACGCCTTGAATGAAGATTGGAATATAAACTGTACAGATAATGAAAGCGGCACCATAGAAAAAGGCAACTCCTTGACTAGCTGCGAATAAAGGTTTTTTAAATAGATGGAATGAAATAATAGGCTCGGTTGCTTTTCGTTCTACAAAGAAGAAAATAATAAGCGTAATAACTACTGTTGTAAATAAGCCAATAATTACAGTAGAATTCCAGGCATATTCCTTACCACCAAGTTCTAATGCGAACATTAAGCAAACGATACTTATGACAAGTGTAATAGCACCAGCCCAATCAATTTTTTGTTTTCTAAATTCTAGAGACTCACTGTAGTATTTAGTAATGAAGAAAAAGGAGATAAGTCCTAATGGAATATTGATATAGAAGACCCAATGCCAACTTATATAGTCTGTAATATAAGCACCTAATAAAGGACCGAATACACTAGATGTCCCGAAAACGGCACCGAATAGTCCTGTCATCTTCCCGCGTTTTTCTGGTGGGAAGATATCGTACATAATTGTGAAGGCGATAGGCATAAGGGCACCACCACCGATCCCTTGAATAGCTCTATAAATACTTAATTGCTCAATGCTTGAAGCTGTTCCGCAGAGCGCAGAACCGAATAAGAAAAGAATGAGGCCACCAATATAAAAACGTTTCCGCCCGTACATATCAGAAAGTTTCCCGAAGATAGGCATCCCTGCCATTGTTGCTACCATATAAGCTGATGTGACCCAAACAAACTTATCAAATCCTCCCAGGTCTCCAACGATTGTTGCCATTGCGGTTGCAACGATTGTATTATCCATTGCGGCCATTAATATACCAAGCAGTAAACCAGCAACAACAAATTTTGTCTTGTTGGCTTCTTTTTTTAATGGTTGAGTTTCCAAATATAACCCTCCTTTAGAAATAAGTAAACTATATTAAATTTTGAGTGCAGTGGATAAAAAATTTAAATGTATAGTTGATGTTAATTTCTTTTCCATAAGTGCACTTATATGCCATAAAGAATATTATAGTCAAATTTGACTATAAGGCAAATTTTTTCTTCCGTCAAAATATTCTTTCGTATGAGTAGAGAACGAGTGAGCCATACGAATATTGCTATGAAGGGAATGAAGTAAATTGTAAAAAAATTTCATAAAGAACACCTTCTGTTAATAGATGAAAAATGGTTTTTTCTTCATATTGTCGAATAGGATAAAAGGAAGAGAAATATTAAACATTGCTTGTAGCAAGCTTTAGGAATTTGGGGAATTCATTGTGTGTATGTTACATCTGAAATGAGGTGAATATATATTATGAAAATATGGGGACGAATTTCGGATACAGGAAAGTATTCAATACCGCTACAACCAGTATTGTGGATTGACGGATCGAAAAAGGAAAACGAATTTCCTCAAGTAGCCGTTACATTACAAATTGGTAGTATGTATACAGAACAATTTTCGTATGAATTGACCTACGATGTAAACGACATACTTATTATGAGAATTGAAGTGGAAAATAAAGGGGTAGAAATGATTTCGAGAGTTGTTGTAAGTCATATGATTCGAGATTACTTTGCTTATATTCCTAATTCTTTAAAAGTTGATAAGGGGATAAGTGAGTTTTTATTCCAGCTTGTTAGATGGCGAATTGATGATTTGTTACCGAATGAGAAGGTGGAACTACGTTGTAAAATAAAAGCTAATAAAGATAAAGCTCTTAAACAAACATTCTTTCAGGCTACATATACATTTCAAGATAAAGAGATATCATATGGCCCACTGCAAACAAATGAAGTTGTTGTGCGTCAATGATAAAAAGGAACCTGTACAAAAGGTTCCTTTTTTAGTGAAGGTTGTGTTTTTTGAGTATTTTCTTTTGCTCCATTCCTTTTTTTCCTACATAGTTATTTTTGTAGCCAAAGTATAGAATAAATAAAAATGAAACAACATTAACAATAGCGTCGATTTGATCGTTTGTAATAAAGTGTATCCCGAAAGAGGTAAATAATAATTTTAATGATAATAGAAAACCAGCTAGCAAACGCATAGCATCTGATAGATTCTCTTTTTGTAGCATATAGATTACTCCTTTCTATAAAAGTTATATATTATATATATGAAATAGAGTAGAAAAGGTATACAAGCTTAAGCAGAAATGTACATTGCATATGTACATTTTTTATTTTGTAGAAAAACATTATTGATATAGAAACATATATTGGTATAAAAGGGGGAAAAGTATGAAACATAAAGGAAAAATTAGTGGATTATTGCTTGGCAATACTGTGGCAGTTACAGAATGGATTGCACTTCAGGATGTAATTGCAAAACTGGATTCACGATCATTTTATACCGTCTTTATTATTTATATATTGCAAATGATACTAAGTTATTATTTTGGACATTGGTACGATAAAAGAACAAACGAGCGTATGGGTATGGAAGTAGGAGGAATGGCAAGCAATGATTTTGTTGTTGATTTTTTTGGGAAAGTAGCTGCTTTATCTGAAAGAGATTCTCGTAATATTACAGTGTACATTCTTTCTGTAAAAGAATGGGAAGGGTTAAAAGACACGTTGCAAGAAAAAAAGTTGGGAGTGTTAGTACAAAAATTAGAGAGTACCATTGTAAAGACAATTCGGAAGGGCGATGTTGTTACAAAGTGGGATGAAAATAAGTACGTTATTGTAGCAATTGATAATGGTCATGAAACATCAACAATAACAAAACGATTAATGAAAAATATTGAAAGTGAAATAGAAGGTGATTTACTCAGTGTCACTCTTTTATTTGGAGCAGCTAGCTATCCAGTAGAAGGAAAAACGTTTGAAGAACTGTTGAGAAAGTCGCAAAATCAATTGTACCAGTATAGAAATTTGCAAGAAAATGAGTGAAGCTTTGATTTGAAGATATATGATAGGAAGATGTTTTATTTGTAACATTTTTTTGACTTTTATTACAAAAAAACGCCATGTTTGTAATAAAAGTCTTTAAAAATATATGAAATAAGCATATAATTATGATGGTAGTGCCAATGCAATTTGCACAGTGTGTTTTATTTTAAAAGTGTAGAGGAAAGCAAGCTCTACACTTTTCCTTTTTAGGAAATGAAAAGAATATTTGTAAGTTGTTGCGAGATATCGATTGTACTGTGTAAAATGAACAAAGAGATTAATTGATAGAAAGCTGGAAAGGGAATGATAGACGTGAGAGCGGAGCGATCACCTTTTATCAGGTGAACTATTATAGTCTTATTAAGACTGAGGTGAAATTCCGTGGATATTAAAGTAATACATAGTGTGAACAGGCCTTAAAAAACACGAAGTAGTATACTTAAAAATGGATATGGAATTGCTAAATAATTCAAAAAGAATAATGTAATATCAAGTAATAATTTGTACAAACAATATTAATGATCTTCGTAAAAAAGATGCGAGTGTATAGAACAATTACATATTTTATAACTTTTTTATATTACACGATGGTCGTTTATAAGTAGGAGGAAGAGATGTTGAAATATAGTAAATTAGCAATTGTAACTACATTATCAATGATTTTATTAGCCGGTTGTTTCGGTCCGAAACCAGAAGAAGAATTATATGTAGCGTTTGAAAACGCTGCTAAACAAGAAAAAACAATGTTTGAAGATGCAAAAAAACTTGAGACTTTAGAGAAAGAAGGACAAGAATTATATAACCAGATTGTTCAAGAAGGAAAAGATAATAATCAAACTGTTAAAGAAAAACTGAATCAAGCAGTGAAAAATACAACTGAACGAGAAAAAGTGCTTACAAAAGAAAAAGAAGTTTTAAATAAAGCGCAAGAAGAAGTGAAGTCAGCTGATAAGTATGTGAAGAAAATTGAAGATAAGAAATTGAAAGATCAAGCTGATAAAGTGAAAAGCACGTATGAGAAACGCCACGATTCATTTAATAAAATGTATGACAGCTATAACAAATCTTTAAAACAAGAAAAAGAGTTATATACAATGTTACAAGATAAAGGTACTAAATTAAAAGATATTAGTGAAAAAGTAAAAGTAGTAAATCAATCTTATAAGGATATTGAGTCAGAAAAAGATAAATTTAATGAATTTACAAAGTCTTATAATACAGAAAAAGTAGCTTTTTATAAACAAGCAAATATTAAAATTAAAGAAGAGAAAAAATAAAACAGTTTGGCCTACACTTGGCCAAACTGTTTTATTTTTTTGTATAAGTACGACTATACCATGGAACAGGCTCACTTAATTTTTTTTCTTGTTTTAATGCTTCAGGACCAATATAATCTTGAAGTGTTTTTTTTGCTACTGTTAAAGATAAGGTTGTTTTCGGATTTCGATAGGAGGATTCAAGATGACCAAGATGCGGTAGAATTCGAAAATCTTCTTTCGTAGGAGGGATGTGGAAAAAATAATCGCCTAAACGTATAAGGACATCAGATTGTTGTTGGCTAAAACGTGGGTTTCTAGAAAAATGCAATCCTTCTTTAATTGCTTTTTTTTCAGCAATCAAACGTTCTAAAGCTGTCTTTTTTAACCAGTATAAATATTTAGGATTAGTAGCTGCTTTAGCATGACGATTCACAACGAAAATAGATTGAGCTAGTCGATTAATAGAATGTTGGTTTTGGAATTGAGATTGTGGTTGTGAAGGTTTCATATTGAATCTCCTTTCAATTTTTCATTATTATACCATAAATAAAATAGGTATTTATTATACGCAAAAAGTGATTGTATATATTTTCAATATTAAAGCAATATTGTTACAAAAAACAACTATTTTGTATAATAGTCATAGAATATGTTTTTGAAATTTGATAATGAAAGAGTGAGAAGTTTGAAAGAAATATTAAAACAACAGTATGCCATTATAGATATTGGATCTAATACAATGCGTTTAGTTATTTATGAAAAGCAAAATGGAGGTTTTTATAAAGAGATTGAAAATACGAAAGTTGTTGCTAGGTTAAGGAATTACTTAATTGATGGTGTATTGAATGAAGAGGGAATAGAAGTATTATTACAGACATTATTTCAATTTCAAGAAAGTACAAGATTCCATCAGTTGCATCATGTACTTTGTGTTGCAACAGCAACAATGAGACAGTCGGAGAATCAAGAGGAAATTAAAAAGCTTGTTGAAGGACAAACGGACTTTACTCTTAGAGTATTATCAGAGTATGAGGAAGCGCGTTACGGATACCTGGCGGTTATGAATTCTACATCGTTTTCAGAAGGAATAACGGTAGATATTGGTGGGGGAAGTACGGAAGTTACATACTTTAGAAATAGAGAGATTTTAGAGTACCATAGTTTTCCTTTTGGGGCACTTTCTTTAAAGCAACAATTTATTAAAGGTGATATTCCTACTAAAGATGAGTTAGAGGGAATGCAACAGTATTTAGAGTTTCAATTTCGAACGTTACCATGGTTAATCAATAAGAAATTGCCTCTTATTGCAATTGGTGGTAGTGCTAGGAACTTAGTAAAAATCCATCAAAATTTAATATGTTATCCTATAGCAGGATTACATTTATACAAGATGAAAGAAGAAGATGTTGAAAGTGTAAAAGAGGAATTGGAAAAATTGTCGTTCATAGAACTTCAGAAATTGGAAGGATTAGCAAAAGATCGAGCAGATACGATTATTCCAGCGGTTGAAGTATTTCATACACTTGTTCATGTTATAGAGGCACCGGCATTTGTATTAAGTAGAAAAGGGTTAAGAGAAGGTGTTTTCTATGAAGAGTTGACAAAAGATTTGGGGATTTCATATTATCCGAACGTAGTTGAAGAAAGTTTGCATTTACTATCACATGAATACGAAATGGACATGGAATTTGTTATTCAACTTATTAAACATGGAAGACTAATTTGCAAACAACTTGAGGAAATAGGGCTTATTTCTATGTCAGTAAAAGACTGGGAAGTGTTCCATCAAGCTGCGAAAGTATTTAATATAGGCAAATATATAGACGAAGAAGCAAGCCGTTTACATACGTTTTATTTATTAGCGAATAAGACAATTGATGGCATGATGCATAAAGATCGAGTAAGGCTAGCGCTTATTGCATCGTATAAATCAAAAATGTTATTTAAACAACATTTATCTCCATTTGAAGGTTGGTTTGATAAAAGCGAACAAAAAAAAATCCGCCTGTTAGGAGCTGTTTTACAATTTTCAGCTACTTTAAATGTAAGGCAACGATCGCTTATTGATACCATATCTATAACAGAAAGCGAAGAGGGATTAACGTTTAAAGTTTTATGTGAACAATCGGCATTAGCAGAAAAAGTACAAGCTGAAAAACAAAAAAAACAGTTAGAAAGAGTATTAAAAACGAATATTAATTTATTATTTGAACTAAAACATTAGGGTTGTACGGATGTCTTTACGAAAAATTTACACTTTGTAATATTGTAATTTGATAAAATGAAATTAACTAAATTATAGTAAAAAAGTTTCAAGGGGAAGTGTGAAGAGAATGGAATTATTGAAGGGGAATGCAGTAAATTTAAATGATACAGCTTATTACAATAATCGAGAGTTAAGTTGGTTAGCATTTAATGAACGTGTCTTACAAGAAGCGCAAGATGCAAATAATCCACTTTTGGAAAGATTGAAATTTATTAGTATTTTTAGTTCGAATTTAGATGAATTTTTTATGGTACGTGTAGCGGGATTAAAGGATCAAGTGAGTGCTGGATTTAATCAACCAGAAAATAAAGCTGGCTTAACACCGAAAAAGCAATTAAATAAAATTGCGATAAAAGCCCATGCACTAATGACAGTACAATATGATACATTTAAAAATTATGTATTACCAGCGCTTGAGTTAGAGGGAATTGAACGTTTAACATTCAATGATTTGACGAAAGAGCAGCGAGAATTTATAGAAGAGTATTTTGACGAGCAAATTTTTCCGGTGTTAACTCCTGTAGCTATTGATGCATATCGCCCATTTCCAATGTTATTAAACAAAAGTTTGAATTTGGCTACTCTTTTATATGATGAGAAGCAAGCAGAAGAAGAAAACAGGACGAAGTTAGGGATTGTGCAAGTTCCTTCATTACTTGAGCGCTTCATAATTTTACCGAGTGAAGGGCAAAAGCATAAATTTATTTTATTAGAAGACGTAATTAGTAGCTTTACTCATAAATTATTTACGGGATATACAGTATCATCTGTTACTCGTTTCCGTATTACACGCAATGCAGATTTAACGATTCATGAAGAAGGTGCGAGAGATTTATTAAAGGTAATTGAAAAAGAATTAAAAAAGCGTAAGTGGGGGGCTGCTGTACGTTTAGAAGTTGGGAAAGAACACATTGATGAAAGAGTATTAGCATTATTATATGAGGTTCTGGAAGTAAAAGATGAAGATGTATATATAATGGATGGCCCATTAGATTTAACATGTTTGTTTTCTTTATATAAAAAACTAGCTCCTTTATATGAACATCTTGTATATCCAGCTCTTATTCCGCAACCGCCTCAAGATTTAGGTGATGAAGAAGATGTATTTGAAAAAGCAATTGAGCATGATATTTTATTACATCATCCTTTTGAATCATTTCAGCCGGTAGTTGATTTTGTCCGTGATGCGGCAGACGATCCGAATGTACTTGCGATTAAACAAACGTTATATCGTGTAAGTGGTGATTCACCGATTATTCAGGCGTTAAAGATAGCGGCTGAAAAGGGAAAACAAGTGACGGTATTAGTTGAATTAAAGGCAAGGTTTGATGAAGAAAACAATGTTCACTGGGCTAAAGAATTGGAACAGGCAGGCTGTCATGTTATTTACGGTGTCAGTCACTTGAAAACACATAGTAAAATTACGCTAGTTGTAAGGAGAAAAAACGGAAAAATCGAAAGGTTCGTACATCTCGGAACTGGGAACTATAATGATGCAACAGCGAAGTTATATACTGATTTTGGATATATTACATCAAGAAAAGATTTTGGGGTCGATGCAACCAATTTCTTTAATTATTTAAGTGGTTATACAACAAAGCCACATTTTCATCATTTATCGGTTGCTCCATTTGATATAAGAGAGCAATTTATGGATTTAATAGATGAAGAAATCCGTTATCATAGGCAATATGGAAATGGATATATTATCGCTAAGATGAATTCATTAACAGATAAACCGTTAATAAAAAAAATGTACGAAGCATCACAAGCTGGAGTAAAGGTAGAGCTCATTGTTCGAGGAACATGTTGCCTACGACCTGGTATTCCAAATGTAAGTGAAAATATTCGTGTAGTTAGTGTTGTTGGAAGATATTTAGAACATAGCCGTATTTATTATTTCCATCATAATGGGGAGGAGAAAATATATTTATCTTCAGCTGATTTGATGACGCGAAATATGGAGAAGCGAGTGGAAATATCTTTCCCGATATTAGATATTGAAATGAAGGCACGAATTAAGGCGATTTTACAGCTTATATTAGCTGATAATGTGAAAACACGTGAACAAAATAAAGATGGTGATTACTATTATGTTATTAATGGTAGTACAGAAGAAATTGATAGCCAAGTGAAGTTGTTTAAGATGGCGTATCAAAATACAGACGCTGAATAATGAAAAAAAGTAAAAACCTCTTATGTCCATAAGAGGTTTTTACTTTTTTCTACTCATATGCTCCAAAAATAGAAGGATGAGTAGAAACAATAGTTTTATTATAAGCGTGTAATGAGATGGCTCGTTGAGAGAATAATATTTGAAAGAATCGTTACTTTAACCTAGTAATAGTAGGGTTGCTGACATGGTCCACCGTAACAAGGATAAGGTGCTGGCGGCGGGAAAGGTGGTGGATAAGGTGGATAAAATGGTCGAGGGCCGAAAGCTAATGCTCCGCCGAGCAATCCACCAGCAATTCCAGCTAGAAAGGGAACGCCAAAAAACGGGAAGAAGCGTGAGTCGCCTACTGGACCAATAGGTGCTGAACGGACTGGAATTGGTTGATAATATGGATACATGAACATACCTCCTTTATTGGACTCACTTTTATCATATGGTAAACGAAACATGGATGAGCGCGTACAAGAAAGGATATGTAAGAAAATAGGCGAATTATTACGAATGTTGGAGTGTGAAAATTGTGATTTCAGGTTTTGACATGAAACGAAATGGGACACGTGTTCTTCCGAGGCCTCGATTGACATAGAGAGTTAAATCCTGCATCGTATAGAAGCCTTCAATATAGTCTTTGGCGAGTGATGGTGTAATAATAGCCCCTAAAAAAGGAATTTGTACTTGTCCGCCATGGCTATGACCAGAAAGTTGCAAGTTGATTGGATATTTGGAAATTTGCGGCGCGATATCTGGCTCGTGAACAAGAACGATGTTATAAGTATTTTGCCGTGCATGTTGTAATGTTTTCTCTATTTTTGGTTTGCCTAGTAGTATATCATCGAGACCGAAAATAGAAATTTCACTATTATCCATTAGACGAATTCTTTTTTTACTATTTAGCAATAGTTCAAATCCTGATTCACGCATGATGTGCTCATAGTATTCAGTTCCATATCCACCGTGATCATGGTTACCATAAATAGCGAATTTACCGAAGGGGGCTTGTATATTTTTTAAAATGGACGCGACAAAAGGAGTGTCAGTATACGTTTGATAATTATCAATGAGATCTCCGGTAAAAAGGACAATATCTGGATTTACAGCATTAATTTTAGAAACAACTTGAGATAAATGTTGAAGCGAGAAATAGTATCCGAGATGTAAATCGCTGAATTGAAGAATTTTCATACCATGAAAACTTTTTGGGATGAGTTGTGATTTTAATGTGTGCTGTGTAAAAGAAATGAAATGGGGTTCTATATATTTAGCATAGTAGTATCCGATGCCACTGGTTATAAATGAATAGAGACAAGTACGCATACCAATTTTTAAAAAATTTCTTCTTGTAATGTGCGTCATAAAAATATGAGTATACCTCAATGTTTTTATTCCATTTACAGGCTACTCAAATCTCCTTTCAGTTTATTTAAAAATATACTTTACATAATAAAAAATTAGTATAGATTACGAAAAAAATGAATAAAAAGAAAGTTCTTTACATTAAAATATCAGAAAAGTTTAAAAATATAAAGATTTCTATTAAATAAAGTGATAAAATGAATGTGTATTCATTTTTTTGGAGGGGATGTATGTGAAAGAAAAGGTAGTTATTATAACAGGTGGATCGAGTGGAATGGGAAAAGGAATGGCGACTCGCTTTGCAAAAGAAGGGGCACGAGTTGTTATTACAGGACGTACAAAAGAAAAACTAGAGGAAACAAAGTTGGAAATTGAACAATTTCCAGGGCAAGTATTACCTGTACAAATGGATGTAAGAAATACGGATGACATTCAGAAAATGATTGAACAGATTGATGAGAAGTTTGGTCGAATTGATGTTTTAATAAATAATGCAGCTGGAAACTTTATTTGTCCAGCAGAAGATTTATCCGTGAATGGCTGGAATTCGGTCATTAATATTGTATTAAACGGTACATTTTACTGTAGCCATGCTGTCGGAAAATATTGGATTGAAAAAGGTATAAAAGGGAATATCATTAACATGGTAGCAACATATGCATGGGATGCAGGTCCAGGAGTTATTCATTCGGCTGCAGCGAAGGCAGGAGTATTAGCGATGACGAAGACGCTCGCTGTTGAGTGGGGACGTAAATATGGAATACGAGTTAACGCTATCGCTCCAGGACCAATTGAACGTACGGGCGGTGCTGATAAATTATGGATTTCAGAAGAAATGGCTAAGCGTACGATACAAAGTGTTCCGCTTGGAAGGCTGGGTACGCCAGAAGAAATCGCTGGTCTAGCTTATTATTTATGCTCAGATGAAGCTGCGTACATAAATGGAACTTGCATGACAATGGATGGAGGACAACATTTACATCAATATCCATTTTAAAAGGGATAAAAAAATGAATGTTTGATTCATTTTTTTACGGTTAAATGTGACGGAATTGTGACATATGAAAGAAAAGTGTTTACAAGAGGTCATATATACGTTATATTTAAGACCTCTTTTTTCTTCATAGTAGAATTGCTAATTCCCCTTAGCATTTTACCCCTCTAATCCCTTCAGGAAAACTGAAGGGATTTTTTATTATTTTTCCGTAAATATCATGTTATAATTTTTGAAAAGTAAAGGGAGGGAAGCACGTTGATAGATGCATTAGATGTAATGAGTAACTTGGATAAAGTCCTTCCTTATTATCAAGCTATTTTTAGTGCTGATGAGCATACTGTAATTGGATATGAAGTAGTAGGACGTATTCAAACAGAAGAGGGCATACAAAGTTTAGCTTCTTTCTTTCACGATGATTCGATTCCAAGTGAATTTCAACTGGAAGCGGATAATATTATAGTAGAAAAAGCTTTAAATCGTTATTTAGAAAGCGATCAAAAATTATTATTATTTATACATCGGAATGCTAATGTATTAATGAATGATGATGATGAAAGCTTGCTTCAACTTTTATTGAGGTATGAAGAACAAGGTTTAAATTTAAAACAAATTGTTTTAGAGATTACAGAGCATGAATGTAAAGAAGATATAGAGCAATTTAATCATTTGCTTATGTATTATCGTACATATGGTATTCAAATTTCGATTAATAAAGTCGGAACGGGTACAAGTAATTTAGAGCGTATTAGCGTGTTAGCACCTGATATTTTAAAAGTAGATTTAACGAACTTGAGGCAAACAGCACTTTTACAATCTTATCAAGATATTTTATATTCTTTATCATTACTTGCTAGAAGAATTGGTGCAACTTTATTATATGAAGAAATAGATGCTTTTTATCAACTGCAATATGCTTGGAAGAACGGTGGAAGATATTATCAAGGTAATTATTTAAAAGAATGTTTACCTGATTTTATTGAAACGAATGTTTTGAAAGAGCGACTAGGTAATGAATGTCATCAGTTTATTCAGCATGAAAAGAAGAAGTTACAAAAAATTTATAATTTAACAGAGATGTTACGCGATCGCATTGGCGATGTTTTATCAAAACAAAAAAAGAATGAAGATATAAATGATTGGTTATTACAATTTAGTCAAAGTGTATCACAGTGTAGTTTTCGTATATTTATTTGTAATGAAGATGGTTTCCAACAATCAGGAAATGTTATGAAAAAAGATGGAGAATGGATTGTGATGCCGGATTATTATATGAAGAACTGGAGCTGGCGCCCGTATTTTCTCGAGAATATAATGAAAATGCGTTTTGAGAATAAGGCGAGGCTTTCAGATTTATATGCAGATATTGAAACGGGAGAAATGGTACGAACATTTTCTTTCCCGATTGATGATGACAACTTTTTATTTATAGATTTATCTTATGAATATTTATATGAAGAAGATGTTTTATTTTAATGCACGAAGAGATTCGTGCATTTTTTGTTTGTTTTTATCATAAATTGGTAATAGTGAAAATGGTGATGAAAATGCTGTCTATCGTTGTAAAGATTTTACGAACGAAATCTGTCCTTTCTTTGCATAATCATTGTTACAATGAATACTACAAAGACAAGTTCTTTTAAAAGGAAGGTGAAAAAATGAGGAAATATGGAATATGGCTTGTTCTATTTGTATGTGTTGCCTTTCTAGTTGGTTATAGTGTTACGACTGCTTTAGGAAAAGAGGAAGTGGAAGTCGATCGGAAAGAAGTATTTACAACGATACAAAAAGGCTATGAAACCCAGTTTTCAATTCGTGGGAAGCATTTGCCGATGAATAAGATGATAGAGACGTTATCACCGTATTTTACAGATAATTTCCTTCAAGTATTTACAGATGAAAATAGCAGAAGTGATAAACAAAGTGGTGAATATTTACTTCCGGCAAAAGAAGCACCGTTTTCTTTTAATTCAGAAACGAAAATGTCGTATGATGAAGAACATAAAAATTTATATGTATACGAGCGGACAAAAAGTGGACAATATCAAATTGTAACATTGAAAAGGGATCAAGATAAATGGAAGTTAGCAGGATATCATGAAAGTCAGGAACTTTTAACTGAAATAAAAAGGTTGCAACAATTATAAAGTGAAACTTTTAATTAGTGGGAGTTTTACTACCTACAAACAGCGGGATAAGAATAGGAATAGGTATTTACCTATTCCTATTCCTATTCTATATTGAGTAGTTGTTGTAACTTTTCAATTTGAAAACCTGCAACTACTTCGCCATCAATTACGACTGTTGGAGTTGAATAGGAATCATAGTCGTTTAAAAGACGATTGCGAGCAGCAGCGTCTTTTTTTACGTCAAATTCTTCATATGCAACGTTATTATGCTTCAAAAATTCTTTTACAATAACACATGGCGGACAATCGGGTTGTGTATAAACCTCAATTTTTTTCATTGTAATTCCTCCTTTTTTCTGTTTTTTATTATATTCTTCCAGTATAAAAACCGCAATAATGAAGGAGAAATATGTTCTTTCTGTTTTTTCCTTCGCATTTCGACAAATTTTTAGTTGAGTTTCTGGCCAATAACCTTTATCCTAGAGTGTGGAACATTTTTTCTGTTATGACGGATAGAATGAGTATAGCTGTAAAACCTATTGGTAGGAAGATCAGAGAAAGGAGAGATTTCATGTCTCTACTCCAAGGAATTTTAACTCGACTTGTTAGTCTACAAGAACAAGCTGAAAGCGGTGAAGTAGCACAACGCTATTTTGAAGTGAACGGTGAGCGCAAATGTAGCGTGAAATTTTTCGATAAAAGTGAAATGTATGAGTTAGAAGTGTATCAACAAGGTGAAAAACCTCAAGTATATCAATTCGATAATATCGACATGGTTGCAATTGAGATTTACGATATCATTTCTTGATACATATAAAAAAGGTACTGCCACATGGCAGTACCTTTTTTAGTTCTATTACTTTCTAGCATAATGTATAGAAGTTTTTTATTTTTCCTACAATGGTATTAAAATGAAAATTTAATCCGTGCAAGTTTGCTTATCCATGTGGATAATTAGTCCCGTCAACCGGGTGAATATGTGAAGCTAAACTTCTCACTATCGCTGGGTTTTGCAAATAGCGGGAGAAATATAACTAGGAGGTTATCGTATGGAACGTTTACCAGTTGTGATTTGTCCTAATTGTCAAAGTTCTGCTGAGATTATTCATGTATTAACGGCTCAATCTAATCAAAATGTAATTTATACGTGCCAAGTTTGTCACTTTGTAATTCGAAATATTGAAACGAATAAAGGATAGGAAGTTATAATTTTAGTTTTTGTCCCATACAATGAGAATACGAAAAGTCTGTCTAATTGAAAGGACGTGACTCTGTGGACGGTGCACATAAATTTTACAATGTTTCAGAGAGACATTTAAATTTTGATATGGTCTTTAACCGTATTTGTAGTTTCATTGAAAAGGATCCGCGAAATTTGTATCGATTATCCATTGGGACAGACTCGCAAGCGCATCAAAAGGATACGAGGTTTATTACAGCAATCCATATTCATCGTGTTGGAAAAGGTGCCTGGGGTTGTTTACACCATAAATCAGTAAAAGATAAGCCAGCGACCTTACGTGAGAAAATATATTTAGAAACGCAGTTTAGTCAAGAAATCGCATGTCTATTTACGCCTACTCATATACAAACAATATGGGAGTTATTGCATCCTTATGCTCAAGATGGGGCTGGATTCATAATGGAAATTCATTTAGACATTGGGAATGATGGCTTAACAAAAGAATTTATTTTAGATATGACAGAAAAAATTCGAGCGATGGGATTAACTGCAAAAATTAAGCCGGATGCTTATGCGGCGTTTAGCTATGCAAATCGATATACGAAATGATTTTTTGTATGTGTACGATTGTTACATATCTTTAAACGAAAACTGAATATTACATCTATTAAATAGGTTGAATTTTTTATATAATAAGAGTAACGATGCGAGTGTAAGGAGAGGGGTATATGCAAAGGGAAGTTGTTTTAACGAAGGAAGAAGAAAGTTTACTACTAGATATTTTATTTCAGCAAAATTACGCAAGTGAAATTTTAGCTGTGGAACTTACAGATATTGAGAATGGTTTGAAACAGACAGATGTGATGCAATATAAAAAAATCACAAGGTTATTTTACAGATTAAAAAATAAAGGGTATTAAGCGCTACCGGAATGGTAGTCTTTTTTTTGTGCGGTATGCTAAAATAGCTGTGTGATTGTATTTTTATTGAAATAAATTTAGGACAAAATAATAATATGAAAACGCTGTCATAAAATGTGAATAGAGTTGTGAACATAAGCAGGAAAAAGGGAAAATGGGGGATGTAATATGATTAGTATTCCGAAAGACGAATTTCAACAAATTCTTGTGAAGGATTTAATGATTTCATCGGAAAAAGTAGCTCATGTCCAAATTGGAAATAGTTTAGAACATGCTTTACTCGTTCTTGTAAAATCTGGATATTCAGCGATACCTGTCTTAGATCCAATGTATAAACTACATGGTTTGATTAGTACTGCCATGATATTAGATGGTATGTTAGGATTAGAACGTATTGAGTTTGAAAGGCTCGATGATATGAAAGTAGAGCAGGTGATGAAAGAAGATATACCTGTTCTTAAATTAGACGATTCATTTGCAAAGGCTTTAGAAATGACAATTGATCATCCTTTTATTTGCGCTGTTAATGAAGAAGGCTATTTTGAGGGGATTTTAACACGTCGGGCTATTTTAAAATTGTTGAATAAGAAAGTAAGGCAACATAATCGATAAAGTGAAAAAAGTGACTTCATAGAAACGAAGAAGTCACTTTTTTTTCGTGCATATCACTTGTGTATGTATTATATTTAAAAAGACATAAAACATAAGGAAAGTTTGTGCTGGACAATTGTATTTTCTGAATGAAAGCATTCGGGTAAATTAAGGATGAAAAGCTTATTGAAATAAGGTGTATGGAAGCTAAGGAAAGAGGGAGAAAGTTGCAAATTGATGATTTTCAAATGATGGTTGTGTTAGCTCAGGAATCAAATATGAGAAAAGCGGCGGAACGTTTATTTGTTTCCCAACCTGCGCTGAGTCAACGATTACAATCTATGGAGAAACAATGGGGAATGAAGTTTTTTATTCGCTCACAAAAAGGATTGACAATTACACCTGAAGGGGAAAAAGTTGCAAATTATGCCAAAGAAATGTTGCAAAGGGAAGAAGATATAAAAAGTGAGCTGGCTGTTTTCAGAACGGAAACTCATGGAACGTTAAAAATAGCTGTTGCATCAGTTATTGGTCAATATTGGCTCCCTCCTGTTTTGAAAAAGTTTGTGCATAAATATCCTTCTGTAAAGATATCGCTGTTTACTGGATGGAGTAGTGAAGTGCAAAAGCAGTTTTATGAAGGAGACGTGCATGTTGCTATACTGAGGGGAACACAAGAATATAAAGGTCAGAAGCAACAATTATTTGAAGATGAACTGTATTTAGTTGATAAAGAAATAAAAGATATTTCGATGTTAAAAGAAACAAATAGGCCGTTCATTCAATTTAAAAGTGACTCGACTTATTATGGACAAATACAAAATTGGTGGTATGGTTTATTTTCTAATCCGCCTAAGCGAACGATTGTAGTTGACCAAATTGAAACATGTAAACAACTTGTTTTAAATGGTATAGGTTATGCCCTTTTACCTTCTACTGTTTTAAAGGAAGTACAGGAAAATATGTATAAAACACCTGTTCAACTGACGAGAGAAACATGGTTGTTAACAAGTGACTCGGCAAGGCAGTTGAAGCAAGTACAAGCATTTTTAGAAATTATAGAAGAAATTCAAAGGGGAAAATAAGATTATTATCTTGCTACTCGCTCTTTCGTTTGGTAGAGTAACATTATAAATGGATTTAGGAGGCAACAAGAATGAAAATGATGGACGCTAACGAAATTATTTCGTTTATTCAAAAAAGTGAAAAGAAAACTCCTGTAAAGGTATACATAAAAGGGGATTTAAAAGAAGTAACATTCCCTGAAACAGTACAAGCATTTGTGAATAAAAAATCAGGTGTATTATTCGGAGAATGGTCTGAAATTAAGACAATTCTTGATGAGAATAATAAGCACATCGTTGACTACGTTGTAGAAAACGATCGTCGTAATTCTGCAATCCCAATGCTTGATTTAAAAGGTATTAAAGCTCGCATCGAGCCAGGTGCTATTATTCGTGACCATGTTGAAATTGGTGACAACGCTGTAATTATGATGAATGCAACAATTAACATTGGTGCTGTAATTGGTGAAGGTTCTATGATCGACATGAACGCAGTACTTGGTGGACGTGCAACAGTCGGTAAAAACTGTCACGTAGGTGCAGGTGCTGTACTTGCAGGTGTTATTGAGCCACCTTCTGCAAAACCAGTTATCGTTGAAGATGATGTAGTAATCGGTGCAAATGTAGTTGTTTTAGAGGGTGTTACAGTAGGTAAAGGTGCAGTTGTAGCAGCGGGAGCTGTTGTAACAGAAGATGTGCCTCCATACACAGTTGTTGCAGGTACTCCAGCACGTGTAATTAAAGAAATTGATGAGAAGACAAAAGCAAAAACAGAAATTAAACAAGAGCTTCGTCAATTAAACCCAGAGAAATAAAAAGTAAAAAAAGCGTAAGAGCGTAAATGGGCTCTTACGCTTTTTATAGATAGAGGTGCAAAAATGACAGTAAGCAAATTTGTCCAAATTCGTAGAGATCTACATAGAATTCCAGAAATCGGATTTAAGGAATGGAAAACACAACAGTATATTTTAGATTATATAGGAACACTTTCTCATGAATTTGTGGAAGTGAAGACATGGAAAACGGGTGTAATCGTTAAAGTAAATGGAAAAAATCCCGAAAAAATAATAGGTTATCGTGCAGATATAGACGGTTTACCAATTACAGAGGAAACTGGATACGAGTTTGCTTCTATTCATGAAGGAATGATGCATGCATGTGGCCATGATGTACATACAACAATCGGTTTAGGCCTTCTAACGAAAGCTGTGAGCGAAAGAATAGATGATGACCTTGTATTTCTATTCCAGCCAGCAGAAGAAGGACCAGGCGGTGCTCTTCCTATGTTAGAAAGTGAAGAGTTAAAAGAATGGAAACCAAATATAATTCTTGGTCTTCATATTGCACCAGAATACGCTGTGGGGACAATTGCAACGAAAGAAGGACTGTTATTTGCCAATACTTCAGAATTATATATTGATTTAAAAGGGAAAGGTGGCCATGCTGCCTATCCACATACTGCAAATGACATGATTGTTGCAGCGAGTCATCTTGTTACACAGCTTCAATCCGTTATTAGTCGCAATGTAAATCCTCTTGATAGTGCAGTAATTACAATCGGGAAAATTACTGGTGGTACGGTTCAAAATATTATTGCAGAAAAATCTCGTTTAGAAGGAACGATTCGAACATTATCAGTGGAATCAATGAAGCGTGTGAAAAGCAGAATTGAGTCAATTGTTGCAGGTATCGAAGCTTCTTTCCAGTGTGAGGCGATTATAGATTACGGAGCAATGTATCATCAAGTATATAACCATGAAGAGTTAACGAGAGAGTTTATGGAATTTGTACATAAACAAACTGATATGAATGTTATTACATGTACTGAGGCAATGACGGGTGAAGATTTTGGTTATATGCTTCGAGAAATCCCTGGATTTATGTTTTGGCTTGGAGTAAATTCAGAATATGGTTTACATCATGCAAAATTAAAACCAGACGAAGAAGTGATTGAAAAGGCAATTACATTTTTAAGCCAATATGTAAAGTGGAAAGGGAATAGAAAATAAAACTTCCACTTTCTTGAAGGTTCCAAAAAACTTTTTGTTCTGAGGTGTAAGTAACGCTCGTATAGATTGATTTTAGACATTGACATACAAAATGGAAGAATTAAAGTTAATTGTACTGTTTTAATAATGAGCAGGGGGGTTAGCCACTGCTCATTATTAATTATTTGACTAACTTATATATGTTTACTTTTAGTATGAAAAGTGTGTAAAATCAATGTGAAACATAGAAAAAAGGGTGGGGAATTACGTGCAAATTAGCAGTGCGATTTTATGTTTCGTCTTATATGCGTACGTTATTATTGCGGCGGTTTATTTTGGGATAAGTTTTTATGCCTATCGTCTAGTAGATAATAATGAATATGACGAAACATACAAATGGGTGAAGAGATATTTATCACCTGTACTAGAAATTATGAATGGGTTTGTGCTCTTTTTATTTATTGGATTAATTGCTTTTTCAACGAGTTTAGTAGGGAATAAAACTACGTTATTTGTATTGGGTATCATTATTTTTATGTTGTTAGGAATAAGGATTGGTAATACGGTCTTTTGGAATGAAAGAAAAGTAGATGGTTGGACGGGAATGTTAATTCCGTGCATGTTAGCTGCAATCGTGACAAATATAGAGCATGAATATTATCAATTACATTTTTGGCTTATTATCGTTTTAACAATTCTTTCTGTTTTGTATATAAGCACAGTAGTACTAACATATATTGCACATGAAAAAGGAGATGTTAAAGGCACTCGTTTCTTTAGAGGACGGGCATTATTTTGGAGTGTGCCGACTATGGTAGTTATCGCGCTTATTGCGATATTAGTAAATGGATATCAATTTTCTAATTGGCAACTATTTTTAGAAAATTGGTGGATCTTTATCTTTTCGTTTATTGCTTTTTTAGGTGCAACGCATTATTTATTCCATCAACATCATTACATATGGGCGTTGTTATTTGCATTCACACAGCTTCTATTTGCCTTTTTTGGTCAAGAAACATTATTATTCGTTTTTGAAACATTTAGTTCTTTTGGAAATATATTTGTATTTGCTATGCTACTTGTTGGTATCGCTTTTTACTTGCAACAATATTTTTATATACAAAAACAAAAATAAGAGCTAATTACAGTTTTTGTGACGCATATAAAGTGTGTTACACTGAAAATAAATAGTACTTGAAGTTATTGGAGGAATTCCCGTGGGTGAGAAAGAAAAAGAATTTGCTGTCATTGGACTTGGTCGCTTTGGTGGAAGTATTTGCCGAGAATTAGCTCAATTAGGAATGGAAGTAATGGCAATCGATTCAGATGAGGATAAAATTAATGAATTTGCAAATATAGCTTCGCATGCTGTAATTGCAGATTCAACAGATGAGATGGTATTAAAAAGCCTTGGTATTCGAAATTTTGATCACGTAGTCGTTGCTATTGGAGATAATTTAAATTCAAGTATTTTAACGACTTTGATTTTGAAAGAGTTGGGTGTAAAAAATATTACTGTAAAAGCTCAAAATGATTATCATGAAAAAGTGTTAAGTAAAATAGGTGCAGATCATATTGTGCATCCAGAACGTGATATGGGAAAAAGGATTGCTAATAATATTGCATCAAGCAATGTGCTAGACTACCTTGAGCTTTCAGATGAGCATAGTATTGTAGAGATTATTGCGAATAAAAAAATTGATGGGCACTCTTTAATTGAATTAGATATTCGTGCGAAGTTTGGATTGAATATTGTAGCAATTAAACGAGGCAAAGAAGTTATCGTATCCCCTCGAGCTACGGAGAATATTCAAGCAGGAGATATATTAATTGTCATTGGTCATGACGATGAAGTGGATCGATTTAAACACTTTTTAAGATAAGAGAAAAGAAAAGGACAATGCCTTCATGGCATTGTCCTTTTTCTTATATTTCCATAATGATTGGTAAAATCATTGGACGACGTTTCGTTTTCTCATATAGGAATGGAGCTAATGTGTCTGTAATTTCATTTTTAATTTCAGACCATTGTGTTGTTTTACGCTCCATTACTTTTTCTAAATGAGTTGTAATTAATGTTTGTGCATCATTGATTAAATCGCTACTTTCACGCATGTAAACGAAACCGCGTGAGATGATATCAGGTCCTGCTGCAACTTTAAATTCTTTCATATCAATGCTTACAACTACAATTACAAGTCCTTCTTCAGAAAGGATACGACGATCGCGTAATACGATATTGCCAATATCTCCAATACCGTTTCCATCAATGTAGACCGAACCAGATGGGATTTTTCCAGCTACGCTAGCTTCATCCGAACGTAAAGCAAGAACATCGCCATTATCCATAATGAAGCAATTTTCTTCAGGGATGCCACAATCATTTGCTATGTTCATGTGCATACGCTGCATACGATATTCACCATGAATTGGCATGAAGTACTTCGGTTTAATTAGACGTAACATTAACTTTTGTTCTTCTTGTCCACCGTGTCCACTTGTATGGATATTTGAAAGTTTCCCATGAATTACATCAGCGCCAGCGCGGTACAACATGTTAATTGTACGACTTACGCTAATTGTATTTCCTGGAATTGGTGAAGAAGAGAAAACAACTGTATCTCCAGGAATAATTTGAATTTGGCGGTGTGTACCGTTTGCAATACGTGAAAGTGCTGCCATCGGTTCACCTTGACTACCTGTACATAAAATAACAACTTTATTAGCTGGTAAGCGGTTTAGTTGAGATGCATCTATGAATGTATCTTTCGGGCAACGAATATAACCAAGGTTTTGTCCAATTTCAATCGCTGCTTCCATACTTCGACCAAACACAGCTACTTTACGGTTGTTTTCAACAGCAGCTTCAACAACTTGTTGTAAGCGGTGAATATTTGATGCAAAGGTTGCGAATATAATCCGTCCTTCTACTTTACGGAAAATGTCTTGAATGCTATCACCAACGCGACGCTCAGACATAGTAAAGTTTGGAACTTCACTGTTCGTACTATCAGATAATAGACATAGTACGCCATCTTTACCGATTTCAGCCATTTTTGTTAAATCAGCTGGTTCACCAACTGGTGTGAAGTCAAATTTGAAGTCACCTGTATGAACAACTTGACCTTGAGGTGTTTTCACAACAACGCCGTACGAATCTGGAATACTGTGAGTTGTACGGAAGAAGGATACAGACGTTTTTTTGAATTTAATAACGTCATCTTCTTGAATCTCGTAAAGTTTTGCTTTACGAAGTAAGCCGTGTTCTTCTAATTTGTTTTTGATGAGTGCAATTGCTAATTTTCCGCCGTAAATTGGAATGTTCACTTGACGTAATAGGTAAGGGATTCCGCCGATATGATCTTCGTGACCATGTGTAATGAATAACCCTTTAATTTTATCTTCGTTTCGCACAAAATAAGTGTAGTCTGGTATTACATAATCGATTCCGAGAAGTTCGTCCTCTGGAAATTTAATTCCAGCATCAATTATAATAATTTCATCTTGAAATTGAACAGCGTATGTATTTTTACCGATTTCACCAAGCCCACCGAGAGCAAATACAGCAACTTGGTCGTTTTTTAGAAATTTCATATCGCTATACGATTTCCGCTAATGTTAAATCAGCGTTTTCTTTTTCATATTCAAGATGAGCGCCAGTAACAGACTGAACAAACTCGATATTATATGCGAACTTATTTAATTTTGTACGAACATCCTTTTCAGACGTAGCCTCTAAATATAAAACTTTTGTATTTTCACGTACTGGAACCTCAGTTAATTTTTCTTGATAAAATACTTTAAAAATCATTTGGAAAACCTCTCCTTGTCTATGTTTTGCATTATCTGTTACTTATTATAAAGCAAACAGTCACGATTTTCATGTTTTTTCGAATGAGAATGAAGAAAAAGCCCGAAATGGGCACAATTTAAGCGACTGTCTTTTTACGGACTAGACCATTTAAATAACGCTTGAGCTTTTTCTTCAGCTTCTTCAGCATGATTACTCCTTCCTTTCCTTATTTTAAACATGCCTATTACTAGTGAAAACTCTATCTCTGATATAAGAGATAGGACAAAAGTGAATGGTGAATCTTGTCCTTTCCCATACAGTGAAAGTTATTCTATAGTAACGATCAGTAGCCGTTAGTTATAGGTATAGTATGAGGAAGAATGGAAAAGAAAATTCATCCGAACAAGTATCTACATGTTTTACTAATATATATATGCAAAGTTTACAAATAAGGTCAGAAAGGGAACGCTTTCTTCACAGATGTTTAATATGTTATACTTTTTTTTAGAATTTGAAAAGTGATATTCAAAATAGGAATATAGAGTGCCAGAAAGGATTTTGACAAATGAATGATAAAATTGTCTTTTTTGATATTGATGGAACATTATTAGATCATGATAAAAAAATTCCGCAATCTACACGAGATGCAGTAAAACAGTTACAAGAAAAAGGTGTACATGTAGCAATTGCGACAGGGCGCGCGCCATTTATGTTCGAAGATATTCGTAAGGAACTTGATATACATAATTATGTTAGTTTTAATGGACAATATGTTGTCTTTGAAGATGAGGTAATATTTAATAATCCGTTACATCCAGATGCTTTACATAAGTTTACTCAGTTTGCAAAACAAGAAGGATATCCACTTGTATATCTTGACCATCAAGATATGAGAGCATCAGTGGAATATCATGATTATGTGAAAGAAGGCTTTGGAAGCTTAAACTTTGAGCATCCAGCATATGAGCCTAATTTTTATGAGGAACGTAATATTTATCAAACACTACTTTTTTGTGAAGTAAATGAAGAGGAAAAGTTTATTAATCATTATCCAGATTTTCATTTTATTCGTTGGCATGCATATTCAATGGATATCATTCCGAATGGTGGTTCTAAGGCAAAAGGAATTGAGAAATACATTGAAAAGTTAGGTTTTAATCGTGATCAAGTGTATGCATTTGGAGATGGCTTAAATGATTTAGAAATGATCGAAGCCGTTGGCACAGGTATTGTGATGGGAAATGGCCATGAAGACTTGAAAAAACTTGCAAATCATGTGACAAAGGATGTTAATGAAGACGGTATATATCATGGACTAAAGTGGGCTGGATTGCTATAAGTGAATATGGAACCCATTTCATAATAAAAAGGCGGAAGATTAACTTCCGCCTTTTTATTATTATCGCTCTAGAGGTTTGGAATCATCAGGAGCGGCAAAAGGATTTTCTTTATTGATATGGTCATAGAACATAACGCCATTTAAATGGTCAATCTCGTGCTGAAATACGATTGCTGGTAAACCTTTTAAACGTAATTTTACTTCTTCTCCGTTAATAGAAGTTGCTTTTACTGTAATTCTTGTATAACGAGGAACATAACCAGGTACTTCGCGGTCTACAGATAGACAGCCTTCACCACCCTGTAAATATGTACGTTCAACAGAATGGCTAATGATTTTTGGATTGAATAATGCATGGCTATATAATGTACCATCCGCATCGGTTACATGAACTGCAATCATTTTTTTTGAAACACCGATTTGCGGAGCCGCTAATCCGATTCCAGGGCGTAAACTATATTTTTCAGCCATTTCAGGATCTTGGCTATTTATTACGAATTCAATCATTTCTTTTAAGGTAGTTGTATCTTCTTCGCTTGCCGGTAAGGACACCTCTTCTGCAACGTTGCGCAAAATAGGATCTCCTTCGCGAATAACATCTTTCATTGTAAGCATATGTAATCTCTCCTTTCCTCTTTAGTCTACCAAAGGAGATGGAAAAAGTCATCGGCAAGAAAGGGAAGGCATTTTGAAAATCGTTCTATTATAGAGTAGTTATGTATGTGATAAACAGAAAAAGACGGCAAAGCCGTCTTTTTCTTTCCATAGTTGTTTCGTTTTACAATTAGCGAATGCAAGCAGCACCAACGATAATTAAAAGAATAAACAACACAACGATTAAGGCGAAGCCGCGTCCAGACCCGCCACAAGAACCGCCATAACCGTAGGAAGGATATGAACAAGTTGGATAGCAATATGAGTATCCGTACATGAGATGACCTCCTTTATCATTTCCCGCTAATACTGCGGTTACTATAATGTATGGAAGAGAGGGTAGAAATGTATAGGTATTTACCTAAAAAAGGAAGAGTAGTTTGTATATTTTTGTTACGAAGAGAGAAAAACTAAAGAGAATTAAATCGTTTACATATTATTCTAAGAGAAAAAATAAGTGAAAAAGGGAATAATATAACAGTAGGTCAATGCTTACTAATACAGATGTAAAAAATAAAAACACGTTTGTGTAGTAGAAACCTGCATATTATTTATAAAAAAACGTATTCAAAGTAATTGACATCGTAATTAGAATAGTTGTAAACTAAAAAACGTGATCAAGATTGTATTAATATGTTTCTGAAAAAACATTAGTACAGATTGTTAGGTACACAAAATTATTCTCAACCGACATACAAACATGTTGGTTTACATCGTTGCGCTTTTTAAACTGGAAAATAGCCAGTGAAAGCGTTTCAGAATATGGTTCAAGAGAGGAAGAGGTGAACGGAATGGGTACTAAAACAAAAAAGACCCTATTTAATGTTGATGAGCAAATGAAAGCTATCGCAGCTCAATTTGAAACATTACAAATTTTAAATGAAAACGGTGAAGTTGTGAATGAAGCAGCTATGCCTGAATTATCTGATGATCAATTAAAAGAATTAATGCGTCGTATGGTGTATACTCGCGTATTAGATCAACGTTCTATTTCTTTAAACCGTCAAGGACGTTTAGGTTTCTACGCACCTACAGCTGGACAAGAAGCTTCTCAATTAGCAAGTCATTTCGCACTTGAAGCAGAAGACTTCATCTTACCAGGATACCGTGATGTACCACAATTAGTATGGCACGGATTACCATTATACCAAGCATTCTTATTCTCTCGTGGACACTTCATGGGTAACCAAATGCCTGAGAATGTAAATGCATTAGCTCCACAGATCATTATCGGTGCGCAAATCATCCAAACTGCTGGTGTTGCGTTAGGTATGAAACTACGTGGTAAAAAATCTGTTGCAATTACTTACACTGGTGACGGTGGTGCTTCACAAGGTGACTTCTACGAAGGTATGAACTTTGCAGGTGCATTCAAAGCTCCAGCAATCTTCGTTGTTCAAAACAACCGTTATGCAATCTCTACTCCAGTAGAAAAGCAATCTGCAGCTAAAACTGTAGCACAAAAAGCAGTAGCAGCAGGTATTTACGGAATTCAAGTAGACGGTATGGATCCATTAGCTGTATACGCAGCAACTGCTTTCGCTCGTGAGCGCGCAGTAAATGGCGAAGGCCCTACTTTAATCGAGACTTTAACATTCCGTTACGGTCCACATACAATGGCTGGTGATGACCCAACTCGTTACCGTACAAAAGATATCGAAAACGAATGGGAACAAAAAGACCCAATCGTACGCTTCCGTAAGTTCTTAGAAGCTAAAGGCCTATGGTCTCAAGAAGTTGAAGAGACAGTAATCGAAGAAGCAAAAGAAGATATCAAACAAGCAATTGCTAAGGCTGACCAAGCTCCAAAACAAAAAGTAACTGATTTAATGGAAATCATGTACGAAAAAATGCCTTACAACTTAGCTGAACAATATGAAATCTACAAAGAAAAGGAGTCGAAGTAAGCCATGGCTCAAATGACAATGATTCAAGCAATCACTGATGCTTTACGCGTTGAAATGAAAAATGACCCTAACGTACTTGTATTTGGTGAAGACGTTGGTGTAAACGGCGGTGTATTCCGTGCTACTGAAGGTTTACAAGCTGAATTTGGTGAAGATCGTGTAATGGATACTCCACTTGCAGAGTCTGGTATTGGTGGACTTGCAGTTGGTCTTGCACTTGAAGGATTCCGTCCAGTTCCAGAAATCCAATTCTTCGGTTTCGTTTATGAAGTAATGGATTCAATTTCTGGTCAATTAGCTCGTATGCGTTACCGTTCTGGTGGACGTTGGACTGCTCCAGTAACAGTTCGTTCTCCATTCGGTGGTGGTGTTCATACTCCTGAACTTCATGCTGATAGCTTAGAAGGATTAGTGGCTCAACAACCTGGTCTAAAAGTTGTTATTCCATCTACTCCATACGATGCTAAAGGTCTTTTAATCTCTGCGATTCGTGACAACGATCCAGTTATCTACTTAGAGCATATGAAATTGTACCGTTCATTCCGTCAAGAGGTACCAGAAGGTGATTACACAATTGATTTAGGTAAAGCTGATATCAAACGTGAAGGTACAGATGTATCTGTTATCGCTTACGGTGCTATGGTTCACGCTGCATTAAAAGCTGCTGAAGAACTTGAAAAAGAAGGTATCTCTTTAGAGGTTGTTGACTTACGTACAGTTCAACCATTAGATATCGAAACAATCATCGCTTCTGTTGAAAAAACAGGTCGCGTAGTTGTAGTTCAAGAAGCTCAAAAACAAGCTGGTATTGCAGCTAACGTTGTAGCGGAAATTAACGACCGTGCAATCTTAAACTTAGAAGCTCCAGTTGTACGTGTTGCAGCTGCTGATACAGTATTCCCATTCTCTCAAGCAGAGAGCGTATGGTTACCAAACCACAAAGATATTGTTGAAGCTGTAAACAAAGTAATGAACTTCTAATTTTTAGCTTTTCATGTGCAAAAGAAATCAGCACATGCTGGTTTCTTTTGTACATATTCCATAATAATGAAATGAATCAGGGGGCTGAATTCCGTGGCATTTGAATTTAAACTACCAGATATCGGTGAAGGTATCCACGAAGGTGAAATCGTAAAATGGTTTATTAAACCAGGCGATGAAGTAAACGAAGACGATGTACTTCTTGAAGTACAAAATGATAAAGCAGTAGTAGAAATCCCTTCTCCTGTTAAAGGTAAAGTACTTGAAGTACTTGTAGAAGAAGGAACAGTTGCAATCGTAGGAGATACATTAATTAAATTTGATGCTCCTGGATACGAAAACCTTAAATTTAAAGGTGACGATCATGATGAAGCTCCAAAAGCTGAAGAAGCAGCAGTAGAAGCTCCAGCAGCGGAAGCTACTCCAGCAGCAACTGCAGAAGTAGTAAATGAGCGCGTAATCGCTATGCCATCTGTTCGTAAATACGCTCGTGAAAAAGGTGTAGACATTCATAAAGTAGCTGGTACTGGTAAGAATGGCCGTATCGTAAAAGCTGACATCGATGCATTTGCAAATGGTGGACAAACTGTAGCAGCAACTGAGGCTCCAGCAGCAGTAGAAGCTACTCCAGCAGCAGCGAAAGAAGAAGCACCAAAAGCACAACCAATCCCAGCTGGTGAATATCCAGAAACTCGTGAGAAAATGAGTGGTATCCGTAAAGCGATTGCGAAAGCAATGGTTAACTCTAAACACACAGCTCCTCACGTAACATTAATGGACGAAGTAGATGTAACAGAACTTGTTGCTCACCGTAAGAAGTTCAAAGCAGTAGCAGCTGACAAAGGTATTAAATTAACTTACCTTCCGTACGTTGTTAAAGCTTTAACATCTGCATTACGTGAATACCCAATGTTAAACACTTCTTTAGACGATGCATCTCAAGAAGTAGTTCATAAACATTACTTCAATATCGGTATCGCAGCTGATACAGACAAAGGTCTATTAGTACCAGTTGTTAAAGATACAGATCGTAAGTCTATCTTCACAATCTCTAACGAGATCAATGATCTTGCTGGTAAAGCACGTGAAGGTCGTCTAGCTCCAGCTGAAATGAAAGGTGCTTCTTGCACAATTACAAACATTGGTTCTGCAGGTGGACAATGGTTCACTCCAGTTATCAACCACCCAGAAGTAGCAATCCTTGGTATCGGCCGTATCGCTGAAAAACCAGTTGTGAAAAACGGTGAGATCGTTGCAGCTCCAGTATTAGCATTATCTCTAAGCTTTGACCATCGTTTAATTGACGGTGCAACTGCTCAAAAAGCGTTAAACCAAATTAAACGTCTATTGAATGACCCACAATTATTAGTAATGGAGGCGTAATAACAATGGTAGTAGGAGATTTCCCAATTGAATTAGATACAGTCGTTGTTGGTGCAGGTCCTGGTGGATACGTTGCGGCAATTCGTGCAGCACAATTAGGTCAAAAGGTAGCAATCATTGAAAAAGCTAACCTTGGTGGCGTATGCTTAAACGTTGGATGTATTCCTTCAAAAGCGTTAATCAATGCAGGTCATCGTTATGAGAATGCAATGCATTCTGATGACATGGGTATTACTGCAGAAAACGTAAAAGTTGACTTTACAAAAGTTCAAGAATGGAAAAACGGCGTAGTTAAGAAATTAACTGGCGGTGTTGAAGGCCTTCTTAAAGGTAACAAAGTTGAAATCATTCGCGGTGAAGCTTACTTCGTAGATGCTAATACATTACGCGTTATGACTGAAGATGCAGCTCAAACTTATACGTTTAAAAATGCTGTTCTTGCAACTGGTTCTACACCAATCGAAATTCCAGGATTCAAATACTCTAAACGTGTTATCAACTCTACAGGTGCTTTAAGCTTACCTGAAATTCCTAAAAAACTTGTTGTAATCGGCGGCGGTTACATCGGTATGGAATTAGGTACTGCATATGCTAACTTCGGTACAGAAGTTACTGTAGTAGAAGCTGGCGACGAAATCTTAGCTGGTTTCGAAAAAGCTATGAGCTCTGTTGTTAAACGTGCTCTACAGAAAAAAGGTAACGTAAATATCCATACAAAAGCTATGGCTAAAGGCGTTGAAGAAACAGAAACTGGCGTAAAAGTTAGCTTTGAAGTTAAAGGTGAAATCCAAACTGTAGAAGCAGATTACGTATTAGTAACTGTAGGTCGTCGTCCAAACACTCAAGAAATCGGTCTTGAGCAAGTTGGAGTTAAAATGACTGACCGCGGCATCATCGAAATCGATGAGCAATGTCGTACAAATGTACCAAACATCTATGCAATCGGTGATATCGTTCCTGGACCACCATTAGCTCACAAAGCTTCTTACGAAGGTAAAGTAGCTGTAGAAGCAATTAGTGGCCATGCATCAGCTATCGATTACATCGGAATTCCTGCAGTATGCTTCACTGATCCAGAATTAGCATCTGTTGGTTACACTAAAAAACAAGCTGAAGAAGCTGGAATGACTGTAACTGTATCTAAGTTCCCATTCGCTGCTAACGGTCGTGCATTATCATTAAACAGCACTGACGGTTTCTTACAACTTGTAACACGTAAAGAAGATGGTCTTCTTGTAGGTGCTCAAGTTGCAGGTGCAGGTGCTTCTGATATTATCTCTGAGATTGGTTTAGCTATCGAAGCTGGAATGACAGCTGAAGATATCGCTCAAACAATCCATGCTCACCCAACATTAGGTGAAATCACAATGGAAGCAGCTGAAGTTGCTCTTGGAATGCCAATTCACATTGTAAAATAATTTAAGTAATGTAAATAGCCCTTCTCTTATTGTAAGAGAGGGGCTATTTTTATTTTCATCAAATGACTTGCAAGGTCTTTAAACGTACTTGTCGAATGAATATATAATACTTTAACAAATGATTCCGGCTTAACTTACTTCAAAGGTAATATATATCATCCTATAATATGTAATTGATTCAAACGTACCCCCATATATTAATAAAATAGAGCATGTCAAAGGAGAAGGTTCCATGAAAATATTACATGTTATATTTTATCATTTACTACTATGGAGTGGCTTTTCCACTGTATTAACATTATCGAATGGTGATAAGTTTCATTATAAAGTTATTCTTTTTTTCGTATTTCTATATTTAGCCTATGTAATAGCATATTTTGTATTGCACGTAAGAAAGCAAGCTTTATTTCTTACATGTTCGAATTGTATATTATTTTTAATCATATTATCTATTTTTTAAATTAGCGTTTATAAAAATACATTGTTCGTCCATTAAATAATTGTAACTCTCCTTCTAATTTCTTCGCTAAAAAACGGCAAAATTCATTTGCTTTCCCTTTGTCACCAAATGTTGCATTAGGTGGTAAAGAAACTTGGATGAAAGATTGTTCATTTTCTATACCAACACCAATATAAATTGAGTCATACCGGTCGTGATTGGATTGAAGTTTTAATGTTGTTGTAGATGTATCTAAAATTTCATAAGGAAAAGCGGTATTTGTATACGTGTAATTAATTTGGGCACCAGTTTTAGAAGTAACTGTTTTATAATAATGAAAAAGTTGTTTTATATCATCTATTGAAACTGATTGTTGGTTGGATTTCGGTACAAGCGTAATAAAGGCGTGTTGCATATAAGTTCCCCCTAACTTAGTAGAATACTATCATTCTACATCCTACTGAATTTTTTGACAATTAAAAGGAGTATTACATGTTTTGTTTAATATACTATTAATGAAACGTGATGTAGAAAGGTGGAAACCAATGTTTGAAAAATTGTATGATGAGCATGAAAGTGTGAAGGTACGATTTTTAGGGTTTATGACACATGATACACGTTATGATTTTGGTGTTATTTATACAAATATGTTTTTTGGAAAGCCGCTCATTGTTTGTATGCAAACAGGAAGGTCTACTTTACTCGGACGAGATGATGTAGAGAATGTTCAATATATACAGGAGATTTTTAAATTAGGATCAGAAGAGGAAGCAAAGGAGTTAGCTCAGTTTTTCAAATTTCTAGTTCCGTCAACTTCTTTACATGCGGAATATGAAGAATAATTAATGTGAAACAGTCGTACTTATAAATATGGCTGTTTTTTATTTGAATATCGCATACTAATTTAAATTTAAAATATTTAATGTGTTATACTAAAAACCTATTGACGTAAAAAGTATAACATATTAAAATAAAGACAGAAAGTTAAGCGGTTACAAAAAGTTTTTGGGATTATAAACTTAGGGGGAAATGAAAAATGGGAACAATCGTATGTCAAGATTGTGAAGGTACAATTGCACACTTCGAAGATGAGAAAGTAACGGTACTTTACGGGAAATGTGGATCTTGCGGATGTGATCACACAGAGCATACAAAAGCCCAATAATTGATAGGAAATGGACAGCTAAAAGTTTTTAGGACCATAAACTTGGGGGGAAATGAAAAATGGGAACAATCGTATGCCAAGTATGTGAAGGAACAATCGGACATTTTGAAGATGAGAAAACGACGGTACTTTACGGAAAATGCGGAACAAATTGTGACTGTGCTAGAAAAGATAATGCGAAAGCTTAATGATAAATAAATAGATTACTATTGAAACTCAGGGGGAAATGAAAATGGGAACAATCGTATGCCAAGTGTGTGAAGGAACAATTGGACATTTTGAAGATGAAAAATCAACAGTACTATACGGGAAATGTGGATCTCATTGCGAATGTGACCATAAAGAACATACAAAAGCTTAATAATAAGAAAAAGCGCCTACATGTGTAGGCGCTTTTTTAATAAATTGTAGTTGTATGACCAACTGTTGCAACGATTGCATCATCCCTAATCGGAATAAAGCTTATGGAGGTCTGTGGTGTACTAGAAGAAGCGTATTGGCTCATTATACGACTATCGATACGGGTAATAGTATCGGTCAAGAAAGCTGAAATAAAAGCGTAAGGGACTCGTCGTTCATTTAATGAATAAATAATTTCTTCTTTTGTTTTTACACCTACGCCATGCCCGTAAAAAAAGAAATTTCCTAAATAGATTGTATTTTCTCCTTGCCATTCAATCGTAGCTGGATTTACTTGTGGGTTTTTAAAGTAAACGAGGTCACCTGGAACAAGATCGCCACCGTTTTTTGTTATGAGCCTTAGATCTTGGTCGTAGTCCCATGTATAAAGTAAAAGGTTTGCAAATAGACGATTGAAAGTTTCTTCCTCATACAATGATAGTAAAGCTTTATAAAAAATAATGATCATAGCGGTTGCGCATTCAGTTCCATATAGTTTTCCGTTTTTGAAAATATCCTGTATGGCAATAGAAGGTGGTATGTTTGGAAGAAGCTCGAATCCTCCAAGAGACGTTCTTTTCCAATACTGGGGGTTGCAAAAGGATTGCTGAAATGTACGAAACTGAAATCCACTTTGAAAAAGCTCTAGTGCAGAGATAATAATATTAACTCGTAAATTGAGATCAAAGCTGAGTTCATCAGCTGTTCGGAAGGAATAAACTTCTTGATTTCCTGCCATTATTGATAAAATTTGTTGTTTCTCTGCTGCAAATGGCTCGTATTCATTTGTAATATAAGGATGTACAATAGAACGGCCTATTACAATCATAATAGTATCCCCACCTATACGTTACATTCTTAAGTATCGTATGAAGAAAAGGAAAAAAGGTGAAAAAAAAGCCTATCAACTGATAGGCTTGTACTCTTTAATAACACGTAATGTTTGTAATGTCATATCTTCAGGACCTTGTACAGGTAAACCTGCTTCTAAGTTTTTACGAATATACTCTAAGTTTTCTTGTGTAATAATTTCCCCCGGAGTAAAGATTGGAATCCCTGGCGGATAAACCATAACAAAATCAGCTATAATACGCCCCGCTGCATTTTCAAATGGAATGACTTCTGTTTCCGAATAAAAAGCGTCTCGAGGAGAAAGTGCTAGCACTGGAATTTCTGGAATCTCTACTTGTACTTGAACACCTTTATCTGCCCTATTTCTAAATGTTGCTGCTAAATCTTGTAATGCTGCAATAAGTGTATTTGTATCACTTTCTGTATCTCCCAAAGTGATAAGACATAGTATGTTGTATAGATCTGAGAGTTCTACTTCAATGTTATATTGCTCTCTAAGCCATACTTCAGCTTGGTGGCCGGTAATACCTAAATCTTTTACAGATACAATTATCTTTGTAGGATCATAGTTAAAGGTAGCATCTGTACCTAACATTTCTTTTCCAGGACAGTAAAGATGCTCAATAGAATTTATAGCATCACGAACATGCTCAGCTAATTGTATTGTTTGTTCTATGAGTGCTGTTCCTTCTGTAGCAAGACGTTTTCTCGCAACATCAAGGGATGCTAACAAGATGTAAGAAGTTGATGTGGTTGTAAGCATGCTAATAATAGATTGGACATGCTTTACATTCACTAAGCCTTCTTTCACATTAAGAATAGAACTTTGAGTTAAAGAGCCTCCTAATTTGTGAACACTTGTTGCTGCCATATCCGCACCAGCTTGCATCGCTGACATAGGTAATTCATCGTGAAAATGAATATGAACACCATGAGCTTCGTCGACTAGTACAGGGATGTCATAAGAATGTGCTAATTGTACAATCTGTTCTAAGTCTGCAGCAAACCCAAAGTACGTTGGGTTAATAACAAGTAAGCCCTTTGCATCTGAGTGCTCTTCAAGTGCTTTTTTGACAGATTGAATTGTGATTCCATGAGAAATACCGAGCTTCGGATCGATTTCAGGATGCATGAAAATCGGTTTTGCACCTGAGAAAATAATAGCTGACATTACTGATTTATGCACGTTTCGTGGTACTAGGATTTTGTCACCAGGACCGCAAACGCTCATCACCATTGTCATAATAGCGCCACTTGTACCTTGAATAGAAAAGAAAGTATGATCTGCACCGAATGCGGCTGCTGCTAAATCTTGTGCTTCTTTAATCATACCTTTTGGATGATGTAAATCATCGAGTGGCGCAATATTAATTAAATCAATTGCTAATGCATTATGCCCAATAAATTCGCGAAATGTAGGATCCATGCCCTGTCCTTTTTTATGACCAGGAATATGGAATTGAATTGGATTTCGCTTACTGTGCTCAACTAAAGCGGTAAACAATGGTGTTTCGTATTGGGACAATCTATACACCCCTTCTTCTTCATAATATTTAGTGTAATTTGTTTTATATAATCCTGCTCTAAAAAAGTGTAGCCCTTTTTAGAATAAGGCTTATTTTTCTGCCATTCAAAAAATCGTTTTTGAGATGGTAGCTTCACTTTATTTTCTATAAAACAAAAGCATTATATCACCAATAATTATAGATGTATAGAAAAAAATCTTTTTAAGGTGAGTATGTTTAATAGTTAGCCTCAACTAATGAATAGAGGAAGACAATTCCATTAAAATGAATAAATAGTGTATAATGCAGAGTGGCTATAATGAAGAATAAAATATTCTCTTTAAGATAGCATAATGAAACAAGAAGAAATGATAAATGAGGTGCAAAATGGAATATCAATATCCGTTAGATTATGATTGGTCAAATGAGGAAATGGTTACAATGGTGAAGTTTTATGAAGCGATTGAGAAAGCTTATGAAAAAGGAATTATAAGAGAAGAGTTAATGGGTTTATATCGTCGTTTTAAAGAGATTGTTCCATCGAAAGCAGAAGAAAAGAAAATTGATAAAGAATTTCAAGAAGTAAGTGGATACTCTATATATCGTGCTATTCAAAGGGCAAAAGAAGTCGAAGAACAAAAGCTTGTAAAAATGTAAAAAATATTTTGAAAAATAAAAACTGAAGTGATATAATGTGATAACAACTAAAAACGGACAATATAAATTGTCCGTTTTCTACTATCGATTACAAAGTGCATATAAAGGAAGGAGTGATTGCATCGTAGATTCAATCTTAGCAAGGAATTGTTCGTTGGTCATTGCTGAAAACTCCTCTGGTGATATATGAATACCAACTAATAATTCTGCTTTTTTTACAGTAGCTAATCGTTCAATCATCTTTTGTAAGTCTTCGGTTTCAAGTGTTTTATGTAATTTCACACTTGGTTTAGTATGGTCAATGGACCAAACGAAGTCATTTGGAATATTTGTTTTTAAATCATTTAAATGTTCTAAGAAGGCATGAGCCGTCTCAACTTTTTGTGGACACTCATAGATTAAACCAAAGTATATGAAGGCATGAGTACCCCATAAGCCGATTTGGAAATGCGGTAGCATTTTATATCCTCGTTTATTTGTTGAAAAAGCAACCCAAGTATCGTTTGGTGGATTGACTTTGCGGCGTGCGTGTTTTGCAACATGATAAAAAAAGTTCTCATCAGTTTGTTTGGATAAGTATTCTGCAAATTGTTCCCCTAAAGCTTCTAGCTTAGGATGAATGTTCGTTTTAATTGCACTCATTCGTTCTTCGAGACCATCAACTGTAAAGACATCAAAATCAGTTGACTTGAATGTTTGTATTGTCATGATTGTTCCTCCAACTCCTATTTTGCTTTTATTTTAGCATAGCTTGTACTATTCATAAAAAAAACAGCACAAAAAAATTTAAATAAAAAAATATAATTTTGTTGCATAGATGATTTATCCAACATAGTATAGTATAAAACAAAAAATCAGAAAATTGAATTAATTCTAGTCCGAGGGCAGACGAATATTGGGAGGAGGCAAATAATATGAGACAGGTGATTAATGCGTTAAAGAGAACAGATGCTGAAAAGAGAATACCGGTGCTACGTTTGGAGCTAGATTATGAATTAGCAACTTTATATGATGCGATGATGGAAGATGATAACCAGAAAAAAGAAGAGTGTGTACAAAAGTTAGAAGTATTAAGACTTGAAATGATTCGTTTAGAAGCGTAATAATAGTATATGTATAAAAAATTAGTTGGTGCGAACCTTATAAAGGGTTCGTTTTTTCTGTGAACAGTATAGATCGGAGTGTTTAAACATGCAAGAAGTATGGAAAGACATCGATGCACACGCCAAACGGTGGATTCGGGATGCAGGAGAGCATTTAATGGCATCAATGAAAAAAGCACTTATTATAGAAACAAAATCAAATGCAGCTGACTTAGTTACAAATATGGACCGAGAGATAGAACAGTTTTTAATTGGGAAAATTAAAGAAACATTCCCGAATCATAATATTTTAGGAGAAGAGGGTTATGGAGACGAGATAACGTCTTCTGACGGGGTTGTTTGGTTAATTGATCCAATTGACGGCACGATGAACTTTGTTCATCAAAAAAGAAATTTTGCGATTTCAATTGGGATTTATGAGAACGGTATCGGAAAGATTGGACTTATATATGATCCAGTGCATGATGAGCTATATCATGCAGTCAAGGGATCTGGAGCTTTTTGTAATGATATATCAATTCCTCCATTGGAAAAAGGAACTGTAGAGCAAGGTATTGTAGCTTTAAATGCGATATGGCTTACAGATAATCCATTGCTTAATATGGAAAGTATGATGGCACTTGTTAAGAAAGCAAGGGGCACAAGGTCATATGGCTGTGCAGCATTAGAGATGGTATACGTTGCAACAGGAAGAATAGATGCATATGTAACGCCGAGATTATCACCATGGGATTTTGGCGGAGGGCAGATAATTGTAGAAGAAGTTGGAGGTAAGGTGACGACATTCTCTGGAGCGCCACTTTCTATCATAGAGAAGAGCAGTGTGTTAGTTGCAAAACCAGGAGTGTATGAAGAAGTGTTATCGTTTATATGAGAGCAACAAAAAAAGTAAGAGGCTGTGTATAAGCTTCTTACTTTTTAGCGTTATTGTGATTTGCGCATTTTTCTTTTTGTTACAAAACCGTATCCAACTGTAACAAATGTGCCGATAATGCAAATAATAATACCGATTGGACTATTTTCAGCAATCATAATGCCGATACCGATTAAGAAAATAACACCGATAATTGCAGTTAATAAAAAGCGATATTGAATGTGTTCCATTTCTTCACCCTCCAATCTCATTTTACTTTCACAAAAGTAAGAATACAACTATATTTTCATTCTTGCTTTTATTTTAATTGCTATTGTATCCCCTTCGCTCTTATAATAGAGAAGGATTAAAAAGACATTAGGAGTTGGACATGTTGAAAAAACGACAAGATTTACGTAATATAGCAATTATTGCCCACGTTGACCATGGTAAAACAACACTTGTTGACCAGTTATTACGTCAAGCGGGGACTTTCCGTGCGAACGAACACGTTGAAGAACGCGCAATGGATTCAAATGATCTAGAAAGAGAACGCGGTATTACAATTTTAGCGAAAAATACAGCGATTCACTATGAAGATAAAAGAATTAACATTTTAGATACACCTGGTCACGCTGACTTCGGTGGAGAAGTAGAACGTATCATGAAAATGGTTGATGGTGTTTTACTTGTTGTTGATGCATATGAAGGTTGTATGCCACAAACACGATTTGTTTTAAAGAAAGCTCTTGAGCAAAACTTAACTCCAATCGTAGTTGTAAACAAAATTGACCGTGACTTCGCTCGTCCAGATGAAGTAGTTGATGAAGTAATCGACTTATTCATTGAGCTTGGTGCAAACGAAGATCAATTAGAGTTCCCAGTTGTATTTGCATCAGCAATGAACGGAACAGCAAGCTTAGATTCAAATCCAGCAAATCAAGAAGAGAATATGAAATCATTATTCGATACAATTATCGAACATATTCCAGCACCAATTGATAACAGCGAAGAGCCACTTCAATTCCAAGTAGCACTTCTTGATTACAACGACTACGTTGGACGTATTGGAGTTGGTCGCGTATTCCGCGGTACAATGAAGGTTGGACAACAAGTTGCTTTAATGAAAGTAGACGGAAGCGTGAAGCAATTCCGCGTAACGAAATTATTCGGTTACATGGGATTAAAACGTCAAGAAATTGAAGAAGCAAAAGCAGGGGACTTAGTAGCCGTTTCTGGTATGGAAGACATTAACGTAGGTGAAACAGTATGTCCAGTTGAACATCAAGATGCGTTACCATTATTACGTATTGATGAGCCAACACTACAAATGACGTTCCTTGTAAATAACAGCCCATTTGCAGGTCGTGAAGGTAAATACATTACATCTCGTAAAATTGAAGAGCGTCTTCGTTCACAATTAGAAACAGATGTAAGTTTACGTGTAGATAATACAGATTCTCCTGATGCGTGGATCGTATCTGGACGTGGGGAACTACATTTATCTATCTTAATTGAAAACATGCGTCGTGAAGGTTATGAATTACAAGTATCTAAGCCAGAAGTAATCATTAAAGAAGTTGATGGCGTAAGATGTGAGCCTGTAGAGCGCGTACAAATCGATGTACCTGAAGAATACACTGGTTCTATTATGGAATCTATGGGTGCACGTAAAGGTGAAATGTTAGATATGGTGAATAACGGAAACGGTCAAGTTCGTCTTACTTTCATGGTTCCAGCACGTGGTTTAATTGGTTACACAACAGAATTCTTAACATTAACTCGTGGTTACGGTATTTTAAACCATACATTCGATTGCTACCAACCAGTACACGCTGGACAAGTTGGTGGACGTCGCCAAGGTGTTCTAGTTTCACTTGAAACAGGAAAAGCATCACAATACGGTATTATGCAAGTTGAAGACCGTGGTGTAATCTTCGTTGAACCAGGTACAGAAGTATATGCTGGTATGATTGTCGGAGAACACACTCGTGAGAACGACTTAACAGTTAACGTTGTGAAAATGAAACAACAAACTAACATTCGTTCTGCGACGAAAGATCAAACTTCAACAATGAAGAAACCACGCCTAATGACTTTAGAAGAATCATTAGAGTACTTAAACGATGACGAGTTCTGTGAAGTAACTCCAGAATCAATTCGTCTACGTAAAAAGATTCTTGATAAGAGTGAGCGCGAAAGAGCTGCTAAGAAAAAGAAATCTGTTGAAGCGTAAAAATAAAAAAACAACGCCCTTTATAAAGGGCGTTGTTTTTTTATTTTGTTTATTTTTTAGAATATTTACTCTTTTTTGTGGACAGTATTTTTTTTGCGAGTTACTCTTGTATTAAGTGTATAAAGAAAATTGCATTTTACTGCTAGGGGGGGAAGAGTGTGTTAGAAAGGATGTCTTTTTTTGCAAAATTGTGTAAGGTAGATGAAAATCCAGAGTTAGGAATGTGGTTACTTTATGGGACGATTATTATATTAAGTGCTCTCGTTTATAATTTAGGGTTTGCTAGAAAGTTGTCTGTACTAAAAAATATTGTGATATACATATCATTAGCAATTGGATGCACAGTATTAACCTTTTTTGCTGTGTTTTTACCTGTTGGAGAAGGACTTGTTGTAGCGGCAATTGTACTTGGAATTTATAGACTGCGTTTGCGTCAAGCGAAACAACAAAAAGCAGGATAAGAAAGGGGAGTTTTCATGCGTTCAGTACAAGATGCACTATATAATTGGTTAACAATTAAAACAGTTGCGGAAGCACGTCCAGATGATAGTGCTGCAAAAGAAACATATTTGTTATTTCAAAATATGGTATATGAAGAACATAAATTAAGAAATGTGGAAGTCGAAAAGAACGAGGAAATGTATTTAATTACATATGAAATAAATGGAGAACGGAAATCTGCAAGGTTTCCGTTAGAAGCCATTGATTGTTTTTTGGATCAGATGAATCGTGAACCAGAAAAATATAAATAAGTCCTTATCTATATGAGTAAGGACTTATTTACATTTTACCAATCATCTTCGATTTTTTTATCACGATATAATCGGAAATTACCACTTGCATGACGTTCCATTGTACGCTCTGCAATTCGTTCCGAACATTCCATGCACATATATGTATGAATAGGGCGATTACGCAGTTTTTTTGCCATAGGATTTTCATCATCTAACATATCTTTTTTATCACAAATCATACATTTGACTCTCATTTCGTCACCTCAATACGAATTCTATCAGTATAAGTATATCATGGAAGTATAATGTTTTTGAATAATAGTGGGAAAAAATAATATTTTCGCAATTCAAAAAATAAGTTATGATAAGGATATACCAAGTATATTTGGAGGTGAAAATATGGCGAATGTAGTAGAGCCTACCTTAACAGAGGATTTAGTACAAACGTTGCGTAAAGAGTGTATTGTTATGATAGCAACGACAGATTTCGAAAAACAAGTTCCTAACGTAAGTGCTATTTCTTGGGTGTATGCAGTGAGTGAAACTAGTATTCGATTTGCAGTAGATCAACGTTCACGTATTGTGGAAAATATACGTCATAATACAGGTGTGGTATTGACTATAATGGCGAATGAATCCGTATTTTCTATAAGTGGTGCAGGTGAAATTTTGACAGATAGAATGGAAGGTATTTCTCTAAAATTAACTGTAATAGAAGTAAAGGTGCAAGAAGTGCGTGATGTTATGTTTTATGGAGCGAAACTTGCAATTGAACCAACATATGAAAAAACATATGATCTTCGGGCAGCGAAAAAGCTGGATAACGAAGTGTTAGTAGGGATAAGAGAATTATAAAGATGCTAAATAAGAAATTCGTTTATTCACTTTTGTAGTCGGTTATTGTGATTTAACGTTAATAATTATAATAAAAAGTAATATATTGAATAGAAATGAATAAAGAATAAATAAAAGGTTTAATGACTATGATTTTCGATTCTACCTCGTTTACACGGTACATATAATTATAACAATGGTTCGTCCATATTTTATGGATGAAACCCTTGTTCTACAAATTTAAAAGTGGAGTCAGGGGGTAACAGGTTGGATAAAATTTATGTGTTAGATACGAATGTACTTTTGCAGGATCCTTTATCTATTTTTTCATTTGAAACCAATGAAGTAGTGATTCCAGCAGTTGTATTAGAAGAGGTTGATTCGAAAAAACGTTATATGGATGAAGTAGGAAGAAACGCTCGTTATGTATCTAAGTTAATAGATAAATTTCGTGAAATAGGAAAGCTGCATGAAAGTATCCCGCTAGAAAACGGCGGAACATTTCGTATTGAATTGAACCATCGTTCATTTGTGCAACTACAAGATATTTTTGTAGAAAAAACAAATGATAATCGAATTTTAGCTGTAGCAAAAAATCTATCTTTAGAAGAACAGGAAAAAGAGGACGGGAAGTCTGTTATTTTAGTAAGTAAAGATGTACTCGTAAGGGTAAAAGCTGATGCAATTGGTTTGAAGGCTGAAGATTATTTAAGTGATCGCGTAATTGAAGTAGAAAATATATATTCTGGTTTTTTAGAAGGATATATATCAAAAGAACAATTGGATTATTTTTATGAGAAAGGTGAATTGCCTCTATCTGAAATTGCGAATCATCCTTTTTACCCAAATCAATTTGTAGTAATGAAAGATGCATTAGGGGGCTCTAGTTCTGCGCTTGGCATTGTGGATCACTTAGGGAAGAAGGTAAAGAAACTTATTTTTCACAATGAACAAGTGTGGGGGATACGACCACGAAACGTGCAGCAAATTATGGGATTAGAATTGTTGCTTCGTGAAGATATTCCGCTTGTAACGTTAACGGGGAAAGCCGGCACAGGAAAAACGTTACTTGCGTTAGCTTCGGGACTTATGCAAACAGAAGACTTAGGGTTATATAAAAAATTACTTGTGGCAAGACCAATTGTTCCAGTCGGAAAAGATATCGGTTATTTACCAGGAGAAAAAGAAGAAAAATTAAGACCATGGATGCAGCCAATTTTTGATAACCTAGAGTATTTATTTAATACGAAAAAGCCAGGAGAGTTAGATGCTATTTTAGCTGGAATGGGTTCGATTGAAGTAGAAGCCCTTACTTATATACGCGGGAGAAGTATTCCAGATCAGTTCATTATCATTGACGAAGCACAAAATTTAACAAAGCATGAAGTGAAGACGATATTAACTAGGGTAGGGGAAAAGAGTAAGATTGTATTGATGGGAGATCCTCAGCAAATTGATCACCCATATTTAGATGAATATAATAATGGCTTAACGTATGTTGTAGAGAAGTTTAAAGAACAGCGTATTAGTGGTCATGTGAAGTTTGTTAAAGGGGAGCGATCTAATTTAGCTCAACTAGCAGCAGATTTATTGTAAAAAGGAGTGAGCTTAAGCTCACTCCTTTTCTTTAAATAATTGTAAATTTACGGATGTTACGGATTGGATTTTGTTGATTAGATCCATCGTTGAAATAGAGATGAACAGGCCCGTCTTCTTTTAATGGTTTTCCTTCTTTTGAAAAGCCTAGTATAGCATTTTTGACAGTTTCTAATGGAAGTGTCATTGTATGATCTACCGTTTCAATTTCAACTTGCGTAGCGTCCTCTAAAATTTCAGCGTTAGCAAGGAATGGATGAAATGGTATACCAAATGTTCCAGTAATCAGCTGTTCTTTTTTATATTTCTTCACACTTTGTTGTATTGGAGGAAAAGCGGCACCATCACGGATTTCGCGATCCCAATGTTCTGAAGTGTTTTTTAAATAAGTTTCTAGTTCAGACGTGTTTTCTCTAGTTTCATCAAAGTAAGTTGTCAAATCTACTTTTCGATCATCAAAGATCCAAACAGTTGGATCAATAGTGATTGGAAAACGTACTTTTCCGTTAATAAATAAAATTTCGCTCATTGTTGTTCCCCCATTTGTGTTATACTCCCACTTTTCAGTATAATAGTATTAGACACTGTTGTCACAAAAAATGTTTCTATTGCAATTTATTAAAACTATCGCTAATATTAATAGATAGGATAGAGGAGAGTAGGACGGAAACGGAGGGAATCAATTTGGCGTCTGAGACAGTAGCAAATCATCAGGAAAAGGCACTAGCCCTTCTACAAGCGGATGCAGAGAAGATTTTAAGACTTATTAAGGTGCAAATGGACCATCTTACAATGCCGCAATGTCCATTATATGAAGAAGTGTTAGACACACAAATGTTTGGACTATCCCGCGAGGTCGATTTTGCAGTTCGCCTTGGTCTTATTGCAGAAGAACAAGGGAAAGCAATGTTAGGTGAGCTCGAACGTGAGTTATCTGCACTTCATGAAGCATTTACAAACAAACAACAATAACGGGTTCAAATAAGGGGGCTCAAACTAAATTAGTTTGAGCTTTTTATTTGTATAATAAAGCAGGAAGAATCAATGTACATATGGAATACAACAATAATTAAATTGAAACAGAAAGAGGAAATGAAATGAAAAAAGTATGGAAATCAATGGATTATTCATTGTTACTTCCTCTTGTTATCTTATGTGTGCTGGGAGTAATAATGGTATATAGTTCTAGTTCCATTGTTGCGATTTCGCGATTTGATAAACCAGCAAATTTCTTTTTTAAAAGACAATTAATTACTTTAGTTGTTGGGACAATAGTATTAATAATTATTGCTACTATCCCATATAAAGTTTGGAGAAAACGAATTTTTTTGTTGGGGAGTTACGGTGCTAGTGTTGCTTTATTAGCTGCAGCTGCCTTTTTCACTAAGTCAGTAAACGGTGCAAACGGATGGATATTTGGAATACAGCCTGCGGAATTTGTAAAGATAACGGTTATCCTCATATTAGCTCATTTTTTTGCGAAAAGACAAGAAACGAATACACCTGTTTTCAAAGGGTCAGGTCCAGTACTCATTGGTGTTGGTATAATCATGTTTTTAATATTAAAGCAAAATGATTTAGGTACTGATTTGTTAATTGCAGGAACAGTAGGAATTATGTTCCTTTGTTCGGGAGTACAGGTTAACTTATGGATTAAACGAATTGCTTTAACTTCTATAGTATGGATTCCGGCACTATATCTTCTTGGCAATTATGCATTAAATCCATATCAAAAGGCACGTTTTTCTGTTTTCCTTGATCCGTTTAATGATCCTCAAAAGGATGGATTCCAATTGGTGAATTCATTTATTGGAATTGCTTCTGGAGGGCTTAATGGTAGGGGATTAGGAAATAGTGTGCAAAAGTATGGTTATTTACCAGAACCACAAACGGATTTTATTATGGCAATTATATCGGAAGAACTTGGTTTTATAGGCGTAGCAATCATTTTGATTTGTTTATTGCTTATAATTATTCGATCATTTAGAGTCGCACAAAAGTGTACAGATCCATTTGGAAGTTTAATAGCTATCGGAATTGCAAGCTTGTTTGGAGTTCAAACGTTTATTAATGTTGGTGGTATGTCTGGAGTAATACCACTTACCGGAGTACCATTACCGTTTGTCAGTTACGGTGGTAGTTCTTTATTAGCTAATCTACTTGCGATGGGGATACTACTCAATATTGCTAGTCACGTGAAACGACAAGAGAAACAACAGAATGGATTAATGAAAGAAAAAGAACAAAATGGACCACATCTTGTAGTTGTAAAATAAAAACACATTGTGCTTTAGAGCATGATGTGTTTTTATTTTTAAGTAGTTTTAAATGTGATGTATTAATATATCTTATGGTTAAACAATATATCACATTTAGTTTAATGTGATATACAATTAAGTTGTTAGAAAAGGAAGAGGTATGCTATACTATTTTTGTGAAACAAATTGCACAGAAAACTTATCATTTGTTAAAAAATAAGGTATGATGGATAAAAATAAAGTGAAGCTTTCTAAGTATAATATAATGTGGAAAGTGAAGAACTTCACGCTTTTTAAGGTGTGTATATATTTTATCTCTAGAGTGGTAGGAAAGTAGAGGGGGAAAATCATGACAAAGCTGCAACGTATTCAAAAAGTATTGGTAGCTAACCGTGGAGAGATTGCAATTCGTGTGTTTCGAGCTTGTTCGGAACTTGGATTAAAAACAGTTGCAATCTATTCTAAAGAGGATAGTGGTTCTTATCATCGCTATAAAGCCGATGAGTCCTATTTAGTTGGGGAAGGAAAAAAACCAATTGATGCTTATCTAGATATTGAAGGCATTATTGAGATTGCAAAAAGTAATCATGTAGATGCAATCCACCCTGGATATGGTTTCTTGTCAGAAAATATTCAATTCGCTAAACGTTGTGAAGAAGAAGGAATTATCTTTATCGGTCCGAAAAGTAAGCATTTAGATATGTTTGGAGATAAAGTGAAAGCAAGAACACAAGCGCAGCTAGCACAAATTCCAGTTATACCTGGTAGTGATGGTCCAGTAAATTCATTAGAAGAAGTCGAAAAATTTGCTGAAAAGTATGATTACCCGATTATTATTAAAGCATCCCTTGGGGGTGGCGGTCGTGGTATGCGTATTGTGCGTACTAGTGAGGAATTAGGAGAATCATATAATCGAGCGAAATCAGAAGCGAAAGCAGCCTTTGGTAATGATGAAGTTTACGTCGAAAAATTCGTTGAAAAACCTAAACATATAGAAGTACAAATTTTAGCAGATGAAGAAGGCAATGTTGTTCATTTATACGAGCGTGACTGTTCTGTACAACGTCGTCATCAAAAAGTTGTAGAAATTGCACCGAGTGTATCACTTTCAGATGATCTGCGTCAGCGTATTTGTGATGCTGCTGTGAAGTTAACGAAAAATGTAAATTATTTAAATGCAGGAACAGTAGAATTCCTTGTAAAAGATGATGAGTTTTACTTTATTGAAGTAAATCCACGTGTTCAAGTAGAACATACGATTACAGAAATGATTACGGGAGTAGATATTGTTCAATCACAAATTTTAATAGCTGATGGACATTCATTACATAGCAAAATGGTAGGTGTTCCGAAGCAAGAGGAAGTAGTTGTACATGGATTTGCAATTCAATCTCGTGTAACAACTGAAGATCCGCTAAATAATTTTATGCCGGATACAGGAAAAATTATGGCGTATCGATCAGGCGGTGGTTTTGGTGTACGTCTTGATACAGGAAATAGCTTCCAAGGTGCAGTTATTACACCGTACTACGATTCTTTACTTGTAAAAGTTACAACTTGGGCACTTACTTTTGAGCAAGCTGCTGCAAAAATGGAACGTAACTTAAAAGAATTCCGTATTCGTGGTATTAAAACAAATATTCCATTCCTAGAGAATGTAGTAAAACATAAAAACTTCTTATCAGGAGAATATGATACTTCATTTATCGATGCGTCACCTGAATTGTTCTTGTTCCCGAAACGTAAAGACCGTGGAACGAAAATGTTAAATTACATTGGTACAGTAACAGTAAATGGTTTCCCAGGAGTAGGTAAAAAAGAAAAACCAATATTCCCAGATGCTCGTATTCCATGTTTAAAACATTCAGAGCCAATCCAAAATGGAACGAAACAAATTTTGGACGAGCGTGGAGCGGACGGATTAGTAAAATGGGTACAGGATCAAAAACGTGTACTTTTAACGGATACAACATTCCGTGATGCACACCAGTCATTACTTGCAACTCGTATTCGTACAAAAGATTTACATCAAATTGCGGAGCCAACAGCGAGAATGTTACCGAACCTATTCTCAGCGGAAATGTGGGGCGGTGCAACGTTTGATGTTGCGTATCGTTTCTTAAAAGAAGATCCATGGGAACGATTACTAGATCTTCGTGAAAAAATGCCGAACGTTTTATTCCAAATGTTACTTCGTTCTTCAAACGCAGTTGGATACAAAAACTATCCAGATAATTTAATTCAAAAATTTGTGGAATGTTCTGCTCAAGCAGGCATTGATGTATTCCGTATTTTTGATAGCTTAAACTGGGTGGAAGGCATGAGAGTTGCAATTGACGCTGTACGAGACACTGGTAAAATTGCAGAAGCAACAATGTGCTACACAGGGGATATCCATGATCCACTGCGTAGTAAATATGATTTAAATTACTATAAAAATTTAGCAAAAGAGTTAGAAGCATCAGGAGCTCACATTTTAGGTATTAAAGATATGGCGGGCTTATTAAAACCAAATGCAGCATATGATTTAGTTTCTGCATTAAAAGAGACAGTGTCGATTCCAATTCATCTGCACACGCACGATACGAGTGGAAATGGTATATTAACGTATACGAAGGCAATTGAAGCGGGTGTTGATATCGTCGATGTAGCAGTGAGTTCTATGGCTGGTCAAACGTCACAACCAAGTGCGAACACGCTATACTATGCATTAGGTGGAAACGAAAGACAACCAGATGTTAATATAGATTCTTTAGAAAAACTATCTCATTATTGGGAAGATGTACGCAAATACTATGCACCGTTTGAAAGTGGTATGAATGCGCCTCATACAGAGGTATATATGCATGAAATGCCGGGTGGGCAGTATAGTAATCTTCAGCAACAAGCGAAGGCGGTTGGTTTAGGAGATCGCTTCGATGAAGTGAAAGTAATGTACCGCCGTGTGAATGACATGTTTGGAGATATTGTAAAAGTAACGCCATCATCAAAAGTTGTTGGTGATATGGCATTATTTATGGTTCAAAACCATCTGACAGAACAAGATGTTTTAGAGCGTGGACATGCTATGGACTTCCCAGGATCTGTTGTTGAAATGTTCTCTGGTGATTTAGGTCAACCGTACGGTGGTTTCCCGAAAGAATTACAAAAGATTATTTTAAAAGGGAAAGAGCCATTAACAGTAAGACCAGGTGAATTACTAGAGCCAGTAGATTTCGAAGCGTTAAAAGAAGAATTATTCCATAAACTTGGACGCGAAGTAACGATTTTTGATGTAGTTGCATATGCTTTATATCCAAAAGTATTTATGGATTATGAAAAAGTTGCTGAGCTTTATGGAAATGTATCTGTACTTGATACACCGACGTTCTTCTATGGTATGAGACTAGGTGAAGAAATTGATGTAGAAATTGAACAGGGTAAAACATTGATGGTTAAACTAGTATCAATTGGAGAACCTCAGCCGGATGGAAATCGTGTCCTTTACTTGGAATTTAACGGTCAACCACGTGAAATTATCGTGAAAGACGAGAGTGTAAAAGCAACAGTTGCACAACGTGTGAAAGGAAACCGTGAGAATCCAAATCATATTAGTGCAACGATGCCAGGAACGGTAATTAAAGTAGTTGTAAAAGAAGGCGATGAAGTGAAAAAAGGCGATTCTATGGCAATTACAGAAGCGATGAAAATGGAAACGACAGTTCAAGCGCCGTTCAATGGTAAAGTGAAGAAAGTATATGTTAACGATGGTGATGCGATTCAAACGGGTGATTTACTTATTGAATTAGATCACTAAAATAAAAAAAGAGCTGTGTAAAATGAACTGCACCCCAATTGTTAGACACAGCCTAACAATTGGGGGTGCAGTTTTTCTATGGCTAAATTTACAGCTGATGAAAAAATACAAATCGTTCTACGTTATTTGAACGGAAATGAAAGTTATCGAGAAATGGGTAGATCGCTCGGTATAAGTGACACAATCATTTTGAATTGGGTAAACCAATATAAACAGAATGGTCTGGAAGCTTTTCTAAAACGATGTACAAATTACACACAACAATTTAAACTAGACGTACTAAACTTTATGATTGAAAACGGTATGTCCTTATTTGAGACGGCAGCTATCTTTAATATTCCTGCCCCTTCAACGATTTCTGTTTGGAAAAAACAGC